>NZ_JBXAGS010000020.1:0-122796 GCF_058794355.1 Cupriavidus sp. GW823-FHT07B10
ATGCGGACGGACACGCCGAGCGCGAGGCTGCGAAGGTCATGCTCAACGATGCCAGGCAGGTGGTTGAGGACCTGAACGTGGAAGTCACGGTGGGCGCGGACAAAGGCTACGACGCGCAGGAGTTCATTCAAGCCTGCCTGGAAATGAAGGTGACGCCCCACGTGGCGCAGAACACCTCGGGGCGACGCTCGGCCGTTCCTGATGCCATCGCTCGCAGCGCCGGTTACGCCGTCTCGCAGCAGAAGCGCAAGCTGATCGAACAAGGCTTTGGCTGGATCAAGACCGTGGGGCGCATGCGTCAGGTGATGGTGCGCGGACTAAAGAAGGTCGACCAGATGTTTGTGCTGAGCATGGCCGCCTACAACCTCGTGCGCATGCGCTCGCTGGGGCAAATCCGTCCGCAGTTGCAGTAGTCGCGGTAATGAAACCGGAGATGGGCGCCAAAACGCGGAAAAAGTCGATGCAGTGACGCTCAGCTTCCGGATTGTGAAAAATAGGCGAACCCACCAGCCTTGCGGGGGAAGCCTCATCGCTTGCGCGGTGAGTACTTCAGCACCCTGTTAGGGGCCCGGCGCCGACGCCAAATTCACCGCGCGCTGCGACTAGCCGGCCCTCACGCCCGGGCGGGCATACGCGCCGGCTGGCGCTGCCGCACGCATTTGCGCACCAGCACTCCAGGTCCGCCTCGGGATTCTCTAGACATTCGGAATGTCACCGTCAGCGAATAGAACCCGCTGGCCTGCGGACGCGAATTCCATGAGCCATCGTTTGCTTGTGACCACGATGCAGAGCGCTTGTTGTATGCGATCGCCGATCGCGTCTCCATGCTCCCTCTATTGCGGTATAGCCAGACGAGCTCTTGACCGAGATAATAAGGGTTCGTAATCGACGCCCCGATTGTGAGCTGCAGCTCGCGGCAACGCCGCACCCCCACGACCCCATCCCCGAATGGAAGGAGCTTTCCGTGACCGTTGACGCCAAAGTTCTCGCTCGCCTGGACGAGCTGCTTGCATTGGGCCGGCGTGTTCTCGCGACCCGCCGCGAACCTCCGCCCGCCGTACTCACCGGTGACTTTGTTGACGTACAACTTGCAAATCAGTGGCTGACCAGTTGTCTTAGCCTCCTATCCAGAACGTTCGGCGAAAGCAGTGCGCACTATCTGCGCATCAAGCAGAAATTCTCGGACTATCCAAAATGGGAGCATGTCGAGCAGGCTTACGGCGTTATGCTCGCCGCGAAAGACGACTACGAATCCGGCAGCCTATTCGACATGAAATCGCTCATCGAAGCGGATGTGTTCGATGAGCTTTTGGAACAGGCGGAGCATCTCCTGGAAGCGGGCTACTTTCAGCCTGCGGCTGTGGTCGCGGGAAGCGTCCTGGAAGATGCCTTGCGCAAGCTCTGTTTCGCAAATGATGTGACACTGCCAGACAAGCCGAAACTGGATTCCATGAATGCGGAGCTCGCGAAGAAAGGGACCTACTCCAAGCTCATGCAAAAGCGGATCACCGCCATTGCTGATCTTCGCAACAGCGCCGCACACGCCAACTGGGACACTTTCGAGAAATCTGATGTGGAATCCATGCTGCGCGACATACGCGACTTTATGACCAAGCACTACAGCTAGCATCGTAGCTCTACGCAAACCGGCGCCGCCGCGCTTGGCATCGGATGGCCGCCATGTCGATCGCAGTTACTACACCAGCTCGCGCGTGATCGCTTTGCCGGCCTCAGTAGTAGAGCCCAGCAGCCAGCGTCAGCTGGCTGCAAGGCCCGCGCGACACCATCACCCCAGAAGGCGCTTGCATACACCTAAGCCGCTCGGTCCGCTCTGCCCATACACACTAAAGCTGCATCCCTGGTCCAGATGGCGCAGTTCCTCTCCACCGAGTGCGTCAAGCTCCCCGCGGAGCCTGTCCCCGACTGCAATGTCAATACTATCAAGGAGCTCGAAAACGGCGTAATCCCCGTGGTCGATTTCCACGATGAACATGCCACGAGTTCGATTGACTGCAACGACTGTCCCGTCTCGCATTGTTTCTCCTTTTCCGTTCTCAGAACCTGATAGCATTAGCTGGGACATCGATCCCGTGGTGCCGCAGAACCTCTGTGCGAAACACCTTCCATTCAGCCTCACACGCCGGCTGGTGTGTGCAATGCAAACACTGATCTGCGCCGGCCAACTGCTCCTCCGCCGTCCGATGGACGTCGATCCCAAATCGCTTGCTGAACCGCCCTACGCACGAGCCGTCGTGTGCTGTCACCCACACCGTATCTCCGGTCGATGACACGTCAATGCTGTACGGTTTCATCGTACTCATTTCCTATTCGTGGCCATTCAGGTCGGCTAACGACGCGCTGAGCGTCTCTGCTGCTGCGGCATGCAGTTGCACGGTCACGTCATCCAGCTCAATGCCTGATGGCATCTTGCCGGAGTCAGCGGCATCCCGCAGGACGTTGATCGCAAGTCGCAGTGCGTCGGCAATGGTCAATTCCGGCATGGCTGCTTTTCCTATGCAGTGCGCCTCGCGACTTCGTCCGCCATTCGACTGAGACGGTCGAGCACTTCATGCCTTGTAAGCTTCGGCATCATCTTCGCCATGCCAGTTCGCTCATCGCGCGGCATCCAAAGCTCAAACGTTGGGTCGCCCATCCAGGCGAGAAAGCTGCGCAAGACAGTGGCCTCCGTTCCGTCACTGAACCGGACGATCAGCGCGCCGTCCTCGCGCGCGACCGACTCCACGCCGGGTGGAAGTGATCTCGAAAGGAGATCGTGCGCCGTTTCATTGCTCATCTGCTTCTCTTGTGTTACTTGATCCCGAGTGCGCGCTGCGCTTCCGGCAGGTTCGCGCCCGTGGCCTTTCGATACTCCTTCACCGCTTCCACGCGCACTCTTTAGGTCCCTGAGCTTACAACCCCAACTCAGCCAAATGATCAACGGCCATTGGTCGTTCCATTGGTGATGCGGCTTCCACGGTTCTTCCGCCACGATAACATGCCCGCGCTATGCCAGCCGCCGAACCAAGCTCAATGAATATGCGAGCATATGAGGCGATGCCTCCGTGGAAGCTCTTGAATGCAAGGTGAGTGAGGACAGATTGGGCGGCCAGAATGGCCAGAGCCATTATCCAGGCCCAGAACGTCAGCCGGCCCTGTTCTGAGAAGCCCGCGCTCCAGCTTCGGGTATAGAATGGCCCGGCCCGCCCACAATCCGACAATGATGGACAGCGCTCCGGTCACCAAGCCGTAGAAGGTTTCCGAAGAGTCGGTTTCTTCATCGCAGCTATACCCGCCCACTCCCATGGGCAATAGTCGTGAGGCCATCAGCAGACAGACGACTGTGAACATTACTTCTCCTCGGCCTCCATTGTCACTTGGCTTTTGGTCTAGCCTTGCCTGCCCTTACCATCCGCAACAGCAGGGTTCTCGCCATCGATTCGATACTGCTACCACCGATCGACGTCATCTCCATATAGCCGGCGTCGGTCATGACAGTTACCACGCCATCCGTTTCATGGACCTCACCAACGTATCGCTGGCCGTCCATTTCCACTTCAACTTCCATGATTCTTCCTTTCTCAGCGCGGGTCGCGCATCACCACAAAGCCGGGATCGCAATGGTCGCGGCCCGCCTCGATGGCTTCCTCTTCTGAGTCGAAGGTTCCGGCATCTGCCAGGTTCGGCGTGTAGCCAACGTCCCCGCCTTGAGGAAACAGGTAGTCGTTTCCAGTGCGGACAATCCATCCCTTTCGCGTGCTATCCGGCTTCATTATCTTGTCCGCCTAAAATCTTCCAGAGTATCGCCGCGTCAAAGATATGGCGGTGAAACGTCCTTCCGAGAGTCCACTCACACAGGATGCCGTTGCGCGACCCCGGAGGATTGCTCTGCGAGTAATCCCCGATCTCTTCCACCGTCATGCCAGGCCCGCCGCTCTTGAGCCTTACGACGTCGCACACCTGAAATGTACTCATTTGCTTTTCCTGTGAAATTAGGCAGGCTTCGCGGCAGCCGACCCAAGCATGGCCTTGTTGAGCACGTTGACGTAGAAGGAGTGCAGTTCGTCGAACTCCGACTCATAGCAATCGATCCGGACGTCGGGCCGGTACGCGATGTCCAGGGACACTGTCGGATGAATCTTGGCCCGCGCGCGATAGATGCTGGTCGAGAACTCGCCCATAGAGTCGTAGTAGCGGCCGGCAACCTCAACTATCAGATGCGCCCAGGCATGACCCTGCCTTTTCACAGCTGTGACTATCTGACAGGGAATCCCCTGAGCCGACAACACGTCGTACAGCGCAGCCGCAAACACCGCACAAGTGTCTTCCTGCGCGTCCTTTCGAGCGCGCCCCAACTTGGCTGCTTGAATGATTGCGTTGATGTCCATCGCCCTTTTCCGTTGTTAGAGAGGCAAGCCAGCGACGGAGTACAACCGCACTGCCGAGCGCGGAATGCCAAAGGAGTCAATCTCACCCTCAGTCTGGATTGGCAGGACTAACAGTCGATGCATGAAGGCCCCTCCGTTGGGATCGACGTGTGCGAACAGTCGCTCCACAAGCTCCCGGTTCTGTAGAGGCTCATCCACGATCACAACGTCGGCGCCGTTAAGATCGAACATAGGATAGTGACCTATCGCAGCACCCCGCACCTGGCCGTCAAAATCGATCTCAATCTTCTCACTCACCAAGAGGGTGTGGTTGTCGGCATACGCTACTCGCACGCTCATTTTGAGCACGTGCTTCTTCCGTCCACTGCTTCAACGACAAGGTCTTTCCCGTTCGGCACCGACCAACGATTCCGAGAACCTTCACTGTTCCGAGACAGTCGCTCACAAGATCAGCCTTTATCGCAGGGGTCAAGATGACGTGGTCCATTCGCTTTTCCTTTGTTGACGTCTACTAACGGCTATTCGAGGATGGTTTGAAGACGGGCGAGCGCATCTTCCACAACCTCGGCGGGTGCCCGTTCGATCTTCCTCGCGCCGCGAGCCTCAAGATCCAGCGTGCGCACCATGTTCACCAGCGCGACACCTTGCGTCTCCGTGCCAGCACCGGACAGCGGAACAGCAAAACCAGCGAAGCGCGCGGAATCGCCTCCCTGCGTAATCGGTGCAACCAGGGCAACACCCAAAGCGTTGAATGCTGCCGGTGAAAGTACGAGTGCAGGACGGAAGTCCCCCTGTTGCTCACGCCCCTCCGTAGGGTTCAAGCTCACTCGCACAATGTCGCCCCGGTCAAACTTGGCGCGCCTCACCATACTTCGCGCCCTACCGGTTTGACCCCGCTCCAAGCACCCAGCACCTCAGGGGTCGGCGCCTTGGGGTCACACTGAGCAACCAACTCATCGAGTGAATATTTGCGCCGAGCGGGCTTGAGCATGACGCCGTCCGGACGCACATCGACAGACAGCTTGTCTCCCAATGCCACCTTGAGTTGTTCAAGCAAGGTTGTGGGCAGGCGCACGGCCGCGCTGTTGCCCCATTTTTGAATTGACAGTTCCATCTCGGCACTCCTATTGCGTAGATTCATTGTAGATACACAGGCGCAGCACGTCAAGATGCCGTTTCTACATTGTAGCTACTAAAGGGCGTCGCCAAGTGCCGCCACCGCCTCTCGAAGCCCCTTGTTTGAAACGTCCAGATACTGTGCAATGTGGTCCAGCTCGGCATGCCCCAACAACGTTTGCACGGTTTCGAGCCGGTGCCTATGTGCGAGGAGTCGGCTGGGAAACGTTCGGCGGCCAGAGTGGCTGCTGTAGCTGGAGCCAAAGCCCGCCCCGCGGTACAGGCCTGTAACGTAGCTCTGCAGACTGCCGGCCGCCAGGTACTCGATCAGGTCGCCGGTATCGTTGATGCGACGCTTGACAACTCAGCTCGTACCGACCGCCCTTGTGCGCAGGATCAGACACGTCTCTGGCATTAGGCCGCACCACGTGCGGCGAGCCATTGCCGTTTCTCCATCTCGCGATACGCTTGACTTCGAGCATTGTTACGAGAGAGAAACGGCCGGCGCTCCTTTCCAAGATAAACCGGTTTATTTCCTGGCGTCCTCGGAAAAATCCAAAGGCGGTCAGCAGAAATTCCGGCTGATGGTCTCAAGCTGGCCGAGCATCGACGAGCGATCGATCACGCGCTGCGCGATCAGGTGGCGGATTTCCCCTTCGCGCTGCCATGCGCCTGGATGCCGACCGTGGCCGAGCCGAGGATCCTCTTGTGGAAGTGCTCAAACTACTTCCGTCCAGACGATCACGTTGACGCCGTCGCGCTCGTCGCCGAGCTGCGCCAACTCTGCGCGGCTCTCTGGACGCGTCTGACACCGCGGCGGACCTGCCAGGCTCACGTCGCCGAGGCGTTGGTTGAAGAGACGGCGGCGGGCGGCCTGGATGCGAGTGGCCTGGCACTGGCGGCCGGAGCGGCTGCGGGCGCCGGGCGCTCTGCCCGGCCGCCCGGCAATTGTCCCCGTTGGAATTCGGGAATGATCCTTCGTTCGCCAAGCGCATCGACCAAGGCCTATCCGCAGGAATTCGCGATAAAAGCGGTTATCGCGAGTTTTGTGGTGCCCACGAGCGCGGGCCGACTTCGCATCGTTCGCAAAGCCAGCCCGCGACCGGAGTTCAGTCAGCGGGACCTGGTGCGCGTGTTAGAACCTGGCGAGCAGCTCGCCCAGCATGAGAACCTTGGGGATCAGTCCGAGGATGGCGTCGATCAGCAGGGTGATCTTCGCAACCAAGTCGGTGACCGCCGCAGTCAGCATGCTGAGGGCGCCAATGAAAACAATGGCGCCCCCGAGGAGGTTTTTGCGCATGGGACTCGGAAAGAAAAATGCCCGCCGGGTGGCGGGCAACAAAAAACCCGCCGGCGCGAGCGCGCGGGCGGGTGCGGAAACAACAAAGGCCGCCCGGGGGCGGCCTGTGACAGGGGGCGGTGCTGGCTGAATCCGGTCGACGCAGCGAGCTCAGCCTGGCAACAATGCTATGAAATTTCGCGCATCTGTGCGGGACGAAATTGCGCAGGATTTCCCGCACAACCGGCACAGCAAGGCGGAGGTGGAAATACGACAGTAGAAACAACAAAGGCCGCCCGGTGGGGCGGCCTTTTTAGTGGGCGCACGAAGCCCCCACAGCGGACGATTCTACGCGAGCTCCTGGAGCGCAGCACGTTCTTGCTGCACGCGCCAATCCTCAGCGTAGCGAAAACTTAGCGTATTCGGCGCACACTGGCAAGCGAGCGGCTAGGCCGGGGCCTCCGCCCGCAGGCGGATGCGAAAACGACAAAGGCCGCCTGAAGGCGGCCTTTTCTGCGGGCGCACGAAGGCGCTCTGCGGACGATTGTACTGGATTCTGGTGCGCAGCACGTTCTTGCTGCGCGCGCCAATCACCAGCGTAGCGAAAATCTACCGTGAGAGTGCACGGATTTCAAGGGGTGTGCGCAGGGGGGTGGCCTAACCCATTGATGCCGCAGCGAAAAATCGCACTCGTTCAAATCGTTGCGCGGCACGGCTGCGGACCATCACTTTGCGCGAAAATGATGCCCTGCCCTACTCCTGGAAACCGCATTGTCCGAACCAGCGCCGATCACCGAACTGCAACTGCTGGCCATGCTGCGCGACGTAGCGCCGCGTGTGTCCCTGCTGCCCGCCGGCGAGCGTGGCTGGAAGGTCGGCATCAACGGCCAGCACCTGTTGCGCTCGCAGCGCGAGCCGGTGCGCTACTTTGCGCGCTCGGACACCGCGTTGCGCTACCTGCAGGAGCTCGGCGTCCTGCAGGTCACAGTCGAGCTGGCGCGCTGGCCACAAGAATCTAGCGAATGAGCGCCCTTCCCTCCCGACCGCCCCAATCCCCACGCGCGCTCACCGCCGTCGAGTTCCAGGGGTTGCGCGACATGCCGCCCGAAGCCGAGTGGTTTGCCAACCTTGGCAGCATCGCCACGCGACGCGCCTACCAGGCTGACCTGCGCGATTTCATGACGTTCGCGGGCATTTCGCGGCCCGAGGCATTCCGCGCCGTCACGCGCGCCCACGTACTGGCCTGGCGCAAGGCCCTCGAAGCCCGGGGCCTGGCCGGCGCAACGATCCGGCGCAAGCTCGCGGCCCTGGGCTCGCTCTACGCCTACCTGTGCGAGCGGCACGCGGTGGCAACAAGCCCGGTCGCCGGCGTGCGCCGGCCGCGCAGCAACAGTCACGAGGGCAAGACGCCGGCGCTGGGCGACGCGCAGGCCCGCGCCCTGCTGGATACCCCCGACCCCGCGACGCCCAAGGGGATGCGCGACCGCGCGATGGTCGCGGTGCTGCTCTATCACGGCCTGCGCCGCGCGGAGCTCTGTGCCCTGCGCGTGCGCGACCTGCAGACCCGCCGCGGGGTCGCGCACCTGCGCGTGCACGGCAAAGGCGAGAAAATCCGCCACCTGCCACTGCACCCGGCCGCGGCCGAGCGCCTCCACGCCTACCTGGAGGCGGCTGGTCATGGCGAGACCGCCGCGGCCCCGCTCTTCCAGGCGCTGCGCGGCGCGCGCCGGCCCGATCGCGGGCTATCCGGCGATGGTGTGCGCCGGATCGTGGCCAGCCACGCCGCCGCCGCCCGCGTCGACGTCGCCGGCCTGGGCGTGCACGGCCTGCGGGCCACCGCCGCGACCAATGCGTTGGAACACGGGGTTGACATCGCCCAGGTCCAGGACTGGCTCGGGCATGCCAGCGTGGCCACCACCCGTCTGTACGACCGGCGCGGACGCCGGCCCGAGGACTCGCCGACCTACAAGGTCCGCTACTGAGGCCGCCCGCGGACTACTTCCTGTGGCGGTTCAGAATAACGGCAATTGCAACGATGGCGCCAATGGCCACCAAGGCCACGAGCGCGGTGGCACCGACGGGATGTGCATCGAGCTGGCCGACAAGGCGCTCGACTTGCCCTAGCATCTGACAGAAGGCGTCGGCAATGGGTTGCAAAGCATTGGCAGGTTTCATCGCAGTCTGAAGTGAATTGGTGAGGTCCGTATAGGGCGGCGTTTTAAACCGCCGCTCCCTCTCAGCCTGCCGTCACGACCGCAATTCGAGTCCCCCCGCGCCCAGAAAATTCCTTGTCCCGCCCTACGCCGCCGCCACGTCCACGCGCACCATGGCCCCCAGCCCCAATACCCGGTAGCGCTTGCTGCGGTCATAGTCGCGCCCGTCGCGCTCGTCGGCCGCCCGCGCCAGTTCGTGCGCGACCAGCAGTGAGAACGCTTCTGGAATGTCCGCCCGGCGCATGCCGGTATATCCCATGATGGTGTCGTAGCTGATGGCGGTGGTATCAAGCCGCTGATTGCGCAGCGCCACGAACAGCACGTAGAGCTTCATCGCATTCAGTCCCGCCCGGTAGCCGAACGGGAAGCCGCGCAGGCGCTTGAGCTCATGGTTGCGACTGGGCGGCTCCTCGAGCTCGAGGCCGTATTGTTTGTCCCCGCGGCGGGTCAGCAGGTAGTCCTGCGGGAGCTGGCACCACTGGCCCGGCTGCGCCACCTGCGGCAGCGCGTACACCCGCCGGCGTCCTTCCTTGCGACTGACGATCGCGCCCATGCCTTCCAAGAGCATGACGGCCTTGAGCACCGTGGCCTTCGCGAAGCCGGTCATCTCCCGCATCTCGTCGTAGCTCAGCGCCACCTCGTGCCCCCGTGTCGCATCGAACGGCTTGCCGCGATGGGACAAATTCAGCCGGATCGCCAGCACCAGCAGCAGCACCAGCGCGGCCGTGGCGTGGGTGCGGTGGGTCGCCCAATCCAGTGCGGCCAGCGGGCACGGCCCGCCTTCGGTCCGGATTAGCCAGGCGCTCGGCATCTTGGTCCAAGCCATGTCAGCTCCGCTTGATGGCAGCCAGCACCACGTAAAGGGCTAGGCCGCACAGGGCGAAGGCCGCGCAGGCAATGAGTGCGATCAGGGCGGCAGGGTTGCTCTGCACCTGCGCCAGTGCTTCGAGGAAAGGTTTTACCAGTGGCATGGGGCATCCCAAAAAATGAATCTGGGATGCACTCTACGAGTTATGTCGCCAACTTTCTAGAAAGCGTTCCACGGCCGCCCGTCTAGTTTCAGGGTAGAACTGCCAGCAAACCGTTACTGGATAAGGATTTGTGGCGATTCTTAAACAGTTTCCTGGCTTGCGTCATTAGTTCATCGGCGACGGTAGCAGGCCGGTTTCCGGCCGTTTTTGGCGGAAAATTCCACCTTCCTGGCCAGACTCCCTCGAATCCCTTGTCCAGCAAGGCCTGGCGGGGGATTTTTGGTGCCAAATCCGGACGCCGATTAGTTCATCGGGTCCGGCGCGGAAGGGATCTTTGTGCGGGCGGTGGGCACGCGGGGCGGATATGGGGGCACTGCATTGATGTCGATGCGGTCGGTGTCATTGCATCGCTGATCGGAAAGGTAGCCACGATAGGTCCTGGCTAGGCAGGCCCGCCCAGAGCTATGGACTACGTTTATGGGATCGCTGGTGAGCCGGGACGGCGTATATCACATTGGCGGCAATTCGACCGGCCAGAGGATCAAGCGAGAACGCCCCGGCAGAACCCGGCGTGTGCCTGCTACGTTGCCGAATCCTCGTCGCTCTTATCCAGCAGCGCCAAGAGTTCGGCGTCGCTCAGCCCCACCTCCGAGGGTGCCGCTCGCTGCTGCACGGAAACGGCACCACCATAGCCGACGATGTGGACCTCTCTCTTATATGAATACAGAAATGCACGGAATGCGTCGACGCGACGCTTATCGTCGGATTTCATCTTTCGGATTCTCCGATGGTGAGAGGGGGATCTCTATCGTAAGAGCTGGCGCATTCTGCTCCGGGAGCGATTTTCCAAATCGCGCATGATGGCTACAGACGGATCCGCTCAACCTCATCCAGGCTGATCTCGTCGCCGCGCCGGTCGTAGAGCTGGGTGGTGCGCGTCGAGGCGTGATTGGCCATCGCCGCGGCGTTCTCGAGCGTGCCACCGTGCTTCAAATACGCCGTGATGCCGGTCGCGCGGGACGTGTGGTTACCGATGCGGGTGGCGATGCCGGCGGCAGCCGCGCGACGCCGCACCATCGCATAGGCGTTGGCCTGCGGCAGCGGGGTCGCGCCAAGTTGGCCGGTGCCGCGCCGGATCGTACGGAACAGTGGCCCTTTCGCGTCCGTGCCGATGCCGGTGCCGTCCAGGTACGCGTGCAGGTAGGCCTCGAGCGTGTGGTGGCATGGCATCGCGTGGGGCTTGCCGCCCTTTTCACGCAGGCGCACCCATAGTCGCCGATTTTGTACATAGACGTCCTCGACGCGCATCGCCAGCGCCGCGCCAATGCGGGCGAACGAAAACACCATCAGCGCGATCAGCGCCCGGTCGCGCAGCCCGGCCGGTGTGCTGACGTCGATGCGGTCGAGCAACTGCCGCGCCTCGGCCGCATCCAGCACCGGGGTCTTCCCCTGCCGTGCGCTGTGGCTGGGCCCGCGCACTGACGCGGCTGGATTGACCGCCACCATCTGGCCGTTCACCAGCCAGAACAGGTGGCGGATCGCCGCGAGTTGCTGTTTGACGGTCGGCGCCGATCGCGTCTGCGCCTGGCGCTCGATCCAGACGGCCACGTGCAGCGGCTGCACGGCAGTGAGCGCCCCCACGCCGGCGCGCTCGCACCAGGCCAGGAACTCGCCGGCAGCCCGGGCATAGGCGCGGCGCGTATGCGGATTGCGAATGTTGGAAGCAAAAAACTCGAGAAAACGGACGCTGGCCTGCTCGCCGGCCGCCACCACCAGCGCGGGAGTCGCGATGCCGTTGAGCGTGATGAGGTTCATGGCACCGTCTTCATGGCGGCAGCACGTGCGTCCACAATGCCCAGCAGGTGGCTTGCCAGCAGGATGATCTCGAGCGCCTCACGCGGGCTGTCGATCGGCACGTGCCGGTGCGAATGCGGATTCTTGTACGAGCCGATGGCTCCGGCGAACAGCGCGCACAACGCCTCTCGCTCGCCTTCGTCAGCATTCATGTCGGTCAGCGGTCCAATCGTGATGTGGAGCGCCTTGCGCACCATCCGCACGCCGATCTCCGACTGAGGAAGTCGGGCCGCCTCGCGCACCGCGATCTCGACTGCGCGCATCGCCTCGAACACCGCCGTCGGGTAGGCGCCGCGCATGAACGACAACCACACCGTGGTGGCGATCGCCGGGTGCAGCAGTTCCTTCGGTAGCAGACGCGCGGTGCGGTAATCGGTGAACGCCGCCTCGTTCTCGAAGCGCTGCGCGCGCCGACTCAGGTGTCGCCAGCCATCTGGTCCGCCGACGCCTCCTGCCGGCACGACTAGTCCCTGCGCCTCGAGCCACGCAAAGGCCTCGGCCAGCGCGAGATCGACGTCGCCCAGGCGCTCTGGCGGATAGCCGGCGAGCCGGACCATGCCGAGCTGCAGGCGCAGATTACCGAAATGGAAGCGGGTTCCGCCTTGGCTGCGCAACAGGAACAGGACCTTGCCGGCCAGTTCCTCGGCCTCGAGCTCGAGCAGCACGTCGGCTTCGGGAATCGCGGTCAGCAGTGCGTCAATCATCGGTCGCCTTCGGTCGTTCCATATGTAGGATAAAGGACATTATCACTCATAGTTTCTACAGGCCAACGGCCGCGGCACCGGCAGCACCTGTTACCATCAGCCCCCTAACGTTGCGCTTACCGCAAGCTTCTCCTATTGGGCTGGGGCATGATCATTAATGAAGCAGAGCAACTTGTGCATACCGAGGGTTTCAACCGGAGCACGGGAATCGCAGTGGACCTCTCACCGTCACAAATACCAAATTTGGCAGGCTAAGAAGCCCTAACAAAATGAATCACAGGGCTGTTAACTTCAAGTGATCTTTGTTAACCTTCGCGTTGTTTCGTCAGCGCAAAGGACATGGCCAAACTAATACTCGACGACGAACTGTGGGCACTCATCCAGCCACTACTGCCGCCACCGAAAGCTCGGCGCGCCCGCTATCCCGGGCGCAAGCCGCTGGACGATCGGGCCGTGCTCACCGGCATTCTTTTCGTCCTGCAGTCCGGCATTCCTTGGGAGATGCTGCCCAAGGAAATGGGCTGCGGCTCGGGGATGAGTTGCTGGCGACGACTGCACGCCTGGCAGACGGCCGGTGTTTGGGAACGCCTGCACGAGGTGCTGTTGGCCAAGCTGCGTGCGGCCGACCGCATCGATTGGTCACGTGTCATCGTCGATTCCTCTTCCATTCGTGCTGTGGGGTCGGGTCAAAAACAGGACCCAACCCCACCGATCGCGCGCGACCCGGTTCAAAGCATCACCTCCTGACGGAGGCCCAAGGCATACCACTGGCGCTGATACTGACCGGCGCCAATCGCAACGACGTCACCCAACTGCTGCCGCTGGTCGAGGCGATTCCGCCTATCCGCGGCAAACGCGGCCGTCCATTGTCCAAGCCCTGCATCGTCCAGGGTGATCGCGGGTACGACCACGACAAATATCGCAAGCCTCTTCACGCTGCCGGCATCGCCACCGAGATCGCCCGTCGCGGTGAACCGCATGGCAGTGGTCTTGGCAAAACCCGGTGGGTTGTCGAGCGAACGATTGCTTGGCTGCACAACTTCAAGAGATTGCGCGTGCGTTTCGAGCGCCTCGCCACCATCCACGAAGCCTTCCTGAAAATCGCCTGTTGCATCATTTGCTGGCGGCATCTCAGGAAGTCATTTTGTTAGGCCCTCTAAGGCAGCGACATCGGCAATGCCTGCGCCATCTCACGTGCATGCCCCAGCTGGCCCCATGCTGCCCGCGAACCTACTACATAAAGCCGCTTCTTAGCCCGCGACACCATCACGTTCAAAATATTGGGCGCGGCGGTGGCCCATCGTCTTGCCCCTTGCTGGGCGGCCATGGGGGCACCGAGGACCGCGATGACTGCCTCGGCTTCCTTGCCCTGGAATGTGTGGATTGTGCCCACACGGTTTCGCAGCCATTCGCCGCAGTCCACCTCAAAGCGTTCAAAGATATACCGATGCGCCTCCAACTGCCGCCGCAGTTCATGCGCAACTATTCGAAACGGGGTAATAATGTAGAGGTCCGGATCCAGGGCACCGGCCGACGCCAGTTGGTCGAGCATGCGTACAACGATGTCGCCTTCGGCTTGGCACCACTTTGTGGAAGCGATCCCATCGACGTTAATCCATGCGGACGGACCCAAAGTCCTCGCTATGGCACCGTCCTTGGATTCCACGGCATGCACCATCTGGCCATCGTAGGCAATGCGATTCGAGACTCCGAACATCGGCTCCTCGCATCTCCGATGCACTAGGAGTGGTAGACCGACCTGGCGCACCCCAACATCTGCCTTGAACTCGGCTTGGTAGTGGGATGCTCGGTCGGCAACTGTCTGCGCTGACGCCGCTGGTGCGCCCCATTCGGCCACCGATACCTTGAAGTACTTGCATAGCTCGGTTACCAGCCTTTCCGGAAGCGTGACCACAGGAGGCACCTGAAGTGGGTCGCCAACAACAATGACATGCTTGGTGCGGAGAATGGCGCCTACAGCAGATTGAGGTGTCGCCTGCCCCGCCTCGTCTACGAGCAGCCATCCAAGAGCGGACGGCGGCAAATCTCCGAGCATGCGCTCAACGGATGCAAACGTCGTCGAAATCGCTGGGATGATCAGGAATAGCGTGGACCATAGGTCACCAAGTAAGGACTTCTTGGCCTCGTCGGGGAACGCGCCCGTTTGCATTGCTCCCATCAACGCGCCAAGATTGTGGCTGATCTTCTGTGCGCCCACATCGATGAAGGCGCGATGCACGTCCAGTGCCAAGGCAAACAGATTCTCGCGCTTGCGGTGCAGTGCGTCCGGGATCCATGGGGATGACAAATTCCACTCGTCGTGTCCGCGGTCAAAAAATTGCGTATCGACAATGCGGTTGCCAAGGTTATTACGATGGCTGTCGATACGTCCCTGGATTGCGCGCAGTTCCTTCAATGCGATTTCTGCCGCCTCTGCCGCGTGCTGAAGATTCCTATGTGCGTCACCCTCAGATTCTTGGGCACGTCGCAAATGCCCACCGAATTCCCGAAGTTGCTGTGTCAAGGAACTTGCTTCCGCTTCGCACGGCGAATATTGATCTTCCCATGCCCGATAGCGGGCGGTGCGGAATAGCCGCGCGATCCAACCAGGCCTGTCCGCAAAGAGCGCGCGTCGACGTTGTTCGACGGCATTTAGCGATGCTTGTGCAGAATCCTGTGCCGCCGCGGCGGTGCGGACGTCCACGACTCGTCCCGCCAATGCCGTTGTCGCTGCTCGATGTGCAGCCTCTGCGTCCAGGGAAGTGAGACGCGTGAGCGGCAACTGCAGGCAGTCCTGTCGCACCTTCTCCAGGTGCTGCAATTCGGCGTCGACTTCGCGTTGCAGCTCCTGAAAGCGATGCCGCACCTTCTTCCAGTTCATCTTTGCCTGTTCGGGTGTCGGCGGCTGCTCGTCAGTAACCACAGTCGGGATCTCACGCGCTACAAGGTTGCCCTCCGCGTCGGTCACCTCTCGGAAGACAGCGTCTCCCTTGGCGGCTTTTAGATAGAGCCTGAGACTCTTATCATCGTCCCACCAGATCGCCTGTTGGAAGGCATTCCGATTTGCGGCATTGCCGAGCACCGCCGCAATCAGGCCCCATGAGGTTTCCCCCGGGACCACATCGTCATCTACTGAACGCTGGGACAGAAGGCGATCCGAAATAGTTCGAAAATAGCGCAGTTCCCGGCCTATCGCTTTCGCAGCAGGCAATTCCTTGCTGACGTTCTCAACAGCCTTGTTATTGCTCGAAGCAATGACAACCTCATGCCCCTTGATCTTTTTATCAAGGCGGTAGAGATGGAGAAACGCCCGGTCTCCTGCCGCGACCTTCTGGCCCGTAGTCGAGAACGCAGCGAGGGGATCGTCGAATCCGGTCATAGCGCTTGCGCGATCGAGCACACACGTCGCGACCACATCGCGCAATAGTGTTGTCTTGCCCGTACCGGGCGGCCCATTTACCGCCGCAATGCCGGGACGCCCGCTCGCAAACTCGGATCGTATCGCGTTTACGGCTGCTTGCTGAAGCGTAACCAGGGGGTGACCACCGGGTCCGGGCCAGCGGGTGGCAGGCATCTTGCATGGTGCGACGAGGCTTTCGATTTCGGCACGATTGCTGAGCAAGTCCGGGCTGTGCTGTACCTGTTTCGCACCAAGATACCGCGCAAGTGCTTCCCCCGCCTGCCCGCTTTGCAGGGCTTTCGCGGCGCGCGTGAGATCCCTCAGGAAGAAGGAGTTCAGTAGGGCAACCTCAGGCGGATTCTTCGACTTGAAGTAGTGAAATACGCGCAGCGCGAAGCTCGGCGCCTCAACCATCTCCGCAGGTAGTCGCAGAGTGTCGACGAGCCACTGGAACGCAGCTAATATCGCAGCGCGGTCCAGCGGCAGCAGTTCTCCGTCACGATCGCGCCGGCGGAGACGCTCGGTCAATTCGGATACAAGACGATGTTCGACTTCTGGCCAGCTTCCGAGATGTGCGAGATCGCCATTTAGCGCAATGGGCAGCGCCCATGCAAAGCTTGAGATCGCGACGCCACTTTCCTCCAGAACCTTTCCCGTGCGGTCGAGCAGGATGGCGGCAATGGGTGCCCTTTCTAGCTCGCTCCTTCTGCTACGCTCTTCGTCCTCTCCGAATGCCGCGGTCAGGGCATCGGTGGCCCGATCCATCGGTATGCTGCCGAGGACCACCTGATAGTAAAGTTGTTGCTTGGGACGGGAGCGTTCGTTCTGGTACCACGGGAGGTTGTTGCCACCGAACTTCGCCACGCATCTTTGATCGCCGTTGGCCAGATCCACGGGCCGTCGATACGTTTGCGGCGACAGAGCTTCAAGAGCGATCCAGCTAGACAGAATGGCCTCGGGTTCATTCTCGCGGTCAAATTTGCTCGTTTGACCAGCAGCGATGTTCGGTTCGACGGCACTCGTCGTCGCTCCACGTCGGTCTGTGCTGCGCGCCTTGTGAGCGTCGCCCGGCGCGCCCTCTCGATTCTGCGCCGCCCCGTCAGCACTCTTAGCCACAGAATGCGCCCGCAACTTTGCCTCGATACGCTGCTGGAGGCTGGCGGCACGACCGGTGTTTCGATGATTGAGCTCCTCGAGTAACTGCGTTCCGAGCTGGAGATCGTCCGGTTCAGCGGCGTGCAAGGACTCAAGCTGCGCGATGCTCATCTTCAGATAGGGACGGTTTGCCGGCATGGCTATTCAGCGAGGAAGCGATTGGCGCGATAGTTTAACGGACACAATCGGAAATATCGCCCGCATGGCCCGGCGCGCGCGCTCGGCCGGTCACCGTCGCTTACGATGATGCGTAGCCATTGACGCTACCCTCCGGTAAAACTCCGCCGATTGCCCTGCATTGGACCGCCCGCCGCAGCCAATCTGGCATCTCGCCCTGCCCGTCCCAGCTCATTCCCTGGGCGTTCCGGTAGCAGACCTGCGGCGGAGGGGGCGGAGGTGGGTCGAAGCACCCCGCCGCCTCCAACTCTTCCGGCGTCAGCCCATAGTCGGCCATCTGGGCAAGGATCCAGCGGATCGTTTCCGCCCGCTCATTGTTGGCTGTCATCGTTGTCGTCACTGCTGTCGTTGCTGTCGTCCGGATTCTGGGCCGCTGTCGGCGCGCCCGCTTCTTGAGCCTGCTTTCCGCTCTGTGTGCTTGCTGCTCAGTGGGCGCCGGGCCGCCGGCCTTGCGCCGCCGTCCGACCTCCCGCCCGGGTGGCCCCACTCGCAATTCTGCCAGCAGCTGGCGCGCCAGCGCTGCTTCGGCTTCGGCGCGCTCGGCTCGGCGCTGGCGAGCCGAGCGGCGAGCGCCGCGGCCTGGGCTTCGAGCCGGGCGCGGACTTTGGCCTGCGCCACGGCCGCGTCGCGGGCCTCGCCGCGCGCCGCCACCAGCTGGCCGCGCAACTCTTCGGCCGTGCGATCGCTCTTCTGGCGCGGTGCGCTCCGCGTCCAGTTCGCGCAGGCTACGTCGCTCGCTGGCTTCGGCCCGTTCCTGGGCGAGGGTCACCAGCTCGCGGGCGCGCTCGAGCTCGGTCGAGAATGGGGTGATCGTGCTTTCGGTGCTGATTGACACGGTTTCAGCAAGAAAACCGTTCCGTATCAACGAGTTGTGCAGAGAGCTTTTCGTGGAAAAGTCGTTGTGTGCAATTTATTGATTTCAAAGAGGATTTCGCGCGCCGGCGTATCATTTTGCAGCTAAAGCTCGATCACCCCTTCCGAAGAGAGTCTCGCCGGTGCTTTACCGAGGCTTCGGCTTCAGAGCCCCTCGGCATGAGGGGCTTCGGGCCGGTATCAGGACCAGGCCGCACCGCTGCGTCTTGGCATCGCCATACGGCCGACGGCTGCGCCCCAGGGCGACGCATCATATTTCGGCAGGCCGACTGGGACAAATAGTCAGATAAGCGCAGCGACCGCAGTGCCTGCCTGGTTTAGCCTCCACCCTGCCCTCGCAAAAATGTGTCGCGGCTTTGAATGCCGCGGTTCTTTCCGGCGCCCGGCTAGGCGACACCGCCCACACACGTTCGGGTACGAGGGCATACAGTGTCAGGGGCTGCGGTCGACGACCCGAGATCGACAGAAGCAGCGGCCGCATCAGAGTCTGCGACGTTGATGCGCCGCCCGCGGCAAAGCGAATGAGGTGCAATCCTTGCTCCGTTTCAATCATCCATGGGAGATGGACCTCTAGTTCGTGAATGGTCGCGGCGAGCCGTTCACGAAAGCTGCCGTCAATCGCCTTGATGAGATGCAGTCCACGTCGACACACGACTTTGGCGTCCCTCACCAGATGAGGATCCTGCTGTTCGCTTGGCAAGCCGAACCGTTCCCAGGCTGCATAGAAAACGTCTTTCGGCGCGGCTTTCTCTCTTGCGTATGCCTCAAGGGTTGTCATCACGGCCCATCGCGCGCGCACCGCAACGTCGGTATCCTGCTCGCGTGAGAGTCCGAGCCGATAGCGATAGTGGTACTGCAACGGACACCTTACGTATGCTTCGAATTCCTCGAATACAATCGCCGCAGATTCCGTCACAGGCAAGCTCGGGGGGCTCGGCTCAAAGTCGACGCCAGGCGCCAAGCCCTGCATTCGCCGTTCGTACCATGGCATGAGGTCGCGCAGTTGGGGGGCGCGTGTCCTGTCGCCAAATTCGATGGTTTCGTACAGTCGCAATGATCGCCGGGCTCTGGACAGCGCAACGTAGAACAGGTTGTTCCGTTCGACGGCAACTTCGAATTGGTACTCGCTGTCACTGCTGCCTAATACAGCAGGTGGCACCAGCTCAAGAATAGAGTCCGACGCATTCCAGGTTGGCTCCTCTGGGCCATACGAGTCCGCGTCAACAAAGCCAACGTGAATTGCGTCGAATTCCAGTCCCTTGCTTGCATGAACAGTCATCACGCGGACGGCGTCCATGCCGGCAGCTTCCGGAGGCAGTTCTCTGTCCGAGTAGGTTTCGCCTATCCGCTGACGCAATTGCTGTCGCAGCAAATATCGAGACAATGTTGCCTGCCGCGGATCCCCGTCGCCATTGCGGACCGCATAGGCGAATTGCCACAAGGCCATGCGTGCCGTGCCTGCGTCAATCGAGTCGTCCTCGTCGCCCGGAAGACCGAACCGCCGCTCCAGCAACAGGTCGCATACAAAGTCCCAAGGACGAGACGAACGCGAGAACCCGGCAAGAAGCGAACGCAAGTGGGAACAGGCCAGTTCCCCATCGGCCGGCACGCTCGCTCCGCCAGGGGACAGCCACCGACCGCGCTGCCAAGTAACGTCGTCGTGCGAGCGTTCGATGCAAGCGAGAATGGTCTGCAGCGGCATCGCCAAGCCCGGAACGTCCGCCAGACCAACCAGTGCGCGCGGCTCGCGCTCGCAAAGCAGTTGCATCAGGCATAGGAGCGACTTTACTTCTCGACGCTGTGCGAGTTCGCCAATGAACAGGGTCGGAACACCTGCAGATCTCAGGCGTTTGGCAACCAGTTCCACGTCCGCACTCTTACGGCAAAGCAACGCCTGTCGCCTGAAATCTGTTCCGGCGCACTGGAGTGTGACCACCCCCTCAACCATGGCCTGGGCGACGCCCGCGCGGGATGCGCATGAGACAAGCTCCGGAATCCGATGCGCCTTTCCGTTGACCGCCTGCATGGCGTCTAGGGGCAATTGCGATTCCAGGACGTGTGCCCGACCTGCAGCACTGAACAGGTCCAGAATTTCCGACGAACTGCGGCGATTGTCAGCGAGCGTGTACTTTCTGGCGGTGGACGTGTCTTCCGATGACTTGAAGGCCTGTTCAAACCTGAGCAGGCTCTTTACCGACGCCCCTCGCCAATGATGAATCGCCTGCCTGACGTCGCCAACAACCCAGAGAGACTTCGCGTGCAATGCAAGCTGTCGAACCAGCATGACCATCGCTGCCGTCACGTCTTGATACTCATCGACAAGCACGTGCTCAAAGCGGTCCGTGAGTTCGGCCACGAGAGGTCGTTCGTCCCGCATCTTCAGCGCCGGCTTCGACACAAGATCAACGAAGTCGACCATCCTGGCGTCTTGCAGGACGCGCTCGTGCAACGCGTACAACGTCGCGATGTCTTCGCGATGGCAGCCCAGTTCCTCCTCTGGCGTCGGCAGTTGTGCCAGGCGCGAGCGGTATTCGTCCGGGCTGACGAGTTCCTCCTTGAGTCGCTGAATGCACCGGAGCACCGGTTGCAGCCAGTCGTATGGGTCCTCGACCCGAAGGAAGAACTGCAAGTCCGCCTGTTGAAGATGCTTTACGAGCAGCGTGATCTGGTGGAGCCTGTCGGCAACTAGGACGTTTGCGTCGAGGCCGAAGTGCTGATGGAACTTGCGAAGGAACTCGAGCCCGAAGGCATGGAACGTTCCCGCCCAGATGTCCGCCGCCTGCTGGATTCCTGCATGTCGCAAACGCTCGACCAGTTCGAATGCCGCCTTGTTCGTGAACGTGAGAACGAGGATACGTGACGGGTCGACGCCGCGCTGTTCGATGAGGTACTTGACCCGGTGGACCAAGGTCGTTGTCTTGCCTGTACCCGGCCCCGCCACAACGTTGACGAAACGTTCTTCCGCCTCCGCCGCGGCCTTCTGGCTTGGACTCGGATCTGGCAACGACGGAGCGGGGATAATTGCGCTCGGCGGGAGAAGCAGTCCATCCAACAATTGGAGACGAACTAACTCCAGGGGCAGGACATACTTCTCTGCGACGCTGTGGGCCCCATCTCCTGCCTTCCATAGGCTGGCGGCCACCTCGCGCGGCAACAGCAACTCGCGAGCGAAGACATTCGCTTGCAGTTCCTGTCGTTCTCGAGCGCCATACGCTTCCACCTTCGCGACGGCCTGAGTTTCGCCGGGCGCTACCAATGACCGAAGGTCGGCGATCGTCATCTGCTGCCCATCCGGATCGAGAGCCCAATGCCCCAGCTCGTGGCCGACCAGGTACGCGAATTCAGCCTCGGTAACGTCGTCCCGTACGTAAATCGTGTCTTCAGCCCGGTAGAAGACCGCCCCGCCACCGCCTAACGCAGCATAATCGGCCGGTACCGGTTCGATCGCGATCTCTAGTTCGCATTCGACAAAGGAAAGTAGTTCCTTGCTGGTAGGAACAGGCGACGCACAGTATGTGACGAGACGACTGCGCAGTTCTATGGCCTCTGCGCGAGCTCTGACGAAAGGACTCATCGAGCGAATTAATCCGAGTATCGAAGTAGCGCAGAGGTGTCCGTCTCTGGCAGCTTAAGCGACCTCACAGCGTCCTCCCAAGATTGTTGCTCGAGCCGTACCTGAGGCTTTCCATCTTCGGCCTTGAACGCAGGGAGCGGCGCGGCAAGAAAGGATTCCTTGAACAAATCCGCGAGCACGGTCATGGGGATCTTCAGCTTTGAAGACAGCGCACGGAGCACCGAGCGGGGCGCCAAGACTCGCCCAGAGAGAATGCTGCTGAGCAATGGACCTCTTGCACCCAGCCCAATTTCTTCCGCCAATCGTCGGGCGGCCGGGCCACGGATGTCCCCGATTGTCGCTCTAGCCTTCTCCAGGCGCTTGCTCTCACTGGAAACGTGGCCGGCGGAAAGTTCGCTCAGGGCATGCGACATGCACATCGCAGCCATTTGCGAGGCCGACCGACCGTACTCTTTCGCCGACAGCTTGATTCGTGTCGCAAGCCGTCTGTCAAGACGAAGCATCCATTGCGATGACTCTCCCTCGGCGTAGGTATCAAGCCCGGACTCGAAACCCTTGAGCAGCGCGCTTTCACTCTCGACGTAGCTGCGCGTCTCGAATTCCTCGAACCCAGCGGAAACCAATTCGCGGGCGACCTCTGCGAGGGATTCTCCGCGTGCCTCGGCAAGGGAGCTGATAGCGTTATGAAAGGACTTCTTCGCGCTCACGCCGATCGTGACTTGTCGCGCTTTCGTATTCGACCGGGTGTCGTCATTAGTGCTGGCATCCATGGCATCCTCCGCGACTTTCAGGGGTCCGGCAACCAACGCCGCCTCATAGGCGGGTTGCCAGTGCGAACCGTGGTGCGCGGCCAGGACCGCCTCCGTGAGGAAAATCAGGAGTTGCTTCGTGGCAAGCTCCGCATTTTCCGCCTGTCCGCTCAAGTGTCTTCCGTCGGGTAATCCGACCGTGCATGTCACCACGTTCCCGGCGGCGTTTGCATTAAACTTCACACTTTTCGCAATTGTTGCAACCAGCAAGGAATAGTCTCGGAGTAGTCGTGTCGGATCGACTGCGTTCGAAGGGCGCCGCGTGACGGAAGTCATGGGGGGATGGTTGGTTTGTTGGTGTAGTATAGGCACGTATCAACAATATATCAAATTTCGAGGGCCGCATTGATTTCCCCAGCATTCGCCAATGTTGTTCAAAGCACAGTGCGCTCTTGGCTGTCGAGCCAGCCGTCGTTCGCCCAAGCCTGCGAGGCCCTCAACGAGCCAAGCCAGCTCGTCCAGGACGTTTCCGCGGATCTGAAAGCTGCTTTTGAGAATGCGACAAAGCAGGACTTTGGCGCATTCAGTGCCGAGGCGTGGGCTTCACCTTATGTGCTCCTGCCGCAAGCCTTTGTGGCGGAACAACTCCCGGACACGCCGGACGACTTTTCCCCGATACCGCTGTGCACCGGAACGGTCGTCGCACGTCTCTCGGCGATTGTCGCGTTGGGCGCGCTGGGGATGGAGACTGTGTCATACGGCTCCGAGAACAACGGTGACCTGTTCGTCAACTTGGTGGTCCTGCCGGGTGACACGCGGATGGCGAACAAGTCGCGCGGGCCCATGCGGGGGCACACGGACGCGGTGAGCTTTCCGTTCCGCGGCCAAACGGATGGGGCCAATCCGGACATTGCGCCATCTCCCGATTTTGTGAGTCTGTGCGGCCTTCGCAACCCCGATGCGATTCCGACGACGGTGATGCCGCTTGCCCAGGTCTTGACTGACTTACCTCCGGAGCAGGTTGCAGAGCTCAAGAAGCAGCAGTTTGACATCCGCTCACAGAATACTTTCATTCCGGGGATGAAAAGCCTGCTCGGCTATGAGCATTCCGTCGAAGATGGCGAGTTGCTTCTCGACGTCGACGGGAAAACGTGGATTCGGTACAGCCACAGTAGCGTCGACGTCGACGTTGGGAACGCAGCAGCGGTGGCGGCCAATGACGCGCTCGCCGCCGCGTGCGCACGGCATTGCACGACCGTCGCCGTTCAACCGGGCGACGTTCTCTTGGTTAACAATCGCCTGGCGCTCCACGGCCGAAGCGAAGTCGGCGGACAACATGGCGGCGAATCGCGCTGGCTCCTGCGGACCTATGGTCTCAACACCCAGGGACTCACAAAGGGCCAGCGCTACCCATTCCCCTCATATATGTTGTTTCCCTAATCGGTGTAGCCAACGTGGTACGCGCGCTAGCCGAACGCATTCGCCGAATCTCGCGGGATGCGAAATTCGCTCCGAGCCGCCCTGCGCACCGTGGAACCAGCCCTCGCTTTCCCTGCGCCCCATCAGAGCTCAGCACCCGCTTCCTTCGCGCGATCCTTCTCGTCGGCCTTCCGCTCATTGCTGAGCCGACGAGTCCGCGCCCCAGCGCGAGTCTTTCTGGCACCGCCAATAGTTTCCGCGGGCGACGGCGGTTATTCCCTAGTTGCCTTTGGCCCCAGGATGCCCTGTCCGGATAGGCTTAGGGTCGAGACCGGCCAGTTCCGTACTCATGCTACTTCCTTAAGTATCCGCATGCCGCTCTCGGCTAGTTGCATTTCGCACGACTTGGACAATTACCCCTTAACCAGGATCGCATCGATGACGGGCTCCCACTCGGTATGGGCCGCTTCGACATCGGACCGGAAGTGGCCCCAAGACCACTCAACCCGGCTCCGATCAGCGACAATGCGGTCATTGTCCGCGCGTCCTGCTCTTGCTCATGCTGCCCATCCCGATCCACAAGGAATTCCACCTGCGGTTGACCGCGCCGGCCCTGACCTGGGAGGCGCGCACGCCCCCCGCCGCTGGCGCGCACATCACCCCCTGGTGGCTGTACCTGGCCATGCGACGCGCCAACAAACTCGGGCTGACCCTGGGCGGCGCCGGCCTGGCCACCGCCGAGGCGACCGCGGCGGCCGCGCTTACCGTGTGCGAGTCGGACGTCAACGGTTTCCGGGTGACCCACGACTATGGTCGCCTCAAGGACTTCGTGAAGCCCTTCCTCTCAGGCACGCTGGGCGTAGGCCTGACGCTGCTGCAGATGGCTCAGGCGGGCTACGGCTGGATGGCCCACTGGGAGGACTGCGGCGGCCCCACCGCCAGCGCGCACCCCGACTTCGTGTGCTTCCGCCACGCCAGCGCCCATGCGATGGCCGCAGTGTGCCTGGTCGAATCCAAGGGCTCGCGTGGCACATCCTCCGATGCCGACGTGCAGGCCGACTGGACCCGGCAGATCTGGCCCAATCGTCACCAGCGGCTCATCCTGCCGGGCGGCGGCTACCTGTGGCCTACCGAAGGTCGGCTTGTGGCAAACGAACTGCCCGGGCCCGACGGGCGCAAGCGTTTCCGCTCCACCCTTGTACATGGGGTGTTCCCCGGTGGGCTTGCCACGGTGGCGCCCGGGCTGGCGGCTTTGCCCCCCGGCCAAGTCGGCGGGGCAATGGCCGGCGCGCCCAACCCGCGTCGCCTGGATGTCGACAACCCGGCGATCGACTGGTGGGGCATCCAGCGGGCGAGCCTGCGCCATGTCTGCCGACTGCTCGATCTGCCGGACACTGAGGCCGCGCTCACGGTGTCACTGTGGGATGACCTCGACGGCGACAACACGAGGCCGGTAGACCAATTCACTCGCGCCCTGAGCGAATCGGAACACCGTAGCACCGAGTTGGATTGGGGGCCCGAAGGCGGGCGCGACGTCGTCTGCATTGGTCGCCCGCGGAGCGTTGTACGGCCGGACGGCACCCGGTGGGACGTGACGTTGTACTGCCAATACGAGGTGCTATCGATGGTTCTGTGGGGTCTTCCCGCGAGCGCGGCTGACGGCGCCGAGAGACGTCAAGCCCAGTGGGGCGACCGCGGCAGGCAGCGCATCCGCCTTCAGGGGGCGGATGGCGTCGGATTGCTGGTGGAGCAGCGCCCCTCGGACACTCAAGACGGCTAAACAGTGGCTCGCGCCTGGCCCCGATCCGCGACGCCCGGCTGATGGGGGCGCGCTGGCTACTTTGCCACACGAGCAGATCATCTTGCGAAGATTCCGGCAGCGGATGGCAGACCGCCGGCGTGCCCCGCGGACGAAGGCCTGGCTCTCGTCGCTAGTTCAGGTCGAATTGATCGGCTGGCGCCATCACGTTAATGGCCTTGCTTGTGTAGATATGGGCTGCAAGATATTCGCGGTATCGGTTGGCGGCCTCGTTGGCCGCCTGCCAGATGGTCTGGATCGCCCCGGCCGCATGTAGGGTTCGTCAGAATCTGAAGATCCCCCTAAAGCAGGCCTTCGGTGCGTGGTGCGGCCGGCTGGAAGCCGCCCCACTCACTTCAGCGTCTTCAACCGGTTGTCCGCCGCACGCGCGCCTTCGGTACCGGGATACTTGGCCACCACCTGTTCCAGCGTTTTGCGCGCGGCAGCCTTCTGGCCGGACTCGAGCTGATTATTGGCAACCGCAATCATTGCGTCCGGCACCTTGGGATGCGTCGGGTTGGCATTGATCATTTTCTGCAGCGTCCAGGTGGACCCCTTATAGTCGCGCTGCGCGTATAGCGAGTTGCCGAGCCAGTACTGCGCCAGCGGAAGGTACGAGCTCTGCGGATACTTCTTGTTAAAAGACGAGAACGAATTCCCCGCGCTTTTGAAATCGCCCGCCTGGAAATGCTTGAGCGCGGCATCGTATTCGGGCTTCTCGCCCGGCTGCGACGTGCCTTGGCGGTCTCCGACCGAAGCGTGCTGCGGCTCGAACTTCTTCAGGCGCGCATCCAGGTCGGCGTAATAGTCCTTCTGCTGCTTCTGCAGCGTCGCCACCGTGTTCTGCAGCACTTCGTTCTGGCCGCGTAGCCGCGCCAGTTCCTGGCGTAGGCTTTCGAGCTGGTTCTGCAGGTCGAGTGTGGTGCGGCTGTTCTGCTCAATGCGCTGGGTCGCAGTCGCCTGGAAGCTGTTGAACTGGTCGCGCAGGGTGATGACCGTTCTGCGCGCCTGCTCATCGTCGAACACGCCGGCGTGTGCCTGCGTGGGTGGCAGCATGCCGCCGCTCGCCATGGCGGCGAGCCACAACAGGGTAAAAACGCGTACTTTCATAAATGGGTCGTCGTGGGTTGTGTCGGTGAGCCCTGGTCACATCGCCGTTGGACAGCGGGCCGAATGCATCGGCGGCTCTATCCAACCCGGAAAAACTCAACGCTCTGCCCCGCATTGACGGCCCGCTTGAGCCACGACGGCATCTCGCCCTGCCCGTCCCAAGTCAGCCCTTCCGCATTGCGGTAGCAGACCACCGGCGCTGGTGGTGCGGGCGGTGGAGGCGGCGGCGCGAAGCACCCCGCCGCGTCGAGGTCTTCCAAGGTGAGCCCGTAGTCGTCCATCTGCGCCTGGATCCAGCGGATCGCGTCCGCCCGCTCAGTCTTTGCTGTCATCGCTGCCGTCACTGCTGTCGTTGCCTTCGTCCTGATTGCCAGGCAGCGCCGCCGCCCCCTGCTCGTTGCCCGGCTCTTCCCCTCGGTCTTCCTACGCAGTGGCCGCCGAACTTCCGGCCTGCCAAGTTTGCTAGTCAGAATAGGGGCGGACCGACCGCGCCCGCCAACCTATCGTTCAATACAAGAGATCGATTAGGAAACGCTCGGGCTTCTTGCCAATCCACGCGGGAGCCCTACCGCGCCCCGACCAGGTCTGGCCCGTCTTGGGATTGCGGTACCTCGGGCGCGGCGCGGCCTTCGTCTTGGTCGGAACAGCGCGGGCAGCAGGCGCAACACTGGGCTTGCCCGCAATGTCCTCAATGCTGAGGTCGTACTCCTGCATCAACTGCTGAATTTCCTCCACGACCTTTGGCACTTCCGTGGCTCGCAACTGCTCAAGTTGCGCATTGACAGATGCCAGTTGAGCGAGCAGTGAGGATTGGGACGGGCTTTGAGTTGCGGTAGGCGCTTTTTGCTCCTGTCGCGGCTTCCGGGTTTGCGTCTTCTGAGTCGGCGCTTCCGGGGCAGCCTCCACTCCAGGCAGTGCTATCTGCTTCGGCCCGCGCTTCCGGGTTGGGGTCTCTTGAGTCGTGACTTCCGGAGCGGCAACTTCAGCTAGGATTTTCGGCTTCCGACCGCGCTTCGGTGTCCGCCTCTCTTCCGGCGCAGCTTCCGGAGCGGCGGTTTCGGTGAGCGCTTTCGGCTTCCGACCGCGCTTCGGGGCCCGCGTCTCTTCCGGCGCAGCTTCCGGAGCTGGGGCGTAAAGCGGTGCTACCGGGGCGGCCGTTTCGGCCAGTTCGTCCTGGACGGCAGCTTCCGTCGGTTCGTCCGTGGCCAGGACTTCAACCGGAGCTTTGGCCACGGCTTCAGTGGTCACTTCCGAGGGCATGGCTTCAATGGGCGCTTCCGGCGCGTCAGATTCAGTCAACGCTTCCGAGGCGGTGACTTCCATCGATTCTTCCGGTGCCACGTCTTCCGTTGAAGCGTCCGGGGCTGTGTAAGGCCGCCGGCGCCGATATGACACGGTCGCCGTCGGGCCGCTATCCCGGCTTGTGGACCAGAAGTCCAAGCGTCGGGGCTGAGTGTCAACGCTGCCACTACCGACGCACGCATCACTGGCTTCACCAATGACGGGATCCGCGTCGCGCATCGCCTCAGCGATGGGAAGCTCCATCTGGCCAAGTCCGTCCGTCGCATTGCTCGCGACAACGGGTTCAACCACTTGCTCTGGGGCCAATTCGTTCTCCTTCTTGAAGTCACTGCACATGCAGACGCTTCCTAATCCCATGGACGGTGAGACCTTGTCTCTTGCGTGTCGTTCGAACTTACCCATCGGCGTTTATGTGATGCAAGGTTGGGGGATTGCCCGTAGTCGTCCATCTGCGCCTGGACCCGGCGGATCGCGTCCGCCCGCTCAGTCTTTGCTGTCATCGCTGCCGTCACTGCGGGCGTTGCCATCGTCCTGATTGTCAGGCAGCGCCGCCGGCCCCCTGCTCGCTGCCCGGCTCTTTCCCGTGGTCTTCCGGCACGGTCGCCGGCGGACTGCCGGCCTTGCGCCGCCTTCCACCACTGCCACCGCCGTCGCGTTCGGGCGGCGCGACGCGCAAGGTGGCCAGCAGCTGGCGCGCGAGCGCCGCTTCCGCTTCGCCCCGCTCGGCCCGACGCTGTGCCGCCGCGAGTTCCGCCTGTACGGCCTCCAGGTCGCTCGCCGCCTTGCGTTGCGCCTGCTCGGTGGCCGCGAGCCGATCAGCCAGGGCCGCGGCCTGCGCTTCGAGCTTCGCGCGACCCTCCGCCTGCGCCACCGCGGCATCGCGCGCCTCGCTGCGTGCCGCCGCCAGTTCCGTACGCAACTCTTCGGCCGTGCGCTCGCTCTTCTGACGCGCGGTGCGCTCGTGGTCCAGTTCGCGCAAGCTGCGCCGCTCGCTGGCTTCGGCGCGTTCCTGCGCGAGCGTCACCGCCTCGCGCGCCCGTTCCAGCTCCGTCGAGAATTGGGTGCGCAGTTCCGCCAGCTGCCGGCCGGCGGCGTCCAGCTCCGCCCGCCCCGCTTCCAGCCGCGCCTGGGTCGCCGCGTGGTCCTGCCGCGCCGCGGCCAGCGTCGCCTGAACCTCCTCGATGGTTTGGCGCGCGGCGTCCAGTTGCGCGACGAGCGCCGCGGCTTCCTCGCGCGCAAGCGCGGTCTCGGCGTGCGCGGCATCGCGCTCGGCCTCGGCGACGCTGGCCGCATGGCGGGCCTCGGCGCGCAGCGTGGCCAGCTCGCCGGTGGCGGCCTCGTTGGCCGACTGCCAGATAGTCTGCACCGCCTCCGCGGCGATCTGCTTGAGCGACTCCGGCAGATCCGGATGGTCGATGGTCACGCGCGTGCGCCCGCGCAGCTCCTGCCAGAACGCCTGCAGCACCTCGGCGGGCGTGCCCATGCTGCCCTTGCGCACCAGGCTGTAGAGCTTGTTGGCGGTGGGCGTGACGCCGTAGCGGAAGAACAGCAGGCCGCAGGCCTCGCGGTACAGCGCGCGGGTTTCGGGGAAGCGCCCGCGCAGCTCGGCAATGTCGTGGGCCATCGCGGCCTGCAGCGCGGCGTCGGTCAGATCCAGGTCGGCAGCGGCCATCGGGAGAAAAAACAGAAAAGTGATGATAAATATTACACCGTAATACGTAGTAAAGCCAATTTTCGGCGGCATACTTTAGACATAACTGCGCTTATGTCTATAATAAGGACTCGAACCGCCTCCCCACGCTGACCCGTTGGTTAAACTAAATTTGTATCCATTTCTAAACTAATTTTGTTCCGTGCCCCCTGGAGCAAAATCGCCGGGCTGCCGCGCCCCAGAGGTGCACCGCCCTCCTGCTGTTCGCAGCAAGCCTGGCAAGGTGGCGCTACCGCCGCTGGCAACCAGTGCGCTCGATCAAAACCTGCTTGAGCGGCGCCTGCCACTCACGCGGGAGCGCTGGAACCCCAAATCGACGCTCATTGCCAGCCTGCGCGAGGACGAGGCGGCGGGCTTTCGGTCAGCGCAAAGCCTCGCGGCGATCTAGCTGAGCGCGGGGATCCACGGGGCTACCATCGTCTTGACTTACCTTGGCGCCCCTTTCGTGCGGCGCCCGATTACCCATGATGGCCCGATCCGTGCCGAGTTCGTGCCCAACGTCGCGCTCAGAACGGAGTCGTCTGCGACGCGGACCCTTCTGCCTGCGTCCACCTGATCAGCAACAGCCCGTCGTCGGTTTCGCACAGGCGGACGCAAGATTTGGAATCGTCGTGCTCAAGCGGATCGACACCCCGATCGATGTCATCTAGCCAAGTGGTCAACGCGTCGAACGTCAGCTCGATTTCCCACGCGAGCGCCATTTCGAGCACTGCGGTTAGCGTCGACTCCCGGATCCACTCGCAGCAGGTCCAGACGTCCTGATCGGCATATAGGTCACCCGCCGGCGCTACCGCTGCATCCCGTGTATAGCGGATGAGGCCCAAGTCGCGCATCGCGCGAGAAACGCTGCAGAAGCGCTGCCGTTCCTGCTCCGCCTGCCGATTGGAGAGCGCCAGGTCGGAACGGCCCCAGCCGAGTTGAAGTTCGTTGAGCGCGACATCGTATGGGCAGATCAGGCCCCAGCGGGGCCCCTCCTCTGGATGCACGCTGACCCAGCGCGAGAGCCGTCCCTCCTTGGTCAGCCTCCACCGACAGCGACACGTGCCATGGCGAGCCCGCCGGTCCTGGATGGCATTCAGGCGCGTGACAAACGAAGACGGATTCGCCGAAGCGGCGTTGATGCGTATATAGAAGTGAAGAACGTCGGCAAAGCTGAGGTGGCATAACCTGAGGTGGCCGAGTTGGATTCTCGCTTGCCGCGCAAACGCGTGGCTTTCCAGACTCCACCGATCACCGGCTTCGGTCAGGAGCTGCTCGATGTCCTCGGGCGGGGGCTCAAGCGTGCGCAGCTGACCGAACGCTTGGTCGAGGGAGACGGCCCCCGGCATGCCATGGTTGCCCGACGACCAGATCTCGCCGAGCGACATGCGCGCGGCCGCGACACTCGCCCGTGCGACCCAGCCGGCGAGCGACGCAACACGCCCCTGCTCTCGGGCCGGAAAGCCGGCATCAATGCCGTGCGGCCACGTCCTGCAGCGTTGCCGCATCACGAACTCCAACGCGCCCACGCGCTGCGACATGAGGCGGGCGGTGTGCTCCTGCGCCCAGGTCGTTTTCAGCTCGCTCAGGTGAAATGGGCACCGCGAAAGCCACCCAAGCTGATGCAGGTAGCTGTGGTAGCCGTGCTGCACACAGGTCTCGCAATAGCGGATGGCACGTCGCTCGCGACTATCGGGAGGCGGGCCATAACGGCCGACATCGATGAACCGTATGGAAGGCGAGAAAACGTCTTCGACAAGCGGCGCGGTCTCACCGAGCACGGACGCCAGGCGCCTGATTTCGTCGCTCGGAAGCGGCGTGTTGCTATCGAGCGCCACACGCAAAAACTTCGCGCATTTTCCGACGTTGATGCCATTCAGTGCGCAGAAGCGGGCGACGAACGACAGCCTCGACTCGTACGGACGGAGGTTTCCCGGCCACCAGTTCACCGATGGGTAGGCCGCCATGTCAACTACCCGTCGAGATGATCCTCATGTGGTCCGACAAGTTCGCTTTAGCGAATTCCTGCAACCAGTTCTCGTAAGACGTCACGTCAACCCAGTCTCCGCCATGCGCCAGCTGGAAAAGCATCGCCTCGGTTGCCCTGGCGATGTGCTGCATCGGGAACTCGAGATGACGGCGCGCAGATTCGGGCGAGAGTTCCACCAGCGCTTTCCACACCAGCGCGGCACAGTCTGCAAGGCGGTGCCCGGCCGCGAATTGAACCGGCGCGAAATACTTCAGGTATGAAACGCCGCTGCCCGGTGGCCATTCCGAGTCGATATCGTAGCCGTTGAGCACGTATGCGATTTCTTCCGGCGAACGCAGCCCATGAAATCGCGCATGCGCGGCCATAAAACGTGCTGCCAGGTGAGCGTTGCCGGTGATCGCCATATACTCGTGACGATAGTTCAGCTGGTGCGAGCCGACGGAAAACACGCTCAGCAGGTAGCCCTCGTAATCAAGGTCATTCTGAAGACCGAGCAACCACTTCCACTCCCGGAACGTCAAATCCTGCGCTTCGTCGATGGCCAGTACGACATAATTACGCTGCGCGTTGTTCGCAATGGCGATGAAGCGTTGCCTGCACAGGTGGATCCCTTCCGCTCTTTTCGGTGGTTTCGCCGGGTTGGCGAATTCGAAGTTCGAGGCGAGCAACAGCTGATGCCAGAATCCCGCTTCGCTTGTCTGGCTGTCCGGACGGCGATTCCACACCACCAGCGGTACCACGGCGTTAAGGCGTTCCTGCAGCACCTGAGCGACGTACCATTGCACGCAGCGAGACTTGCCCAGCCGTGATGCACCATAGATATAGCCGCCGGGGCGCTGCTGGTCGATCCATTCGCCGAGCTGTTCAATCATCTCGTGCATGGGCGGCGTATATACTGCGTACTGCTTCGTCACGATGCAGTGTTGCGGATCGATGCGCTCGGGCAGAGGGAATCGCATGACCTACCCCGATTGCGCCATTCGACGTGGCGGGAGCATGGAGCCCGGAGTCGCGGGCTCAGTTTTGATAGCCACGTTTGGTCGCGCTGGCTTGTTGCTGGTGCCACCGTTGCGCGAACCTCTGCTGTCCTTCTGTTTGGCACGATCCATCGCAGCGTCCAGCATGGCAGCGCCGATCGACGGATCCGTTGCAGCAACCAGAATGCGTCGCGCTTCGAGGTAGGCCGGATGGACGGGTAAGCGTTTGTGTGCCTGACTCTCTACAAAGCGCATGAAGATTTCAATGGCGTCTGCGCCCCCTGGGATAGTCAGTTGTCCGTGCGAGCAGGCCTGAGAGATTGCAGCGCGAACGGCAAGACTATGTGGTGACACGTTCCAGGGCGGCGCTGCCCGCAGTACACCGAGTGAGATGCCGTCAAGCGTGGAGGCGAGCACTACCCGGCAATCATCCTCCTTGTGACAGACCACCCAGATCTCGGATCCTGCCAGGTCGTGCCGGTTGTGCAGCACCTCGTTGGTGTAGCGGCCGTAATAGAACTCCACGTACGGGGCGCGCCCATTCGCTGCTCCGCCGCGCACGATGCAGCGCTTGCGGATGCTGAATAGCGCTTCCACAACGGCGGGATCGACTCGGCGGAAGCTCTGCTGGGCGTGGTGGTACAGGAAGTTCGCGTATGCGAGCGGCGTGCGGTTACCAATCCCGCTGTGCGGTGTTGCGTTGTAATTGGCGATGAGCACGTCCAGCAGCTCTTCCGCATATTCGTACTGGAATCGGCTTGCCAGCGCAACGTCTTCCGGCTTCCGGCCCTTACGGTCCTGAGGCTTGGCGCCGGTGGTGTTGGAAAGACGCTGAAAGCCCTTCCCCGCCAGATTTCGGAAAAACGCCTCAATAAAGGGCCGGTCGTCCTTGCTTCGACGTTTCGAGAACGAGGTTTTCGGCTCAAGCAGCGTTGCGCGAACGGTATCGCGCAACGCGTCGCGCACGTGCTGACAGGTCTCGGCAAGGGCACCGTCTACGCTGGTCTCATCCCAGCACAGTCCGACGAAATTGTCACCCAGCACCGACACAAGCCCGGCATCGGGCAGATACGCCTTGTCGCTGAAGCTTACCGGGCGCGCACACCATTTTCCCAATGCCCGCTTCAGCGCGCGCAGGACATCATCCTTCGAGACTTCTCGTCTCATGCTGAAGTAGTAGCCGAGCACCGCGCGCGACATCACTTCAAGAATCACGATAACCCAGAGACGATGAACGATCTTCTCCCGAAAACCGCCTCCCATCAGGGGAAGCGACACGCAGAAACGTCCGTCCAGTTTGTGCGCATCCATCTCGACGCGCTGCATGAACTTCTGAACTGGCCGTCCGGTTCCGTCCCCTGTCTTCAGCTTTGACACCAGGTCTGGACCGCCGCTCGCCGCCGCCAGCGCTCGTGGGTTGGCCGACAACACCCTGTCGATATACCGGCCAATCGAGACGTATCCCAGGGTCGCCGTGTTGAACGGCCACTCGTTTCGCTGTTCACATCCAAGTTCGCGGAGCTGGTCGAGAAGCCACCCGCAGTGACGTCTTTTCGACTGCCGGGTTTCGACCAGCCGCTTGCCTGACGCGCTCGCGAGAATACGCGCTTCGAATGCCTGGCGAAGCTCCGGCTGCGCATCAAGGAGCGCCTGCAGGGCACCAACGGCGCCGCCGCCGAACTGACTGACATGGATCTTCCGATGGCGCCGGTAGTGCTTGATCCGGGTCCACGGAACCAGCCCGCGCCAGCCGTAGGGTCGCCCGTCCGGATGCGTTTCGAGGCAACGTTCGCGGATCAGTCGATAAGCCTGCTTTGCGCCAAGTGAGGTGAGACGCTTGATGGTGTCGGCCGTCGCGCCAGAAAGGTACAGCGAGACCGCCTGCTTTCTCGCAAAATACAACGCGCGCCGTTCTCCTTCGAGCGCCCCTTCATCCGGGCTTGCCCAGAGCGAGGTGTCGATGGCTCTCCTGCCGATTGTGCGGCGGGAGCAATGACAGCTGTCGTCAGCGTCGCGGACTTCCATGGAGGTTCCAGCACAAATGGCCACCATCGCCTATGGCCCAATCGCTATGAACCATAGGGCGCTATCGCGGGGGACTGCAAGGCAAGGATGTGCCGGAACGTGGGCAAGGATACAATATTAGTTTAACTGTCGGCCGAAGGAACAATTTGTCTTTCAACTTTTGAAACTAATTTTGTTACTCGACCCTCTGGTTTCCCTTATTTTCCGTGTCCATGACGGGAACAAAATTAGTTTCACTGACGGCCTCGATCGTGGAATCGCCCGCCCCGCCGCCCGCCCCACCCGCGTCCGCCCCCCTTGCCGCTCTGCCCACGCCGCTGGAGCAGTTGCGGCTGCCGTCGGCGCTGTCCGGGCGCGACGGCAGCAACCGCGCACCCGCCACGACCACCCGCATCGCGGCGACCGACGACCTGGCCGCCGTGACCGCCTGGCTGGCGCGCTACGCCGACAGCGCGGCGACCGTGACCGCTTATCGCCGCGAGGTGGAGCGGATGATCCTGTGGGCCGTGCTACAGCTGGGCAAGCCGCTGTCTTCCCTGACGCACGAGGACCTGCTCGTCTATGAGCGCTTCCTGGCCGATCCGCAGCCGGCCGCCCGCTGGGTCCTGGCCGGCAGCAAGAAGCTCGCGCGCAGCCATCCGGACTGGCGCCCGTTTGCCGGGCCACTGTCGCCCGGCAGCGTGCGCCAGGCGATGGTGATCCTGAACGCGCTGTTCGCCTGGCTGACCGAGGCGGGCTACCTGGCCGGGAACCCGCTCGCGCTGGCCCGCCGCCGGCGCGCGCCCACCCAGGCACGCATCACCCGCTATCTGAGCCACGACCTGTGGGAGACGGTTAAGGACGCCGTCGCGGCAATGCCGACCGAGACCGCTCGGGAACGCCTGCATGCGGCGCGCTGCCGCTGGGTGCTGAGCGTGCTCTACCTGGGCGGCCTGCGCGCCTCCGAGCTGACCGCCACGACGATGGGGGCGTTCTTCTGCCGCCGCGATGCCCAGGGCATCGAGCGCTGGTGGCTGGAGGTGAGCGGCAAGGGCAGCAAGACCCGGCTGGTGCCGGCGACCGACGAGCTGATTGCCGAACTGGCGCGCTACCGCCGCGCCCACGCGTTGCCGCCTGCCCCGCAGTTCGGGGAGACGCGTCCGCTGGTGCTGCCAGTGATTGGAAAACCGGGCAGCGAGAAACCGCTGTCACGCGGCGCGCTGCACCTGATCCTGAAAGAGGTGTTTGGCATGGCCGCGGCGCGCGTGCGGGCGCGCGGGCCGGAATGGGAAGCGCAAGCCGAGGTGCTGGCCAGTGCCTCGGCGCACTGGCTGCGCCACACCGCCGGCTCGCACATGACCGACCGGCAGGTCGACCTGCGCTTTGTGCGCGACAACTTTGGGCACAGCTCATTGTCGACGACGAGCGGCTATCTGCACAGCGAAGAGGATGCGCGCCATGAAGCAACGCAGGAGCGGCATCGGATCGGCTGGGGGACTGAGAAATAGCGGGACGGCGAGTTATTTCACCATCATGAAACTTTGGTGCCCCCCATGGGGCTGACCGATCTATGTGTCGCCCACTTAGATGCAGAAGTGGTAGATATCTTGATATCCATCTCAAGGTGGTATATATTTTGATATCTATCAAAGGAATCCACCATGAGCACCACTGCCAAGATCTTTACCACCGGCCGCAGCCAGGCGGTGCGGCTGCCTCAGGAGTTCCGCTTTGCTGAGCGCGAGGTCTATATCCGCCGTGACCCGTCCACCGGCGACGTGATCCTGTCGCGCCGGCCGGAGAGTTGGGACGGCTTCCTGGCCGCCATCCAGGGCAGCGCCGTGCCGGCAGACTTCCTGGCCGAGCGCGCGCAGGACGAGCAACCCCGGGATCCGCTGGCGGGTCTCGAATGACGCGCTACATGCTTGACACTAATATCGTGAGCCATCTACTGCGAGGACACCCAGCAGTCGTGGCACGCGTGACAGCCGCGCCGATGGCGACGCTGTGCCTGTCAGTCATCACCGGCGCGGAACTGATGTACGGGCTGGCCAAGCGCCCCGGCGCAGCGCGACTCGCGCGCGCAGTGGACGAGTTGCTGCGTCGGATCGAGGTGTTGCCTTGGCCCCCTTCGGTGATGGCAGGCTATGGCGAAACCCGCGCTGCACTGGAATCTCAAGGGCAGCCGATGGGGGCGCTGGACTTGCTGATTGCCGCGCACGCGCTGGAGACTGGCGCGGTGCTGGTGACCAATGACCAAGCGTTCCGACGCGTCCCTGGCCTGGTGGTGGAGGACTGGTCGGTGCCAACCGGGAACTGAGTCGATGGCGATGTAGATCCGCACAATGGCTGCACGCGGCGCGCTCCACCTGACCCTGACGGCGGCGTTTGGCATGGCCACGGTGCTGGGCAAGTGCTTCGGCCCATTGGCTGCGCCACACCGCTGGCTCGCATATGACCGGCCAGCGCTCGACCTGCGCTTTGTGCGGGACAACTTTGAGCACAGCTCGCTGTCGACGACAAGCGGCTACCTGCATAGCGGGGAGGATGCGCGGCATGAGGCCACGCAGGAGCGGCACCAGATCCCCCTGGCTGACGCGCCATGCTGACAGCGCAGCGGCCCTGCCAACCTACCGGCAGCAGGCCAACCAGTGGCATACTCTTTGCCTTTTTGGCACCGCTCCCCAAGTCCTCTCTTTGCCAATGCCACTGACCGCCTCACAACTTGTCCTTCAGGCGAAGCAGCTTGAGATCGAGGCCGTTCAGTTGATGGCGAGCCGTGTGGAGCTGGCGGACCTGATCGGCCAGCTGATCCATGCGCTGCAACGTGAACGGGGCGCGAGCAGCATCTTTCTGGCCTCGGGCGGACAGCGCCTGGCTGCGGAGCGCGAGGCCGCCAAGGGAGAAGCCATTTGCCTTGAAGCACGGCTTGGCGAGCGCTTTGCCAGCCAACTCGGATCCGGGCACATGGCAAGTGGCCCGATGGTGTCGTTGATGGGGTCCCCTTGATTTCGCTGCAGTTTGCCGGGGTAGCCAGCCCTAGCAGCTATGCGGGTTTCCGGGCGATGCCTGCCTGAAACCCCAGCCCAATCAGGTACTTGCTGACTGGGTCCTTTTCCCCCCGCTTTTGGAAGGTTGACCCGCCCCCGGCGCGCGGCAAGCGCGCCCTTGGGCGCGGAAGCCCTTGTTTCGGCAAGATAATAGGATTTATCCGTCTTGCCTCGCTTGTATCTATCAATAAATGGCTTTCCTAACGTTAGCATCGTGCGTAAGATAGCCTGAAAATCCAGCTCCGAAGCCACCATACCATGCCCCGCCTCGCCGCCACCCCCGAACAGATCCGCGCCACCGTGCTGGCCATGCTGACCGAGGCCGGCGACGCGGCGCCGCCGACCGCCGCGCGTTTCCGTCGTGTGGTCTCGGTGCGCAAGCTGCGCGCGCGCCTGGGCGGCGGCGACCCCGCCACGCTGTCGCGCACGCTCAACGCGATCGAGGCCGAAGTGGTGCGCGCGGGCCTGGCCGAGGTCGCCATCCCGGACCTCCCGCCCGAGATCGCCGACCAGATGCGCGCGCTATGGCAGGCCGCGGTCGCGGTGCAGCTCGACGACGTGGTGCGTCTCAAGCGCGAGGCACAGGCGACGGCCGATGCCGCGCAGGCCGCGCGCGCCGACGCTGAGCTGCGGGTCGAGCTGCTGCGTCAGGAACTGACCGAGACCCGCCAAGCCCTCGCCGCGCGCGACACCACGCTGGCCGAAGCGCGCGCCGCCCAGGCTGCGGCAATCGCGCGCGCCGATGAGCAGGCCGCGCGCCGTGGCGAACTGGAGGCGGCGCTGGCGACCGCGCAGGAACGCGCCACGACTGGCGAGCGCACTCACGCCGAGGCGGTCGCCACCATCCAGGCGCGCTACGAGGCGCTGTCCAGGCAGCTACTACAGGAAACCGCGCACCAGCGCGACGCGGTGCAGGCCGAGCGCACGCAACTGGCCGCGCAGCTCAAGTTCGCCGAGCGGCGCATCGCCGCGCTGGAGCAGGAGCGCGAGCGGATCGGCGCGGAGCTGGCGAGCGAGCGGGCCGCGCGCCAGACCTCCGTCGGCGAGGCGAGCGCGCTCAAGGCCATCACCGCCAGCCAACGCGCCCAGCTCGACGAGCTGCTACGCGCGACGCTGGCCGCGGCGCCACCACCGACCAAGGCGCGCGCGCGCAAGCCGACGGGCAAGGCGGCCGCCAAGCGGGGCGCCAAGCCATGAACCCGGCCGACTGGATTGACACGGCGGCAGTGCCGCCGCGCCCGCTGCCCGCCGCCGTCGACGCGGCACTGGCGTACTTGGCCGAGGCGCTGGGGCACGCAGTTTACGTGCACTGGACGCTGGCGCGCGTCAAGCGCCGCTACGGGTCGCTGGCCGAGGCCAAGGCCGCGCAGCCGGCCGTGCTCAAGCTGCTGCTGGCGCACGATGGGGTGATCGAATACTGGGAGCGCGGACGCCTGCGCACGGTAGCGGCGGACGAAGCGCCAAGCCCGGAGACAGTGCTGACCCGGCTGCTGCACACGCACCGGCGCCGCTTCCGGTCCGACACCTCCTCAGCGGAGGGAGCAGCAGTGCCGGCGGCTGCGGGGGCGACGGGACCGGCCGCGCCGACGTCATGGCTGGCCACCCAGGGCCCGGCGGATCTGGCGTGGCTCGCGCGCGCCGGCCGCTTCGCCCAGCCGCACGCGGCCAGCAACACGCTGGGCGCCGCCAACGACACGCAGGCGCTGGCGCTGTTCCTACGCGACCGCACCGGGCGCTCGTCGCACACGCAGCGCGCGTATGGCGCCGAATTGCGGCGCCTGATGCGCTGGTGCGGCGCGCGCCAGCTCGGCCCGCTGTCCGACCTGACGCGCCAGCAACTACTCACCTACCGGCACGCGCTGCAGCGCGGCGCGGAGGGCGCCTCGCTGCCCCTGTCGGAGGCCGCCCGCACGCGCGCGCTGGCGGTAGTGGCAAGCCTGTACCGCTACTGGTACGACACCGGCTACCTGCACGCCAACCCGGCCGCCGGCCTGTCCGCAGGCAGCCGCGCGCGCGCCGAGTTCGCGCCGACGCGGCTGATCCCACCGCCGCTGCTGGCCGCGTGCGATGCGTGGCTCGATGCGATGGAGCCTGACGCCGCCCACACCCTGACGGCGCAGCGGCGTCGCGCGATCTGGGCGCTGTACCGCTACGCCGGCGTGCGCCTGGCGGAACTGGCCTGGTCGGCCGAGACCGCGCTGCCTCGGCTGGAGGCGGAAGCGCCCGGGCGCTGGACGCTCTATGTCTGCGGCAAGGGGCGCAAGGCGCGGGCCATCCCGCTGCCGACCCCGTGCGTGGCGGTGCTGCGCGCCTACCGGCGTGCCCGCGGCCTGCCGCCCGAGCCGCCGGCGCACGAGGCGCTGCCGGTGATCCACGGCAACAAGGGGGAAGCGCTGCAGCAGGCGGGCCTGTATCGGGAGGTCAAGGCGATCTTTGCCGCCGTGGCCGATGGCTTGCAGGCACGCGAGCCGGCGCAGGCGCTCTTACTGCGTGCGGCATCCCCGCATTGGCTGCGCCACGCCTATGCGCGCACGCTAGTGGTCGACCACCAGGTGCCGCTGCCGACCGCCCAGGCGCTGCTCGGGCACGCCTCGGTGCAGACCACGGCGGCCTACGCCAAGACCGACCTGACGCAGTTGCGGGCCTTCGTCGATGCCACTTTTACTGACAATGTGCCATAGCTATTGCTGGACCGCTGGGCAAGATTCTCGGGGGTGGAGAATCGCTCTGGCGAGAGCGGCATGATCGCGGCGGCCTATGTCGCACGTGCCCCCGCGGACGGCTACACGCTGTACGTCGGCAACCCGGGGCAGATCACCACGCTGCCGCAAATCACAAAACCCCTGTACCGTGGCGAGCGATGGGGTCTCACGGTTGTCTCCAAAATTGTTTTCTTGTGTTCGACCGATGGCGGCGAAAGCCGCCGGTGGCCAACGCGACAGTGCGCTGGCAGGCGGGAGTCATGGCATGGCGCCCAACACGGCTACAAATCCGGCGGAGCAGTCTGGGCAAAGCTGGCACGGTCGGTATAGCCATTGAACCAGCGCGCCAGCGCTCCATGCCTGCTGCGCCAGTCGATTCCTGGCAGCCGGAAGGTAAGATAAGCCAGCGCGCAGGCGATAGCGATACCGTCCAGGCGAATCGCCGATGGTAATGGCACCTCCGCGAGACTTTGCGTGGCACGCGATATCGCCGCTTCCCACCGCTGCAGCCAGCGCTGCGACGGCACGGTATCTGCGCGACGTTGCTCGAGAACCGAAGCCACCGCCGCGTCCATGATGCCGTCGGCCAATGCCTGGTAGCGCAGCACCTCGAATCGGGCGAGACCGGCGGGCGGCAGCAACGGCGCTTTAGCCGACAGGCTGTCGAGGTACTCGCAGATGATGGGGCTGTCGAAGAATGCACCATCGTCGGTCTCCAGCGCCGGGACCTTTGCGAGCGGATTTAGCGCCAGCAGGCCCGCGCCATTCTGATGCGGGTTGACGACGATCTCCTCGACGCTTTGCGCCAGTCCCTTCTCACGGATGACGATCCGCACCTTGCGGGCATAGGGAGAGCCCGGGCTGTACAGGAGCTTCATTCCGATACCACCGCAATGACAAACGCCGTTTTGCCGCCCTTGATTCTCCAGATCCCGCCCGCATCCGCGCCGGCAGGGATCCTGACCACGCCACCGGCGTCCACGATGCAGCGGCACGAAGTCATACCTGCAAGGAAATCGTCGACTATCGAGCCGCTTCCAGATACATCAGAATGAGCCAGGGAACGTGCCGCCATCGAGAAGGAGATTTTGCGCATTGATATATCCGGCCTGCACACTGCAGAGAAAGGCACAGACCGCGCCGAACTCATCGGGCGAGCCGAATCGCTGCGGTGCCGTGCTTAGCCGCCTGGCCTCTCTCGCTTCCTCCGGCGTGCTGTTGGTCATGTTGGATACGGCGCGGAAATTGCTTTGAAGGCGGTCCGTGTCAAAGCTGCCGGGCAGGATATTGTTGATCGTCACACCATGTGGTGCCACTTCGCGCGCCACCCCAGCAACAAAGCCGGTTAGTCCGCAGCGCGCGCCATTGGAGAGGCCGAGAATGCTGCTTGGCGCCTTGACCGTTGAACTGGTGATATTGACGATTCGTCCCCAGCGACGTTCGATCATTCCGTCCACCGTGGCCCGAATCAGTTCGATCGCGGTCAACATGTTGGCATTGAGCGCACGCCCCCACGTGTCCAGGTCCCACTCGCGAAAGTTTCCGGCCGCGGGCCCACCTGCATTGGTGACGACAATATCGAACCGCCCTGCCGTTCCACCCGGCAAGTGTGCCGCGCTCGACAGTGCGCTGGCACGCCCGTCAGGTGTCGTGATATCGGCCGGCACGGCGATGACCGTCCTGGACGTCTCATTGCGAATTTGCGAGGCTGCTTGCTCGAGGGCGTCCGCACCCCGTGCCACGAGGACAACGTCGACCCCTTCCGCCGCGAGTGCACGGGCACAAGCGAGCCCAAGACCCTTGCTCGCGCCACATACCAGCGCATGTTTCCCTTCCAAACCAAAATTCATGTGCGTCTCCTGCCTGTTCTGATTGGGGAAATCGTTTGCAGGGCATCCCTGCGCACCAGCTATCGAGACTCTGCGTCCGGAAGCGAATGGCGAGTCTGTACTGGCTACCTAACGAGGAGACCTTCCCGTATCTCAGCGATCGTCCTTGTGCCACTGAGGCGCATGGTGCGAACAAGTTCCTCTTCCAGAAGCGAGAGCGCGCGGCGCGCGCCAACCTCGCCTGCAGCACACACACCGTAGAGCATCGGCCTCCCGACCATTACCGCATGGGCGCCCATGGCAATCGCCTTGACAATGTCTGCGCCCCGCCGGACACCGCCGTCCAGCAACACCGTGATGCGATCCCCCACTGCCTCGGCGATGGGCCCCAGCGCATCGAGGGACGCAATGGCCCCATCGAGTTGGCGACCGCCGTGATTCGAGACAATGACGCCGTCGCAACCGGCGTCGGCCACAAGACGCGCATCGTCCTGGTGGAGGATCCCTTTGACCAAGAGCTTCCTTGGCCATCTGTCCCGGATCTGCCTGAGTGCATCCCAATCAAACGCCGGATCGTAGTTCTTTCCGACAGACGAAGCGATGGTCGTGCTGCTAACGGCGTCGGGCGTGAAACCGAGAAGGTTTTCCAATTGCGGCATGCCATGCCGTAGGACGCTGCTCACCCATGCGGGGCTCGTGGCGAAATCAAGGAGGTTTCTCGGTGTCAGCTTGAATGGCAGACCGAAATCGTTGCGCAGATCCCGTTCCCGTTTGCCTCCGATGGGCATGTCCACGGTCAGGACAAGTACTTCGTAGCCTGCCGCGAATGCACGATCGATCAGGCTCATCGTGAATTCCCGCTTGCGCAGCATGTAGGCCTGAAACCAGAGCCTCGTGCCGGGCGCGACATGAGCCACGCGTTCGATCGACGACGTGGACGAGGTCGGAAGCGTGTAAGGAATCCCCGCCGCACCGGCCGCGCGCGCGATGGCCGTATCGCCGAGTGGCCATCCGAATCCGATCCCTCCGGTTGGAGAGACAGCAATGGGCAGAGCCGATGGAGAGCCAAGCAGATCGACGGCGGTTTTTATCTGCTCGACGTTGACCAGGTAACGGGGCTGAATGACATGCTGAGCGAACGCCGTTGAATTGGCGCGCAAGGTGCTCTCAGATTCCGCCCCGCCGTCATAGAAATCGTAGATGGCGCGAGGCAGTCTTTTCTTGGCCAGCCGTCGGAGGTCGTCGATCGAGTAAGCATTCGACACTCGCCGGCACATGCTCCGCGTGGCTTCGGGGCTGATCTTGGAAAAGGTGGAATCTGGGGGCGTCATGATTTGCTGAAAATGGGCTGCGCGCTGCCGGCTCGTTGGTTGGGGCTGACCCAGGAGATCAAACCGGGCGAACGCGAGACAGGGAGCCTGCCCTCGTTTCCTCCGGTGATAGCAATTCTGGCCGGCGCCGCGAATGTCGTCTACGGCATGGCCTATATAGCAGATATGCCATTCCGGCATTGGTACTCTTTACGACTGCGTAGTCCACGGACTCGGGTCCGGGACCTGAGTTGTATGCTCGATTGGGCTAACTGATATGCCCGAAGCACCGTTGCAGACCGAAATGGCATGTGCGAGATTCCGATCCAAATTCCGTTGCCAGTCGGGTGGTCGTATCAATATGGCCCGTGGCAACACAACCAAGGAGACACCAGATGAAACACCACTCGACAGCCCCTTTGGATCGGGCCGTACAGAAGCGCCAAAAGCACGAGCCCACTCGGCGGGCTTGGCTGCTGCGCCATGGGTCGGCAATCGCGGGGGCGTGCGTGCTGGCAGCGCTGGTGGGCGCGTCGCAGTCCACGCTTGCACAAGACGGGTATCCGAGCAAGCCGGTCACGATCGTGGTCGGTTTCCCCCCGGGCACGGCAACCGATACGGTCAGTCGTGTCCTCGCGGAGCGTCTTTCACAGCGACTCGGCCAGCAGTTCATCGTGGACAATCGTCCCGGGGCTGGCGGCAGCATCGCCGCAGGCATTGGCGCGCGCGCGAAGCCGGACGGCTACACATTGCTGGTCGTTGGTGCGGCATCCCAGGCCATCAATCCCCATCTCTACAACAAGCTGACCTACGATGCGAAGAAAGATTTCGCGCCGATCGGACAGCTCGCCTGGCTTCCCTACCTCTTCGTTGTCAACAAGGACAACCCGGCCAAGGATCTCCGGCAGTTTCTGGCTCAAGCCAAGAAATCGCCGAACAGCGTGACCTATGCGTCGACCGGCGTGGGGACTGGGGCGCATCTCGTGATGTCCGTGCTGCTGGCAAAAGCTGGCGTGCAAATGGTGCATGTGCCTTACAAAGGCAGCGGACAGGCCCAGACGGACCTCCTGGGAGGGCAAGTCATGTGTTCGTTCGACACGATGGTCTCCGAGCTTGCCATGGTGAAGAGCGGAAAGCTCAAGGCACTCGCAATCAGCACGCCACGGCGATCCGAGATCTTTCCGGACGTGCCGACCGTGGCCGAACAGGGATTTCCTGGGTTCGATCTCGGCGTGTGGCTCGGCCTCATCGGCCCTGCAGGCTTGCCGGCGGAGATTCAGAACAGGCTGGCGAAAGAGGTCAATCTGATCCTTGCCGAGCCCGAGACCCGCACGAAACTCATCCAGCTCGGGACCGAGGTCCGCGGCACATCGTCGCCCCAGGAATTCGGGAAGATCATTCGAACCGATTACGAGTACTGGGGAAAGGTCGTCCGGGACTTCAATGTCAAGGCGGATTAGGAGCGGTGCCGAAGGTCGGCCAGGACGATCCTTCCTGGCCGATCGTTCTCTCCGTTCGACGCGACCCGGACAGGCGGACGAGTGACATACGGTCGCACCGCGACTTCAGGGCCGGGAAAGGCCGAACTCATTGCGAGCATCGCTCGTCAGCGCTTCCATGATGGACTGAATCTCCTGTCTGACGACACGCATTGCACGCGTCACCGGCCGGTTGGATGCCTCGGCGATCATCAACCGCGTTTCAAGCAACGGCTCTTCGATCGCCATCTCCCTGACGCTCCCCTGCCGAAGCTCGGTCAGATACGCGGGCCGCGCCAACACCGTCGAAGCCATGCCACTGACGACCAGGTCCTTGGCCAGGGCAAGCGCGTCAACCTCATAGACGATATTCAGCGTGATGCCCGCCTGGCCGGCGGCGAGTTCCATCGTCCTGCGAAGACCATGGTTCTGGCTGGAAAGGGTCAGCGGCACGCCTTCGAGATCCACGAGCGAAAGCGCCTTCTTCCGCTTCGCGAGGATCTTCGCCTCGGGATGGGTGACCAGGAACAACCTCGCGACCCCGATGGGATCAACCGCCACCGTTGCCGAGCGGCGGGCATCGTGGAGCACGGCGATATCGAGCCTGCCATCCACGAGCCATTCATGCGTATAGCCGCTATACGCGGAGACTATGTTCACGTTTACCCTTGGGTATTTGTCGCGAACGGTCTTCAGAAGCCGTATGCCCAACAGGTTGCTGATCGTGGGTGTCAGGCCAAGGATAACTGTGCCCTGTGGAGCCTCATTCTCGGCATGCAGGTCTTCGGCAAGGGCTTCGAGCTGCCGGACAAGGGGCCGCGCGCGCACCAGAAGAAGCTGCCCCGCCGGAGTGAGTGAGACGCCGCGCCCATGTCGGTACAGCAACCGTATTCCGCACTCCTCCTCCAGCTTCTGGACTTGCCTTCCCAGTGCCGGCTGTGCAATTCCCAATACGGCTGCGGCCTTGGAGAAGCTACCGAAATCAGCCACCTGCATCAACAATTCCAAGCGCCGAACATCCATCCTCGTTCCCATTCGGTTTCGGCATAGCTTAACATCAGCCAACGACCTTGCAATGCCGCTTCGGCTCCGCAGCCCTGACCGCCCGGAGATCGCCAGGCTCAGGCGACATTACCGACGCAGACATATTTCTTCTCGAGGTATTCCTCAAGCCCATACTTCGAGCCTTCCTTGCCGAATCCCGACTCCTTGACGCCGCCAAAAGGCGCCACTTCAGTGGAGACAGCCCCTTCGTTGACGCCCACGATGCCGAAGTCGAGCGCTTCGGAAACGCGGATGGTGCGATTCAGATCGCGTGTGTAGAAATAGGCAGCCAGGCCATATGGGGTGGCATTGGCGATTTCGACTGCCTCCGCCTCGTTGGAAAAGCGCTGGACTGCGACAACCGGTCCGAATATCTCCTCCCGAGATATCTCCATATGCGATGTCACCTCGGTCAGCACTGTTGGCGCGTAGAAATGCTTCCCTGCCTGGTGATGACGACCACCCTGCAAAACGATTGCGCCGGCCTCGCGTGCGTCGTCGACAAGACGACTGACCTTCTCGATTGCCTTCGCGTCGATCAAAGGGCCGAGCTGCGAGGCCGGATCGAACCCGTCGCCCATCTTCATGCCCGCGACGGCATGCGCAAGCTTGGCAACGAACGCGTCATGAATATCTCGGTGAACGAGAAAGCGGTTTGCGCAGACGCAGGTCTGGCCGGCGTTGCGGAATTTGGAAAGCATGGCACCTGCCACGGCAGCGTCCAGGTCGGCGTCCTCGAACACAATGAACGGGGCATTGCCACCCAGCTCCAGCGACAGCTTCTTCACCGTTCCTGCCGCAGCAGCCATCAACGTCTTGCCGACGGGCGTTGAACCTGTAAAAGACAGCTTGCGCACCGACGGGTTCGCGAGCAGCTCGCCGCCGATACTGGCGGACTCACCCGTCAATACGGAAATGGTGCCGGCGGGAAATCCGGCTTCTTCCGCCAATACACATAGCGCCAGCGCGGAGAACGGCGTCTGCTGGGCGGGCTTGAGGACCACCGTGCAGCCAGCCGCCAACGCGGGACCAATCTTTCTCGTCACCATGGCGGACGGGAAATTCCATGGGGTGATTGCGGCGCAGACGCCAACTGCCTCCTTCGTCACCGAGATCCGCTGACTTGCCTTGGGTGCCAGGATGGTATCGCCATACACACGTTTTGCCTCTTCTGCGAACCACTCCAGATAGGCTGCGGCGTAGTCGATCTCCGCCCTCGCCTCGGACAGCGGCTTGCCCTGCTCGGCAGTCATGATAGTGGCGAGGTCTTGCGCGTGCTGTAGCATCAGCTCATACCATCGCCGCAGCATCGCGGAGCGCTGCTTCCCGGTCAGGCGCTTAAAGGTGTGAAACGCCGTCTGTGCCTGTTCGATCGCCTGTCCCGTCTGGGATGCCGTGATCTTCGGCACAGCACCGAGCCGTGCGCCGGTCGATGGGTTCAGCACATCGATGCCATCGGTTCCTGCGGGCACCCAGGTGCCCGCGAGATAAGCCGCTTGGCGAAAGAGATCCGGGCGAGAAAGCTTCATGTTTTATCCTTGATGGAGCGTCAACGCGGACCAATGCCGCGAGCGCGGGAATGTCGTTTGATGGGGGGAGCTGCAGTTGATCAAGCTCAACCTGCCGCCTGCCGGCCGCGTTAATTGCCAGAGCGCTCAAGCGCCGGTGCGGCTGCCCCCCTGACGGGGAGGATTGCCGCGAGGCTTGCATGCACCTCGATGAGGTACGGGCCCTTCGCGGCCAGGCCACGCTCGATGGCCGCGTCGACTTCTTCGAGCACCTCCACGCGTTCGGCCTCCACGCCAAACGATCTGGCAAGGCTTACGAAATCGGGGTTGCTCAAGGTCGTACCAAGATGGCGATCCTTGTAGGTCAGCTCCTGGTGAACTCGAATCGAGCCGTAGCAGTTGTTGTTGGCAAGGATGAACAGGATCGGCAACTTGCGCTCGACGGCTGCGATCATTTCATTGCCGGTCATCAGGAATCCGCCGTCGCCAACCATGCAGACCACGGTGGCACCCTTGAGACGCAGTTGCGACGCCACGGCCGACGGTGTCCCGTAGCCCATGGCACCGGACAGCGGCGCCATCAGACGCTGTGGAAAGGAAAACGGGAAATGGCGGTAGACAGGTGCGGCAAAGGTGCCGGCGTCGAGGCAGATCACGGTGTCAGCCGGTGCCATCCTGGACAGGCTCTGGACCACCTTCACAAAGGGAATGCCGTCGGATACCTCCGGGTCGGGCCACGCCGAGATGCATTTGTAGATGTCGTTAAGGCGCTTTGCCCACGCCTTTCGTTCGTCGGAGACAGCCGTACTTACCTGCTCCGCCAGCAGGGCAGCGAACTGTGCGGGATCGCAGACGAGCCCGACGGTGGGCGCGAAGTGCAGCCCCACAATATGGGGATCCGCGTAGACGTGAACCAATGTCTGGCTCGGTGCCGGCAACTTCGGGAACGTATAACCCTGGCTCGTGATGTCACCGAAGCGAGTTCCGAGCGCGATGATCAGGTCACTCGATTCGAATGTCGCGATCTGGTCCTTTGGATTGACGAGTCCAAGATCGCCGGCAAACAGCAGATGCTCATTCGGGAAGATATCGTGCTGGCGAAACGAGACCGCAACCGGCACATGACAGCGTTCGGCGAGCTCCTTCAGCGCGCGCCTGCCGCCCACAGAATCCAGCGCGCCGCCGGCAATGATCAGCGGCTGCCTTGCGCCATTCAGCAACGCCGCCACCTTGCCCACGGTCTCCGCCGAAGGGGCCGTTGCATCGTGCGGCACGGCGCGCCAGGTCGGTTGCGCAGCCTCTTGATGCTGAATGTCCTCTGGTACGACGAGCACCACGGGTCCCGGTGTCCCCGAGGTCGCAATGCGGATTGCCTTGAAGGCGGCTTCCGCCAGCATGGCGGGATCCGTAACCTCCACCACCCACTTTGCAATGGAACCGTACATCTCCTGGTAGGCGATCTCCTGGAAGGCTTCCTTGCGCAGGTCCGCCTTGGGGATCTGGCCGATCACAAGTATGAGCGGCACCGCGTCTTGTTGGGCCGTATGGACGGCAATCGATGCGTTAGTCGCACCGGGTCCACGGCTCACCATGACGACGCCGGGACGACGGGTCAAGCGCCCGTCAGCGCAGGCCATGAAGCCCGCGCCACCTTCGTGGCGACAGGTCACGACATCAATGTCCGGAAAGTCGCTGAGCGCATCGAGGATGCCGAGGTAGCTTTCGCCGGGAACAAGAAAAACACGATCGATGCCGTTCGCGGCAAAGACAGATAGCAGTGCGTGGGAAGACGTTGTTGCCTTGGTCGTTGTCATGTCGTCGCTACGGCGCTCGCCGCGTGTCCAAGTAAGGTTCCTGGGACACGTATTCTTCTCGCGATCTACCTAACTATCAATCGAATAGCTTTTATATCAGCTATGCCATAACGGCCTACCTCGAAGCGACCACTGGTAAGTTCCGGATGCGTTGAGGCGCGGTGCACATCGTTCTTGCGATTGCCTTCGCACTCCAGGCCTGCTGCGGGTCAGCTGTGGAACTGCGCCGAGATGCCGCGCAGCGCGACAAGGTACAACCTGCAATGTAGGCAACTAGTACAACATCCCGTAAATAGATTGAATAATTAATCGCCTCCGATATCATGGCGGGATGAGTCGAGGCCGCCATGCAACGCCAGTGAAGCTGGCGAAGAAGGAACAACTGGAACTGCTATCGCTGATCGAGCGGAAGACGGCTGCGCAGCGAGATGTGATGCGCGCGCGAATCGCGTTGTGGGCGCACGAGGGCCACGCCAATACTGTCATTGCGCGGGAACTGGGTGTATCGGTGCAAACGGTCTGCCTGTGGCGCAAGCGCATGCCCAGCAAGGTGCCCAAGGCATTCGCGAGGGCGAGCGCAGTGGCCGTCCGCCACGCATCACGCACGAAGCGCGACTACAGTTGATCGCGCTGGCGTGTGAAACGCAGGAACCTGAGGGACGGGTCACGCCGACGCTCGACGAGATTGTGGCGCGCGCTGTGGAGCGCGGCGTCGTCGGGCAGATCAGCCGCAGCCAGGTGCAGCGCATTCTGCAGGCCGGCGACGTGCGTCCGCACCGGGTCCAGCAATGGCTGCACAGCCCAGACCCGGCCTTTCGCGAGAAGGTCAACGGAATTTGCAAGCTGTACCGCAAGGCGCCTCGAAACGCGGTGGTGCTCAGTATCGACGAGAAGACCGGCATTCAGGCCATCGAGCGCAAGCACCCAGGACGTGCCCCCGCACCGGGCCGGCTTCGTCGGCGTGAGTTTGAATATGTTCGTCACGGCACCCAGGCGTTGATTGCCGCGCTGGACGTGCATACCGGACAGGTGCTGGCAGACTGCCGCGACCGGCGCACCCAGGAGGATTTGGTAGCCTTCATGGAGCGCGTGGCAAGCGCGTACCCGGGCAAACAGGTGCACGTCGTGTGGGATAACCTCAATACGCATCGCGCCCAGGCCGTCTGGCAGGCGTTCAACGCGCGGCACGATGAGCGGTTTCACTTCCACTTCACGCCATTGCACGCGAGTTGGGTCAATCAGATCGAACTCTGGTTTGCCCGCTACACGCGCCGGGTGCTGCGCCATGCGAGCCACACCAGCACCGCGCACCTGCGCGAACGCACCGAGCAGTTTGTCCGCGCGCACAATCAGGCGGCCCGCCCGTTCAAATGGAGTTTCCGGGGCTATCCGCTCCAAACCGGCGCATCGTAATCGAGAATCGACATGCCAGCCTTACCCACCAAACATTACGCTGCCGAATTGCAGCAGCAACTGCGCAGCCTGCTCGGCCACGAGCAGATCGTCACGCAAGCCTACGGGCGTCACCTGCTGATCAAACGTCTGGACGACGAGGAGCCGACCGTGGTGGCTCGGCTGACCGAACTCGGCCGCAATCGTTATGGCGCCGCCTTTCGCAACCATAGCGGGCGTTGGGAACCGCTGCCAGGCGAAGGCTCGCTCGACGAGATGGCCGAGGTGGTCGTCACGCTCCTGCACCTATATCTGCAGCCCGATAATTATTAAAGTCATTTACGGGATGTTGTACTAGCGCCCTTCGTTTTCGCCAAGCCTAGTTATGCAGTACGCCGCTGCGACAGCGGGTCCGGCGTGCTCGCCGCATTCGGCAGCAGCCGATGCACGTAGCGTGCAATCGGGAAGTCGAAAGTGCCGCGCAAGTTGATGCCTTCCAGGTGTGTCGGCGCAATCTGGCGCAGATCTTCGGGTCGCATGGTTTCGCCGCCGATGGCCTCAATTGCATCCAGCGCGCGCTGCATGTGCAGCGTATTCCAGGCCATCACGGCATTGGATAGCAAGGTCAGGGCCGACGACACCGCCGCCAGGGACACATCGTGCCGGGTCAATTCAAGCGGAATCTTGCCGTAGTGGATGGCCCGCTGCACCGTGTGGACCGCCTCGCCACGGTTCAAGGCATGCTGCATCTCATGGCGGAAGGCGCGATTGGTGAAGTAGTCGATCAGGAAGATCGTGCGAAACAGTCGGCCGAGATGAACGCCGGCTTCATAGACGGGCTGCCCCCTCGCCGCCGCGCCAAAGCGCGTGAGCGCCTGGACGGCGGTGCATTGCCCGCTCTGCACCGATGCCGCAATGCGGACCAGTTCGTCCCAAGCGCGTTCGATCAGATCCAGCCGGACATCCGAGTCCGTCACCGCAGCCAATTCCGCCCGAACATCGTGGTCCCTGGGAACATGGAGACGGCGGTCGCGCAGATGCGCAAGCCGTGGACAAAGATCAAAGCCTAGCAGCCGGGACAGGCTCATGGCGAAGTCGGTAAAGCCATGGGTATCGACCGCCAGCTGCGTCACGTCTTCCGATCCACTCTGGCGGATGACGCCCTCGATGGCTGCGCCAGCCTGCCGCTCGTTTAGCAGGATCGGCTGGTCATAGAAGATGCCCCAGCGGTCGCGGACATGCGTGTACATGCCGATCGATGCCGTGCGTCGGCGCGGATCGGCCCGTGCCCGCCAGACCGTGCGCGTGGTCTCCAGCGACATCATGTCCGACGACGCCAGATCGGCGCGTCCCCAGTGCTGAGCGATTGGGTGCTGGTGCATGAAGACCAGGACAGCATCGGCGGCCTGGCGCAGTTTGCGCTCGTCTGCAATGCGATGCATCATCTGCCGGATCGCGCTGGGCGACAACTCCGGCACCATGCGCGCGAGGTCTGCCGCCGACATCGACGTGCCGTGCGCCAGCACTGCGGCGTAGACCATCAACAGCTCGCTGCGCGAATGCGGTTCCCGGCCCAGCAGGAGCCAGCTGAAGTGGGTGCTGCTGTCAATCTCCAGCAGGATTTCCGGCAATTGCCCACCGGGGTGCCGCTCGAACAGCGCGCGTCGCAAGGCATCGACCGACGCTTGCGGCCTCGTCGCCGCAAGAGGGTCAATGTGGATCGCGCTATCGATTTTCAGTTCCCCGCGCTGGGCGGCGTCGCGCAACTTGGCGAGCCCCGCGTCCAGATGTGCAACGACGGGCTCCAGGAATGCCTTCGCGTCCTGCGGCAGCTTGAGATGACCGTAGAAGTGGTTACGCCGGGCCTGCCAATCCTCGTTGGAGATCAGCAGTGCCGCCTGGCTACGGAAGGCAAAACTGTGATCCAGGAAGACCGGGCCGTTTCGCAGCGCCACCCGCAGTGTGGACAGCGTCCCCCATTCGAAGGCGGCCAGGGCCCGCTGGCGATCCTGGCCCTCCAACGCCGGCTGCCAGGCACGGCCCAAACGAACCACGACTTTGTCGGGAAGCCAGTCGGCCCTGCGTGCATAGAGCTTGCGCAACACCTCCATCGCCTCGATCACCGGGTGGGCCGACTGGGCGGCGAAGGGTAGGCGAACCAGCCTGCCCAACATGGCCCGGGCTTGCCGGTGCCGTGACAGCAATTGCGCACGGATCAGGCCGGCACGGCTTCGCTGATTCTGGCCAGTCGCCGCATCGGCGAGGGTCTCTAGCTGTTGGCCGAGTGCTTCCCGTGTCAGCGTTGAGTCGGCGACCAGCGCTTTGACGGCTGCCGCGAATTCCCGCAGTTTGGCGCCAGGGTCCGGTCGGCCCGCATCGATCAGGCGTCCGGCGTCATTGACGGATTTCTGAATCCAATGCCGCAGCATGGACGACATCTGGTCCGTGGCGGAACATAAGGCATAACGCAGGAAGCACGCTGCTTCCAGGCGGCGAGACTGCTGCGCGATTCGCTTGCTGACCGAGGCCGGGCGATTGGCGCAGCGCCGCGCATAGTGGCGCACCACCGCCTCATTGCAGGTCGCCGGCCAGCCGTTGTGGATGCCCAGTTTGTACAGACGGTCGATCTTGTCGAACAACTCGCCCATCTGATGCGTCGAGTTGCCCAGCGGGACAGCCCAAAGCCATTGCTGGAGGCTCGCGCGGTCGCCTTCCGGACGCGGTAGTAACGTACCCCACGCATCCAGGGAGGCCTCGCCATAGGCCTGTACCAGCGCGTCAGCCAGTGCCGCCTCGGAGGCCTCCACAGCCTGGCTGATCAGCCGCTTCAGCGCCCGGTCATGCGGAATCAGAATGCGATGCTCGTACAGCCAGCGCTTCAACTCGTGCAGCAGATCACTGCGGCTCGGCTGGCCCGCCAGCCGCTCCTTGAGCCAGCGCGTCACGTAGCGACGCTGATGCTCGGCCATCGGGCTGAACCCGAGGGCCTGGTAGGCCAGCATCTGGTGGTCGATCAGGGTATCGGTGCGCCCGTCATAGAGGGCGCCCAGCGTACCCATATCCGGCGGAGTGACGCCGATCTGCGCGCCGACGTAGGCCCAGAGAAACTTGGGCACCTGTTTGTAGGCATCGAGGGTGCGCCCCGTCATGCGGACGTGAACTGTAGTAATGTTGGTACGTTTTCGTAGTAATGTTGGTACGCTCCGTGGGCCGTGCCGGTTTCGTCTCTCACGACTCAAGTCTTCTCACTGCAGCAATTCAGGCAGCAATGCGACAACTTGCCGGTCGGCCTTCATCGCAACAACGGTCTGGCGGCTTTGCCGTTCGACGCACCCTTCCTTTCCGCCAGCTTCATGAGAATCTCACGCGAATGCTCATGCTGTTCGAAAACGTCACCGACGTACCCTGACTCTTACACTGCTCCGCGCCTCCGCTTGCCGTTGGGCGGCCCAACGCCTTGAAATGGTAGGTCTGCTCGGCGGACTAACGCCTGCCTCTCTCCAAGGCCTGCGAAACGAACCCACCCGTAGGCAGCAGGCGCAGGCCCGGCAGCGTGAGTTCGGGGACCTTCGCCGGCGTCACGGCGCGTTTGAAGGTTTCGATGGCGTCAAAGCGGTTACATTCGCGCGAGAGCGAAAGCGTGTAGCCCAAAAGACAGCGCGTAGCAACATCGATGATGGCCAGCAACCAGACGCGCTCGATCTCATAGCTTTGTTCGCCGCCTAGTGGATCGTTGTCGATAACCTTCAGGCGCACGTCCATCTTATGGGCGTCAAACTCGACCGTATCGAACGCGTCAGCGCTACCCCGCTCAGGCAACTTCCGCAGCGCCGATGCGGGCTTGATCCTTTGGCCGGCAGCGCGCGCAGCCAAATCGAAATCGTCTTGCAACCATCCCCTGAGTGTGCGGGCCAAGGAACGAACAGCTCTGTCATGCTGGCTCAGCGGATAGTCGCCAGCGCCGAGACCCAATTCACGGCAGGACTGGTGGAAGCGCTGTATCACTGCCTTGAGGCCAACCAGACGGCCTTTTTCACCGGGCTGCAAATGGACGTTTCTCGTTTCGATCTCTTTGCGCAACTGCTCGGCCAGACTATGGTGACGCTGCAGCAACTGTCCGAAGGCCCCTGCGTTTCCCGCTGTGCTGTGCACCAGCACATGAGGCGCCCTGTTCCGTTCATAGGCCTGTACGTGGACATGCGGTACCAATGCGCGATAGCCCCACAGGCGGCCGTCCGGGTGTGCGCTCAGTGCGCGACGGATCATACGGTGTAGCGTGGAACGGTGGATGCCCCAGGTCTTGTAGATATGCAAAAGAGAACTGCCGTTGGCATAGGCCTCAACCGCGTCGCGGCGCCGTCCAAACGTCGCCCGCGCTTCGCCCGTGAGAGCACGCTCGTCCAGTTGGGGCCACTCCGACAAACGAATTGCGTTCGGATCGATTCCGCGAGACGGATCGACCATTTGCACACCCCCTATGCCCTTTGAAAGGAAGTCGCTCCGCTCAATGCCGCTGCCACCAAGTCAGGACTGACAACGCGGCCGGATGCCAACAAGGCAAAAAGCGAAGCCTCCACGCTCGCCGGGTCGTGTTCGGCGAAGCGCTCAAGGATCGCATCCAACGCCCTCGGTTGATTCAGGTAGACCACGATAGCCTGCTCGAGCACAGGGGCACGGAATCGCTGGTAGCTGACGAGGTAGGGGACAATCCGTGACCAGTTGGCGATCGGCACTGTCCAGGCCTGCAGTTCAGTTTGATGGATGACGCGGACAGGGAGACCATGCAAGGTACTCGGGAGTTCATCAGGTCCGGCCTCGTTACCGTCCTCTGCACGACGACGCTCTATCAGCCAGAACTCCCCGGCAGGCGCATCTCTGATTTGCACCCAGAAATCGATCACGGCGCTGCCCGCCTCGCCGACCTGGGCCGGTCGCTCGGTGAACGTTTCGATGGCGGGATTGGCTTCGACCATCAGCCAGGTCCGGTAGGCGTCATAGCTGCCGAGGCTCAACCGTCGCCCGAGCTTTGGGCTGAACACCTCAATGCGCCGCCGCCATCCATTGCGAGCGAAGGCTAGTGGGTGACTGTACAGGCGTGAGGGATCGTCAAGGCCTGACACTGTAGTAAAGATGCTACCAAGTGAACGACCGGTGATAGTTCCAACATTACTACTTTCCGACGGAGAGTACCAACATTACTACTCGCAGAATCGTCGCAATGTTAGTACGCGTGTCCGCACATGAAAGTCTAACCTATTGATTTTTATTATCCGTGTGCGCAGGCCGTCACGTACTACTCTTATTACACTTCACGACGTGGGAATCTCCACTCTGGCACAGCGATGCCTGACGGGTGGGGGCGTCCATCCCATTAACGCCGATGGCTTTGCATCGATTTTTATCTCCGCGGTTATAAGCAATTCCTGCTTTCTTAAAAAAGACTGGCAGCGCGCTCGCTCTGATGATGACGATATTAGGTAGCCAACCTATGTTAAAAAAATAATCGTTTTACCCTTGCCATGGGTCGACCCGGCGCATGTCCGTGTGGCGTTTGAAGCTCTTCAACGTTTGTCTTGACATTCAGCAACTGCCGTCTAGCATCTATGTAATCGATTGCATCTTGAATGGGACCCAGCCTAGGTACCGGGTGTGGACGGGTGAGGAAGCTGTAATAGCCGTATCCGCTTTTTTGCAAGTGCCCTATCTAAAGTTCGCCCTCTCAATTGGGAGGTAGTTATATGTCACTGATGTCAGCATTGCGCAGAGCGCTTAAAAAACATGCCGCACAGAAAGAGCGCTTTCGGTTCATGTCGATGTTTGAGTACCTCAATAACGAGCTTGGGGAGAGCTGGGGCCTATTTGTATGATTTTTGCCGATCTTCATCCCCCGCTTGATGGAGAAGCTACTGAATCGTTGTCGCTCAGCTTTAGCGCTTGTTCGCCCTATATCCAGTCGTTTGGCATAGGCTTCCACTGTCTGTCCCCCTTCGACGCAAAATAACAAGGGCTGGTCGCCCAGCCAGTGAACCTGTGCTGCCGGGAGCGACGGTGTTGCACGGTTCGCGTCTTGCTACCCAGGCTTGGCCGCCCATGACATCACTGCCCTCGGCAACGCCGCACGTCTGACCGTTTGACCAGATGCGCCGTATGTCCGAGTCGCTTCGTGCACCTCGAAGCCCATGATCTTGCGGCTTTACACGTCCAGACCCAGACATGGGTAAGGGACAACCGCTCAGCGACCTCTGCCGGCAGATAGATCATGCCCAGCGCCAAAGTTGGCCTACCCGCGTGCGAGGTGGATCAACGGCTTTCGCGCGTCTTGGGCACCCGGTCTGCCGTCAGCATGCGCGTCCCGAAGCTCAAACCGCTGGCCATCCTCTACCGGCCCCAAAAAAAACATCCCAGTGTTCGCGCACCCCGCGGGACCAGCACCCATATAGGCGGAATACCTTGACCACAGAAGGCGGCGGTCGCCTGCAAGCAGACCAGTTGGGCTTCCAGTAGTCGAACTCCGCCTTCGCCTCCCATCGTCGATCCCGCTTGAGTTCCTTGATGCGGCGGGCGATCGACCTTCCCATCGATAGGGTAAACCCCCTTTTGCGGACCATAGGTAGGCTACCTAATATGTTCTCACAATTTGCCCTCGGAGATATGTCCATGACGGACCCCCTCACTTCAATCCAGTCGTCTGGTGCAGACGCGCGCTGCCCGTTTCAAGCTGCTTCAAGCGCTGCGCAGTCCTCGTGTCCTTTCCACGCTGAAGGTAGCGGCAGCATCCCCGATTTCCCTCCCGATCGGGTTGACCCCTTGGCGCCGCCGCCGGTGTATTTCCAGATGCAACAAGGAAGCGGCTTGGGACAAGCTAAGCTCTGGGACGGAAAGATCGCTTGGCTCATCACTCGCTATGACGACGTCCGCTCGGTCTTGTCCGACCCACGCTTTAGTTCTGACATCACAAATCCTGGCTATCCCACTGTCAGCGCCGCAATGAAGATTGCTCGGGGTAATAACCGGACCTTCATCACCATGGATGCTCCCAAGCATGCAGAGCATCGGCGCATGCTGACAGGCGAATTCTCGATCCGAAAAATCGAGAACCTTCGTCCACGGATTCAGGCGATCGTGGACAAGCTTCTGGACGATTTCGTAAAGATGCCTCAGCCCTCCGATCTGGTGAGCGCCTTTACGTTGGCTACTCCAGCATTGGTCATCTCTGAGTTGCTTGGTGTTCCGTACGAAGATCATGACTTCTTCCAGGAACAGGCAATGATTCTGACGTCGAGTACCGCGACATTAGAAGAGGCCGTCGCCGCAAATCATGCCTTGTGCGGGGAATACCTGCGAGAACTGGTGGCGAAGAGATCGGATAACCCTGGCGACGACATCCTCAGTCGCCTTATTGTCAATCACGTACGAAAAGGCGATATCACCGAAACAGATGTTGTCTCGCTTGCCAGGCTTTTGCTGATTGCCGGACACGAGACGACGGCCAATACGACGGCAATGGGACTGCTTTTCCTCCTGCAACGACCAGATATTTGGGATGAGCTTCGGCAGGAGCCAAGCCTCATTCCAAACGCGGTGGAAGAGATTCTGCGTTTCCTGGATGTAACACATTCCGGAAAGCGCCGTGTCGCATCCGAGGATGTTGTCGTAAATGGACAATTGATTCGGGCCGGTGATCCCGTTGTAGTGCTAAGTATTTCGGCTAATCGCGACCGCACGAAATTTGAAGATCCCGATGTCTTCGACCTTCACCGTGATTCTAGAACGCAGGTCTCGTTCGGATACGGTCCGCATCAGTGCATCGGTCAACCCCTCGCGAGACTCGAAATGCAAATCATGTTCGCCTCCTTACTGGAGCGGTTGCCGGATCTTCGGCTAGCTGTGCCTGTGGAGAGCCTTGACTTCAAGCCCGATTCGCTCATGTATGGCGTTAAGGCACTGCCTGTACGCTGGTAATCCACTAAAGAGAATCACCATGAAAATCACAATCTACCCCGAAAAGTGCTGCGGTTCTGGCCAGTGTGTCGTAAATGCGCCTAAGTTGTTCGACCAAAATGATGACGGAATCATCATTCTTTTGAAGGCGGACCCGTCGCCTGACCAGTACGAGTCCGCTCGCCTGGCTGCTGGCATCTGTCCAGCCCTTGCAATCGAGATTCACGAGGACCTGTAATGAATTCCCCCGAGCACATCGTAGTTGTCGGCGCATCGGCAGCCGGCATCACGGCGGCACGAGCGCTGCGTGCACAAGGCTGGGGAGGACGACTCACCCTGATCGGAAAAGAAGGTGGCATGCCCTACGATCGCCCTCCTCTTTCGAAGCGGCTGATGGCAGGCGAATGTCCGGTAGAGGCACTCAATCTGATGTCCGAAGATGGAATGAAGGCCCTAAACCTCCACTACCTCGACGGCACGTCTGCCACTGCACTGCATACTCACGACAATTCACTGCAACTCAGTGACGGCACCACACTTCACTATGATCGTTTGCTGATTGCAACCGGCGCAGACGCTCGAGTGATTCCCAACCTCAGTCAAGCAGCGAATTGCTACAGCTTGCGGAACTTGAACGACGCGCTGGCGATTCGGGAACATCTGACAGTTGGCAAGCGGATACTTGTGGTCGGTGCAGGCTTCATCGGCACAGAGTTGGCTGCGATTGCAAGAGCCAGCGGCTGTCAGGTGACCGTCATAGATAAATCCAAAACTCCCCTAGCGGCGAGAGTCGGGGATGTCGTAGGGAAGCGGATCGAGAAACTCCATGAAGCAAACGGTGTGATCTTCCACAACGATTGCGAGCTCGCAGAGGTTAAATGGCGTGACCGGATCATAACCGAAGTCCGCGTGGACACTGGGGTTGCGATTGCTTGCGATGTGATTGTTGTTGCCATCGGTGCGGCGCCCAACGTGGGGTGGTGCAGCGGTCTAACCATCCGTAGTGGTGTGGTTTGTAATCAATTTTGTGAAGCAGCCTCCAATGTCTACGCCGCCGGGGATGCTGCAGAGTGGTTTCACAAAGGCTACGGCGAGTACATGCGCATTGAGCACCGGACGAACGCGAGCGAGCAGGCGATGGCGGCGGCAAGGAACATGCTCGGCTCTCGCATCGAGTACGCTCCGCTGCCATTCTTCTGGTCAGATCAGTATCAGGTTCAGATCCACAGCTACGGACGCATCGGTCCTCAATATACCGTTGACATCGTAGAAGACGATCACCTCAAAGACGACTCCTGCATCTTTCGCTACTACCAAGGAAATACTCTGATGGGCGTTCTTAGTTGGAACGCCAGTCGAAAAGCCCGTGAGTACATTAAACCGTTGAAAGACGTGTGGACGAAGTCCGACGCATCAGCCGCGCTAGCAGGTTAAAACCTGTATTTCAAAATAACGAGGAGACAACATGAAAAAGCCCACATCGTCCATTCGCAGAGCAGTCTTGATCTGCTCCCTGGTATTACCCTCCATCCTTCACGCGCAACAATCTTCCACGGTGCCCGTCAAGATCTACGTCGGGTATGGACCGGGCGGCGGTACGGACGTAGTCGCGCGCGCAGTTGGCGAAGAGCTATCAAAAATGTGGAATCGCCCTGTGATCGTCGAGAATCGGCCCGGCGCAAACGGGGCGATTGCCAGCAAGGCTGTCGCACGAGCTGAACCGGACGGATCCAGCCTCCTCGTCATGCCCCCGACGTCATTGATCATCGACGCTGCCTTGCGGCCCAATATCGCTGTCGATCCAGGGAAGGAACTCACCCTCGTTAGCGGGCTTGTCACAACCCCTCTCGTTGTGGTGACCCCTGCTTCCGCACCGTATAACAATCTCGCAGATCTCATTAAGGCGGCCCGTGCTGCCAATGGGAAGTTCTCGTACGGATGGGGCAACTTGGGCATGCGCGTCGGCATCGAGGAACTCGCGCAAAAAACAGGGGTAAAGATGGCCCCCATCGGCTACAAGAGCGCGGGGCAGAGTGTCCCCGCTATCGTGTCAGGCGAGATAGACATGCTCATGATCGACATGGCGCCAATCGCACAGCTCGTAAAGGCCGGAAAGGTCAAGGCGCTTGCGGTGTCCACGCCTGAACGCTCGCATATGCTGCCAAATGTCCCTACGTTCAAGGAATCGGGTGTCGACGTCCAGCTTACTGGCTCTATCGCCCTTTATGCCCCCGCAAAGGTATCCCAAACTGTAATCAAGAAAATGCGGAGTGATGTAGCTTCGGTGTTGAAGAATACCGAACTTCGCTCTCGGATTACCGGTACGGGGATGGATGCATATGACGGGTCTCAGGACTACTTCGAGGCTTATCTTATGCAGCGCAAAAATAGCATTGAAGCAGTAATCAAGGCCGGAGATTTTAAGCTCGAGTGAAACGACCGATTTACGCGTGCAGAGACCTTCTTAGAAACTCTTAGTCAGTGGAGTAGCCGCTGTGTATCCAGAACTATCTCTTTACATCAATGGCGAATTTCTCGCTATTGAAAGCAGACGACATCAGGATGTGATCAACCCCGCGACGGAGGAGGTTGTTGGGCATCTTCCGCTTGCTACCCTGGAAGACCTCGACACCGCCGTTGCGGCTGCTCACCGGGCCTTCCTGAAGTGGCGCAATTCATCGCCGTTGGAACGCAGTGCGGTTCTGCGTAGAGTTGCGGAGCTCGCCCGCCAAAGAGCACCGGAAATCGGCCGCAATATGACTATTGACCAAGGGAAGCCTCTGCATGAAGCCGTTGCAGAAGTAACGGTCTGTGCAGAACATGCAGAATGGCATGCAGAAGAAGCTCGCCGAATCTACGGCCGTGTGATTCCTAGCCGGCACCCCGACGTCCGCCAACTCGTACTACGTCAGCCTGTCGGAGTCTGCGCAGCCTTCACACCCTGGAACTTTCCCTTCAACCAAGCTATTCGTAAGATCTCCGCCGCGCTTGGAGCCGGTTGTACGATAGTTTTGAAGGGGCCCGAAGAGACACCGAGTGCCGTCTTGGCGATAGCTCAGCTGTTCCAAGATGCGGGTCTTCCTCCCGGCTGCTTGAACGTAGTCTTTGGAGTACCCTCGGAGGTGTCTTCATACCTAATTGCATGTCCGTTTGTTCAAAAGATCTCATTTACGGGGTCCACTGCTGTCGGCAAACAACTTGCAGCTCTCGCAGGCTCCCATATGAAGCGAATCACCATGGAACTGGGTGGCCACTCCCCTGCAATCGTCTTCGATGATGCGGACGTCGAAGCTGCAGCCGAGAAGCTTGCAAATTTCAAGCTACGAAATGCTGGTCAGGTCTGCGTTGCACCTTCCCGCTTTTTCGTTCAGCGCGGGGCTTACAATAGATTTCTAAGGCGTTTTACTGATGTGATTAGTTCGGTGCGCGTCGGCAACGGTCTCGATAGCACGACACAGATGGGACCGCTCGCAAACCAACGCCGCGTTGCAGCAATGGATGCGTTGATTGCAGACGCCAAAGCGCGCGGAGGAAATGTTGTCGTGGGCGGAGCCAAGTACAGCCGGAAAGGACATTTTTTCGCACCCAGCGTCGTCACAAACGTTCCGGACGACGCCATGCTCATGACTTGCGAGCCATTCGGCCCCGTCTCCCCGGTTGTATCGTTTGACGACTTGGATGAGGTTCTGGAGCGTGCGAACAAATTGAGTTATGGCCTGTCTTCTTATGTATTTACTGAGTCCGCGAAAACAGCACATTCTGTCTCTACGCAACTTGAGGCCGGCATGCTGAACATCAACCATTTCGGAAGCGCCCTTGCCGAGACCCCATTCGGAGGCATTAAAGATAGTGGCATCGGGAGCGAGGGTGGAACAGAGACGTTCGACGGCTATCTCAACACGAAATTTGTAACCCAACTGTAGATCAGCGATTGCAAAAGCGATTCATTAGCTCGCAGTATTTCTGAACATCCGAATATAAGAGCTTATGGCACACTTGCACTTGTAATCGCTAAAGGCGCCTACGCCTTTCTCCGGAGCTGAAATGACCGGCGACGTGCGACTCTAGGCGCCTTTACGGGCGCATAGGCCGCCGCAGTGCTGTGCAGAAGGCGACGCGATTGCTGCTGGCGACCTCAATAACGTTCAGGATGGTGACGGTCTTGCACACATACCCGGAATTCTGTTCTTGTGGCGGATCTCGGTCGAGTAACGGGTAAGTTTTCGAACCACGCCGTCCTTCTGGATGAGTCCGGGGTACTACTCGGTCAGACCTGAAAAATTCGGATTGTGGGTTCGGCCTAGCTGGAAGGTGGCGGATTCTGGTCGTATCAGTTGACCCAGGCATGCGGACAGAGTCGATTGGCCTGCGCTCCTGGCGAATCGAGCCATGACTGTGAGCATAGTCAAGACGCAAAAAAGCCCGTGGACGCCCAAGCGGGCAATGGCCCGCAGCAACCAACGGAGATTGAAGCCTGCGGCACAGAGGATTGGATGGATGGCGTCGCCGATTTCGCCTTTCAACCAGTTCCGGCGCATGCCGTGATCCGCTTTGACATGACCGATGACAGGCTCGGCCGCCTGGCGACGTTTGAGCATTCTGCGCTGACGACGATTCATGGATTCATGGTCTTGATCCTGCCGCGATGAATCATTTTCACTGGCGCCATTTCGGCATCGACCCCGCGGTAACCGAGGTCAACGATGGCAGTGCGGGGTCTGGGCGATCCGGGCAGGTCCTGTAGCAGGATGGTGGTCTGCTCCAGTTGGGCGTGCAGCGTGTGGCCGTCATAGGGATTGCCAGGGAAGCTACGTGCACCGACGATGAGTCCCTGATTAGCGGTAATCGCCAAGCTCACCTTCACGCCGAACTCGTAGGGCTGACGGGCCTTGCCCTTGGCGACACACTCCACCTCGGGAGCGTGCAGAGCGTAGAGCTTGTTCTTGTCCTTGGCACGTTGCTGCGCAATGCGTCGGGCGCGTTCGAGCCAGGGACGCAGACGCTGTTGCTGATCCTCAGCGAGCGCCGTCATCTTGCGTTCGATATCACGTAGTACGCGGCCGAGCACGGTGCGCTGGCGCTTGAGCACGGTTCTCAGCCGTTTGAACTGCTTGGCATGCGCATAACCACCCGCACAAAATCGCAACGACTTGCCTTCCCTGGCAAAGGTCTGCTTAAGCTGAATGCCGGCGCGTTTGGCCAGTTGCACCACCTTGGCCCGCGCAACCTCCAGCAGCCGGCTGTCGGTCGGATAGGAAATGGCCTTCTCTTGCACCGTGGTGTCGACGATGACGCGTTCGAACTCAGCCGGTTTGATCACCTTCATTTGCACGGCGGCAGCGATCGTGCTGCCCAGCAGTTCCTCGACGCCAGCCTCGCCCAGGGCCTGTCGGAAACGCACGAGGTTCGTCGGGTCACACGGCAGCCGCATTTGGAAGTACAGGATCTGAATCAGATTCATAATCGATCTGGGAGTTCGGCACGCAGCGCAATTCTTCCGAAGCCTTGCTGCGCCTTACTCTTCAGCATTCTGCAGGGCTGACTACTCGTGGCCCAGCCACGGTTCTCTTTCGAACATCTTATCGATAACCTGGCACATCGCGATCACCGTCTGCAGTTCCTGCTGCGTCAGTCTCTCCATGCGCTTGCCCAGCGCCGCCGTCCGCTGCGCTGCCAAATTGGCAGCTACCGACCGTCCCTCCTCAGTAATCTGAATCATGTTGTTATAAGAACCCATAGGGGCGGTGCGTGCGACTAATCTTGCGTCGACCATCCGCCCAATAATCTGCGTCATAGTAGGCAATCGGACGCCTTCATTCCTGGCCAAATCACTAACTCGCATCGGCCCTCTTATTAGCAATGCGCTGAGAACCGCGCTCTGAGCGGGGGGCACGTCTGCCGATCTCATTTCCCGTCGCAACGCTACGACGATCCGCATCAAGCGAGGTCTAAGTTCATCCGCAAGCATTTCAACCGTAGGTTCTGTCATGTGTGCCAAAAGGATCTTTATCACTCAGGCAGATGATATAACGGTTTTGCGAGGCTTGATCGCGCTAACCCTGGAGATCCGAGAGCATTGCCCGCAGGCCGAGGTGGTCTTCGACCTGTTCCACGTGGTAGCCGAGTATGGGCGCGAGGTGACCGACCGGGTCCGCGTAGACCAGGCCAACCGCCTGCGGCACGACCGACCGGCCAGGCGGGTACTGAAATCCACGCGCTGTTGCGCAGCAGGAAAAACCTGAAGGACACCCAGGCCGTGCATCCGAATGACGTGCTGCAGGCCAATCAGCCGCTGCTGACGGTCTATATCCTGAGAGACGAACTCAAGCGGCTGTGGTTCTACCGCCGCCCGGCATGCGCCCAGAAGGCTTGGGAGCATTGGTGCGTCCAGGCAAGGCCAGATTCTGGCCCTGGAGTTGTTCGCCCAGCGCTCGCAGAACTATTGGCACGGCATCGTCGCGCGATGCCGGCATCCGCTGAACACGAGCGTCGTTGAAGGCATCAACAATACCATCAAGGTCATCAAGCGCCGAGCCTACGGCTACCGTGACGAGGAGTACTTCTCCCTAAAGATCAAGGCAGCATTCCCCGGAATTCCTCGTTGATCCTAAAAAAAATTAAGCGACTATCATGCCCACACCATCGTTCGCCACCATTGGAATCGCTAGATCCAGAGACTGAAGGAAGCTGTGAATGACTTCAGCGCTGCCCGCGGACTCGACATCCCATCAGGCGTCATCCATGAACCAGTTGGGTGCAACAACGTGATCGGTGTCGGGATGTCTGCCGGAGCTTCTCGCGTTCGTTAACCTACTTTGACCAGCTCCTCCTTATACTTCTTCGCCTTGGTCATGTAGTCACTAGCATTCTTCTCAATCGCTGCCTTTACCTCATCGGTTAAGTCACGCACTAGTTTTGCCGGAACTCCCATCACTAGGCTTTCTGCCGGAAAGGTCTTTCGCTCACCAATCAAGGATCCGGCCCCCACAAGACTTTTCTGTCCAAGTTTTGAGCCATTCAGTATCACCGCCTGGATGCCCACCAGACTATGTGATCCGACCTTGCAGCCGTGGAGCATCGCTTGGTGTCCGACGGAGACCAGCTCGCCCACGTCAACGGGAAAGCCAGGATCAGTGTGCAACACGGCCCCCTCCTGGACATTCGCTCCGCGCCTGATCGTGATCTTGTCATTGTCACCGCGTATCACCGCGCCAGGCCATATAGACACGTCTTCGCCGATTTCTACGTCGCCGATGATTACCGCATGCTCGGATATATACGCGCTCGGATGAATCACCGGTGTCTTTTCTCCGATTCGATAGATCGCCACGAAATTCTCCTCTTTTCTTGATATGACTATACTTTTCGCCAGCAGCCACATTCCCTGCATTAGGCGAAACTCTACTGAACGGGCACTGCATCACGGTTGCGGAGCCCGTTTCGACGTCTGATAGACCTGACGCTAGATAAAGACTTGTTCCTCCGGTTGGATTACCGGCTCTAGTACCTCGTCCAGTACCTCAATCCAGTGCTTTACTGGCGTAGGCGTGCCACTTTGCAAATGCTGAATGCAACCAATGTTCGCGGAGACGATACAGTCGGGGCGCTTTTCGCCCAGATGCTTAAGCTTCCGGTCTCTGAGTTGAAGTGCAATCTCCGACTGCAGAATAGAGTACGTACCAGCTGAACCGCAACAAAGATGACTTTCCGTGCTGGCATGATGAACTGAGAAGCCCAGCATCGCCAGGTGCTCCTCCACCAATCCCCTCAGCTTCTGACCGTGCTGCAGCGTGCAGGGAGGGTGAAACGCTAGGACCGGCTTGTCGCAAACTTTGACTTTTCCGCACAGCCTGGGTAGAAGTTCTGGGAGTAGCTCGCTAAGGTCTCGGGTGAGCTCGCTAACTCGAGCGGCCTTCTCGGCATACTTTGAGTCATGTCTTAGCATGTCACCGTAGTCCTTCACTGTCACGCCGCATCCCGATGCATTCATGACAATTGCTTCGACTTCACCAGAGGAAACAGCCGGCCACCAGGCATCGATGTTTCTGCGCATATTGGCGAGGCCGCCCTCGTGATCGCCGGTATGCAGCCGTATTGCACCACAGCAACCGGCTAGAGGAACGCTAACAACCTGAAAGTCAGCTGCATCGAGTACCCGCGCAGTCGCAGCATTGATGTTCGGCATCATCGCCGGCTGGACACAACCCTCGAGCATGAGCACTTTCCTGGCATGGCGACGCGATGGCCGCTGACCGGCAGGTCTGCTCGGCGTAAGCTTGTTGGCTAGCTTAGAAGGAAGTAGCGGTCGAACCATTCTGCCCATCTTCATCGCCGGAGAAAGCAATGGTGAAGTTAGGCCTTCGCGCAGCAGCCAACGCGCTATGCGATCGGTAGGCGGACGAGGAATCCGCTCATCAACTAGTTTCCGGCCAATATGGACCAGCTTGCCGTACTCAACGCCGCTTGGACAGGTGCTTTCGCAGTTTCGGCACGTCAAGCAGCGGTCCAAATTCTGTTGCGTGCTCGCCGTAACCTCCTCCCCCTCAAGCAACTGCTTCATCAGGTAGATGCGACCCCGAGGCCCGTTACGCTCGTCCCCCAAAAGCAGGTAAGTCGGACATGTGGCCGTACAAAACCCGCAATGCACGCACTTTCGCAGAATAGCTTCGGCCTCCTCCCCTTCTGGAGTCTGGGCAAACTCATGACTTAGTTTTGTCTGCATATAGAACCCCTTATAGGCCGGGGTAAAGCCTACCAACATTGAAGATGCCATCCGGGTCGAATGCGTGCTTGAGATTCCGATGAACCTCGAGGAGAGCACCTCTCGGCGGAGTGAACACGCCGCTCCTACGGTGCGGATCTCTAAATAGCGTTGCATGGCCTCCGAGCGCTGATGCCGTTTCCCGAACCTCCACTATTGAATCGTCGGTGTATAGCCATCTCAATGCGCCACCCCATTCAATAAACTGATTCGCTGCCTTCATGGGTTGGGCAACCGCCGGGACCGAAATGCGCCAGAGGGGCGCATCGCTCCGTGTGAAAAAGGCATGACGGTGGTCACGTACGGCGTCCCACCACGCCAATGCTTCACCTGGTTCCAACACAGTTCCACCCAAACGTTTACGCGCTTCCTCGACAGCAGAGGGGGCACCGCTCAGTCGCACAAAGACTTTTCCGTCATGCCATGCACTCGCATTGACTGGCAACGCTTGTCGAGCCAGCCCAATTAGGAAAGACAACGCCGCTTCCTCATCACGGTCAACGACCAGGGTAATCCTCGATGAATGAATGGGCAGGACTTTCAGCGACACCTCGCAGATAACACCGAGTATGCCCATTGAACCGGCCAGCAGACGCGAGACGTCATAACCGGCGACGTTCTTCATCACTTGTCCACCGAACGTCAGAAGTTCTCCTTTGCCATTGATCATGGTCGCGCCGAGAACGAAGTCTCGAATGGAACCCCCGCCGACACGTGCGGGCCCACTAAGACCAGCCGCGACCACTCCTCCTACAGTACTTCCACTAGCAAAGCGTGGCGGCTCAAAAGCAAGGTACTGATTGTGCTTGGCCAGCACAGCCTCGATCTCTTCTACGGGCGTGCCTGCCCGGGCGGTGATAACCAACTCCGACGGTTCATAGCTGCAGATTCCGCTGAGGCGTCGGACATCACACGGTTCGCCACACTGCTCCTCACCGTAGAAGCATTTCGTACCGCCGCCGACGATGTTCAGAAACTTCCCTGCATTTCGTGCGTACATGATTGTCTCAATCAGATGAGACAGTTCCGGGGGAGTCTGAGCCATTCTAGAACCTCGGGATTTCTGGATGCGCGAGCATCCCACGCCGCACAGTCATGCGACCATACTCAGCACATCGATGAAGCGTCGGAATCACCTTTCCAGGGTTCAAGAGCGATTGGGAATCGAATGCGCGCTTTAGTGCAAACATTTGTTCTCGCTCGGCGCCTGAAAATTGGACGCACATTGAGTTTAGTTTCTCCACACCCACACCGTGCTCTCCGGTCACCGTCCCACCAAGCGTGACGCTTGTTTCCAGAATCTCTGCACCGAATTTCTCCGCCAAGTGAAGCTCTTCGGGATTGTTGGCGTCGAACAGGATCAGTGGATGTAGATTTCCGTCCCCGGCGTGGAACACATTGACGCAGCGAAGCCCATAGCGCAACTCCATCTCGCTGATTGCACGAAGAATTGCAGCAAGATTCTTGCGTGGAATCGTAGAATCCATACACAAGTAATCCGGGCTCATGCGCCCCGTAGCCGGGAACGCGTTCTTGCGCCCGCTCCAGAAACGAAGTCGTTGCGCTTCGTCCTGACTCACTTCAAGGCGAGTGGCCCCGCTGGCGGTGAGCACGGCGTTCATCCTCACAATCTCGACCTCGACCTCCAACGTCGTACCATCGCTCTCGCACAATAGTATTGCGGCCGCATCTAGGTCGTAGCCCGCATGCACGAAATCCTCTACAGCGGCTGTCATCGGCTTGTCCATAAGTTCGAGGCCGGCTGGGATGATGCCAGCTGCGATGACGTTGGCCACAGCGTTCCCTGCGGCCTCGACAGTGTCGAAACTCGCAACAATGCATCGAGCAAGTTCGGGCTTTGGAATTAGCTTGACGGTGACTTCCAATGTCACTGCTAACATCCCTTCACTGCCTACAACAATGCCGAGCAAGTCGAGTCCAGGGGCGTCCAGGGCTTCCGAGCCAAACTCTATCGCCTCGCCCTGGATGGTGTATCCACGAACCTTTAATACGTTCTGCAGTGTGAGTCCGTATTTGAGGCAATGGACGCCCCCGGAATTCTCTGCCACGTTGCCACCGATCGTGCAGGCAATCTGGCTGGAAGGGTCCGGTGCGTAGTACAGCCCATGGGTAGCCGCTGCTTCACTAATCGCAGCGTTACGTACACCACATTGGACCACTGCAGTACAACTCACAGGGTCTACACGGACGATGCGGTTAAAGCGAGCGAGCGAAAGGAGCACTCCCATCTCATGAGGGAGTGCTCCGCCTGACAATCCCGTCCCTGCTCCACGAGCGACAACAGGCGCACCGAGCTTCTTGCACGTTCGCAGAATTGAAACAACCTGCTCTTCCGTTTCGGGAAGCACTACGACCAACGGCTGCGCCCGATAGGCCGTGAGGCCATCGCATTCGAATGGCTGGGTGTCCTCGCGATGCGACAGGATCAACTCGTGGGGGAGGACGCCTTCTAACGCGGAGACAACCTCCGCGCGGCGGACTTCCCTCCGTTCAGCGTCAGCGGGATTTGCCAACCAGCCGTCACGCGTCGCGTTCATGACATTGCCCTCCTGCATCGACGAGTTTGCGTCGTGCAACACCAGCTTATAGAACAATCGTTCCGGAGCAACGACGTCGCCATAGCAAACCGGCAAGGTGCGCAGTCAGCATGGACAAACGCCGCAGTTCTGAGATGGACTTTTAGTTCCAAGCGCTGAAGCTCGAACGTTAAGCGATGACTTCGATGCATTGTGAGATAAGTTTCAAACAGACTTGTATCAAAGGCGTCGCGAAACGCCATGAGTGGACTGTAGACAAACACTCGATACAGCAGGTTGAGAGATATTTGCGGTTGAGTTGCAGAAATCTTGATTGCCCGCCCAGGGGGCTCAGCTTAGCGAGTCAGAGAGCCATTCCGTAAAGGCGGCACACTCCCATCGTTCGAGGGCCCCCGGCTGCCAGCAGAGATAGTGCGCCATCGGGGAAGGTACTGAGCGCTCCGATAAGCGGACAAGTCGCCCACCCTCCAGCCATGTTTGCGCCATACGGGTCCTTACTAGCGCCACACCGAACCCGCATGCGGCTGCGTCATAGAGAAGCCCTAGATCGTTAAATTGGGCACCCACGTTCGGCTCTGTTCTAGTCAAGCCGCATCCGGAGAACCAAGTAGTCCAAGGCTCAAGCGGGCTTCGAATTAGGCGCGCCTGGTCGATGACACCCTCAGTTTCGAAACCTTCGAAGGGGCCGAACTCGTTGAGATAGCTAGGGCTGCAGGCTGGCGTTACTTCCTCCGAAAGAATGACGCGATGATTGATGCCCGCATATCCGCCTGCTCCGTACCTGACCTCCAAATCGGATGGCTCGGCCGTGACATCAAGGAACGGAATGGAGACCTGCAGGATAAGGTCGATGTCGGGATACTTGTTCCGGAACAGTTCCAATTTGGGCATCAGGAACTGCCTGGAAAAAGTTGGGGTCACCGCTACACGCAGTCGCACAACCGAGGCTCGTCCGCTCCTGGCCGGCATCTGTTGTAGCGCAGCAAGGCCGCTTCGAACATTTGCCAGATACGCCGCACCATGTGCAGAAAGCGTGAAGTCACTTCGCCCGAAGAGTTCAACGCCGAGGTGGGATTCCAGTTGTCGGATACGGTGACTGACGGCGCTGGTCGTTACACACAACTCGTCGGCGGCACGTGTTGCGCTCCGCAGCCTTGCAACAGTCTCGAAGGTGACAAGGCATTGGATGGGGGGGATGTGTTGAATGGCCATATCTCCTACTCCATTTGGTAATGGCTACCCTGGACGGATATGCCGCATGTTATCGCTGAGGCGCGGGAACCGGCCGCGCTTATTAAGTGGCCCCTCGCTTGAGCACTGTTCCGAGGCTGCGACGAGCAACCACCCCAGACTGTTCGCACTGGATCGACCAGTCCGGCTCCCAGCTTGAGTCAAGGACGGAGGTCACGTCCTTCGCAAGGGAAAACCCCTAGGTGAGCCAGCCCCACAAAGTCAGTTCGCGATCTGCAGATGGTTTCCTGCGGTTGCTAGCGACCTCACGGCGAAGAGCGTCGTCTAAACGATCCGATCGTCTCTTCGACTCCAACCCCAACCCCATGATCGCGATCACGATAACTACTTGACATTATGCCGCATGATTCTAAACTTATGTAATCGATTGCATGCAGTGATGTTTTCTTATCTTTACTGGAATGGCTTGGGTTGTAGCCAATCCACATCACAGATGATCACAATGGATGTAATCGATTACCAACTCACACAGGAGGCAACAATGCAGGAACGTCGTCGTAAGTTTTACGGGTGGGGCTACGAGGGTGACACCGTCACGCCGGAGGAACTCCAGGAGTTCGAGGCGGCGTGGACACGCTTGCTAGGCGTTGAGCACTTCGAAGCGACACCTTTTCCGACGCCCGAAGAGATCTCGTTGCGAAAACCTCGCGTACAGCTGCCCGCTTCGCTCCGCGAAATCTGCACAAGTGATCACTACGACCGCCTGTATCACACCTACGGCGCGGGCACCATGGACGTAGCGCGCGCGATGCGCAGGGAGTTTTCGAATCCTCCGGACGTAATCGCTTACCCGCGGACTGAGCAGGACATCGTGGACCTGTTCGATTGGTGCGGGCGTCAGAACATTGCTGCGGTTCCGTACGGCGGCGGCACCAGTGTCGTGGCCGGAGTTAATCCGCCAGAGCACGATCGTTACCGCGGCGTGGTGTCCATCGACATGAAGCACTTCGACAAGGTGCTGGAAGTAGATCAGACATCGCAGGCCGCCCGCATTCAAGCGGGCGTCCTTGGCCCGGATCTGGAGCGACAACTCAAGCCCACGGGCCTAACCATGCGATTCTTCCTGCAAGCGTGGGAGTTTTCGTCGCTGGGGGGGTGGATCGCAACACGGGCAGCAGGCCACTTTGCAACGGCGTTCACTCAAATCGACGACCATATCGAGAGCATGCGGGTCGTAACACCCCAAGGCGCCATCGAATCCCGACGTTTTCCGGTGTCCGGCTCGGGGCCCAATCCGGATCGACTTTTTCTCGGCTCGGAAGGCGCGCTGGGCATCATTACCGAGGCGTGGGTCAAGCTTCACCGCCGCCCAGTCTTCCGCAAGCAAGTGACAGTACGTTTCCGTGATTATGAGAAGGCCGTCGAGGCCACACGGGTACTGTCCCAATCCGGACTGAACCCTGCAAATGCCCGCCTTGTAGAACGCGAGGAAGCCGAATACACGGGGTCCAGCGATGGCAGCTATGACATTCTCGTGCTGGGATTCGAATCCGCTGACCACCCTGTCGAGGCACGCCTGAAGCGAGCGCTGGAAATTTGTGCTGAGTCCGGTGGCGAATGGGATGATGACCCAGTAAGCGGAAACCAAGGTGGTGCGGACGCCGCGACATCAAGCTGGCGGAACAAATTCCTACGCGGCCCATACTTGCGCGAATACGCCATCGCTCGCGGGGTTATGCGTGAAACCATGGAAACGGCCATCACGTGGGACAAATTCGCCGCCCTCCACAAGCACGTCAAGGCAGAAACGCATCGGGCAATTCGCGAAGTTACCGGACGATCTGGATCGGTTACCTGCCGATTTACGCACCTCTACCCTGATGGGCCAGCGCCTTATTTTACGTGGTTTGCCTACGGTGATAAGGCGCGATTGCCCGAGCAGTTCCAAGCGATCAAACGAATTGCAGAACAAGCCATGGTAGATGCGGGAGGTACGGTCACCCATCACCATGCGCTCGGTAGGGACCACCGTCCTTGGTATGACAAAGAGCGGCCAGAGCTCTTCTGCACCGCGCTGAAAGCGGCTAAACAGGCCTTTGATCCGCACCAGGTTTTGAACCCTGGCGTACTGTTCGACCCGAGCTAATTAGTTGGAACGGTCAATTCGAAAGGAGTAGGACATATGGCAGGCCCCCTTGCAGGTATCAAGGTCCTAGACTTGAGCCGGATCCTTGCTGGACCCTGGAGCACGCAACTGTTGTCCGATTTGGGCGCTGACGTGATTAAGATTGAGCGCCCCGGCAGCGGAGATGACACGCGAGCTTGGGGCCCGCCCTTCCTTACCCGGGAGGATGGCACTACGACGGAGGAGTCAGCGTACTTCCTTTGTGCCAATCGCGGCAAACGTTCGATCACTCTAGATGTAAGTAGCAAGGCCGGTCAGGAATTGCTGCACGAGTTAGTCAAAGATAGCGACGTCTTCGTTGAAAACTACAAGTTCGGCGACATGCAACGCTATGGATTGGACTTCAAGACATTAAGTGAGATCAATCCTCGCCTCGTCTACTGCTCCATCACGGGTTTTGGCCAAACCGGCCCATACCGCAAGCGAGCGGGGTACGATTTCGTGGTGCAAGCCATGGGAGGGTTGATGAGTATCACGGGAGAGCGCGACGGTCTCCCTGGTGGCGGCCCGCAGAAATGCGGAGTACCGATATCGGACTTGATGACCGGAATGTACGCGAGCGTTGCAATTGTCAGTGCGCTATTTGAGCGAGTCGGCAGTGGCTGCGGGCAGTACATCGACATGAGCCTGTTGGATACTCAGGTGGCATGGCTGGCAAACCAGGCGTCGAACTACTTGGTGGGTGGAACCCATCCACGGCGCTGGGGCAATGCGCATCCCAATCTGGCACCCTATCAGTCATTTCCTGCAAGCGATGGCTCTCTGATCGTAGCGGTCGGTAATGACCGGCAGTTCCGAGCATTGTGTGAGGTGCTAGGGCTAGTCAAGCTCCCAGATGATGACCGATATCGAAGCAATGCGGATCGTTTAAAGCACCGTGAAAGCCTTGTGACCGTGCTCTCAGAGCGCTTTGCCGAACGAGAGAGAGACACGTGGCTCACACTGCTGGAATCGGTCGGGGTACCGTCTGGGCCTATTCAAAGCATTCCAGAAGCACTGGAGGATCCACATATCCGTGCACGTGAATTGGTTTTTTCATTGCCCCACAGCAGCGGAGCAAGCGCGCCACAAATTGCGAATCCCATCAAATTCTCCCGTAGCAGTATCGACTATCTTCGCGCTCCCCCAGCGCTGGGCGAACACACTGAAGCCATCCTCAAGGACCAGCTCGGGAAAACTCTGGAGCAAATTCACACACTGCGCCGCAATGGGACGATTTGACGTGTAGGCCGCTCGAACACAGTGATCGCCAAAAAGATCATGTTCAAATGGAGACAGATATGCACCGATTTCTGCGAATTGCGGCGGCATTAGCCGTCTGCGGAGTAACACTAACTATCGGCCAGGCGGCCCAAGCCAAGGAATGGCCAGCCCAACCGATTCGAGTCCTTCTTCCCTATCCGCCTGGCGGCGCGTCAGACGTGACCGCCAGACTCCTGAGCGCTAAACTTAGCCAAGCTTGGGGAGAATCTGTTGTTGTGGAGAACCGACCTGGTGCCAACGGCATCATCGCTAACGAAGCCGTTGCGAAGGCGCAGCCTGACGGCTACACGGTGCTGATGGCGAATCTCGGACCGAATGCCATCAACCCTGCGGTATACGGGAAACTTCCTTATGACACCCTGAAGGACTTTGCTCCAGTTGTCTTGGTGACAACGGTGCCGCTCATTATCGTCACAGCAGCAAATTCGCCAGTAAAGGACCTGCGCCAACTGGTTTCGATGGCAAAGGCTAGGCCAGGGCAGATCACCTTTGGATCCGCCGGCAATGGCTCGGGCAGCCATCTGGCCGGGGAACTCCTTAGTACCATGGCTGGCGTCAAGATGAACCACGTTCCCTATAAGGGAGACGCGCCTTCGCTCACCGACGTGCTCGGTCAGCAGATCAATGTTGCCCTTCCCACCGCGCTTGCGGGAATGCCGCACGTCAAGAGTGGAAAGCTCAGGGCGCTCGCGGTCACGAGCAAGACTCGATTACCGTCACTGCCCGATGTGCCCACGGTAGATGAAGCGCTCGGGATAAACGGCTACGAAGCCGTTTCCTGGGGCGGATTCATGGTCCCGAACGGGACATCACAGGCCATCATTGCTAAGATGAACGGCGAGTTCAACAGAGCGCTCCAGGATCCGGAGGTCCGCGACAAGCTGATGGCTCAAGGGGCGCAGATCGTAGGCGGCACGCCTGAAGCGTTCAATGCGTTTCTTCGCGCCGAAGTTTCGAAGTGGAAGCGAGTGGCAGATTTAGCAAAGGTCCGGCTCGACTAGCCTCACCAGGGATGTCGATCCGTCGTCGGGGCACCCCTCCGACGACGGAAACTGCTTTCGACTACCAACGTCGTTACAATGGATGGCAGACGGCCGACATCCCGGCTGAAGATAACATCTGACCCGATATGGTGAATGTCAAGCAAGTCGCCCTCCTCGCCGGTGTTTCCTCGGCAACAGTCTCCCGTGCACTGACATCGCCGGATCGGCTGCGACCTGACACGCTGGAGCGCGTGCAGAACGCCATTGCAAGCCTCAACTACGTTCCCTTCTCGGCGGCTCGCGAGCTACGTCAGGGGCGCACGCGATCGGTTGGCATAATTGCGCCGACACTGATGAATGAACTTTACGCAAAAGCAGTAGATACCTTGGAGGCCCAGCTCGACCGGCTTGGGTATACCGTTCTATTGACTTGCCATCGGGACGACAGTGAGACCGAATTGCGCTGCGCGCGCGCCCTATTGGAGCGTAGAGTCGACGGGATCGCAATAATTGGTTCACAACATCATCCCGAAGTCTTCTCGCTGATACACAAGCACGCTATTCCGTATGTACTAATGTGGGCCGTGGACCGCGAAGGGATGCATCCGACGGTGGGGTATGACAACCGCTTGGCCATGCGCAGGCTAACCACCTACTTGGTCAAACAAGGACACCGGCATTTTGCAGTGCTCCCAGGTCCTCTCGAAACTCAGTTTCTATCGTCTCAACGGCTTCTGGGGATCCGAGACGTCCTCAGCGAGAACGGCATTTCCTTACCCGATAACCACATTTTTCCGACCCCTTACGATGCATCTGCTGTGCGGCAAGCGGTGCGCGTCTGCCTGCAGCGCAAGGACTTGCTGTTGCATCGGGAACAGCCGACCGCCCTGATATGCATCAATGACTTCATTGCTGTGGCGGCGATCGCGGAGTGTCGCACATTGGGACTTTCGGTTCCGAGCGACATCTCTGTCACAGGCTTCGGCGACTGGCAGATGGCGGAACTGGTAACACCCGCGCTAACGACAGTGCACTCGAATCCCATTCTGATTGGCGAACTTACTTCGCGCAACTTGATTGAGCAGATCGAAGGAGGAGCCAAAAACATCCAGACCGAGTTCGAGCCTGACTTAGTAATTCGCGAAAGTACTGCGCCACCTCGATAATAAATGGCGGCCTCAAATCAAAAGTGCAATGCATTACTGTCCTGATCGTCCCAAGACTTCCCATAGCCGCATGATTTCGCGAGCCTTGGTCTGACGGTCGATGACGTCCGCTTTGAACGGTCTTCCATCGAGGCCCATCGCCTCACGAGGGAATTCCGCACATCCTGCTGGTGCATGAAGGCCCGACAGAACAAAGGCCCCTTCCTCGGCGTCCAAGTTGGACGATCGAGATACTCTTTCAAAACGGGGCATAAAGCTGTTTTGCGGCAGCGACGCGTTCCTGTGGGGTTGTTGCTTGTGACACGACCCCGTTCCCCTTTGATGCAGTGGGTAGGTTTCTACCGTGCGAGACCTATGTGCCGCACGCAACAAGAACCCAAGTACTTCAGATTCAGCAACTTACGAAGGTAGCGAAGGTGGCGCGAACCGGTGACTGTACTACCTGTGTACCGCCACTCAGTGGCGCAACCGGCGCTTGGGACGCACCGCCTATCGTTCGCGAATCAGGCGCCCCGCGAATCCCCCCCCGCTTTGGCGCGCTCTCCAGAGATCGCGACACCGCGCGCCTTCAAAACTGAGGAACGCTGAGATATCCGGTAACGTTGCTAACCACGCATCTGGGCGCATACAGCTTCGACCTACCCCATGCCGCGCACAGGATTACCTGTTTTGGCATCGCGGGCACCGACGATGCGCGGCGCTCTGTGCTCACCCAGCCTGGATGACGATCGGGGCTGGCTATTGCGGCGGCCTGAAGCCCGGCCGGAACCGGGCAGGAGACCCGCCAAGCCCGTCAGATCGATGATGGTTCGCCCGGGAATCAGGCTCGTCGGATTGATCCATATGAAGTAGTTCCAAAATCATGCATGTGACGTAGACGGCGGTTCAGGCGGCATTGCAGCGCCCTGAGAAGCGCGCCCGTGCCTAACGTGGGATTTTCCCCAATGTTCCTGCCGGCGGAACCGGGAATAATGGCGAGGCCATCTTCTTCCAGAAGCCCCCGCGCGCCGCACCGTGGTGCAAATACGGGTGGCCTGCTTCTTGCGAGAGGCTGCTGTTCCGCGCTGACAGCGCCGCACCAGACGGCGCGAGCAGGAGATTCCCATACGCCCTCGCCGTCATACATGAATGCCACCTGTATCTTTCCGCCTGTGCTTGACCCGCATCAGCCCGCCCTAGCAGGGTGGCATCGTGAGCTGGACCGGGTGCAGGATTTCGACCAGGTCACGGAGATGGTCGGCCGCGCGTTCAAGCCCCACGCGATGCAGTTGCGCGACCCGGCCCGTACCCTTTCCACGCGCTTGTTTTCGACCCGGGTCGGGCGCCTGTCGCTTTTCTTCCTGGAGTACGGCGCCGAGGTCAAGGTCGAGCCGGATTGCTTCGATGGCTTCGTGCTGGTGGAGATTCCGCTGCGCGGCGGTGGCCGCTACCGCTGCGGCCGCGAGGCGCTGGACGGCGATACCGGCCACGCCGTGGTGATGTCGCCCAACAAGCCCGTGCACCTGGAGCTGGCGCCCACGCTGTCGCAGCTGATCGTGCGGATCGACCAGGGCATGATTGACCGCGCCTGCGCCGCGCACCTGGGCTACCAGCCGAAAGAGGCAGTCAGTTTCGACCTCAGCCTGGACCTGGAGGGCCACGCCGGCCGTGCCTGGACCAGCACGCTGCGCCATGTGCTGGACGGCTGCGCCAGCTTTCCGCAATTGCTCGACAACCCGATCTATTGCGCGCACATCGAGCAGATGCTGATCGACACGCTGCTCTACGCGCACTCGCACAACCTGTCGCACCGGTTTGAGATCTCGCGCACGAAGCCTGCGGTGGCGCCGGCCTATGTGCGCCGGGCGGTGGAATACCTGGAAGCGCACGTGGCCGAGGCGGTGACGATGGATGCGCTGGCCGCCGCGGTGGGCATGAGCAGCCGGGCGCTGTTCCTGGCGTTCCGCGACACCTATGACCAGACCCCGATGGGCTATCTGCGCGAGCTGCGGTTGCAGCGCGTGCGCCAGGGGCTGTTGTCAGGGGGCTCGGCTTCGGCCAACCTGACGCACATTGCGCTGCAATGGGGCTTTTTCCACTACGGGCGGTTTGCCCAGTACTACAGCGAACGTTTCGGCGAGCGGCCGCAGGATACGCTGCTGCGCGCCCGGCAGCGGGGCTGAGCCGCCGGCACGGAATAAGGGCCGCGTCATCCCGCAGGGAGCGCGGCCTTCTTCTTTGGCTAGTTGCCGGTCGTGCCGGTCGGCGCGTGGTTGGCGGCCCGGAAGATCTGTTCCGATACCCACGGATTGCCCATGGCGCCGCGGATGGTGGCGGTGCGCACGTCGTCTGGCAGGAACGCCACCTCGCCGTAGAGCGTCGACCATTTCTGGCAGTGGTCCACCAGGGGACGCTCGCGCGCTTCCCAGGCTTCCAGCGCGGCCGGGATCTGCTCGGCGCGGCTCACGCCTTCGAGCGCGACGGCCAGCGCCAGGCCGTTCTGCATCGCCATGCCGCCGCCTTGCCCGAGGTTGGGCGGCTGCGCGTGCGCGGCGTCACCCAGGATGACGGTGCGGCCCGCCGACCACGCGCTGCACTTGATGATGCTGTACACGCCCCAGCTCACCTCGCTGCCAATGCGGTCGATCAGATGCGCCCACTGCGGGAAGGCGGCGCTCCACAGCGCCTTGTCGATGTTGGTGTCGCGCGCGGCGCGGTCGCTCTCGGTGCAGGTCAGCGCCAGGTAGATCTGCTGCGCGTTGATGGGCGTGATCAGCAAGCGCCGCATGCCGTTCCAGTTCTCGATGTACTTGCCGGCGTCTTGCGGCGGGATATCGCCCGGGCGGCTGTCAATCACCGTGCGCAGCGCGCCTTCTTCGGTCTGCTGGTGGTACATTTCCAGCCCGAGGGCCTGGCGCACGCGTGACCAGATCCCGTCCACGCCTACGGCCAGGTCGGCGCGCGCGGCGTCGCCGTTGGCGAAGCGCAGTTCGCCGCGCGGCGTGGCGCCGATGATTTCGGCCGACGTGACCACCTTGACGCCCGTGCGCAGGCAGGCGTCGCGCAGCGCATCGAGCAGTTGGCTGCGCTTGACGGTGATCAGGCGCCTTCCAGCGGCGATGGGGGCCGATTCAATGATCTCGCCGCGGTGGTCGCGCTGTTCGAAGAAGCGGCCATGAAAGGCGTCGCGCACGGCGTCGTCGCACGCGCCCAGCGCTTCCAGCACGCGCAGCCCATTTTCCCAGATATAGATGCCCGAGCCGGCAGCGCGCAGCGCCGGTTGGCGTTCGTAGACGGTAACGTCCCAGCCGCGCTGGGCGAGTGCCGCGGCAGTGGCAAGGCCACCCAGGCCGCCGCCGGCGATGATTGCCGACAAAGTCTTGTCCATGTTTTCTCCTCCAAGGGTTCCTGATCCTGCACGCTCACACGAGCCAGGCGGCGTCGGGACCGGCAGGCGCCGGCGCGGCATCGCGCCGGACATACCACTCGCTGTACTGCCCGTCGGGGTCCCGCAGGAACAGGGCACGCTTCCAGGGCACATCGACGACCCGCTCCGGCGTGATCCCGCGCGCACTTAGCGCTTGCAGCGCTGCTTCCAGGGTGGCCTCGGCTTCCAGCTCGAAGGCGGCGTGGTGGTATGCCGCGTTATCGGCGGCGACCAGGACCAGATTGTACGGATACGCAGCCAGGCTCGCGCCCAGGTAAGCGATGCCCTCTGCCTGGCGCACCACCTTTAGGCCGCCGATGCGGGTGTAGAAGTCCAGCATTGCGTCGAAGCGGGCGGTCTGGAGCACGGCGTGGGTGATGCGCCGCGGATGCAGGCAGGCGTCCGTGACGTGCCGCAACACGGGAGCGTCGTCGTAGAGGCCAACGGTGGACGGCTCGGCCGCGTCCGGGTCCCACGTGCTGGTGAGCAGTTCCATCTCGCCGGACAGTACCGAGCCCCAGTCCTTCACCGTGTCGCAGTAGAACTCATTGTAGTTGTGGTCGGGATCGAACAGGTAGACGCTGTGCGCCACCTGGTGGTCGACAGTAAGGTCCAGCGGCACGCCGGCCGCCTTCAGCCGGCGCCAAGCGTCCACCAGCGCTGCTTCGTTCTCCAGTTCCCAAGCCAGGTGGTTCAGGCCGGGCGTCAGGCCGATGGTGCCGGGCAACTGCAGCAGGCCGTCGCGGCCGTAGCGGTCCACGCCACCAGTGGTCTTCATCATGCCAAGGTCGTGCGGCGTGTGGCCCGTGCCGAGGAAAGTGGCTTGCAGGTCCGGCTCCCAGAACTCTACGTTCAGCCCACAGACCGCGCTGTAGAAGTTCTCGGAAATCTCCAGGTCGTCGACCCACAGGTTGACATGGCCAAGGCGGCGCGGGGCGAAAAAGTTGCCGGGCCGGGCCGGCGCAGGGGACGACATCGACTTCATGTCATGGGCTCCTTTGTTTCGTGTGCGTGTTTCGGGCGAGTTGAGGCGAATAGCTTGCCTGCCTGGTTCCGGGGACGGCATGGATTGCCGTGACGACGGGCCACTGGCGGCAGGTGCGAGTGCATCTTATCGACGGGCGGGGCCGCCGCGGACGCGCCACGCCAAATCGTTGCGGGATTCGGATGTCCGTTGCGGTTTCCGGACTGCGACGCCCACCGTGTTGCCCAACAATGCGTCCACCGCCATCGCCTGGCCCTGATGCCGGCCGACGCGGAACCGCCCAAGGCGGAATAACAGACAGTGAGACGACTAGGGAGCGCCCCATGCTTTGGATGCAGGCAGACCCGGCCCAGCGCCGGAAAATCCGTAACTGGCAGTACTACGCGCTGGCGATCGGCGTATTGGGCGAACTGTTCCTCGCCGGCGACTGGTACGGCTTCGCGGCCGTGATGACCTTCGTGTCGGAAGCGCTGCACCTGAGCCCGACACAGGCCGGCTTCGTGCAAGGCGCCTTCGCCATCACCTACTGCATCGGCATGCTGTTCTGGTCGCCGTTCGCAAGGCGCTGGTCGGCACGCCGGCTCTTTGCCATCGGCTTGCTGGGAACAGGCGTGTTCATGCTGGCGCAGGCCGGCGCCGACAACTTTGCCGAGCTGGTGGCGGCGCGCCTGCTGATCGGCTTCTTCGACGCGGCAGTTTGGGTCGGCACAATGAAGCTGATCGTCGGCTGGTTCCCGTCGGAACGCCACGGCGCGACCATGGGCATACTGCTGGCGGCCTTCAGCCTGGCGATCACGCTCGACTTCGCCATCGGTATCCCGGTGGCGGCCGCACTCGGCTGGCGCGTGTTCCTGATGGCGCTGGGCGGCCTGACCTTGCTCGTCGGCTTGCTCGGGATGCTGACGATCAAGGGCAGTCCGCGCGAGATCGGCTTCCCGGACTTCAGGTGGCAGGCGGGCCCGAGCGTCGATCACCACGCGACCAACGTCCCGCTGTCGCGCATCTTCCGCTCGCGCTGGATCTACGTTGGCTGGCTGGCGATCTTTGGCGACACCTTCGCGCTGGCGGCAACGGCGACCTGGGTGGTGCCGGCCTTCATCCAGCAGCAGGGCATGCCCGTTGCCAACGCTGCGCTGGTCGGTACGCTGATGGGGCTGTCGCAGGTGGCCTTCCTGCTGATCGGCGGCTGGCTGTCGGATCGCATGCCGCGCCTGGTCATGATCAAGCTGGGGGCGCTGCTGTCGGTGGTCTCTGCGCTGAGCTTCGTCGCCGCCACACACTATGCAATGCCGTGGGCGATGCTGCTGACCATCGCGGGACTGAGCGGCGTGACGGTGCTGTCCGGCGGTGCAATCTTCAGCCTGGTCAGCGAACGCTATGGCGAGGAGCTGGCCGCGACTGCCATTGGCTATGCCGAGCTTGGCGGCATCGTTTCCACCTTTATCGCGCCGACGCTGATGGGCTGGGTCATCGACCTGACGCACTCGTTCACGATGGCGTTCGTGGCTTTCTTCGGCGTCGAGGTGATAGTGCTGGCTGCCTTGCTGGTGGTGGCAGGCGACCGGCGCACCGCGGCGGCACCGGCGGTGGCGCACTGACGGCCCGGGCAACGACCAAGAGATTGCATGATGTTCGATTCTCACAAGCGACGCATCAACCCTCAGAACGAAGCCGACTTCAACCTGCGCCAGCGGCATCCCGATGCGCTCGACCAGATGGCCGGCTGGCAGCGCCACTCGGCCTTGGCCCGAGCTGCGCTGGCCCATGAGCCTGACGTGGCGTTCGGCGCGGCCCCTGATGAGCGGATGGATATCTTTTCCGCGGCCCGGTCCGGCGCGCCCGCGGTGATGTTTATCCATGGCGGCTACTGGCAGGCGGGGGACAAGCGCGATGTCTCGTTCGTTGCCTCGGCACTGGTTCGCGCGGGCATCACCGTCGTGGTCAACAACTACACGCTGGCGCCGGCTGCGACGCTGGAGCGCATGGTCGAGCAGACGGCCAGGGCCCTGCAATGGCTGCACCGCCATGCCGGGCGCTACGGCATCGACCCGGACCGCCTGCATGTGATGGGGCATTCGGCAGGTGGCCACCTGGCGGCAATGATGTTGACGGCGCATGGCAGCACGGCCGGCGCAGGAAAGGGGGGCGGCGCGCCGGTACGCAGCGCCATTGCGATCAGCGGCCTCTTCGACCTGGCGCCGCTGGTCGACACCAGCGTCAACGACGTTCTCGGTCTCGATGCGGCCAGCGCCGGCCGCCTGAGCCCGGTGCGGCTTGACCGCGACAGTGATGCGCCGCTTTACACGCTGGTCGGCGCGGACGAAACGGAAGGCTTCAAGGCACAGGCGCGCCGGATTGCTGCGTACTGGCAAGGTGTCCACGCGCTGGCGCCGGTCGCCGGCCGCCATCACTATGACGTACTGAATATTTTTCGCGATGAAGGGAATCCGTGGCTGGCGGCGGTGGCCGGGGTGATCCGGGAAGATGCGCCTCTGGAAGCTTTCGCGATGCCTGGTGGTTGAGGCGCGCCGAAACCTTTTTGTAACAACCACCTCGCATGGGTTGTACCGGCCGATCGTGCGTCCGGGGTCGATCAGCAATGCTCCGGAGCAGGAACCTAAACCAGCTACCGCCTGCCGGCGCGTTGATCGTGCCGGCACCGCTGAAGATCCAGAACGGGTCGGGCAGTCCGTTGCGGGTACTGGCGATCGCGGCCACCTGACAGGACCGCGGACGTCCACAAGAGAAGAGAGAGGAAGGGAAGACAAATGAAGCACCAACGCAGGATCCTGGCCGCCGTGGCGGTCGCCGGCAGCCTCACCTCGGGCGCCGCACAGGCCCAGAGCGCCGTGCAGCTCTACGGCGCGATCGATGCCTTTGCCGGCTCCGTGCGCGCCAGTGGCGATGCGCACAGCACCGCGGTCGTCGACAGTTCCGGCCTGACCACCTCGTACTGGGGCATTGGCGGGCAGGAAGCGCTCGGCAATGGCCTGAACGCCGAGTTCACGCTGGAGAGCTTTTTCCGTACGGACAATGGCAAGGTCGGCCGCTTCGACGGCGACGTCATGTTCGGGCGCAATGCCTATGTTGGCCTGAACGGAGGTTTCGGCGCGATCAAGCTCGGCCGCAACACCACGCCGTGGTTCGTGTCGATGTTGCTGTTCAACCCGCTGGCGGATTCGGCCGTGTTCTCGCCGATGTTCCTGCATGCCTACACCACGCCGCCTGGCGCGCCGGTCGGCAACTCGGTCGCAGGTGACACGGGCTGGGACAACTCGGTGCTGTACCAGAGCCCCGGTTTCGGCGGGCTGCGCTTCAATGCGATCTACTCGACCGGCGAGAGCGCCGGCCACCAGGGCAAGCAGAACTACGGCGGCAATGCCACCTACTTCAACGGTAACTTTGGCGCCACGCTGGCGGTGCAGCGCGTGGGGGTCAACGCGCCGGAATTCGCGGCCAGCGGCGCCAGCTACCAGATGGCCTACCTGGCCGGCCTGTCCTATGACTTCAAGGTGGTCAAGCTGTTCGGCCAGTACGCGCAGTCGGACAATAGCTTCAGCGCACTGAGCCGGCAACGCAGCCGCACCATGCAGGTGGGCGCGAGCGCGCCGCTGGGACCGGGCTCGCTGATGGCAACGTGGGTGCGTACCTGGCAGGGCAGCAACGAGACGCTGGGCTCGGCCCGCCGCGACACCACCACGCTGGCCTACGACTACCCGTTCTCCAAGCGCACCGACCTTTACGCCGCCTGGCGCTATGACAAGGTGATCGACCTGAACCCGGGCAACACCTTCGGGCTGGGCCTGCGCCACAAGTTCTAGCAGGAGCCCGGCGCCTCACTTCGAGGCGCCGATCAGATTTTCTTCGTCGCCCAAAAAAAATATTTCCACAATCATATATTTATACATAAACTATGTGGAACGAGGGGCGACGATCGCGCGAAACAGGTTCCCTGGCGGCTTCTCCGGTTCACCATCCGCCACCCATCAGGAGATAGACAATGACCCCAGCTGGCACCGCTCAGCCCTGGCGCCCCGCTTCTCGCGCGACCTATACCGTACTTTTCGTATGCTTTCTTGCGATTCTCTTTGAAGGCTATGACGTCGGCGTCATGGGAGCGGTACTGCCCGCACTCGCCGACGACCGCAACTGGAACCTGACGCCGCTGGAACTCGGTGCCCTCAGCAGCTATGCCCTGGTCGGCATGTTCTTTGGCGCCTTCCTGATCGGCACGCTGAGCGAGATGATCGGCCGTCGCCGCATGCTGCTGCTCTGCGTTTCCCTGTTCTCGCTGACCATGCTGGGAGCGTCCTATGCGCCGACGCCCGCCATCTTCGGCATCCTGCGGTTCATCGGCGGGCTCGGCCTCGGTGGCGTCATTCCCGTCGCCGCCGCCCTGACCATCGAGTACTCGCCGCCGCACCGCCGCAGCTTCAACTATGGGCTGATGTACTCGGGGTATTCCGTGGGCATCCTTTGCGCCGCGCTCATTGCGATGTGGTTGCTGCCCAGTCTTGGCTGGCGTGGCGTGATTGGCCTGGGTGCCGTGCCCATGGTGTTGATACCGCTGATGGCGTGGCTGCTGCCCGAATCGCTGGAGTACCTGGTGGGGCAAGGGCGGATCGATGAAGCGCAGGCATTGGCCGATCGCACTGGCCATGGCCGGCTGCCGTCACAAGCCGGGCCCGCCAACAGCGCCGCCCGCGCCACCTGGCGCGACGTGATGTCGAGCATGTTCGCCCGCAAGCAGCTGCGCGCGACGGCGTGCTTCTGGATCGCACTGTTCTTCGGCTTGCTGCTGGTCTACGGCCTCAATACGTGGCTGCCGACCATCATGCGCAAGAATGGCTACGACCTCGGCTCCAGCCTTTCCTTCCTAGTTATCTTCAGCCTTGCTTCCGCGGTAGGCGGCCTCTTCCTGGGCAGCGCGGCCGACAGGATAGGCGCACGTGGCACTGTCGCGGTTTTCTACCTGATCGGCGCTCTCGCCATCGGCGCGCTGATGTTCCGCAACTCCGTTGCCGTCAACTACCTGCTGGTCGCACTGGCAGGCGTAGGCAGCGTCTCGGCATCGCTGATCCTTACCGGCTATCTGGCCGGATACTACCCTGCACACGCACGGGCCGCGGCAACAGGATGGGCCCTGAGCTTCGCGCGCTTCGGCGCCATGAGCGGCCCGCTCGTCGGCGGTTACGTGGCCGGCTCAGGCCTGAGTTTCGGCTGGAACTTCATCACGTTCTCTATTGCCGGCCTTGCCGCTGCGCTGGCTGTGGCGCTGCTGCCATCGGCACAGCAACCAGTCGTCGTGGCCCGCGCCGGCCAGCAAAGCAACGCATAGATCGCCTGAGGAGGGACTTCGGCTTCCACGGAAGCCGTCCCCGTGACCTCGAGCTTCGTGCATATATATGATTATGGAACTATTTTTGCTTAAACTATATTCGTCTCACCCCAACGTGAGCGTCAGGAAGAAAAGCCATGGCTGAGCGTTCGTTTGCCGAAGAAGTCAAGAAATTGCGCCTGGGTTCCGGCGAGGTATTCAGCGGCGAGGGCATCCTCGCGGTCACCAAGGCGCTGCTGGAGTCCGGCGTCGCCTACGTCGCCGGCTACCAGGGCTCGCCGATCTCGCACCTGATGGACGTGCTGGCCGATGCGCAGGACATCCTTGCCGAGCATGGCATCCGCTTCGAGAACAGCGCGAGCGAAGCCACCGCGGCCGCGTCGCTGGCCGCCTCGGTCAACTATCCGCTGCGCGGCGCGGTAACGTTCAAGGCCACCGTGGGCACCAACGTGGCCTCCGACGCGCTGGCCAACCTGGCTTCGGGCGGCGTCACCGGCGGCGCGCTGATCATCGTCGGCGAAGACTACGGCGAAGGTTCCTCGATCATGCAGGAGCGCAGCCACGCGTTCGCGATGAAGTCGCAGATGTGGCTGCTCGATCCGCGCCCCAACCTGCCGTGCATCGTGCAGGCGGTGAAGGACGGCTTCGACTTGTCCGAAGCTTCCAATACGCCGGTGATGCTCCAGCTGCGGGTGCGCTCGTGCCACGTGCATGGCCAGTTCGTCGCCTCAGACAACCGCCGCAGCCGCTTCTCGATCCAGGACGCGCTGGACCATCCCACGCGCGACCTCAGCCGCATCGTGCTGCCCCCGGCGAGTTTCGTGCATGAGCACGAGAAGGTCAAACAGCGCTGGCCCGCTGCCGTGAAGTTCATCGAGGAGCGCCAGCTCAATGAGTTCTTCCAGGGCGAGATGGATGACATCGGCATTGCCGTGCAGGGGGGCAGCTACAACACGCTGATCCGCGCACTGGAGCAGCTCGGCCTGGCCGATGTGTTCGGCGAGTCGAAGATCCCGCTGTACGTGATGAATGTGGCCTACCCGCTGATCGATTCGGAGTGGGAACGCTTCTGCGCGGGCAAGCGTGCCGTGCTGGTGCTGGAAGAAGGCCAGCCCAACTTTATCGAGCAGAATGCCGCCAACATCCTGCGCATGGCCGGCGCCACCGCGGCGCTGCATGGCAAGGACCTGCTGCCGCTGGCCGGCGAGTACAACACCGCGATCGTGCTCAAGGGCCTGCGCGCGTTCCTCGAGCAGTACGGCAAGATCGAGCCGCTGCCGGAACCTAAGCCTGCACGCAAAGTGATCCCCCTGGTGCAGGCGCCCACCGCCACCGTCGACGCCGTGGCCGCCGAGGTGCTGGAACCGCAGAAGCTGGTCGACGAGAGCGTGCATGCACGCCCGCCCGGCTTCTGCACCGGCTGCCCGGAGCGCCCCATCTTCACCGCGATGAAGCTGGTCGAGCGCGAGATCGGCGAGCACCACGTGAGCGCCGACATCGGCTGCCACCTGTTCTCGATCCTGCCGCCGTTCAACCTGGGCAACACCACCATGGGCTATGGCCTGGGCAGCGCCAGCGCCGCGGCGCTGAACGCGCCCGGCGGCAAGCGTGCCATCTCCGTGATGGGCGATGGCGGTTTCTGGCACAACGGCCTAACCAGCGGCATCGCCAACGCAGTCTTCAACAAGAGCGACAACCTGACCATCGTGGTCGACAACAGCTACACGTCGGCCACCGGCGGGCAGGACATCCTGTCCTCGACCGCGCTGAACGACACCCGCAGCACCGGCCACGCCATCGAGGACGCGGTCAAGGGCGTGGGCGTCAAATGGGTGCGCACCATCCGCCGCACCTATGACCTGAAGGCGATGAAGGCCACCCTCAAGGAAGCGCTGACCACCGGCGCCAGGGGCCCCAAGGTGCTGATCGCGCAGAGCGAATGCATGCTGAACAAGCAGCGCCGCGAGAAGCCCAAGGTCCGCAAGGCGATCGCCGACGGCCAGCGCGTGGTGCGCGAGCGCTTTGGCGTGGATTCGGACACCTGCACCGGCGATCACTCGTGCATCCGGCTGTCCGGCTGCCCTTCGCTGACGATCAAGCCCAACCCGGACCCGCTGCGCACCGATCCGGTGGCCTCCGTGCTGGACAGCTGCGTGGGCTGCGGCCTGTGCGGCGAGGTCTCGCACGCTGCGGTGCTGTGCCCGTCCTTCTACCGCGCGCAGATCGTCACCAACCCGACCCGCATCGACAAGCTGCGCCAGCGCGTGCGCGACGGCGTGATCGGATTCCTGCAGCGCCGCGATGCCGCGCGCCGCACCCGCCTTGCATTCTGAACACCAAGTTTCGAGAGGTTCAATCGTGAACGCATCCAACAACCTCAGCGCCAAGCCGATCAAGGTCGCCATCCTGGCCATGGGCGGCGAAGGCGGCGGCGTGCTGGCCGACTGGATCGTGGATCTGGGCGAGCACAACGGCTATATCGCGCAAACCACGTCGGTGCCCGGCGTGGCGCAGCGCACCGGCGCCACCATCTATTACGTCGAGCTGTTCCCGCGCGATCTGGCCGAACAGGCCGGCCGCCAGCCGGTGCTAGCGCTGATGCCCACTCCTGGCGATGTCGATGTGGTGCTCGCCTCCGAACTGATGGAAGCCGGCCGCGCCGTGCAGCGCGGGCTGGTGACGCCGGAGCGCACCACGCTGGTGTCTTCCACCCATCGCGTGTATTCCATCGCCGAGAAATCCGCGATGGGCGACGGCCGCGTCGACAGCAATGAGCTGATTGCCCATGCCGGCAAGGCCGCCAAACGCTTTGTGCGCTTCGACATGGCGCAGGCCGCCGAAGCCAGCGGCAGCGTCATCAGCGCCGTGCTGTTCGGCGCGCTGGCGGGTACCGGCGTGCTGCCGTTCAGCCGGGCGCAGTTCGAAGCCACCATCGAGCGCGGCGGCGTGGGCGTGAAGCCCAGCCTGCGCGCTTTTGGCGCGGCGTTCGCCATCGCCGAGGCCGCCGAGACGCCCGCCGCGGAAGCCGCAAAGCCGCTGGGCGAACTCAAGCCGCAGGATCCCAGGGTCGCGCAGTTGCTGCAGCGCGCCCGCGCCGAACAACCGGCCGAGAACTGGCCCGTCGTGGTCGAAGGCGTGCGCCGCATGATCGACTACCAGGACGTAGCCTACGCCGGCCTGTACCTGGATCGGCTGGCTGCCGTGCGGCGGGCCGTCGGCAACGGCGATATCGCGCTGCTGCGCGAAACCGCGCGTCACCTGGCGCTGTGGATGTCGTACGAGGACACCATTCGCGTGGCCGACCTCAAGACCCGCGACTCGCGCTTCGCGCGCGTGCGCGGCGAGGTGCGCGCCGGCGACAAGCAGCTGATGGCGATCAACGAGTTCATGCACCCGCGCCTGGAAGAAATCTGCGAGACGCTGCCGGCCGGACTCGGCCGCTGGCTGATGCATCCGCATTTCGTGCACCGCCTGGTGCGCCGCTTCACCACGTCGGGCCGCGTGGTCACCACCAGCTCGCTGCGGGGCTACCTGATGCTGTGGGCGGTGTCGCGTCTGCGCGGCATCCGCCGCAGCACGCTGCGCTATGCGCTGGAAACCGAGCGTATCGAAGGCTGGCTGGCCCAGGTGCTGGCCGCCGCGCGCCTCAACCCTGCGCTGGCGCTGGAAGTGGTGCAGTGCCAGCGGCTGGTGAAGGGTTACAGCGACACCCATGTGCGCGGCCTGACCAACTACCAGACCCTGATGAACGCCGTGATGCGCGCGGGTGCCCGCCTGGCCCCGGCCACGCTGCGCGAGCTGCGCGAAGCCGCGCTTGCCGACGAGCACGGCAAGAAGCTGAAGGAAGCCCTCGCCCGCCACGCGCTGGCGTGATCACTCGCAAACCCAGGAACCGTAGACCATGAGCACTACGCATACCTTCCGGCGCCAGCACAAGATCCATTTCTCGGAATGCGACCCGGCCGGCATCGTCTTCTACCCGCAGTACTTCGTGCTGTTCAACGACCTGATCGAACGCTGGGTCGACACCCTGTTGCCGGACGGCTACCACGGCGTGATCGGCGCGCGCCGGCTGGGCATGCCGACCGTGCACCTAGAGGTGGACTTCAAGGCGATCAGCCGCTTTGGCGACCAGGTCTGGCTGGAGCTGGAAGTGGTGCGCCTGGGGGGCAAGTCGATCACGCTGGCCTGGCGCTGCACCGGCGCAGACGGCGAGCTGCGCATGGCGGCCACGCAGACCATCGTGATGACTTCGCTGGACACGCACCTGGCGATCCCGGTGCCCGATGACCTGCGGGGCGCCATCGAACACGGCCCTGCCCCCGCAGACCAGCCTTATCCCGAAATCACCGTCTGAATGCCGACGGACCCGCAGTGCGGGTTCCGAGTGCTCCGGTAGTAACCTGATTGGAAGCAGCCATGAACATTGTATGTATCGGCGGTGGCCCCGCCGGCCTGTATTTCGGCCTGTTGATGAAACTCCAGGATCCCGCCAACAAGGTCGTGGTGGTCGAGCGCAACCGTCCCTATGACACCTTCGGCTGGGGCGTGGTGTTCTCCGACGCCACCATGGACAACCTGCGCGAGGCCGACCCGGTCTCGGCCGAGACCATCGGCGATGCGTTCAACCGCTGGGACGATGTCGAAGTCCACTTCAAGGGCCGCGCGGTGCGCAGCGGCGGCCACGGCTTTATCGGCATCGGCCGCAAGAAGCTGCTGAACATCCTGCAGGCGCGCTGCGAGGAAGTCGGTGTGGAACTGGTGTTCGAGAACTACGTCGAGGACGACCAGGCCATCGCGCGCAAGTACAACGCCGACCTGGTGCTGGCTTCGGACGGCCTCAACAGCGTGGTGCGCAAGCGCTATGCCGACACCTTCCGCCCCGACATCGACACGCGCAACTGCCGCTTTGTCTGGCTGGGCACGAAGAAGGTGTTCGACGCCTTCAACTTCATCTTCGTTCCGACCGAGCATGGCTGGTTCCAGGCGCATGCCTACCGTTTCGAGGACGGCACCTCGACCTTCATCGTCGAGACCCCGGAAGAAACCTGGAAGGCCGCCGGCATCGACCAGATGAGCCAGGAAGAGGGCATCGCCTACTGCGAGAAGCTGTTCGCCCCGTACCTGGACGGCAATCCGCTGATCAGTAACGCCGGTCACCTGCGCGGCTCGGCGATCTGGATCCAGTTCCCGCGCGTGATCTGCGATCGATGGGTGCACTGGAACAACCTGGCCGACGACAGCGGCCTGGAAAAGAAGGTGCCCGTGGTGCTGATGGGCGATGCCGCCCACACCGCGCACTTCTCGATCGGCTCCGGCACCAAGCTGGCGCTGGAAGATGCCATCGAGCTGGCGCGCACCCTCCGCAACACCGACGGCCCGCTGGAAGATGCGCTGAAGCACTACGAGGCGGTGCGCTCGGTGGAAGTGCTCAAGATCCAGAACGCCGCGCGCAATTCGACCGAATGGTTCGAGAATGTCAGGCGCTATGAAGACCTGGAGCCCGAGCAGTTCGCCTACTCGCTGCTGACCCGCTCGCAGCGCATTTCGCACGAGAACCTGCGCGTGCGCGACAAGGCCTGGCTGGAAGGCTACGAGTCATGGCTGGCCGGACGCGCCGGCACGGATGCCACAGCCGTGCCGCCGATGCTGACGCCGTACACCGTGCGCGGCGTGGAACTGAAGAACCGCGTGGTGGTGTCGCCCACCGCCATGTACTCGTGCCAGATGGGCGTGCCGGGCAATTTCCACATGGTGCACCTGGGCAGCCGCGCACTGGGCGGTGCCGGCCTGGTGATGGTGGAAATGACGGCGGTGTCGCCGGACGGCCGCATCACCGAGGGTTGCCCGGGCCTGTGGAATGACCAGCAGGCGGGGGCATTCGCCGGCATCGTCGGCTTCGTGCATGAGCACACCAGCGCGCGCATCGGCGTGCAGATCGGCCACGCCGGCCGCCGCGGCTCGACGCAGCTGGGATGGGAGCAGATGGACCACCCGCTGGCCGAGGGCAACTGGCCGCTGATCTCGGCCTCCGCGCTGCCGTACCTGCCGGGCGTTTCGCAGACGCCGCGCGCCATGACCCGCGCAGACATGGACCGCGTGCGCGATGACTTCGTCGCCGCCACCCGGCGTGCCGCCGCCGCCGGCTTTGACTGGCTGGAGCTGCAGGCCGGCCACGGCTACCTGCTGTCGAACTTCCTCTCGCCAGTGACCAACCAGCGCACCGACGAGTACGGCGGCTCGCTGGAGAACCGCATGGCCTACCCGCTGGAAGTGCTGCGCGCGGTGCGCGCGGCATGGCCGCAGGACAAGCCGGTGTCGGTGCGCATCTCCGCCACTGACTGGGTCGAAGGCGGCAACAGCGCCGACGACGCGGTGGCCATGGCGCGCCTGTTCAAGCAAGCCGGTGCCGACATGATCGACTGCTCTTCAGGGGAAGTCAGCCCCGAGCAGAAGCCGGTCTACGGCCGCATGTTCCAGACCCCGTTCGCCGACCGCGTGCGCAACGAGGCAGGCGTGCCGACCATCGCCGTGGGCGCGATCACCGAAGCCGACCAGGTCAACGGGATCATCGCCTCGGGCCGCGCCGACCTGTGCGCGCTGTCGCGCCCGTACCTGGCCGATCCGGCCTGGCTGCTGCGCGAGACCGCGCAACTGGGCTACCGCCGCATGGAATGGCCCAAGCAGTACCTGTTCGCCAAGGATCAGCTGGAGCGCAGCATCAAGCGCGCGGCGGCCTGACGATGGCTCGTCCCTCTCTCGTCCACGGGAGAGGGAGAAACCAGACCAAAGAGGAAGACGATGTCGAATACCTCGTATGACACCTACCGCGAGAACGTAGCCGGCCGCGCCGACGTGGAAGACACGCCCGAGCTGGTCGCCTACTACAAGGAGCTCGATGCGCTCAAGACCGGCGCGCTCTGGACCGTGGCCAACAAGATCGAGCCGTGGCAGCCGAAGTCAGAATCGGTGCCGGTGCTGTGGCGCTACCGCGACCTGCGTGATCACGTGCTGCGCTCGGTCGACCTGGTAACGCCGGAGAAGGCCGGCCGCCGCGTGATCTACCTGAACAACCCGGGCCGCCAGGACGTTTCGGCAGCAGTGGGCTGGCTCTATTCGGGCCTGCAGGTGATGCATCCCGGCGAAGCCGCCTCGGCACACGCGCACTCGTCGTCGGCGCTGCGCTTCATCATGGAAGGCAGCGGCGCCTACACCATCGTCGACGGCCACAAGATGACGCTGAACGCCAACGACTTCGTACTCACGCCCAACGGGACCTGGCATGAGCATGGCGTGGCGGCCGAAGGCACCACCTGCATCTGGCAGGACGGCCTGGACATTCCGCTGGTCAACGCCATGGAGGCCGGTTTCTACGCCGTGCACCCGGACCTGCAGCAAGCTGTGACTCACCCGGTCGACGACATGCCGGCGATCTGGGGCGGCAAGGGCCTGCGCCCGCACGAAGGCAACTGGACCAAGCCGTATTCGCCGCTCTACAAGTACGAATGGGCGCCGACCTACGAGGCGCTGGTACGCCACAGCAAGGTCACCGACGGCAGCCCGTTCGACGGCGTGCTGATGCACTACGTCAATCCGGTCACCGGCGGCCCGGTGATGCCGACCATCGGCGCCAGCATGCAGCTGCTGCGTCCTGGCGAAGCCACCCAGGCCCACCGCCACACCGGCAGCTTCATCTACCAGGTAGCCAAGGGCAGTGGCTACTCGGTCATCAACGGCCAGCGCTTCGACTGGACCGAGCGCGACATCTTCTGCGTGCCGTCGTGGGCCTTCCATGAGCACGCGAACGCGTCGGCCAGCGATGACGCCGTGCTGTTCTGCTTCAACGACCTGCCGGTGATGCATTCGCTGGGCCTGTACCGCGAGCAAGCGCTGGCAGAGAACGGTGGGCATCAGGTGGTCCTCTGAACGCGGCCAGTACGTCTTTTTCCCATTTTTGCAGCCGCACCGGATGCGGCCTTTTCCGGAGTTATCAAACCATGCGTCTCGTAACCTATCGCGCTGAAGTCGCTGCCGCCGCCCGCCTGGGCGCCATCGTCGACGGCAATGTCGTTGACCTCGCCCGCTTCGGCGCCGCCGCCGGCGTGGATATTCCCGCCACCATGCTCGAGTTCATCGACCTGGGTCCCGAGGCGGTGCGCTCGACCAGCGCGCTGCTGAGCGAGTACCGCGGCAAGCTGCCGTTCGGCGTGGCCGTGCCCGCTTCCAACGTCAAGCTGCTCGCGCCGATCCCGCGCCCGCGCAAGAACATCTGGGGCATCGGCCTGAACTACGTCGAGCACGTCGCCGAATCCAGCCGCAGCCTGGACACCTCGAAGGAGCTGCCGAAGGAGCCGGTGATCTTCTCCAAACCGCCCACCACCGTGATCGGCCCGGGCGATGCCATCGAGCACAACAAGGAAATCACCCAGCAGATGGACTGGGAAGTCGAGCTGGCCGTCATCATCGGCACGCGCGGCAAGGGCGTGAAGGAAGCCGACGCGCTCAACTACGTGTTCGGCTACAGCGTGATGATCGACATCTCGGCACGCGACTGCCGCCGCGCCGGCCAGTGGATCTACTCCAAGGGCCAGGACACCTATGCCCCGTTCGGCCCGGTCATCGTCACCGCCGACGAAATCCCCGACCCGCACACGCTGGACCTGTCGCTGACCGTCAACGGCGTGACCAAGCAGCGCTCCAACACCCGCCACATGCTGTTCAAGGTGCCGGCGCTGATCGCGGACATCAGCAAGGGCATGGCGCTGGAACCCGGCGACATCATCGCCACCGGCACGCCCGACGGCGTGGGCGCGGGCCGCACCCCGCAGGAATGGCTGTGGCCGGGCGACACCGTGGTAGCCACGGTGGAAGGCATCGGCGAGCTGCGCCACCCGGTGGTAGCTGTCTAAATCCCGTCATCCCCGCGCAAGCGGGGATGACCGCTGCAAGCGAGGCACACATATGCTCAATCTGCCCAAGTTCAAGGCTGCGGCCGTCCAGGCGGCTCCGGTCTTCCTCGATGCCGACGCCACGGTCGACAAGGTCTGCCGCCTGATCAAGGAGGCCGCCGACAACGGTGCGAAGCTGGTCGCCTTTCCGGAAGTGTTCGTGGCCGGCTACCCGTACTGGAGCTGGCTGACTAACCCGGTCGACGCCAGTCCCTGGTTCGAGAAGCTGGTCAAGGCTTCCATCGAGGTCCCCGGCCCGGAGATCCGCAAGATCGCGCAGGCCGCGCAGGCCAACCACATCAACGTGATCGTTGGCGTGAACGAACGCAGCCGCACCGGCGTCGGCACCCTCTTCAATACGCTGGTGACCATCAGCGACGAAGGCCGCATCCTGGGGCGCCACCGCAAGCTGGTGCCGACCTGGGCCGAGAAGCTGACCTGGGCCAATGGCGACGCCTCGGCGCTGCGCGTGCACCAGACCAGCGTCGGCCCGCTCGGCTCGCTGGCCTGCGGCGAGAACACCAACACGCTGGCGCGCTTCTCGCTGCTGTCGCAGGGCGAGCTGATGCACGTGGCCAGCTACATCGCGCTGCCGGTGGCCCCGGCCGACTACGACATGGCCGAGGCCATCAAGGTGCGCGCCGCCGCCCACTGCTTCGAGGGCAAGGTGTTCACCGCGGTGTCGTGCTCGACCGTGTCGGAGGAAATCATCGAGGCCATGAGCCCGCTGAACCCCAAGGCGCGCGAGCTGCTGTCGCGCCGCAACAGCGCCTTCTCCGGCTTCCTGGGCCCGGATGGCCGCGTCATCGGCGAGCCGCTGATCGACGTGGAAGGCATCGTCTACGCCGACATCGACCTGTCGCGCTGCATCCAGCCGCGCCAGATGCACGACATCACCGGCCACTACAACCGCTTCGACATCTTCGACCTGCGCGTCAACCGCCGGCCGCTGCAGCCCGCCCAGTTTCTGGACGGCGCCAGCCAGGCCTTCGACCTCGACGCCGAGGAAGCGGAACTCAACGCATTCGACCTTTCCGAGAGCAAGTAAATGTCTTTTCTGCTGACGCCCCAGAAGCCGTTGCGCATCGGGCAGATCGTACCGTCCTCCAATACCACCATGGAGACGGAAATCCCCGCCATGTTGCGCGAGCGCGAGAAGGACTTCGCCGAGCGCTTCACCTTCCACTCCAGCCGCATGCGCATGAAGAATGTGGTGAAGGAAGAGCTGGAAGCCATGGACCGCGACAGCGACCGCTGCGCCATCGAGCTCTCCGACGCGCGCGTCGACGTGCTGGGCTACGCCTGCCTGGTGGCCATCATGAGCATGGGCAAGGGCTATCACCGCGTCTCCGAGGCGCGCCTGACCCAGCGCACCGTCGACAACGGCAACCCCGCGCCGGTGGTGACCAGCGCCGGCGCGCTGGTGGACGGCCTGCGCGCCATGGGCGCGAAGCGTGTCTCGGTGGTGTGCCCGTATATGAAGCCGCTGACGAAGATGGTGGTCGAGTACATCGAGAGCGAAGGCATCGAGGTCAAGGACTACACCGCCCTGGAGATCCCCGACAACCTGCAGGTCGCCGCGCAGGATCCGGCCAACCTGCTGGAGATCTACAAGCGCATCGACACCACCGGTGTCGACGCCATCGTGCTGTCGGCCTGCGTGCAGATGCAGTCGCTGCCGTCGATCCAGAAGGTGCAGGACGAGTCGGGCATCCCGACGGTATCGGCCGCCGTGGCCACCACCTGGCAGATGCTGCGCAAGCTGGACCTGCGCACCGAGGTCGCCGGGTGCGGCGAGCTGCTGAGCGGCAAGTACTGAGCGCCATCCCACGCTTTCGTCGTCCCTGCTCCCGCGGGGACGACGCTTCGCACATGCACATGGACGACATTCACTTCTACGAGCCCGCGCGCGGTCACGGCCTGCGGCACGATCCGCTGGCCGCCATTGTCGGCCCGCGCCCGATCGGCTGGATTTCGACGGTGGACAAGGCCGGGCGCTCCAACCTGGCGCCCTACGCATTCTTCAACGTCTTCAACTACACGCCGCCGGTGGTGGCGTTCTCCAGCGTCGGCTACAAGGACACCGTGCGCAACGTCGAGGACATTGGCGAGTTCGTCTGGAACCTGGTGACGCGCCCGCTGGCCGAGCGCATGAACATGACCAGCGCCGGCGTCGCGCCCGAGGTCGACGAGTTCGGCCTGGCGGGCCTGACGCCGGTGCCGTCGCGCCTGGTGTCGGCGCCTCGCGTGCAGGAGAGCCCGGTATCGTTCGAGTGCCGCGCGACCAAGGTCATGCAGCTGAACCAGGCCGACGGCGCCATGCTCGATACCTGGATGGTGCTGGGCGAGGTCGTCGGCGTGCATATCGACCGGGCCTTCCTGCCGGACGGGGTCTATGACACCGCCGCCGCACGCCCCATCCTGCGCGGCGGCGGTCCGGCCGACTACTACGAGGTCAGCAGGTCGACGCTGTTCCAGATGCGCCGGCCGGCCTGAGGCGCGGCCCTGCTCTCAGTTGGCAGGGCGGTGCAGGTGGATCAGCAGCTTCAGCGTGGCGCGCAGCTCGTCGGCCTTTTTCTTGCCGAGCGGCGCCAGCACATGGTCCTCGTGGGCCCGGGCCTGTGCGATCAGGGTGGAGGTCAGCTTCTGCCCGCGCGGCGTGATGCGCACCAGCGTGATGCGCCGGTCGGTCTCGTGCGGGATGCGCTTGACGTAGCCCTGCGCCTCCATGCGGTCGAGCAGGCGCGTCACGGTGGGCTGCTTGGTCACCGAGATCTGCGCCAGTTCCCCGATGCTGATTGGCTTGCCGCCGGACAGCGTGGACAGGACGCGCCAGTCAGAGATGGTGAAACCATTGGCCTGCACGATCACGTGGAATTCCCCCGAGATCAGCTGGCTGGCCTGGGCCAGCAAGGCCGGAGTGTAGTTGTCGACGAAATCGTCGTCGGCGGTGTCGATGGGCTGGTTCATGCGTTCCGGTAGACGGGAAGCGGCCTCGTCGGCCGCGCGACGGGCAGAACATACCACGGCGGGAGCGTTCGTCCACGGCAAGGCAATTGAAAATGACAGGTGGTTGGCGGCCGCAGGCGTGATCACGCTGGGCCAGTTGGCCGACCGCGTTAACGGCCTCGGCGATGGCTGGACCCGGGCCATCCCCGGCCTTCAGCGCCGGCAAGGCCCGAGCGATCGAGGCGTTCCTCGCGGCGCACGCCACTACGCTGACCCTCTACGTTGGTGGGCACGCCGCCGTGCCGGCGACCGCGCTGATGCCGCTTGACAAGCTGTTCGTGCCGCCGGCCTTGGACGGGCAAGATGGCTTCGTCCAGCCCATGGCCGCCTGGATGACATCGTGTAGCCGACTCAGTGTAATGTGCTCCGGAATGACCACGCGTCACCAAGCCGGCGGACTCAAGCCGCGCAGCGCAATTCGGAGCTGAAGCACGGCGATCGCCGGCTGAAGATCGGATGACATGCGCGCATTCTATGTGCTCACTCGCCTCTTGGAAGTGGCACGGTCGTTTTCCCCCAATTTGGCGCGGACTCCCATGCTGATCGACGGCACGCCACAGCAGGTAGGGAGAGGTGGCGCCGTTTGTTCGGACAGGGATCCGGAGCTTTTAAGAAGCCCTAACAAAAAGAGTTTGCAGGGCTGTTAACTTCAAGTGACTTTTGTTAACCTTTGCGTTGTTTCCCTCGCGCAAAGGACATGGCCAAACCAATACTCGACGACGATCTGTGGGCACTCATTCAGCCATTGCTACCGCCACCGAAGGCACGACGCGCCCGCTATCCCGGCCGCAAGCCGCTGGACGATCGGGCGGTGCTCACCGGCATTCTGTTCGTCCTTCAGTCCGGCATTCCCTGGGAGATGCTGCCCAAGGAAATGGGCTGTGGCTCCGGGATGAGTTGCTGGCGACGTCTGCATGCCTGGCAGAAGGCCGGTGTTTGGGACCGTCTCCACGAAGTGTTGCTGGCCAAGTTGCGTGCGGCGGACCGCATCGATTGGTCACGTGTCATCGTCGATTCCTCTTCCATTCGTGCTGTGGGGTCGGGTCAAAAACAGGACCCAACCCCACCGATCGCGCGCGACCCGGTTCAAAGCATCACCTCCTGACGGAGGCCCAAGGCATACCACTGGCGCTGATACTGACCGGCGCCAATCGCAACGACGTCACCCAACTGCTGCCGCTGGTCGAGGCGATTCCGCCTCTGCGCGGCAAGCGCGGCCGACCGCTATCCAAGCCACTCATCGTTCAGGGTGATCGCGGATACGACCACGACAAGTACCGCAGACCGCTTCATGCCGCGGGCATTGCCACCGAGATCGCCCGTCGTGGCGAACCGCACGGCAGCGGTCTTGGCAAAACCCGCTGGGTTGTCGAACGAACGATTGCCTGGCTACACAACTTCAAGCGATTGCGCGTCCGTTTCGAACGCCTCGCCACCATCCATGAAGCACTCCTGAAGATCGCTTGTTGCATCATCTGTTGGCGACACCTCAGGAAGTCATTTTGTTAGGGCTTCTAAGTGGAAGCGCTGGGGCAGTCAGGCTGCCGATTTGAGCGCTGGCAGCGTTGCGAAGTATGCCTCATCCGGGGTCTGGTCCGCCAGACTGGAATGGGACCGTCGTTGGTTAATGGGATGGACGCCCCCACCCGTCACAGCATCGGCACGTTCTCGGCCGTGTGCGCGAACTCATCGAAGACGCCAGCAATGAGCTGCCAGGCAGCTTCCGGCTGTTGATCGAGCGCCTGCTCGATCACCTCAAGGAACTCGATACCCAGGTCGGCGAGCTCGAGGCCCAGATCAAGGCATCGCACCGCAACAGCGAAGCAAGTCGCAAGCTTGAGAAGATCCCCGGCATCGGCCCGATTACAGCGAGCGCGCTCGTGGCTACGGTCGGGGACGCCAAGAACTCTAAGAACGGGCAACTCGCGGCCTGGATGGGCCTCGTACCCGCCCAGTCGTCCAGCGGAGGCAAGACGACCCTACTCGGCATCAGCAAGCGTGGCGACACCTATCTGAGAACCTTGCTCATCCACGGGGCACGATCCGCAGTGACGGCGTTTCGGAGCAAGCCGGATCAGCACAGCAATCCATGGCTGCAGAAGCTCCTGGAGCGACGGAACCTCAACGTCGCTGCCGTCGCTCTGGCGAACAAGAACGCACGAATCGTCTGGGCGCTGCTTGCATGCGACCGGGAGTACGAATCAGGCTTCTCGCCAGCAACGGCCGGCACAGCCGCTTAGCGACGGCAGACCAATACGCATCCAACCAACCTGACCCCGGAGAACTTCCACACCCCCCAAAGATTGCTCAGGCAACACGCAGATTGATGGCAGGACAGGTCAGACCGTGACCGGCAGAGCCCGACTGGTACAACGAACTCCGAGTTCACTTGGTTGATGGGGCGTCGGTCAGCGGATTCCATCAGGGACCGCGGGCATGAGCCCGAACGAAATCCGGATACATGGCTGCAATCTACCTTTTAGCCATCGACCTCGCGCAGCGCTTGGCAAACCGGGGGCGTCCATACAGCCGCTGGCTCTTGCTGAGCCTGGATCGCTTGCCGACCGATCAACAATCGGGCACGTGCTGCTGCGCGACCCCAACCTGCCCGAAGCGATGCTGCGCAAGACTGGCCCGGCCGCACCGCGCGCGGCTTGTGCCACACCCTGTATGGGGCGCTGCTCGAAGTAAGCGAAGCCTACCTGCACCGCGTGGTGGAAGTGGCGGACGGTTCGCTGCTGGATGCCAACCGGAGCCTGCGCCTGCGCTTTGGGGCCGGCACGCAGGCGGCCGACGGCAATTAGCCGGGCAGCGGGGTAATCCCGGCTGCGAAACTGCGCAATATGGCTTGCGCCGGGTTTCGCACAGAATGAACTCGCCAGCTTCAGGAAGTTGCGTAGACGGCTGGTCATGATCCTCACGTGTGCCTTCCGCGTCCGTCCGCCCAGGCGCCCGATTTCGCATTCTTTGCAGAATCCGGATAACGGCAAGAAGGCACCCGCACCGATACTCATTCCAACGTTCATGACTCAGCCCGCAGCCTTCCGATGCCAGCCATTTTCCGCCCTCTTTCCTTCCGTCCTCCGAAGCTCTGCGCCATCAGTCTTGCCCTGGTACTGGGCCTAGGATTCATACAACAATAGAGGAGACATACCATGCACCGTTGTCTACGACAATTGGGAATCGCGGCGCTTTGCGTGATGGCATTGTGTGGATGGCGGCCGGCCCTTGCCAAGGATTGGCCCGCGCAGTCCATTCGAGTCGTCCTGCCCTATCCACCAGGCGGTGCTTCCGATATCACGGCACGGCTGCTGAGTGCCAAAGTCAGCCAGGCTTGGGGAGAGTCTGTGGTTGTCGAGAACCGGCCGGGCGCCAACGGCATTATCGCCAACGAAGTCGTGGCAAAGGCGCAGCCAGACGGCTATACGGTGTTGATGGCCAACCTTGGCCCGAATGCCATCAATCCAGCCGTCTATGCAAAGCTTCCGTACGATACCGTCAAGGACTTTGCCCCGGTAGTGCTGCTGACCAAGGTGCCGCTGATCATTGTCACGGCGGCCGGCTCTCCGGTCAGGGATCTCAGGCAATTGATCGCCATGGCGAGAGAGAAACCAGGTCAGGTCACGTTTGGCTCCGCCGGCAACGGTGCCGGGAGCCACCTGGCTGGCGAACTGCTGAATACCATGGCGGCCGTCACGATGTCCCACGTGCCCTACAAGGGTGACGCACCGGCACTGACCGATGTGCTCGGGCAGCAGATCAGCATCGCATTGCCGACCGCGCTTGCGGGTATGCCACAGGTCAAGAGCGGCAAGCTTCGGGCATTGGCTGTCACTAGCAAAAAGCGCCTGCCCTCGTTGCCTGACGTACCCACCGTGGACGAGGCCTTGGGAATTAGCGGATTCGAGGCAGTTTCATGGGGCGGCTTCATGGTACCGCACGGCACGCCATCCACAATCATTGCTAGGATGAATGCGGAATTCAACAAGGCGCTGCAAGTGCCCGAGGTTCGCGAAAAGCTGACAGCACAGGGCGCAGAGATCACAGGCGGCACGCCAGAAGCGTTCGATGCCTTTCTGCACGCCGAGTTGGCGAAATGGAAGCGCGTGGCAGACGCAGCGAAGGTGCGGCTAGACTGATGTGGCGGATCCGGACGTGGGCACGTCAAGCCCAGGCGAGGCATGTAAAATTAAGTGCCATGCCCCTGTCCTGCCCGACATTGGGCGACGAGAAGAAATCCTGGCGGAAGCCAGCGCTCCCACGGTCTGATATGGTCAATGTGAAGCAGGTCGCCCTACTCGCCGGCGTGTCATCCGCCACAGTGTCGCGTGCGCTGTCCGCACCCGAGTTGCTGCGGCCCGGAACGCTCCAGCGCGTGCAGAAGGCTATGGCCAGTCTCGACTTTGTGCCGTCCGCCGCCGCGCGAGTCCTTCGGTCAGGCCGAACGCGTTCTATCGGCATTATTGCGCCGACATTGATGAACGAGTTGTACGCCAAGGCGGTGGACACGCTGGAAGCATGTTCGCGGCGGGAACCTGAGACAGTGCTGGCGCGGCCGCACGCTCGAAATTCTGCAGACCGTCGCCGTCTACCGCCAGCACCAAGCCAGGATTTGTGCAGAATTGACCCACACCTAGGGTCAGAGATGCGACAAACTGCGCTGCGATAGCATCGGCTCGCTGCGACAGCGCACCCGGCAGCATTATGACCGGATTGATGGAACTCATCTCGGCATAGACCGGAATCGGCTCTGGCCGTGCCTGGGCGATCTTCATCAACGCCGTGCCGCCAGCACGCGACCCGGTGAAGCCAACGGCTTTGATGCGGGGGTCAGTCACCAGCGCTTGGCCGATTTCGCGGCCTGTGTCGAACAGCAGCGAAAACACCCCTTCTGGTAAGCCGTGGTCTTGCGCGGCCTTCTGTATCGCGCGTCCAACGAGCTCAGACGTGCCAGGATGGGCAGAATGCGCCTTTACGATGACTGGACAACCGGCGGCCAAGGCAGACGCCGTATCGCCGCCGGCAACCGAAAACGCCAACGGAAAGTTCGATGCACCGAATACGGCCACAGGTCCAAGCGGGACATTCCGCAGCCGCAGATCGGGATACGCGGCTGCGGCTTGCGTTCGGGCTAGACGTTCGCCATAGGGCCGCCTACGATTGGCGTCATGAACACACTGACCGTAATCGATTCCCATACCGGCGGCGAACCTACGCGCCTGGTGATCTCGTCCGTTCATCATCGGCTATGGCTCCTCGCCTTCCCGATACGGACCAGCCCTGTGCTGCGACTGGCCAGACGAGAGATCTCCCGGTTCCCGTGCAAGGAGCGTACGTACATGCCAGGGTCTCCGACCACGCCGGATCGTCAGGGAGCTCGCGCTTACGCACCCTTCCGTGTTGCCTTCCGCGCCTTGAACAGCGTCGGCACCCGGGATATCAACTCTATCGTGGCTCAATGGCTGGCCTGCACGCACCCCTGTCAACGCTTCGCAACGTACCTCGCGGTGCGCTACGCATGACTCGGGGCCAGCATGATTCGCTAGTTCTTTGCTGTTAGGGACTTTCACCCTTTACTCCTTGCCGGTCTCCCGGCGCACTCAAGGTAGTTGTCGCCTCAGTCATGCAGCCAAGGGCTGTATTTCTTTTGTCTGTGACGCCATGACCACCACCGAGTCCCGTTCAGGGTTAAGCCTCGCGGCTCCTCCGGTTTCTGCAGTGTGGTCAATTCGCGCTCGCGAGGCGACGCGCATGGGTGTCTTCTGCCTGCAGCCGTAGCACCTGAGCGAACACGGCTGCGGCATACCAAGTCTGGTCTAGCTATCAGGCCTCAGTAGTTGTCAGTCGGTAGTCGGCGAGTTGTTCACGCAGGCGCATCTTCAGGATCTTGCCAGTCGCACCGATCGGGATGCTTTCCATAAACACCACATCGTCCGGGATCTGCCACTTGGCCGTCTTGCCCTCGTAGAACGCGAGCAGTTCCTCGCGCGTGACCTCTGCGCCAGGCTTCTTGACCACAGCGATAATCGGCCGCTCTTCCCACTTCGGGTGGTGAGCGCTGATGCACGCGGCAATGGCCACGGCCGGGTGCGCCACGGCGATGTTCTCGATGTCGATGGAACTGATCCACTCGCCGCCAGATTTGATCAAGTCCTTGCTGCGGTCAGTGATCTGCATGAAACCGTCCGCATCGATCGTGGCTACGTCGCCAGTAGGAAACCATCCGTCCACCAACGGATCGCCGCCTTCGCTCTTGAAGTACGCTTTGATCACCCACGGCCCCTTGACCAGGAGATCCCCATAGGTCTCACCGTCCCAGGGCAATTCCTTGCCGTCGGTGTCCACAATCTTCATGTCCAACCCTGACAATGCGCGCCCCTGCTTGAGCCGGATCGCCAGTTGCGCTTCAGTTTCCAGACTCAGATGCTTTTCCTTCAGCATGCACAGCGTGCCCAGGGGACTTGTCTCCGTCATGCCCCACGCATGCAGTACGTCCACGCCATATTGATCGCGGAAGGCATTGATCATGGCTGGCGGGCAGGCCGAGCCGCCGATCATCGTCCGCTTGAGAGTGCTGAACTTCAGGCCATTGCCCTGCGTATGCGCCAGCAGCATCTGCCAGACGGTCGGCACGCCAGCGGCGAATGTAACCTTCTCGGCCTCGATCAACCCATGGATGGACTTGCCATCCTGTGCCGGGCCTGGAAACACAAGCTTGCAGCCCGCCAGGGCCGCGGAATATGGAAGCCCCCAGGCGCTGACGTGGAACATCGGTACCACTGGCAGCACCGATTCGCGGGCCGACAGATTCATCGCGTCCGGCAGCGTTGCTGCGAGAGCGTGCAGCGTGGTCGAGCGGTGGCTGTACAGCACCCCTTTCGGATTGCCGGTGGTACCGCTGGTGTAGCACATGCTGGAGGCGGAATTCTCGTCGAACTCGGGCCAGTCGTAGGTGTCAGCTTGCCCCGCGATCCAGGCTTCGTAGCTCACGAGGTTCGGAATGCCGGTGTCCTGCGGCAGCTTGTCTGCGTCGGCCAGCGCCACCCACTTCTTCACCGTGGGGCACTGGGTATGCACGGCCTGCACTAGCGGCAGGAAGTTGGTGTCGAAGGCCAGCACCTGGTCCTCGGCGTGGTTGATGATCCAGGCGATCTGGTCGGGGTGCAGGCGCGGGTTGATGGTGTGCAGCACGCGGCCCGAGCCCGAGACGCCGTAGAAGAGCTCCAGGTGGCGGTAGCCATTCCAGGCCAGCGTGGCCACCCGATCGGAGAATGCCAGCTTATCGGCGTCGAGCGCGTTGGCCACGCAGCGCGCGCGCCGTGCGACGTCGACCCAGGTGCAGCGGTGGATATCGCCCTCAACGCGGCGAGAGACGATTTCGGCTTCACCATGGTGGCGCTCAGCAAAGTGGATCAGGTTGGAAATCAAAAGCGGACGAACTTGCATCAAACCGAGCATGGAACACGCTCCTTGTGTGAAAAGAATGTCGGTAAGCACGAGCACTCATCACCGCATCCCGCCAGGGATGTGGTGCGGCGCCAGAGAAACGTCTTGTCGCCAGCGTCCTCAGCTCGAGGGACTGCTGCTGCGTTCGATGTCCTGCGTCAGAAGTTCGACGAGGCGCTCAGGCATCGTGATGTGCGGGTTGTGCGTTGCATTCAGCTCGTGAAACGACCAGCCGGAATGGCTGCGGGCGCGTGCGGCAGAACTGCCGAAGCTGTCGTACAGACCGATCCGTGTGCAGTAGACATACGTGGCCGGGAGACGGCTCGCATGGTCCCTCGCCGGCAGTGCGGATGTGAACGTGTGCAAGGGCTGAGGCCCTCGTCGCGTCGCTGCGAGGTCGAGATCACGCGTGGGCGTGTCCTCGGGCATGGGCGTGGGTGGAATCAGCCACCCGAATCCCTTCTGCTGCGCGGCTTCCAGCACGCCCCGACTCTGTACCCGTGGCAAGAGGTCGAGCGCACACTCGCCGGGCTCCGGAAGCAGCGCATCGACGTAAATCAGCCGCCGGATCCGATTGGCCACCCGCGCAGCAACGCCAGTCGCAACCATCCCGCCATAGCTGTGTCCAACGAGCACGACATCGGATAGATCTTCGTGTTCGATGACCTGAACGATATCTTCGATGTGCGTGTTCAGGTCAATGCCAGGATTCAGCAAGTGCGCCCTCTCCCCCAAGCCGGTACAGGTCGGCATTACGAAGCGGATGCCCTTGCCGAGGAAAAGCGAATGCATCCGCCACCACGCCCACCCGCCGGACCAGGCACCATGCACTCCCACGAAGACAGGCATGGCCGGCCTCAGCATCGGTAGGCGAGGAAACCGCCATCCAGAAGGACTTCGGCACCGGTGACATAGGCGGCCGCATCCGATGCGAGAAACAGAATGGCATTGGCGGCATCCTCTCTGCCTCCAGTGCCACCGAGCGGCACGGTCTCGAAGAACTTCTTCCGCATGGCCGGATCCGCGGAGACCACGGACGTTCTCATCGGCGGCAACAGCCCCGGCACAATCGCATTGACGCGCACACCCGATCTTGCATACTCACCGGCTGCGCACCGGGTCATTCCAAGCACGCCCGCCTTGACCGCGGCATAGCCCATGTGAAGGCCGGGCAAACCGCAGTAGGCCGCAACCGACGACACCGTCACGATCGATCCGCCACCGGCCCGAACAATCGCTTTCGCCCCATGCCGAATCGCCAGGAAGGTCCCACGAATGTGCACCGACGTCAGCCGGTCCATGTAGTCAACATTTTCATGGTCCGGCACCATTCCGCTGATGCCGGCATTGCTGACAACGACATGCACGGCCCCAAAGACCTTTTCCGCGGACGCTATCGCGTGCCTCCAGTCCGTTTCGCTCGACACATCGAGCTTGACGAAAGACGCGTCCCCGCCCGTTTCATTGATGGCCTGCGTCACTGCGACGCCCTCATCCTCCAACAAGTCCGCGAGCACGACGCGAGCACCCTCGGCGGCGAACATCCTCGCCGTCACTTCACCAATGCCACCGGCAGCGCCAGTCACAAAAACAGTCTTGTCCTTGAACCGCATGCTTGTCTCCAATGTTGATGCCACCCCGTCAGGGCAGCTATTTGTGCATGTCTAATATTGTACATATATATTAGCGGCATGCAAAACTATACCCGCGATGAACCTCTTCGTATTGGCGAATGGAAACGATTTTGCCGTCGGACATGTCCACGGCAGGGCCACGGGCGAAAGCCATTCAGCTAACATATCAACCCTACACAGCTTCAACACTCAACCTGGGCGAGCATCGATGCCTCGCCATCGCGAACAATCAGAGGGCTATGCGACGGACATCCAACAAGGCAGCCAGCACGCGCGGACTTACGACCGACGCCGGACCAGGCGAACTCAGCAGGCAGCGGACCACCAAGATGGCAAAGCGCATGCAAGCGCCATCGCTCGCCGAGCAAGCCTACAAAGCCATCGAGGAACTGATCATCACGCTCCAATTACCGCCCGGCATGGCTTTGTCTGAAAGCAGCCTGTCTGAATCCCTGGAGATCGGCCGAACCCCCATTCGCGAGGCATTGCAACGACTCGCCATGGAGGGACTGGTATCCATCGTTCCCAAGCGCGGGGTGTTCGTTTCCGAAACAAACATCCTGACCCAACTGCGCTTGCTGGAACTGCGGCGTGAAGTTCAGCGTTTGCTGGCTCGGCTTGCTGCCGAGAGAGCCACCGTGGAGGAGAGGGCCAAGTTCGCCAACATTGAAGCTGGATTGACCCAAGCCGCCGCAGAGCATGATGAGAAGCTGTTTTCCCAGCTTGACCGTGAACTGGACGAGCGGATGTGGGACGCAGCGCGAAACGAATTCATTGTCAAGACGATGTCATTGATGCGTGGCCTGTCCCGGCGTTTCTGGTTTGAACACTATCGCCGCACGGGCGACCTTCCATTGGCCGCCAAGCTTCATGCAAAGATCGCGAAAGCCATAAGCCAGGGCAAGCCGGCGGATGCTGCGGCCGCGTCGGATCGCCTGATCGACTACATCGAGAGCTTTTCTCGCGAGACGATCGAAAAGTGACGGCGGCACGTGCGTACGGAAGCGCTCGGCTCCGTGCTCTGCGCGCACGGAACCAAGACCGCCGGCACAACATAACTTTGCCCGGAACATCGCGGTTTCCTACTGCGTTCCGCCCTCCCTTTCGGGAGCGTCCCGGCTGACATCCGGGAAAATCCAGATCGACAGCACCATGAACACCGCAAGGAAGAAGGCGACATAAGCCGGCCGGGACAGGTCGTGCGAGAGTTCGTACTGGCCGGTCAGCGCGAACACGCCGAAAATCAGAATCGAGAGAATGAATTTGAACTTGAACGGCATCGTGGACTCCTGGGGTGACGATTCGGTTTCAATGGGCGTCCGTGCGCGACTCGGGAATCTTGACGTTGCCCGGCTTGGGTGTGCGAGACGTCCGGCGCAGATTCTTCTTCAGGTACTTGCTGCTGTACCCATTGAACAGATGACCGAAGAAGCCGCGATCCAGGTCGGAGGTTCCGAGCAGCCAATCGAAAATGGGCGTACCGATTCCCATGTTGACTTCCATCATCAATGCTTGGTCATGGTGCGCCTGGTGATGCCTTCGCGCGGTATTGATGATGGGCAGATTGCGGATCAGCCAGTTGTCCTCGACGTGGCAGCAGAAGTGAACGACCTCGTAGAACATATAGCTGCCCGTCAGGGCAGTCATCAGAAGCCATCCAAAGTTGGGAGAAATGATGAGGCCGGCGGTCAGTGAGGGCGCGAGCGACAGCAGCGTCAACACGATCATGGTGAACGGGGGAAAGAATGTCACGCGCCAGTCGCGGTGATCCGCAAATCGCATCTCCTGCTCCGTGAAGAACTGGTGATGCATGAGGGTGTGCCGGATATAGAGTGCCCTCAGCATGGGACTCTTGCGCGGCCTGTGCATTGTTTGTGTGTGCAGAAGATATTCAGCGAGCTGATAGGAAAGGAACCCCAACGGCAGAGCCAGCCAATCCCGCCATTGCACACTCACGAGATTGGACGTGTAGATGTAGATGGCCGCGATACCACTCATCGCGATGATCATCAGATGCAGCCATCCGTGGTACCACCCTGCCACGCGATACCTGTATTCCTTGCGATAGCGACGTTGTCTGTCGCTCATACAGCTGTGTTGAAGTTCCATGATTACCTTCGTGGAAATCGGGTTGAAAAGCTGAAATTCAGGGGCAAATTGATCGCGAATCGCCAGTGCCGACTCAACTACAGGCGATGCGCAGGAACTCCTCGATGCTTTCCGAAGTCAGATGCCATTCGTTCGAAAGGTTCGCCACCATGGCTCGCATGAAGGCTTCCGAGGATGAGCGGGCCAGCCCGGCGTTGTCCGTATGGTCGAAAAGCAGCGCGAAGGCCAGCTGCCTGGGTTCCTGCCCTTCGTAGCCCCATTCGAATCCCATGTCCGTATAGCGTTGAATATCTGCCTTGTCGGGCAGCGGCCTGCCATCAACATGCACCTTGACGCCATCGATGGTTCGATCACCTGTGTAGGTTTTCATAGCTACTCCTTGTTGTGATGTGCACTACAGTTCCACTGCTCCGGCGATCACGCTCATCACATCCGGGCTCGCAAGCGCATTCTCGAGTGAGCCTGAATAGATGATTTCCCCTCGTTCAATGACGAAGAGTTTGTCAATGTATTCAGGCACGTGATGCAAGTTGGATTCCGCCATCACGATGGCCTTTCCGGATTGGCGGATCGCCGCGACCCCTTCCGCTACCTGCGGAATGATGGCTGGCGACAGCCCTTCGAATGGCTCGTCGAGCAGCAACAACTCCGCATCGAGAGCGAGCGCGCGTGCAATCGACACCATTTTTCGCTCACCGCCAGAGAGTTCGGCGCCGCCGCGTTTTCGATATCGCTCGAGCTTGGGGAAGATCCGGTAGGCCTCTGCGATGCGCTCGGCGGCGGAACGCCCGCGCGTGCGGGTCCAGGTCGGGAGTTCGATGTTTTCCTCAACCGTCAGGTCGGCATAGACCTCGGATTCCTCGGGCGAGAAGCCGATGCCCTGCTGCGCGACCTGCCAAGTGGCCAGCTTCGCCAGATCTTGATCATGCCACCGCAGGTGGCCCGAGACCGGGCGGAGGTAGCCCATCAGCGTCCGGAACGTGGTGGTCTTGCCGGCGCCGTTGCGCCCCAGAAGGCACACCAGCTCACCAGGCTTCACTTCAAGATTGACACCCCGCAGAATCCGGCTGCCCTGGATTTCTACGCACAGATCAACGACGTTCAGCATAGCAGCGTCTCCCCGGCGGATTGAGCCTGCTTGCTGTGCGCCGGTCCGATGACGGCCTCCAGCATGAGCGGGTCTTTGAAGAAGGCATCTGGCGTCATGTCTCCGATCACTCGCCCTTCCTGAAGCGCCACGATGCGGTGGGAGTACCTTGCGACAAGGGTCATATCATGCTCGACTTGGATGATCGTACCGACCCCTTGCAGGCGCGCCGCCTTGACGAGCAATTCCATGATGTCGTATTTGTCGGCGCTGGCCACGCCGGAGGTTGGTTCGTCCATCAGGATGGCCCTGGGACGCAACGCGAAGGCGCTTGCGATATCGAGCAGCTTCTTCTCTCCCTGGGAAAGTTCGCCGGTCGTTGTCGTCAACTTCTGAGACAACCCGAAAGTGGCCGCGACCCGCTGGACTTCGTCATCTATTTGACGGCTTTTGAAGAGCGTGGCGAACGGATTGCGCGCCTTGCCCAGCCGTGATGAAACTGCCACGGCTATCGATTCCCAGACGGAAAGGCTGGGAAAGACATTCACGAGCTGGAATGAGCGGGCCATGCCCATGGCTGCCAGCCTGACAGGGCCAATTCCGGCGATGCTCCGGCCGCTGAAATGCACGGATCCGCTCGTGGGCCTGGACAGTCCAGTCAGGACATTGACTAGCGTCGTCTTGCCTGCGCCGTTGGGACCGACAATCGAGACGAACTCAGTATCGCCAATGTTCAACGAGACGTCCCTTAACGCCTGGTACGAGCCGTAGGCCTTGGAAACATTTTGAGCACTAAGTATCATATTCATGGCTGTGCTCCTGGGTTCTTGCCGGGTCCGCGGTACTTCGAGAGGGTTCCGAGCAAGCCATCCGGAAGTGCGAGAACGAGAACCGTCAGCGTGGCGCCCAGCAGGAATCGCCAATACTGGGTTTCGGAGGCCGCGATGTCCTGGAGCAGGACGAAGATGAGCGCGCCGACGCCCGGGCCTGAGAATGTGCCGGCCCCACCAAGGACGAGCATGAAGATGAGATTTCCCGATTGGGTCCAGTACGCCAGCTCCGGGTCGGCAAGGCCGGTCGAGACTCCGAGCATAGCCCCACCAATGGAACCCAGCATGCCTGACAGGACAAAGGCGCCGAGTCGCAGGCGATACACATGCACCCCGAGATATCGCGCCTTGTTCTCGTTGTCCCGGATGGCTTGCAGATGCAGTCCGACAGGAGACTTGATCATGCGATAGGTCACCAGGACGAACACCACATACACGACCAGACAGTAGTAGTAGAACGGCCCGCTGAGAAACTGTGTGGCGCTCATGTCCCATGTCTGCCCGAGCAGCGTCGGCCGCAGCACGCGCATGCCTTGGTCGCCGCCGGTGAGGTCATAGAACTTGAACAGGAAGGAGTGCAGGAGCATCCCGATGGCCAATGTCAGTACGCCAAAAAAGATGTGGGTAAACCTCACGCACAGGGCGCCAACGATAAGCGCGATGGATGCGCCCACTCCCGAGGCAACCAGGAGAATCCACTCGAACGACAAGATTCCGTGTTGAGTCGCCACGGCCGCGCAGTAGGCACCGATCGCGAGGAACATGGCGTGTCCGAAGGACAGCATTCCTGTGTATCCGAACAGAATGTTCATTCCCAGTACTGCAATGCCGTAGGCAATCACCGGCATGAGGGTGACGGTGGCATAGGCACTCAGCAAGACCGGCGACACAGCCAAGCCCACCAGGAGAATCACCAATGGACCAACACCGCCAAGCAAGAGTGGTCGTGCCGCCGGCGTCGAGGCCGGAAGCGTCTCGGGCAACGCGCTCATACAGCCTCCTTTCCGAACAGGCCCTTGGGGCGGAACAGCAGAACGGCCACGACAACGAGATAGATGGAGAGAATCTCGACTTCAGAGGCGAACGTCACAGCGACCGTCCGCATCAGGCCGACGATGACCGCGCCTGCTACGGCTCCGGCCATGCTCCCCAGGCCGCCAATCACCACGACGGCAAAGGCGTCAACGACGAGTTCGGCCGCCATCGTCAGTGAGGCCGCCGAAGTCGGGACGATTAGCGCGCCGCCGACCGTTCCCAGGATGCAGCCTACGGTGAACACAAGTGTGAAGACTCGCGAGGCGTTCACTCCCAATGCTTCTGTCATGTCCCTGTTCTCGGCGGTAGCGCGCACGATCCGGCCGACCCGACTGCGCTTGAGTGTCAGGCCCAGTATCAGCGCAATGGCAATGCTGGCCAGAATCACGAGCAGGTTGTAGATGGGAATGCTGACGGCTTGAGTCTCAAGCGTTCCATACGCACCGTACAATGCCGTATCCATCGAGCGCGGCGCTGCTCCCCAGAAGAACCGGAACACATCCTGGAACATCAGCACTAGGCCGAACGTCAGCAGCAACTGATAGCTGGGGTCGCGCCGATAGACCGGGCGCAGCAGCAGTTCCAAGGGTGCGCCGACCAACCCGATCGCCAAGCCCGCAAGGACCAACACAGGGATCAGCAGCAGCGCTGGCAGTTGCCATTGCTGCACGATGCTAACAACAGTGATCGCGAAGAAGGCGCCAAGGGCATAGAAAGAGCCGCAAGCAAGATTGACGATCTTCTGAACACCAAATATCAACTGCAACCCGCAGGCCACGAGAAACAGTACGGCCGCCTGGAACAGGCCTGCCAGAATGAGATTCAAATATTGCACAACGGCTTTGCTCCGGGATGGAGGGGCGGACCGATAGGGATGCCCCTGTAGAAGGTGCCGCGCCAAGACCACGACGTTCTGGTGATCCGCGACGCCGTGCGCCGCGAGAAACCCGCAGCGGCGCTGCTCGGGTGGCGGAAGATCAGATGCGGAAATCAGCGCTCTTGATCCACTGCCAGTAGTCCGCGCCTGCGGGCTTTTGCAGTCTGTCGGAGAACACCACCGTGATATCCGACAGCAGCGGGTACGGATAGTCACTCTGGTGTTTGGCCAAGCCCTGGTTGAACATCTGCTCGGCAATCTTGTCAGCCCGGTATCGTCCACGTCCGCCAAAACTTTCGACTTCGGCGCCCACAATCGATTCCGCGATCTCGTCCGTCTTTGGCCACCGGCCAGTGGCTTTGGCGGCCTTCTCGACGCCAGCCTTGTAGGCCATCAGGTTGAAGTACGCACGGTCCGCCGATGAGGTCGGCACAGCCTTGTAGCGCGCCTGGTACTCCGAAACAAAGGTCTTCTGCAGCTCGGATGCCCCCGGCAAGGCAAAGAAGAAGGTGTTGTGCCCCAGCACGGTACCTTCCGGGACGAAACTGCTTCTCAGGTCATTGATCTGCCCTCCTGCCACGGTCGAGGCAATGATGGATCGCAATCCGGAGGCGGACGCCTGGCGCAGGAAGATCGGCAAGTCCGAGAGAAAGAGCGAGGTGAAGATCAGATCGGGCTTGGACGCATTCAGCGCAGCCACGTTGGTCGTGAGGTCCGTGGCGCCGACCTTGACCCACTGCTCAGATACGACCTTGGCCTTGATCCCGAACCTTTCGAGCAGCGCCTTGAACGTATCCCAGCAGTTGCGGCCATAGGAATAGTCCGGGTTGATGCCCGCCACGGTGACAAACTTGCCCTTGTAGTGCTTTATGACCATGAGTGCGGCCATCACCGCTTCGCACTCGTTGTCGGTGGAACGAAACACGAAGCGCGATTTCGGCATCGACTCCTGAACACCGTTCTGGGTCGTGCCATCCCAGCACTGCAGGAGAACGCGCTCATCCTCGGCAACAGGCGCGACGGCCAGGGTGACACCCGTGGAGATGAGGCCATGCACGGCATCGACTTTTTCCTGGAGCACGAGGTGCCGGAAGCGCTCGATGGTGTCCTTTGGTGTCGTCTCTTCCTGGACGACGAGCTCCACTCTTCTGCCCGCGATGCCGCCGGACCGATTGATGCGATCCGCCCCCCATCTCACGGCCCGGATGCTGTCCTCACCCAGAAACGCCCCGACTCCTGATCGTGGTGCGAGTAATCCAAGGCGCAGTGGCCGGCCTTGTGCGATGGCCGGAGCCCCAAGGGCCAATGCTGCACCGCCCAGTGCCCCGCGCAAAAAAGTCCGTCGATTGATCATGAGGTCTCCTGTGCCATCTGGCAAATTCTTCGAGTTGATATATGTTACTAATATGTTAGCAGAACATATCACCTTTAAGAAGATGTCCGGGATTGGTGTTTTCCCTTGCTTTGTCGCCGCCCGTCTCGACGATCCACTTCATGCAGGATGTCGCTCAACAACCTCGCCCCGCTGCCGTAGCTCAGTACTTGCATCGCCCATCAGTCGTGGTTCATGGCCAGCGAGTCGCCAGCACCGTCTTTACCATTCAGTAGAGTGGCGCCAAAGTAGTTCCCATCAAATAGTGATGGGAACTACTTTGTCACAGTCACAGGAAGTAGCAATTGCCGGCAGTCGCAAAGGCCGGCCGAACCACAGCGAGGAATTCAAGCGGCGGTTGGCAGCCGCTGCGTGTGAGCCGGGTGTCTCGGTATCGAAATTGGCGCGCGAGCACGGCATCAACGCGAACATGCTGTTCACCTGGCGCCGACACTATCGAACGGAGCAGCGCCAGGAAGCTGCGGTGTTGTTGCCGGTGACCGCTGAACACCCAAGCTCGCCACCCGGTCCGATGCCAATGAGTCCAGCCGCTGCGGTTTGCGAGCCGACGCCGCCGCACGGCGCCATTGAGATCCATTTGGGCCGAGCGGTGATTCGCATTGAAGGGGCAGTCGACGCGACCACGTTGCGTACGGTACTGGACCGTTTGACGCCATGATCGGGTTGCCGGCGGGAACACGCATCTGGATCGCCGCAGGCGTGACCGACATGCGCTGTGGATTCAACGGGCTCGCCGCGAAGGTGGAGGCGACTCTGCAGGAGAGCCCGTTCTCCGGCCATGTTTTCGTCTTCCGCGGCAGGCGCGGCAATGTCATCAAGGTGTTGTGGTCAACGGGCGATGGGCTTTGCTTGCTCTCGAAGCGCCTGGAGCGTGGACGTTTCGTCTGGCCGCAGGCCGACAGCGGCAAGATCCACCTGACGCAAGCGCAGTTGTCGATGCTGCTGGAGGGGATTAACTCGAAGCAGCCCGAGCGCACCTGGCCGCCACTGTCGGTGTTGTAAACCTTGCGGCATGTGCGTAAACTGCCGCGCATGCCAATCGACCCCAGCGACCTTCCCGACGATATTGAGGCCCTGAAGGCCTTGGTGTTGGCACAGCGGGAATCGATCGCACTCATGGAACGGGCCTTGGCGGTCCGCTCCATGGAGATCGAGCAGCTAAATCTGCAGATCTCAAAGCTGAGGCGGATGCAGTTTGGCCAGAAGTCCGAGAAGCTGGATCGACAGATTGAACAGCTCGAGAGCCGACTAGAAGATCTGCTGGCCAAGGAAGGTGCGGCCGAAACCGAAGCCGATCCGCAGGCAACCCCTCCTGTCCGGAAGAAAGCGGTACGCAAGCCGTTGCCGGAGCACTTGGAGCGGGAGGAGCGCATTCTCGAGCCCGAGACCGAAGCCTGTCCAGAGGGACATCTCGGAGCAACTCGATATCATCAGCAGTTCATTCAGGGTGATTCGGCAGGTGCGGCCTCCACCCTACCCTTGCGACCAGCTGTGCCATGATTTCGCGAGGATGCTCGTTCTGCTCGACGACATCGAACTCGCTCAGCCAGCGCACTACACCGGTCGCCGGATGCAGTGGCTTGCACCAAATCGCGCTGGGATGACGGCAGCCATTCCAGTGCATCGCCGCGCGCAACCACGCTGTAGCGTTGATCTGTGTCCGTGGCACCTTGATAACAGGCTTCTCCGGATTGAAGGCGCGAATCCCCTGGCGCAGTAGTCTCCGCTGACGCCGCGGCAGGCCTGCCCAAGAGCGGCGCAGCAGTAGACGCGTTAAGCGCTCGCTATCGTAAAGCAGTCCACTCGAATCTTCGCCGGCGGTCGTTTCCAGCATCCCGGCGCGGCGGGACTTGCATCGCCGTCTTCTTGTGGCTCGCACCGGCAAGGAGAGAAAGCGACGCCATTGGCAAATCAGGTCATCACGGCTACAGTCTTTCAGGGGCCGCGCAGCGGGGAGCTTCTGCTCAGGCTCGAATGGGGTGCGAGCTCGGATGCTTGTGGAACAAGGATCGGTAAGACCATGCTATCCCTGCACCCGAACTGTTTGTTGCGCGGCCACATACCCCGACTCCCGCACCGCACGTTCCCAATGGCCCGGCTCCAGCGTCAGACTATTCAGCAGGCGTTCGTTTGCCAAATGATCATTGCCATCGTCGCCGGAGCGATTTGCGTGGTTACGCCAGTGCGATGTTTCAGGACCTAGCTCAAAGGTATGCAGATGGCTGGCTGCGTCCTGTGGCTTAACGTCGCTGTAAAATTTGGCCGTTAACAGCTGCTCATCTCATCATCCGATCTCTTCCAACTCCAGCCTCCGATACATCTCCACGACGTCCTTGCTTGTGTATCCGAGGGTGTACTCGCCCGTTGCAAGGGACGCGAGAAAACCCTCGCCAAAGGCGTCAAGACGCTTGAGTGAGAGATCCCGCAGCTTGGGTGATCTACCCTTGACGGCCCTGCCGAGCGCCTCCATTAACTCTGGTGCAGTCAGTTCGGTGCAGTAGGCGGGCGAGCCCGGCTGCTGCCGCCAGGATTCCGCCAACGGGCCTGCGTCGATCCCGTCGAAGCCGAGATCGTTGATGAGGCCGACGACCGTCTTTTTAGCAACCGCATCGTCACCGTAAACCGACATGGCGATCCGGCCGGGCGTCCCCGCTGGCTTTCCCTCGTGCGCCTGGGTGTAGGCCAGCTGATTGTTAAACGCCTTGATGACCGGGCGCCCGATCTGCTGCTCAACCCACTGGCTTTCCACCATGCCTTCCTCGATGGCGGGGATGGTCCTGTCGCGGCCTGGGAAATAGTTCGAGGTATCGACCAGAATTACGTCGTCGGGGACGGCGTCGAACAGGTCGCTCGGCAGCGAGGGTATGGCGTGGAGCGGGATCGTGGTGACGACCACCTCGGCGTCCGTGACAACGTTCGCAACTGGCATTGCCTGCGCACCGGTTTCGCGAGCCAGATTGTCAAGCGCACTGGGATCGAAGTCGTTGGCGATACGGACAGAGTGACCTGCGGCCCCCCATTTCCTAGCGAGATTGGCTCCAATCAGGCCGGTTCCGATAATGGCTATTTTCATATGACTTTCCTTTGCTTCAACACTGTTGATTTGTGATTCAGTACGTTACCAAGCGCCGGGGGAACGCGAGGATCTGAAGTAAGCGGCCTCGGCCGAGTTAGCGGCAGGCATAACTGTCGGCTTCATTATGTCGCCCCCTACGTGGGTGACTTTCGTCGCGAGGGCGCACATCGGCAGGCTCTTCGCGACGGGCCTGTCGCTGAGAGACCTGAGCACGACATTTCCGGGCGTTACGCCGTTCTCTACCCAGCCCGTCAGCAGCGTGTAAAGCTCGGCTTTGTAGCCTCTGATGACTGGCGGATTCGCATCGGGATTGGCCGTGCCGTTCCTCGACCCATGAGCCATGCCGGGGACCAAGTAGAAGCGGTAGAAGTCATGTACGCTTGGAAGACCGCCCATCTTCGCCAACACGCGCTCGTAATAATTGACGGACCCCTGATAAGGCACCAGTTCATCGTTGATGGCTTGAACGTGGATTAGCTTGCCGCCGCGCGCCTTGAAGGCTGTCAGGTCTGGATCGTCGGTGTTGATGTCGCCAAATCGCGAGTTCAGCGCGACGCCGGCAGCGAGGGTTCTCCCGATGTGGCCAGAGCCCAGAATTCCAATTCTCATGGCTGTTCCTTTCCGTTCAAGATCGAACCGAAGAGTGGCGGCACGCGCTGCCTCCCTTCGGATTGCAAGTTCACCGCGGGGCCGTCATCTTGCGGTTGCGCGCGACAATCTGCTCATGGCTGAGGGGTGACTTCTCCTCCATGAAGCTCTTGATCAGTGCGTCACGATCAAGGGGCGCGCGAGCCTTGTCCGCTGCGGACAGCGCGCTCTGAAGATCAGTCAGCGTCAGCTCTGTGCAGTAGGCGGGCGTGCCCGGCTGCTGGCGCCAGGAGCTTGCAAGGTCTCCGGCATCCAGTGTGTCGAATCCCGTTTCATTCACAAGTTCGCGTGCGATCGACTTGGCATGTGCATCATCGCCAGCGACGGGAATCGCGATCCGGGTGGCTGTGCCCTCAGGCATGCCGCCATTGGCCAGCGTTTCGGCGAGAAGCGCGTTGAACGCCTTGACAACCGGCCGACCGAGCTGTTCGCTCGACCAGACGCTTTCCGGCTTGCCCTCATCGACCTCCGCTATGTTCCCGTCACGAAAGGGATAATAGTTGGAGGTGTCGATCACGACCACGTTGGCCGGCACGTCACCAAAGACGCTGGCGACATTGGGGATCTGCGCGAACGGAATCGAGAGGATAATCGCCTCGACGTCCTCGACCGCATCTTGCGCGGCGACCGGGATGGCGCCGATCTCGGCCGCCTTGTCGCGGATGTCATCAGGTCCTTTCGCGCCAGCCAGCTTCACCGAGTGGCCAGCTCCTGCAAGCTTTCGTGCAATTGTGCCGCCGATGTTTCCCGCGCCGATAATTCCGATCTTCATGTCATTTCCTTCCAGATGTTGGTTGCCAAATGTTGTTTGATTGCCTTCACCACGCGATGCGCGGGTCAATGCCATATTGAGCAGGAGCGCCCAGATGATCGCGCAGGGTGGCTCCTTCATAATCACGGTGGAACAGCCCGCGGTCCTGGAGGATCGGCACCACGCCTTCGACGAAGGCGCCGATCCCATCATCGTAGATGTCCGGTGACACCCAGAACCCGTCAACGGCGCCTGCCTCGAACCATTCCTGCATGTGGTCAGCGACTTCGGTGGCCGGTCCGACGATGACGGGGTGATAATCGATCACGCCGTGCGCGAGCACGTCGCAGACCGTCCAGCCTTCACGCGCGATCTTCAGGGCATGGGCCGAGCGCGGGTCGCGCGGTGATGGCCGCGCCTTGGACAACTGTTCTGACGATAGTGGCTCATCGAGCCGTGCGGGATCGAGGCGCAGGCCGAGCATCTGTCCGAGATAGGACGCGCGCTGGCGAAATGTTCGTCCGCTCAACGCGGTCCGGCGATCGAGACCTTTCCGCCGGTCGTCCGTAATCGTCGTCATGAGGCCGGCGAAGAATTTGATCTCATCCGGGTCCCGCCCGGCGCGTTCCGCCGCTGCACGGAACGCGGCGCGCTGCGCCCGCGCGTCGTCGATTGTGAACGCGGCGCCGATGACGCCATTAGCGTAGCGCCCGGCCAGATCGAGGGCGTTCGGACTGCCCCCGGCGTGGAAGACGACGGGCTGCCCCTGCTCGGAAGGAGGAATGTACAAGGGCCCGCGCGAAGCGACGAACTTGCCGCCCATATTGATGGGAGCAGCCTGTTCGGCGTTCGCGAACCGGCCGGTTGCCTTATCGTGCACCCATGCATCTTTGCCCCAACTGCCCCAAAGCGCTTGGACCAGCTGGACCGTCTCATGCGCCCGTCCGTACCGATCCGAACTGGACGGCAGGCGGCTACCGTAATTCGCCGCGACGTCCTCGCCGCTCGAGGTGACGGCGTTCCAGCCGACCCGTCCATGGCTCATGATATCCAGCGCCTTGAACTGTCGTGCGAGGTTGAACGGCTCGTTAAAGGTGGTCGATCCGGTGGCGACTAGGCCAATGCGATCGGTTTCGCGCGCGACGGCCGCCAGCGTGACCATTACGTCAAGGTTGAAGTGAGGTGGCTCATTCTCGATGTCGCCGACATGGCTCGGGCCATCCGGCAGGAACAGGAACTGGAGCTTTCCGCGCTCGGCCGCCTGGGCATGCCGCACCTTTGTGTCAAAATTCGTGTAGCTCGTGGGGTCGACCGATTCCGCGCGCCAGGCACCAGGCAGGTTGCCGTATCCGTTGCCGAGATGCATGCCGATAATCATCTGCCTGGTCATCATGTCCTCGTTCTGTGCGCAGATGCCGACTTTTCGGCAGGCTAACCAGATACCATACGGAGGCAGTCTCCGTTTCATGTTAATAATTATACGGAGAGTGTCTCCGATGCTCAAGGGGTTAAGATCAGATATGCTTCAATCGTCAACTGCACCAGTCTCACGGAGGGACGCGCAACACAACCGCGTGCGCATTCTTGACGTGGCCAGCCAAGCGTTTAGCAGTGACGGAGTCGACGTTTCGATGGATGCTATTGCCAAGCTTGCAGGGGTCGGGCCTGGGACGCTCTATCGCCATTTTCCGAGTAAAGACGCTCTACTGGCCGCGCTGCTGGCCCTTCACTATGAACGCCTGGACCGTCGGCGCGTTGAGATTGAAGCCGAAGAAGGCGATACAGGTCGCACGCTTGAGCTTTGGATCGAAGCGCTCGGGGACTGGATGCAGGCGTATGATGGGTTGCCTGAGCCTCTCAAGGCGGCTTGCCGGGTCGATTCCCCGCTGACTCCGACCTGCCGTGATGTCATCAAAACGACCGAGAGAATTCTGAAGGCGGCGCAGGACGAGGGGCTCGCACGACGGACAATGACGGGGCGCGACATCTTTCTTGGAGCCCTAGCGATAGCATGGGCGGGCGGCACAACGGCCGCAGCCGAAAGCACCTCGAACGTGCTTCGCGATGTCTTGAGGGACGGATGGATGGAACCGAAAACATCGCCGGGCGGCCGACATTAGTCGGCCTATCGGTTGGGTATCTATCCCAAGTCAACGCCAGGTATGCGGTCCAGCAAGACAATTGCGCCGTCAGGATGTCGACCGAGCGGTGGAATAATGCGCGCATACACGCTTGCACCGATTGCCGCAATTGCCAGCGGCCGGTCCTCACTGAGCGCCTTGCTGACCGTAGTAGGTGGCCTCACCGCTGTCGGTGGCACAGCTCTTTGGCCAGGATGTGGGGTTACCCCGTTTCATCGGACAGATCCGCATTGGAATTTTATGTCGATGGGTTTTCTCCTTGTGATGGGGCGGTGTAGGCCCGGTGTCGCGACGGATTCTTGACACCGTCAGATAGTTTTTCAAATTCCTGCGGTGAGCGATAGCCCAAGGCGCTGTGAAGGCGATGTAGGTTGTACCAGCCCTCGATCCAGGTGAACAATGTCTGACGGGCGTCGTCGTGCGTGACGAAGTGCGAGCGGTTCAGCAACTCGCATTCGAGCGTGGCGAAGAAGGCCTCACACATGGCGTTGTCGTAGGCGTCGCCCACTGAGCCCATGGAGGGGCGCACGCCCGCATCCCGACAGCGTTGGCCAAAGGCCACTGACGTGTATTGGCAGCCTTGGTCCGAGTGGTGAATCACTGCGCTGGGATGCCGCTGCGCCAGCGCCATGTCCAGCGCTTGCAGCATCAGTGCGGTGCGCAGATGACTACCCATGGCCCAGCCGACGATGCGCCGGCTGTACACGTCCAGGACGACAGCCAGATAGTAAAAGCCGGCAGCGGTTGGAATGTACGTCGCATCGGCGACCCATAGCTGATTGGGCGCATCGGCACAGAAGTGGCGCTGCACCAGATCAGGCGCGGGTCTGCTTGTTGGCGCGCGGTGGGTGGTGCAAATGAAGCGCGGCCGGCAAGCCCCGCGCAGGCCGGCCTCACGCATCAGACGCGCCACGCGCTTGCGCCCGACGTGGACGCCTCGGCGCAGCAGCGTGGCATGCACTCGTGGCATCCCATAGGTACCCTGCGAGCGGGCGTGAATCTCACGGATTTGCGCGAGCAACAGCTTGTCACTCACGGTATGAGCGCTCGGACCCCGTTTCATCCACGCATGGAAGCCGCTGCGCGAGACCTTAAGCAGCCGCGCCATGGTGGAAAGTGGATAACGGGCCTGATTTGCCTTCATGAATTCGAACCCTTGTCGGGTAGC
>NZ_JBXAGS010000021.1:0-120168 GCF_058794355.1 Cupriavidus sp. GW823-FHT07B10
CCCCCCCCCCCCCCCCCCCCCCCCCCCCCCCCCCCCCCCCCCCCCCCCCCCCCCCCCCCCCCCCCCCCCCCCCCCTTTTTAATGATACGGCGACCACCGAGATCTACACCGCACTAATGTCGTCGGCAGCGTCAGATGTGGATAAGAGACAGGGCCCAACCCTTGCGCGCGCCCGGCGCGGCAGCCGTGAGCCGGCCGCCGGCACCGGTTGCGAAGGCGCCCATGCAGTCGCCGGCAGCGCCGGCACGGCCCGCCGCGCGCCAGGCGGAGCCGGAATCCGTGCCGCCCTGGGAGCTGGCGGGTGGCAGCGACGTGCCGCCGTGGGAAGAGCTGCCGCCTGACCTGCCGGTCATCGGCCCCTATGACAGCGATCCTGGCTACCGCGACAACGGTTTCAACGAACCGGCAGCGCGTGCCGCCGGGCCGCGCCGGGCGCCCGCGCGCGAGGCCGAGCCGGCGCGCGAGACCGCTCCGGTGCAGCCAGCCGCGGCGCCGGCAGAGTCCGCCAAGTTCGTCGCCCCGCGCCCGCCAGCAGCGGGCGAGGATGGCACCCCGCCGGCCTTCACCGGCGAATGGCCGGTGCTGGCCGCCGGCCTGCCCTTGAAGGGCCTGGCGCAGCAGCTGGCCTACCAGAGCGAACTGACCCAGGTGGTCGGACGTACCTTCCACCTGCGCATCCCGGTCGCGGCCCTGGGCGAGAATGGCGTGTCCGAGCGGCTGCAGCAGGCGCTGTGCGACCACTTCGGCGAGCCGGTGCGCGTGGTCTGCGAAGTCGGCGGGGTTTCCATCACAGCCGCGGCCGCCGATGCCGAGGCGCGCGCCGAGCGCCAGCGCCAAGCCGAGGCCGTGATCGAGGCCGATCCCTTTGTCCAGGGCCTGCTGCGCGATTTTGGCGGCCAGATCGTGCCGGGCTCGATCCAGCCGCGCGCCGCCTGATCCGCGGCCTGCGTTTGCTTTACCGAACTTACTTCACCGAATTTCTTACCGAATCCAGGAGCATTCCATCATGATGAAAGGTCAACTCGCCGGGCTGATGAAGCAAGCCCAGCAGATGCAGGAAAACATGAAGAAGATGCAGGAGCAGCTGGCCCAGATCGAGGTCGAGGGCCAGTCCGGCGCCGGTCTCGTCAAGGTGGTCATGACCTGCAAGAACGACGTCAAGCGCGTCACCATCGACCCCAGCCTGCTGGCCGAGGGCGAAGACAAGGACCTGCTGGAAGACCTGGTCGCCGCCGCCTTCAATGACGCCGTGCGCAAGGCCGAAGCCACCTCCCAGGAAAAGATGGGCTCGATGACCTCGGGCCTGCCGCTGCCCCCGGGCTTCAAGCTGCCGTTCTGAACGCCACTGTGAAGGCATCGTCCCCGACCTCGCTGCAGGCACTGGTCGAAGCGCTGCGGGTGCTGCCCGGCGTCGGGCCCAAGTCCGCCCAGCGCATGGCCTACCACCTGCTGCAGCACGACCGCGAGGGCGCGCGCAAGCTGGGCGATGCGCTGCGCGGCGCGGCGGACCATATCCGCCATTGCCAGCGCTGCAATACCTTCACCGAGCAGGAGATCTGCGAGACCTGCCTGGACGACCGCCGCGACGCCTCGGTGCTGTGCGTGGTGGAAACCCCGGCCGACCAGGTCATGATCGAGCAGACCCTGACCTACCGCGGCAAGTACTTCGTGCTGATGGGCCGGCTCTCGCCGCTGGACGGCATCGGCCCGCGCGAGATCCATCTTGACCGGCTGCTCGCGCGCGCCACCGAGCCCGAGCTGGGCGGCCCGGTCGGCGAAGTCATCGTCGCCACCAACTTCACCAGCGAAGGCGAGGCCACCGCGCACTACATCGGCGAAATGCTCAAGGCGCGCGGCCTCAAGGTGTCGCGCCTGGCGCGCGGCGTGCCGGTGGGCGGCGAGCTGGAGTACGTCGATGCCGGCACCATCGCGCGTGCGGTGATGGACCGCCGCAACCTCTGAGCACGATCGCGCGGGGCCGATTGCCCGCGCGCCGGTCACCGCGTTCTTCCGCCTTCTTCAGTCGCCTGCCTCTCCCATGAACCTGGCCCGCTTCGATCTCGTCACGCTTGGCTTGTTCGTCGCCGTGGCCCGGCAGGGCAGCATCTCGGCCGGCGCGCGCCAGTCGCACCTGGCCGTGGCCGCCGCCAGCAAGCGCATCTCCGACCTGGAAACCGCGGTCGGCGCGCCGCTGTTCTTCCGCCATGCCGCCGGCGTGCAGCTGACCGAGGCCGGCCAGGCCTGCTTCCACCATGCGCTGACCATCCTGCAGGACGTCGAACGCATGGCCGGCGTGATGTCGGACTACGCCTCGGGCGTGCGCGGGCAGGTGCGGGTGTGCGCCAACACCTCGGCGATCACGCAGTTCCTGCCCGACGACCTGGCGTCGTTCATGCAGCGTCATCCCACCATCCGCATCGAGCTGGAAGAGCAGAACAGCCGCGATATCGTCGCCGCGCTGGTCGAGAACCGTGCCGACGTGGGCATCTTTGCCGACCGCACCCCCGCGGCCGGGCTGATGACGATCGAGTACCGGCAGGACGAGCTGGTCATCATCACGCCGCCCAACCATCCGCTGGCCGCGCGCGGCCCGGTGCACTATGCCGATACGCTGGAATTCGACTTCGTCAGCCTGCCGCAGGAAACCTCGCTGGCCGCACGCCTGCTCGAGGAGAGCAGCCGGCTCGACCGGCCGTTCCGGCTGCGCATCCAGGTGCGCAGCTTCGATGCCATGTGCCGCATGGTGATGGCCGGCCTGGGCGTGGGCGTGCTGCCGCGCATCGCTGCCGAGCCGCACGTCAAGTCGATGGGGCTGTCGCTGGTGTCGCTGCAAGACGCCTGGGCGCGCCGCTCGCTGCTGATCGGGCTGCGCGACCCGGCCGGGCTGACAGTCTCGGCCCGTCTGCTGATCACCCACCTGTGCGGGGACCGGGCGCCGTTCTGACGCGCCCGCGCTGAGGCGGCTCCGCAGCCTTTCGCGTTCCGAGAAAGCCCGCTTCTCCGATTGCCGATTCCTGGCAGGCCCCCTGCTGGGGCACACTCCGTTCGAACGCAATGTATGACAAGCCAGTCATTGGGCTTGCCGCACTGCAACAAGACACCGCATCGCACGGAGACACCCCATGGCGCAACAGATCCTCGAGGGCATTCGCGTCCTCGAACTCGGACAACTCATCGCCGGCCCCTTTGCCGCCAAGACCCTGGCCGACTTTGGCGCCCACATCATCAAGGTGGAGCCGCCGGGGCAGGGCGACCCGCTGCGCAAATGGCGCATGCTGCATGAAGGCACCTCGGTCTGGTGGGAGGCGCAGTCGCGCAACAAGGAGTCGATCTGCATCGACCTGCGCCAGCCGGAAGGCCAGGCACTGGTGCGCAAGCTGGCCGCCGAGGCCGACGTGCTGATCGAGAACTTCCGCCCCGGCACCATGGAGAAGTGGGGCCTGGGCTGGGACGTGCTGCATGCCGACAACCCGCGCCTGATCATGCTGCGCGTGTCGGGCTATGGCCAGACCGGGCCGAAGAAGGATGAGCCCGGCTTTGCCGCGGTGGCCGAAGCCATGGCCGGCCTGCGCCACCTGACCGGCGAGCCCGGCCGCGCGCCGGTGCGCGCCGGCCTGTCGCTGGGCGACACCATCGCCGGCCTGCACGGCGCCATGGGCGTGCTGCTGGCGCTGTACCAGCGCGACGCGCGCGGCGGCGAAGGCCAGGTCATCGACGTGGCGCTGTACGAGTCGCTGTTCAACCTGAGCGAAAGTCTGCTGCCGGAATACTCGGCCTTTGGCGCGGTGCGCCAGCCCGCCGGCGGCGCGCTGCCGGGGATCGCGCCGTCCAACGCGTACCCCTGTGCCAGCGGCGAATACGTGCTGGTGGCGGCCAATGGCGACGCCATCTTCAAGCGCATGATGCTGGCCATCGGCCGGCCCGACCTGGCCGACGATCCGTCGCTGGCGCAGAACGATGGCCGCGTGAAGCGCGTCGACGAGATCGATGCCGCCATCGCCGACTGGACCCGCACGCAGACGGTGGACTCGGCGCTGGCGCTGCTGCGCGACGCGCAGGTGCCGTCGGGCCGCATCTATACCGTCAAGGACATTGCCGAAGACCCGCACTACCGCGCCCGCGGCGTGATCGAGTCGGTGACCTCGGCCGGCGGGCTCACGGTGGAAGTGCCGGGCGTGGTGCCCAAGCTGTCGGCCAGCCCCGGCGAGATCCATGACCGCGCGCCGACGCTCGGCGAGCATACCGATACGGTGCTGAAGCAGGCAGGCTTCGACGACGCCGCCATCGCCGACCTGCGTGCGCGCAAGGTGATCGCATGAGCGCCGCCACCAAACTGAGCGGTCCCGCCCGCGTCGAGATCAACGAAGTCGCGCCGCGCGACGGCCTGCAGATCGAGCCGGTGGTGGTGCCGACCGATGCCAAGGTCGCCTTTCTCGACGCGCTGTCGGCCTGCGGCTTTGCCCGCATCGAAGCCACCTCGTTCACCTCGGCCCGCGCCATCCCGGCGCTGGCCGACGCCGAGGCACTGATGCACCGCATGCGGCGCCACCCGGGCGTTCGCTACACCGCGCTGGTGCCCAATCTGCGCGGGCTGGAGCGTGCGCTGTCGTGCCGGCCGGACGAGGTCAACCTGGTGATGTCGGCCAGCGAGACCCACAACCGCGCCAACCTGCGCATGACGCGCGAGCAGTCGCAAGCGCAATTGCTGGCGATGATCGAGGCGGCGCGCGGCGCCGGAGTGCCGGTCAATATTTCGCTGTCGACCGTGTTCGGCTGTCCCTTCGAGGGCGAGGTCGACAGCGCCGCGGTGATGGCACTGGCCACCCGCTTCGCCGAGGCCGGCGCGGACGGCATCACGCTGTGCGACACCACCGGCATGGCCTACCCGGACCAGGTCGCGGCGCTGTGCGAGGCCTTCCAGGCCGCGCTGCCCGATACCGGCCTGACCATCCACCTGCACAACACCCGCGGCATGGGCCTGGCCAATGCCCTGGCTGCCTGGCAGACCGGCGTGACGCGCTTCGACGCGGCCGCCGGCGGCCTGGGTGGCTGCCCTTACGCCCCCGGTGCCAGTGGCAACGTCAGCACCGAAGACCTGGTCCACATGTTCGACTGCATGGGCGTCAAGACCGGCGTCGACCTGGGCGCGCTGCTCGAGGTGGTGGCCGGCATGCCGGCGCTGGTCGGGCGCGACCTCCACAGCCAGCTGCTGAGCGCCGGCCCGCGCCTGCGCACGCACCAGCCGCCGGCCTGGATGGCGGAGCATTTCGCCGGGCAGGCATAGCCGGCACCCAGACAAGAACAACACATCCAACAGATAACGGAGACCCTCATGAAGCAAGCCCTTCAACGCAAGTCCGCCATGCCCGCACGGCGCAAGGCCGTAGCCGCCACGCTGGCGGCACTCGGTGCGGCATGGTTCGCGCCCGTCGCCCTGGCGCAGGACGGTACCTATCCCGCCCGTCCGGTGACGCTGGTGGTATCGGCCGCGGCCGGTGGCACCACCGACATCGCGGCGCGCATGATTGCGGAACCGCTGTCCAAGGCGCTCGGCCAGCCGGTGGTGGTGGACAACCGTCCCGGCGGCAACGGCAGCATCGCCGCGCAACTGGTGGCGCGGGCCAAGCCGGACGGCTACACGCTGATGCTGCAGTACTCGGGCTTCCACGTGATCACGCCGCTGCTGGTCAAGAACCTGTCGTGGGACCCGGTCAAGGACTTTGCGCCGGTGGCCAACATCCTGTCGGCGCCGCAGGTGCTGGTGGTGCGCCCGAGCCTGCCGGTCAAGTCGCTGAAGGAACTGGTGGCCTACGCCAAGGCCAATCCGGACAAGCTCAACTACGCCTCGTCGGGCAACGGCTCGCTGCAGCACGTCTCGACCGAGCTGCTGAACCAGATGGCCGGCACGAAAATCACGCACGTGCCCTACAAGGGTACCGGTCCGGCCATGACCGACCTGCTGGGCGGCTCGGTGGACCTGACCATCACCACGCCGCCGCCGCTGATGGCCCATATCGCCGCCGGCAAGCTGCGTCCGCTGGTGGTGACCAGCAAGACCCGCCTGCCCAGCCTGAAGGACGTGCCGTCGGCGCCCGAGGCCGGCTACCCCGACCTGGACGTGTCGTCGTGGTTCGCGATGTACGCACCGGCAGGCACGCCCAAGCCGGTGATCGACAAGCTGACTGGCGAAATCGACAAGATCATGCGCACCGAAGCCTTCCGCAAGAAGGCCGAGGACCTGGGCGCCGAGGCCAAGTACATGAACCCGCAGCAGCTGGGTCAGTACCAGAAGGCGGAACTCGCGCGCTGGGGCAAGGTGATCAAGTCCGCCGACATCCACGCGGAATGATGGCGCGGGCTGCGGCAAGGTGATCGAAAGGTAAGGGCGTTATGCTGGCGGGTTTGCTAGGTGTTGATACCGATGCGGTGCATCGCACCGTCCGGTAGCATCGCAATTTGCCGCACCGCGGCGCGCCCCCTTCGAGCGCATGTCGCCGCAGCGCCAGTCCACACGGGTAGGAGATCTCGCATGTATAACAAGAAATTCTGGAAGCAATTCCTGATCGCGCTGGCGCTGTTCCTGGCCGGCTGGTTCACCTTCGGCCAGGCGCAGGCACAGGGCAAGCCCGAGAAGACCAAGGTCACCATCGCGGTGGGCGGCAAGAACCTGTTCTATTACCTGCCGCTGACCATTGCCGAGCGCCTCGGCTACTTCAAGGAAGAAGGGCTGGACGTCGAGATCGTCGACTTCGCCGGCGGTGCCAAGGCGCTGCAGGCCGTGGTGGGCGGCAGCGCCGACGTGGTCTCGGGCGCCTACGAGCACACCATCAACCTGCAGGCCAAGGGCCAGCGCTACCAGGAATTCGTGCTGCAGGGCCGCGCCCCGCAGATCGTGCTGGTGGTGTCGAACAAGACCATGCCCAACTTCAAGTCGATCGCCGACCTGAAGGGCAAGAAGATCGGCGTGACCGCGCCGGGTTCGTCGACCAACATGATGGCCAACTTCGTGCTGGCCAAGTCCGGGCTGAAGCCTTCGGACGTGTCGTTCATCGGCGTGGGCGCCAGCGCCGGTGCGGTGGCAGCGATGCGCTCGGGCCAGATCGATGCGATGGCCAACCTGGACCCGGTGATCTCGATGCTGACGCAGAAGAACGAAGTGCGCATCGCCTCGGACACCCGCACGCTCAAGGACACCCAGGCCGTGTTCGGCGGCAACATGCCGTCGGGCTGCCTGTATGCGTCGCAGGCGTTTATCCAGCAGAACCCCAACACCACGCAGGCGCTGACCAATGCCATGGTGCGCGCGCTCAAGTGGCTGCAGAAGGCGGGCCCGTCGGACATCGTCAAGACTGTGCCGGAAAGCTACCTGCTGGGTGACCGCGCGCTGTACCTGGCCGCGTGGGAAAAGGTCAAGGAAGCGATCTCGCCGGACGGCACCATGCCGGCCGACGGCCCGCGCACCGCGTTCAACGCGCTGAGCCAGTTCGACGCCGAGCTCAAGGGCAAGCCGGTCAAGCTGGAAGAGACCTACACCAACGCCTTCGTGCAGAAGGCCAACGCCAAGTACAAGTAAGACCCTCGCCGTCGATGCCATCGGCCCGCTGTCCGCAGCGGGCCTTTGCTTTGAATCCTTGACGGCCAATCCATCATCACCCGCCCGCGCCGCGCCCCCCGGCGCCGCCACGGCGGGACCGAGACGGTTCACCATGAGCACTCCCGCACTTTCCCTCGACAAGGTCACCTGCACTTTTGTCTCGCGCGATGACCGCAGCCAGCGCTATACCGCGGTCCAGGACGTCACGCTGTCGATCCAGCCCGGCGAATTCGTCTCCGTGGTCGGCCCCACCGGCTGCGGCAAATCCACGCTGCTCAACGTCGGCGCCGGCCTGCTGGAACCCTCCAGCGGCGAGATTCGCGTGTTCGGCGAGCCCCTGCGCGGCATCAACCGCCGCGCCGGCTATATGTTCCAGACCGAGGCGCTGATGCCCTGGCGCAGCGCGCTGGACAACGTCGTCGCCGGCCTGGAGTTCCGCGGCGTGGCGCGCGCCGAGGCCGTGCAGCAGGGCGAGGAATGGCTGCGCCGCGTGGGCCTGGGCGGCTTTGGCGACCGCTATCCGCACCAGCTCTCGGGCGGCATGCGCAAGCGTGTTGCGCTGGCGCAGACGCTGGTGCTGGACCCGGACATCATCCTGATGGACGAACCGTTCTCGGCGCTGGATATCCAGACCCGCCAGCTGATGGAGAACGAGGTGCTGGAGCTGTGGGCCGCCAAGCGCAAGGCCGTGCTCTTCATCACCCACGACCTGGACGAGGCCATTGCCATGAGCGACCGTGTGGTGGTGCTGTCGGCCGGCCCCGGCACACACCCGATCGGCGAGTTCGAGATCGACCTGCCGCGCCCGCGCGACGTGGCCGAGATCCGCAACCATCCGCGTTTTGTCGAGCTGCACGCCGCGATCTGGGACGTGCTGCGCGAGGAAGTGCTCAAGGGCTACGCCCAGCAGCGCAAGGTGGCGTGAGCCCTCCAACCTAACAAGACCTGAATCCCGATGGCATTCCGTACTGATTCCAAGGGCATGTTGCGCGTCTGGCAGCTGCTCGTCCTGGTGGTGATCCTCGGCGTGTGGCATATGGCCACGCGCTCGCAGCAGGTTGCCTTTTTCTTCGGCGAACCGCTGATGGTGGCGCAGCGCATCTGGAGCTGGTTTATCGTCGAGCGCGATATCTACCTGCACCTGGGCGTGACGCTGATCGAAACCGTGCTGGCCTTCGGCATCGGCACGGTGGCGGGGCTGGGCGTGGGCCTGTGGCTGGCGCTGAGCCCGATGACCTCGGCCATCCTCGACCCCTACGTCAAGGCCATGAACTCGATGCCGCGCGTGATCCTGGCACCGATCTTCGCGGTCTGGTTCGGCCTGGGCATCTGGTCGAAGGTGGCGCTGGCGGTGACGCTGGTGTTCTTCATCGTCTTCTTCAACGTCTACCAGGGCGTCAAGGAAGTGAGCCCGGTGGTGCTGGCCAACGCGCGCATGCTGGGCGCCAACCAGAAGCAGCTGCTGCGCCATGTCTACCTGCCCAGCGCCACCAGCTGGGTGTTCTCGTCGCTGCATACCTCGGTGGGCCTGGCCTTCGTGGGCGCGGTGGTGGGCGAATACCTGGGCTCGGCGCGCGGCGTGGGCTACCTGATCCTGCAGGCCGAAGGCACCTTCGACATCAATACCGTGTTTGCCGGCATCGTGGTGCTGACGGCGTTTGCGCTGGTGCTGGACTGGATGGTCGGCATGGGTGAGAAGCGGCTGATGAAGTGGCAGCCGAAGAGCGGGGAGACGGAGAAGCTTTGATGCAGGACTTGCCGGTAAGCGTTGCTGGCCGGCGGTTTGCCCCCTCTCCCGCTTGCGGGAGAGGGGGCGCCCAAGCGGTCAAGAGCAAGTCTCGGGTTTGTGGCCGGCAGCGCTGAAGTTTACAGACACCGTTAGCCCGCCTCCGGGCGTATCCGCAAGCTCCACCGCTGCACCATGCAGCCGCGCGATCTCGCGCACGATCGACAGCCCCAGCCCGGTCCCTTCCACGGACTGTCCGCTCTCGCCGCGATAGAAGCGCCGGAACACCGCATCGCGCTCTGCCGGAGCAATGCCGGGGCCGTTGTCGATCACCTGCAGCCGCGGCACGCCGCCGTGCAGCGCCACGCGCACCGTGACCACCGCACCGCGCCCCGCATAGCGGATCGCGTTGTCGATCAGATTGCCCGTCAGCTCCTGCAGCAGCTCCGCCTGCCCGGCGACCTCCACCGACCCTTCCTGCTCGAAGCCCAGGTCGACCTCGCTGCCACGCGCCACCGGCGCCCAGTCCAGTGCCACGCCTTGCGCCAGCGCATCGAGCCGCAGCGGCCCGAGCGTGGGCATATAGCCCGCATCAGGCTCCAGCCGCGACAGCGACAGCAGCTGCTGTACCCCCTTGGAGGCATGGCGCACGGTGCCGTGCAGCAGCCGCATATGCTCGCGCACGCGTTCAGCGTCGCGCTCGCGCAGCGCCAGCTCGGACTGCGCCTGGATGATCGCCAGCGGCGTCTTGAGCTGGTGCGCAGCATCGGCAAAGAAGCGCTTGCGCGCCTGCACCATGCCGTGGAGCCGGTCCATGTACTGGTTCAGCGCCTGCACCAGCGGCTTCATCTCGGCGGGCAGGTCCTTCTGCTCGATCGGGTCGAGCTGCGTGCCGCGTCGCGCCACCGTGTCGGAGAGCCGGTTCAGCGGCCGCAGCCCGCGCCGCACGCCGAGCCAGACGATGCCCAGCGCCAGCGTCACCAGCATCAGCTCCTGCAGCAGCGAGCCGATCAGGATGTCGCGCGCCAGCAGCTGGCGCGGCTCGATGGTTTCGCCCACCAGCACCCACACCAGGCGCGTGCGTGCCGAGCCCACGTCGTGCACCGGCAGCGCCTGGGCCGCCATGCGCAGCGGGTGCTCGCGGAAGACAGTGTCGTAGAACTCGGTGCGGTACAGCCGCAGCGGCGCCTCGGCCGGCATCGGCAGGTCGTCGTAGCCGGTCACGGTTGCGCCGTCCTCGTCGCGGATGCGGTAGAAGATGCGCGGGCCGGCTTGGTCGTCGAAGAGTTCCAGCGCGAGGTTTGGCACGTCGACCTGGAGCCGCCCCTCGCGCAGGCGGATGCCTTCGCGCATTGCGCGCAGCGACGCCTCCAGCGTGCGGTCGAAGGCGATATGCGCGGCAGACATGGCGCGCTCATAGGTCAGCCACGCATCGAAGGCGAGCAGGGCCATCAGCGGCAGCAGCAGCCATAGCGACAGCTGCAGGCGCAGGCTGGGCGCCTGTCGTGGAAGCCTCATGCCGCCGGCCGCGCTTCGAGCAGATAGCCCAGCCCGCGCAGCGTGACGATGGCCACGCCGCTGCCGTCGAGCTTCTTGCGCAGCCGGTGCACGTAGATCTCGATTGCATCCGGGTTGACCGATTCGTCGATGCCGAAGATCTTCTCCGACAGCGCCGCCTTGTTCACCGCGCGCCCATCGCGCAGCAGCAGCACCTCGAGCACGGCGCGTTCGCGCCCGGTCAGCGGCAGCAGCTCGCCGTGCAGCAGGACGGCACGGCTGACGCTGTCGTAGTGCAGCGGGCCGCAGGCGATCTGCGTGCTCTCATGCCCGTGGGCACGGCGGATCAGCGCGCGGGCGCGCGCTTCCAGTTCGGACAGGTCGAAGGGCTTGGCCAGGTAGTCGTCGGCGCCCAGGTCCAGGCCGCGCACGCGGTCTTCGACCGAGCCGTGCGCGGTCAGGATCAGCACCGGCAGCGGGTTGCGGCGCTGGCGCAGGCGGCGCAGCACTTCCAGGCCGTCCAGTCCGGGCAGGCCCAGGTCCAGGATCAGCAGCGCGTAGTCCTGCGTGCTGAGCAGGTTGTCGGCGCTGCGGCCGTCGTGCATGCAGTCGACCGTGAAGCCGGCCTGGCCCAGGGCCTGGCTCAGGGAATTGGCCAGCATCACGTTGTCTTCGGCAAGCAGGATACGCATGGGGCAGGGCAGTCAGGCGGCAATACGGAAATCCGGCCGGAACGGCCGAGGCCAGACAGATACAGGGAAGTGCGCCGGCTTAGAAGCTAGGGAAACCCCCAATCCCGCAGCGGCGCCGTGCCCGCGAAAAGCCTGCATTCCGAAAGCGAACTGAAAGTGCGCGTCCCCTACCATCCGGCCGGCTAATGATTCACACAACAAGCACAAGCAAGGAGATAGCATGAAGCGTAGGGCAATGGCATTCGCAGCGATGGGTCTGGCTGCGGCCGGATCGGCATCCGCCCAATCGAGCGTGACCATGTATGGCCTGGTGGACGCCGGCATCGAATATGTCAGCCACGCGGGTCCGGACGGCTCGGCGGTCAAGCTGACCTCGGGCGGCAAGAACACCTCGCGCTGGGGCATCCGCGGCAGCGAAGACCTGGGCGGCGGCCTGAAGGCGATCTTCGCCCTGGAAAGCGGCATCGCCATCGACACCGGCAGGCTGGACACCGACAACACGCTGTTCGATCGCCGTGCCACGGTGGGCCTGGCAAGCCGCTACGGCCAGGTGGTGCTGGGCCGCACCTTTACCACGACCTACGACTTCATGCTGCCGTTCGACCCGATGGGCTACGCGCCGGCCTATTCGTGGGCTACTTCGTCGACCGCCACCGGCGGCCGCAAGGACGGCCTGTTCTCGCGCGCCTCGAACGCGGTCCGCTATGACGGCAGCTTCGGCGGCCTGAAGCTGGGCGCCACCGTGGCCATGGGCGAGGTGGCGGGGGACTTCAAGAGCTCGTCCAAGTACGCGCTGGGGGTGGGCTACAGCGCCGGCAAGTTTGCCGCGGCCGCCACCTGGGACCGCCAGAACGGCGCCGGCAGCAGCACCACGCCGGCCGACAGCACCGACTACATCCAGGGCATCCATGCCGGCGCCAGCTATGACTTCGGCGACCTGAAGCTGTTTGCCGGCTACCGCAACTACAAGCGCACCTTCACCACCGGCGCGGCGACGGACCGCAGCGACATGTACTGGGGCGGCGCCAGCTATGACTTCACGCCGGCCTTCACGCTGTACGGCGCGGTCTACAAGCAGAACATCAAGGGCGGCAACAACGCCGACCCGATCCTGTTCTCGCTGCGCGGCCAGTACGCGCTGTCCAAGCGCACGCTGGCCTACCTGTCGGTGGGCTATGCTGATGCGCGCAACGGGCAGAACGTCAGCGTCTCGCGCGACCTGGTCGGCTTCGCCAATAACCAGACCGGCGTCATGGCCGGCCTGCAGCACCGCTTCTGAGGAAGGGGCGGCCTGAATGGCCTGAATGGCCGGAATGGCCTCATCGGCCTGTTGGGAACTGCCGGCCGCCTGGCGCATGGGTGTGCGCCATCGAGGGCGGCTGGCAGCTTGAGGTGCGTTGCCTCAGCCGGGCGCAGGGCGTAGCCGCACGCCTTGCGCCCTTCTTTTACCGGCGGGCAGGGCGCGCCGCCGGCGTGCGTGCCGCTCAGGGCACGATCACGATCTTGCCGGTGACCTTGCGCGCTTCCATGTCCTTGAGCGCCTGCGGAGCCTGCTCCAGCGGATAGCGCGCCGAGATATGCGGGCGGATCTTGCCTTCCTTCATCCAGCCCAGCATCTGCGCCATATTGGCCTGGTTGGCCTTGGGCTCGCGCCGCACGAAGTCGCCCCAGAACACGCCCACCAGCGAGGCGCCCTTGAGCAGCGCCAGGTTCAGCGGCAGCTTGGGGATCTCGCCGTTGGCAAAACCCACTACCAGGTAGCGGCCGCGCCAGCCGATCGAACGGAAGGCCGGTTCGGCATAGATGCCGCCCACCGGGTCATAGATCACGTCCGGACCCTTGCCATCGGTCAGCGCCTTGATGCGTTCGCGCAGGTCCTCGGTGCTGTAGTTGATCAGCGCGTCGGCGCCGTGCTCCTTGCACACCGCCAGCTTCTCGTCGGTCGAGGCGGCGGCGATCACGCGCGCGCCGATGGCCTTGCCGATCTCGATCGCCGCCAGGCCCACGCCGCCGGCCGCGCCCAGCACCAGCATGGTCTGGCCGGCCTTCAGCTCGCCCCGGTCGATGACCGCGTGGTGTGAGGTGCCGTAGGTCAGCGTGAACGCCGCCGCGGTCTCGAAGTCGATGCCGGGCGGCATCGGCACCACCGACGCCGCAGGCGCCTTGGCCTGGCTGGCGAACGCGCCGTTGCCCAGGTAGGCGATCACCTTGTCGCCGGGCTTGACGTGGGTGACGCCTTCGCCGACCGCATTGACCACGCCGGCCAGCTCCGAGCCCGGGCTGAACGGCAGGGCAGGCTTGGCCTGGTATTTGTTCTGGATGATGAGCACATCCGGGAAGTTGACGGCGGCCGCCTTGACGTCGATGACCACTTCGCCCTTGGCCGGCACCAGGTCAGGCAGGGTTTCGATGGTCAGCGAATCGGGCGGGCCCCAGGCTTTGCACAGTACGGCTTTCATCTTGTCTCCGGTGATGTTGGTGGCATTTCACGCCAGTCAAGCTTATGCGGGCGGGCAGGGCAAGTGTAGCGTAGAAATAGCACGGTCGTTCTGTTCCATGTCCAAGCTATGGAGGTGGTTATTTGCGGGCTGCATACAGCGCCAGAAACGTGCTTTCAGGGCGGCGCACGGGCCGCTTGCGCGCGCGCGCTCAGGTACAATCGCGCCATGCATATCCTTCTCGCCAACGACGACGGTTATCTCGCGCCGGGACTGGCCGTTTTGCATGCCGCGCTCGCGCCGCTGGGCCGGATCACGGTCATCGCGCCGGAGCAGAACCATAGCGGTGCCTCCAACTCCCTGACCCTGCAGCGGCCGCTGTCGATCTACGAAGCGCGCGAAGGCGTGCAAAAAGGTTTTCGCTTCGTCAACGGAACACCGACCGACTGCGTGCATATCGCACTGACGGGCCTGCTGGAAGAGAAACCCGACCTGGTGGTGTCCGGCATCAACCAGGGACAGAACATGGGCGAAGACGTGCTGTACTCCGGCACCGTCGCCGCCGCCATCGAGGGCTACCTGCTGGGCATTCCGTCGGTCGCCTTCTCGCAGGTGGACAAGGGCTGGGAGCACCTGGACGCCGCGGCACGCGTGGCGCGCACCGTGGTGGAGCGCATCATCGGCACGCCGCCGGCCGAGCCGTTCCTGCTCAACGTCAATATCCCGAACCTGCCGTTCGAACATATCAAGGGCTACCGTGCCACGCGCCTGGGCAAGCGCCATCCGTCGCAGCCGGTGATCACGCAGGTCAATCCGCGCGGCGACACCAACTACTGGATCGGTCCGGCGGGCGATGCGCGCGATGCCAGCGAGGGTACCGATTTCCATGCAGCTGCGGCGGGCTATGTTTCGCTCACGCCGTTGCAGCTCGACCTGACGCACCGCGGGCAGCTCGACGCGCTCGACCAGTGGTTGAAGTAGGCCACCGATCCGCAGTGTCGCGCCCCCGATGAGCACCACGCCCCCTCGCAACAAGTTTCCGCTGCCGCTCGACGCGGTAGTCGAGCGCAAGCCCGCACCGGCCCGCACCGCCGGCTTGCCTGCCGTGGGCACGCCGCGGCCGGCCGCGCCCACACCGGCGCCAGCCAAGCAGGCCAAGCCGCGCCTGCCGCGCACCGCCGCACCGGCGCCCGCGCCGGTGCCTGCAAGCGCGGTCGAGCAACGCGCCTCGGCGGCCACCGCGGGCGGCGGCGGCATGGCCTCGGCGCGCGCGCGCGCGGCGCTGGCGGCGCGGCTGCGTGCCGCGGGCATCCGCGACGAGCGCGTGCTGTCGGCCATTGCCACCGTGCCGCGCCACCTGTTCGTCGAGCCGGGACTGGCATCGCAGGCGTATGAGGACGCCGCGCTGCCGATCGGCCACCAGCAGACCATTTCCAAGCCGTCGGTGGTGGCGCGCATGATCGAGCTGCTGCGCGAGGGCCTGGCCGCCGACGCGCCGCTGGAGCGCGTGCTCGAGATCGGCACCGGCTGCGGCTACCAGGCTGCGGTGCTGAGCCAGGTCGCGCGCGAGGTCTTCTCGATCGAGCGCATCCGCCCGCTGCACGAGCAGGCCAAGGCCAACCTGCGGCCGCTGCGCGTGCCCAACCTGCGCCTGCACTACGGCGACGGCATGCTGGGGCTGCCCCAGGCGGCGCCGTTTTCGGCCATCATCCTGGCCGCGGCCGGCATGGAGGTGCCCGAGGCGCTGCTGGAGCAGCTGGCCATCGGGGGGCGCCTGATCGCCCCGGTGGCGGTGATGCCGCCGGCGGGCGTGCCAGGCCAGACCGTCACGCAGCAGCTGTTGCTGATCGAGCGGCGCAACCGCCATCGATTTCACAGAACCGCGCTTGAAGCCGTTTTCTTTGTGCCCTTAAAATCGGGCACCATCTGAGTCGAACTATGCACAACATCGTGAAATCGCAATATTTCGCACGCGCCGGACAACTTTTTGCGGCCTCGGCGCTGACGGCCCTGCTGGCCGCCTGCGCCAATTCGCCGATGCCGGCACCTGTGGTTGACCGTACCTCCACTTCCGGTACCACGGCCGCGACGCTGGAACCGGCACCCCCCGGATACTATCGGGTCAAGCGAGGCGATACCCTTTACCGAATCGCGCTGGAGAACGGCCAGTCGTATCGCGATGTGGCAACGTGGAACAACCTGACCAATGTGAACCAGATCGAGGTCGGCCAGCTGCTGCGCATCGTGCCGCCGGGTGCCGACGTCAACACTGCGCCCGGCGTGGCCACCATGCCGGTGGCGCCGGGCACGGTGCAGGCGCAGCCGATCGACCAGGCCCGCCCGGCCGCCACGCCGGTGCCTCCGGCCGCGGCCGCTTCGGCGCCTGCGGCAACGCCCGCCGCGCCCGCCGCGGCCGCCGCGCCGGTCACCGATGGCTCGATGAAGCTGGCCTGGCCGGCAACCGGCCAGACGGTCGGGAAGTTCGACGACAAGGGTAATAAAGGCATCGATATTGCGGGTAAGAAGGGCGATGCGGTGCTGGCCGCGGACGATGGTCGGGTGATTCACGTTGGCCCCTTGCGCGGCTACGGGAATCTTGTCATCATCAAACACAACGAGACATTTCTTACTGCTTACGGGCACAACGACAAGGTGCTCGTGGCTGAGCAATCCGCGGTCCGAAAAGGCCAGAAGATTGCGGAGATGGGCAACAGCGATACCGACCGGGTAAAGCTTCACTTCGAAGTCCGCAAGAACGGAAAACCGGTTGATCCGATGCGGTACCTGCCGCCACAGTGAGGGTTCATGCCACGCCAGAAAACTGTCTCCTCCGGAACCGTAAGCAGGGCTCGCCGTCCCAAGCAGCCGGAAGTGAAGGCTGGTGTGGCACATCCCGACGCGCGCGCCGATGCTGAAGGCTTCGAGCCTGATCTCGCCGCCGAACTGATTCCTGTGACCGACGAGCCCATCGCCACGTCCACTTCGGTGGGCCTGCGCGAGGCCGACCTGCTTGCCGACGACAGTGAGCGCATCGTGCGCGACGACGATGAGGACGAGTCGGAAGACGAGGAAGAAGAGAGCGCGGAAAATGGCACCGACAGTGCCGCCCCCGAGCATGATGATTTCCGCACCGTGCTGCATACCGAGCTGGCCGCGGACACCGTCCAGCACTACCTGAACCGCATCAGCATCAAGCCGCTGCTGTCGGCCCCGGAAGAGCTGCATTTTTCCACGCTGGCCAAGGACGGCGACTTTGCCGCGCGCCAGGTCATGATCGAGCGCAACCTGCGGCTGGTGGTCAGTATCGCCAAGGGCTACCTCAATCGCGGCGTGCCGCTGCTCGACCTGATCGAGGAAGGCAATCTCGGCCTGATGCACGCGATTGAAAAATTCGATCCGTCGCGCGGTTTCCGCTTCTCGACGTACGCGACCTGGTGGATCCGCCAGAGCATCGAGCGCGCCATCATGAACCAGGCGCGCACGGTCCGCCTGCCGGTCCACGTGATCCGCGAACTCAACCAGGTGCTGCGCGCCAAGCGCCATCTGGAGAAGGGCGGCACCGACGGGCGCGACGCCAGCCTTGAAGACATCGCCCACCTGCTGGGCAAGACGCCGGACGAAGTGCAGGACGTCCTGGCACTCAACGAACATACCACCTCGCTCGATACGCCGTTCGATCTCGATCCCGGCTCGAGCCTCCTGGATTTCCTCTCCGACGAGCACAACGCCGCCCCCGACCAGGAGGTGGCGCACCGCGAGCTGGAAGGGCTGATGAAGCTCTGGCTGGCGCGCCTGTCGGAAAAGCATCGCTATGTGGTGGAGCGCCGCTTCGGCCTCAACCATATCGAGCCCGCCACGCTGGAAGAGCTGGCCGAGGAAATGGGCCTCACGCGCGAGCGCGTGCGCCAGATCCAGCAGGAGGCGCTGGTCAAGCTCAAGCGGCATTTCGCTTCGCAAGGTGTCAGGAAGGACGCTGTTCTATGACCCCTGTGCTGGTATTCGACATCGAGACCATTCCCGATGTTGCCGGCCTGCGCCGTTTGCATGACCATCCCGATGCGATGAGCGACGCCGAAGTCGCCGAGCATGCGTTTGCCGCCCGCCGCGAAAAGACCGGCAGCGATTTTCTCCCGCACTACCTGCAGCGCATCGCCGCGATTTCCTGCGTGCTGCGCCGCACGCACCGCGACGGCTCGGCGGTGTTCCACGTCGGCTCGCTCGGCACGCCGGAAGACGGCGAGGCCACGCTGATCCAGAAGTTCTATGAACTGATCGCGCGCTACAGCCCGCAACTGGTTTCATGGAACGGCGGCGGCTTTGACCTGCCGGTGCTGCATTATCGCGGCCTGGTCAACGGCGTCACCGCGCCGCGCTACTGGGAGATGGGCGAGGGCCGCGACGACGACAGCCGCGACTTCAAGTGGAACAACTACATCAGCCGCTACCACATGCGGCACCTGGACCTGATGGACCTGCTGGCCATGTACCAGCCCCGCGCCAGCGCGCCGCTGGATGACCTGGCCAAGCTGTGCGGCTTTCCGGGCAAGATGGGGATGGACGGCAGCAAGGTCTGGCAGGCGTTCCAGGCCGGCCAGCTCGACGAGATCCGCGCCTATTGCGAGACCGACGTCGTCAACACCTACCTGATGTACTGCCGCTTCCAGCTGATGCGCGGCGGCATGTCGCCGCGCGAGTTCGACATCGAGATGGAGTTCGTCCAGGAGTCATTGGCCGAGCTGCCCGGCGAGCAGTGGATGGAATACCTGCAGGCATTCCGGCTGCAGCGTCTCACGCCCGAAGCCGAAGACCTCGACTGAGCACGGCGGCGACGCGCCGCCGACACGAATTCACAAATCCAGCGACAGCAGGATCGGCTGGTGGTCCGAGTTGGCCGTATCGGCATCGACCTCGCAGCGCCGGATCCGCCCGGCGAGATTCTCGGTCACGAACATGAAATCGCAGGCGAACGGCGGCTCCGGCCATTGCTCCTTGTCGTACAGGGCGCAGGTCGGCGCATGCGGCTGGCCTGGGTGTGTGTGCAGCCAGGCATCGCGCCAGGGCGGCGTGGCATCGTCAAAGGGCTCGAGCACACGGCGGTAGGCGATATCGTCAGGCTTGCTATTGAAGTCGCCGCACAGGACGGCCTCGGCCGGGCGCGGCTCCGGCGTGAACGGGCCCGGCCATTTCTCGCTGCGGCCTGGGCGGCGCGCATGGTCGCAGGCTTCGGCGTGCCAGGTGCGCAAGGCTTCGGCCTGGGCGGCGCGCTGGTGTGATGAGTAATACTCCAGGTGCGTGCAGATCACGCGCAGCCGCCGGGTGCTGACTTCGACCGAGGCTTCCAGCGCCACGCGCGGCATCGAGGCCACCTGCGGGTCCGCCGGCCAGGGCAGGGCGTGGCGGAAGACTTCGCGCACCGGCAGGCGCGTGGCGATGAGGTTGCCGAACTGCTTGCGTCCTCCGGTGGCGGTGCGCCGGTCGACACCAGGCGCGTAGAGCAGGTGGTAGCCGGGCAGCAGGGCAGTCAGCTCCGTCACCTGGTCTTCCCCCGGGCTGCCACGCAGTTCACCGAAGCCGCGCGTGACCTCCTGCAGGCAGATGACGTCGGCATCGGCAATGCCGCGCAAGGTGTCGACCTGCCGGCCCAGGTCGACATGCCCGTCGGCGCCGCGACCCCATTGGATATTCCAGGAAATCAGTTCCATTTGCCGTCTCCGTCACGTCGCCGGGAAGCAGCCGCCGATGCCGGCCTGGTCTGGCATACAATCCCGCTTTCACAAAACAATACGTCAGGTTTCGTCTGGTGTCCCAAGCCGTGTCCTCCCCACAAGAAACGCCGGCAGCCCCGGCCGCTGTTGCCGATCAAGGTGCTGCTCCCGTCGCAAAAGAGTCCCGTGTCCGCGCCGACGCTGGCGCCCCCGCGGCCGATCCCGTGGTGTCGATCGACAGCCTCGACATGGAGGCCCGCGGCGTTGGCCGCCTGCTGAATGAGGACGGCACGCCCGGCAAGGTGATCTTCGTCGAAGGCGCGCTGCCCGGCGAGACCGTCAGCTACCGCAGCTTTCGCCGCAAGCCCAGCTACGAGCAGGCCCACCTGGTCGAGGTCCGGCAGGAATCGGTGATGCGCGTGAAGCCCGGCTGCCAGCATTTCGGGGTCTGCGGCGGGTGCTCGATGCAGCATCTCGATTCGCGTGCCCAGCTGGCGATCAAGCAGCGCGTGCTGGAAGACAACCTGTGGCACCTGTCCAAGGTGAAGCCCGACGTGGTGTTCCGTCCCATCGCCGGGCCGGACTGGGGCTATCGCTACCGCGCGCGGCTGACTGTGCGCCATGTGGCCAAGAAGGGTGGGGTGCTGGTCGGCTTCCATGAGCGCAAGAGCAGCTATGTGGCCGACATGACCCGTTGCGAGATCCTGCCGCCGCACGTGTCGGCCATGCTGGTGCCGCTGCGCGAGCTGGTCGGCGGCCTGTCGATCCGCGACCGCATGCCGCAGATCGAGCTGGCCGTGGGGCAGGAAGTCACCGCGCTGGTGCTGCGCATCCTGGAGCCGCTGACCGATGCCGACAAGGACCTGCTGCGCGCCTTCGCCGACCAGCACAAGGTGCAGTTCTGGCTGCAGCCCAAGGGCCCGGATACGGTCTACCCGTTCTACCCGGCCGATGCCGAGCTGGCCTATACGCTGCCGGAATTCGGCATCCGCATGCCGTTCAAGCCGACCGATTTCACCCAGGTGAATCACCAGATCAACCGCGTGCTGATCGGCCGCGCGCTGCGCTTGCTGGACGCGCAGCCGCAGGACCGCCTGCTCGACCTGTTCTGCGGCATCGGCAACTTCACGCTGCCGCTGGCCACGCAGGGCAAGTCGGTGATGGGCATCGAAGGCAGCGAGGCGCTGACCACGCGTGCGCTGGCCAACGCCGAATACAACGGGCTGGCGGCCAGGACCGAGTTTGCATGCCGCAACCTGTTCGAGGTCACGGCCGAGGACATTGCCGCGCTGGGCCGCTTTGACCGCTGGCTGGTCGATCCGCCGCGCGAAGGCGCGCTGGCCGTGTGCAAGGCGCTGGGCGAACTGGCGCAGCAGGGCAGCAACGTGCTGCCGCAGCGCATCGTCTACGTCTCGTGCAGCCCAGCCACGCTGGCGCGCGACGCCGGCCTGCTGGTGCACGGGGCGGGCTACCGGCTCGCCGGCGCGGGCGTGGTCAACATGTTCCCGCACACCTCGCACGTGGAGTCGATCGCGGTGTTCGAGCGCGGCTGATCGCGCAAGTCGCACCAAAGAAAAACCGGCCATCAGGCCGGTTTTTTCATGCTGCAGGGGAGGTTGCCGTCACTCGCGGCTGCCGCCGAAGATGCCCAGCAGCGCCAGCAGGTTGACGAAGACATTGTACACGTCCAGGTAGATTGCCAGCGTGGCGGTGATGTAGTTGGTCTCGCCGCCGTTTACCACGCGCTGCACATCGAACAGGATGTACGCCGAGAAGATACCGATGGCGATCACCGACACCGTGATCATCAGCGAGGGCAGCTGCAGCCAGATATTGGCGACGCTGGCCAGGATCAGCAGGATCACGCCGACGAACAGGAACTTGCCCAGGCCGGAGAAATCACGCTTGCTGACCGTGGCGATGGTCGCCATTGCGCCGAATACCGCCGCCGTGCCGCCAAAGGCATACATGATCAGCGCCGGCCCGTTGGAGAACTGCAGCGTCACGCCGATCAGCCGCGACAGCATTAGCCCCATGAAGAACGTGAAGGCCAGCAGCAGGACCACGCCCATGCTGCTGTTCTTGGTCTTCTCGATACCGTAGAAGAACCCGAACGCAATGCCCAGGAACAGGATCAGCGACAGGAACGGGTTGCCCGCCATGAAGCTGAAGCCGGTGGCCACGCCGATCCACGCGCCGAGCACGGTGGGGATCATCGAGAGGGCCAGCAGCCAGTAAGTGTTGCGCAAGACCCGGTTGCGAACGACGACGTCAGTGACGGTCGACGCACTGTTGCCGAAACCGTAGGTGTTCAGCTTGTTATCCATGGTGACTCCTGTCTCAAAACGGTGAGGCGCCGGGCTGCGAGGCTTCGGATGCGAAGATTCGTATGGAACCCGGACGGAACCATCGTCAATGTGGCACCTGGGGGGCTAAATTGCAAGGGCGAGGTAACCCATGAGTCACCTATTGCATGCTTTGCGCCGTTCGGTGCCGCTCACATTGGATGTTAGCCGGGGCGGCGTGTTCCTGGCATGACAAGGTTGTAATGTGCTCATTGATGCACTTTACGACCGGTTGTGCGGCAAGGGCGGCCCGACACACGCCAGAGCAGGGAAGACCCTCGAAAGGGTCATAGTCTTCGTGCTAGAATCGCATGTTTAATCCATTTGTAACCCCTTCATTTTTCGGAGTTTTTCATGGCGATCGAACGCACCCTGTCGATTATCAAGCCGGATGCCGTGGCCAAGAATGTCATTGGCCAGATCTACGCCCGTTTCGAGGCCGCCGGCCTGAAGATCGTTGCTGCCAAGATGGTGCACCTGTCGCGCGGCGAAGCCGAGCAGTTCTACGCTGTCCACAAGGAGCGTCCGTTCTTCAAGGACCTGGTGGATTTCATGGTTTCCGGCCCGGTCATGATCCAGGCCCTGGAAGGCGAGAACGCCATCGCCAAGAACCGTGACCTGATGGGCGCCACCGACCCGAAGAAGGCCGAGAAGGGCACCATCCGCGCCGATTTCGCCGACAGCATCGACGCCAACGCCGTGCACGGCTCGGACGCCGCTGAAACGGCTGCCGTGGAAGTGTCGTTCTTCTTCCCGGGCATGAACGTCTACAGCCGCTGATTGTCCGGCGCTGCTGCCAGGACTAGACTGACACCGAAGCTGAGTTTGCCGTCATGAACGCTCTCGTCAACCTGCTCGACCTCGACGCGGACGCGCTCACCGCTTATTGCGGCGAGCTCGGCGAGAAGCCGTTCCGTGCGCGGCAACTGCAACGCTGGATCCACCACTACGGTGCCAGCCGCTTCGACGCCATGTCGGATCTCGCCAAGTCGCTGCGCGAAAAGCTCGCGACGCGGGCCGAGATCCGCGCGCCTGCCGCCATTACCGACCACCTGTCGGCCGACGGCACGCGCAAGTGGCTGCTCGACGTGGGCCAGGGCAACGCGGTGGAAACGGTCTACATCCCCGAGGAAACGCGCGGCACGCTGTGCGTTTCCTCGCAGGCAGGGTGCGCCGTCAACTGCCGCTTCTGTTCCACCGGCAAGCAAGGCTTCTCGCGCAACCTCAGCACCGGTGAAATCATCGGCCAGCTGTGGATGGCGGAGTTCGCCATGCGCGAACAACTGGGCCGCGGCCCCAAGGACGACCGCGTCATCTCCAACGTGGTGATGATGGGCATGGGCGAGCCGCTGCTGAACTACGATGCTGTCGTGCCGGCCATGCGCCTGATGCTCGACGACAACGCCTACGGCCTGTCGCGCCGCCGCGTGACGCTGTCCACCTCCGGCGTGGTGCCGATGATGGACCGGCTGTCCAAGGATCTCCCGGTGGCTCTCGCCGTGTCGCTGCACGCGTCCAATGACGCCTTGCGCGACGTGCTGGTGCCGCTGAACAAGAAGTACCCGCTGGCCGAACTGATGGCGGCATGCCGCCGCTACCTGGAATTCGCGCCGCGCGATTTCATTACTTTCGAATACTGCATGCTGGACGGCGTCAACGACGGCGTCGAGCATGCGCGGGAACTGCTGAAGCTTGTGGCCGACGTGCCGTGCAAGTTCAACCTGATCCCGTTCAATCCCTTCCCCGAATCGGGCCTGAAACGCTCCAACAACGATCAGATCCGGCGCTTTGCGCAGGTGCTGATGGACGCAGGGATCGTGACCACCATCCGCAAGACCCGCGGCGACGATATCGACGCCGCCTGCGGCCAGCTTGCCGGTGAGGTGAAGGACCGCACGCGCCTGGCCGAGCGCGGCAAGTTCGGCAAGATCACGCCACTGGTGCCGGTCGCTGCTTCCGGCCAGCCTCGGGAGGTTCGCCCTGCATGATCCGTCTGATCGCTGCGGCCCTGCTGGGGCTGCTGATGTTGTCCGGCTGCCAGCTGCCGCATGCGCCGGCGCAGGATCCCCAGACCGCTTCCGACCAGACCGATGCAAGGCGCCGTGCCGGCATCCGGCTGCAGCTCGCCACCAACTATCTGGAGGCCGGCCAGAACGCGGTCGCCCTTGACGAGATCAAGCAGGCCATTGCCATCGATCCGGCGCTTGCCGATGCCTACCATGTGCGCGCGCTGATCTACATGAACATGAATGAGCGCACGCTGGCCGACGACAGCTTCCGCACGGCGGTGTCGATGCGTGCCAACGACGGCGACCTGCTCAACAACTACGGCTGGTTCCTGTGCCAGGAAGGGCGCTACGGCGAGGCCGTGCCGATGCTGCAGCGCGCGATGGCGGCGCCGTCAGCAGGCGGCCCCGCCAAGCCGCTGATCAGCCTGGGCGCGTGCGAACTGCGCCAGGGCCACAGCGCCGAAGCGGAAAAGAACCTGAAGGCCGCGCTCGGCTACGACCGCAACAACCCGGTGGCCAACACCAACCTCGCGCTGGTCTTCTACCGGCGCGGCGACTTCGCGCAGGCCCGGCAATATATCCAGCGCGTCAACAACAGCCAATATGTCAATGCGCAATCCCTCTGGCTGGGAGCGCGCATTGCCCACCGTCAGGGCGACAGCCGCACGCAGGATGCGCTTGGGGCGCAACTGCGCAGCCGCTTCCCCGACTCGCGTGAGTTGACCGCCTACGAACAAGGAGCATGGGATGAGTGAGCACGACCGCGCCGCAGGCCAGGCCGTACCGACGCAACAAGTCGGCGGGGGCGCGCACGAAGGAGAACGCGAAGCTGCCGCACGCGAGATCGGCGCAGCGCTGGCGCGCGAGCGCGAGGCGCAGCGCATGTCGGTGGAAGACGTCAGCGCGCGCCTGAAGGTGGCTGCAGGCAAGCTGCGCGCGATCGAGGCCGGCAACCTGCAGGCACTGCCCGATGTGACCTTCGCCAAGGGCGTGATGCGTGCCTATGCGCGCATGCTGCACGTCGACATCGACCCGCTGCTGGCACGCTTCCAGCCGCGCCCGGTGGCGCAGGTGGCGGAAATTGCCCGGCAGCGCGAAGGTGGCATCAATGCGGCCTTCGACGACCGCAACCGCTTCCGCTCGGGCGGCAACGGCGGCCGCTGGGTCTGGCTGGCGCTGGTGGCCGTGCTGGTGGCCGCGGGCGGCTGGTTCGGGCTTGACCATATCCGCGCATGGATCGATGCGCGCAGCAGCGCTGCCGAGACCGTAACGGCTGAAGCGCCTGCCGTGATCCAGAGCACGGAAGCCGGCACCGTGACGGCGGTGCTGCCGCCGGTCATGGCCGCCAGCGATTCGCCGGCGCCGTCTGCCGAAACCGCTCCGGCCAGTGCCGCCGCGGCCCCCGTGGCCGCGCTGGCGCCCGCAGCCGCTTCCGCGCCTGCAGCTGCCGCGGCACCGGCTGCGCCAGCAGGAGAGGGCGAACTGCAGATCCGCTTTGCCGCCGATACCTGGTATGAGATCCGGGACAATAGCGGCAAGATCGTCATGGGCGGTACCGCCAAGGCTGGCCAGACCGTGGCCGGTGGCGGCACGGCCCCGTACAAGGTGGTGATCGGCAACGTCAAGGGCGTCGAGTCGCTGACGCGCAATGGCACGCCGGTCGACCTGAAGGCAGCCAACCGCAACAACGTGGCGCGCCTGACGCTGCCCTGACGCGGGCGCGAGGTGCGTCTTTGCAAGGTGGTAACGCTATGAACCAACAGCTCTGTCTCCCGGTCCTGCCCGGTCCGCTGCCGCGCCGCCAGACGCGCCAGGCGCGCGTTGCGTGGGGCGACAATGTGGTGACCATTGGCGGCGGTGCGCCGGTGCGCGTGCAGTCGATGACCAACACGGATACGGTCGACGCCATCGGCACGGCCATCCAGGTCAAGGAACTGGCGCGTGCGGGCTCGGAGATCGTGCGCATCACGGTGAACACGCCCGAGGCCGCCGCCGCGGTGCCGTCGATCCGCGAGCAGCTCGACCGCATGGGCGTGGACGTGCCGCTGGTGGGCGACTTCCACTACAACGGCCACAAGCTGCTGCAGGACTATCCGGCCTGTGCCGAGGCGCTGTCCAAGTACCGGATCAACCCCGGCAATGTCGGCCAGGGCGCCAAGCGCGACACGCAGTTCGCGCAGATGATCGAGATGGCGTGCCGCTACCACAAGCCGGTGCGCATCGGCGTGAACTGGGGCAGCCTGGACCAGGACCTGCTGGCACGGATCATGGACGAGAACGCCGGGCGCGCCGAGCCGTGGCCGGCGCAGAGCGTGATGATCGAGGCGCTGATCACCTCGGCCATCGACTCGGCCAAGAAGGCCGAGGAAATCGGCCTGCCGGGCGACCAGATCATCCTGTCGTGCAAGGTGTCGCAGGTGCAGGAACTGGTCGCGGTGTACCGCGAGCTGGCACGCCGCTGCGACTACGCGCTGCACCTCGGGCTGACCGAGGCCGGCATGGGCAGCAAGGGCATCGTGGCGTCGACCGCGGCGCTGTCGGTGCTGCTGCAGGAAGGCATCGGCGACACCATCCGCATCTCGCTGACGCCTGAACCCGGCGCGCCGCGCGAGAAAGAGGTGTACGTGGGGCAGGAGATCCTGCAGACCATGGGCATGCGCAACTTCACCCCGATGGTGATTGCGTGCCCGGGCTGTGGCCGCACCACCAGCACCGTTTTCCAGGAGCTGGCGGCAAGCATCCAGGCCTACCTGCGCGAGCAGATGCCGCAATGGAAGACCGCCTACCCGGGCGTCGAGGAAATGGATGTGGCCGTGATGGGCTGCATCGTCAACGGCCCGGGCGAGAGCAAGCACGCCAACATCGGCATCTCGCTGCCGGGCTCGGGTGAATCGCCGGCGGCGCCGGTGTTCGTCGACGGCGTCAAGGTGAAGACGCTGCGCGGCGAGCGCATTGCAGAAGAATTCCAGGCGATCGTAGATGAATACGTTCGCACGCATTACGGCCCGGGCGCTGCGCGGGCCGACAAAGAAGTGGCAGCCTGAGCCGGACCGGCCGGGTGCCAGCAGCCTGACAAGAACAGAATGACGCAATCCGAGAACGTTGCCGCCGCAGGCGGTGCCAAGACCGAACCGAAGGTGCGCCCCGCCAAGGCCCTGCAGGGCGTGAAGGGCATGAACGACATGCTGCCGGCGGATGCGCCGCTGTGGGAGCATTTCGAGAATGCCGCACGCGCCATGCTGCGTGCCTACGGCTACCAGCAGATCCGCACGCCGATCGTCGAGCATACGCAGCTGTTCGTGCGCGGCATCGGCGAGGTCACTGACATCGTCGAGAAGGAGATGTACTCCTTCACCGATTCGCTCAACGGCGAGCAGCTGACGCTGCGCCCCGAAGGCACCGCCGCGGCCGTGCGCGCCACCATCGAGCACAATCTGCTGTACGACGGCCCCAAGCGCCTGTGGTACACCGGCCCGATGTTCCGCCACGAGCGTCCGCAGCGCGGCCGCTACCGCCAGTTCCACCAGCTCGGCGCCGAGGCGCTGGGCTTTGCCGGCCCGGACGTGGATGCCGAAATCATCCTGATGTGCCAGCGCCTGTGGGACGACCTGGGCCTGGTTGGCGTGCGCCTGGAGCTCAATTCGCTGGGGCAGGCCCATGAACGCGCCGCGCATCGCGAACAGCTGATCAAGTACCTGGAAGGCTTCCAGGACATCCTGGACGACGACAGCAAGCGCCGCCTGTACACCAACCCGCTGCGCGTGCTGGACACCAAGAACCCGGCGCTGCAGGAGATGGCGGCCAACGCGCCCAAGCTGATCGATTTCCTGGGCGAGGAGTCGCTGGCGCACTTCGAGGGCGTGCAGCGCCTGCTCAAGGCCAACAACATCCCGTTCAAGATCAACCCGCGCCTGGTGCGTGGCCTGGACTACTACAACCTGACGGTGTTCGAGTGGATCACCGACAAGCTGGGTGCGCAGGGCACCATCGCCGGCGGCGGGCGCTATGACCCGCTGATCGCGCAGATGGGCGGCAAGCCGGCGCCGGCCTGCGGCTGGGCCATGGGCATCGAGCGCATCATCGAGCTGATCCGCGAAGAGGGCGTGGTGCCCGACGCGGCGGGCTGCGACGTCTACCTGGTGCACCAGGGCGAAGCCGCCGCGCAGCAGGCGATGATCGCCGCGGAACGGCTGCGCGACGCAGGCCTGGACGTGGTGCTGCACGCCAGCCCCGACGGCAAGGGCGGCAGCTTCAAGTCGCAGATGAAGCGCGCCGACACAAGCGGTGCGGCCTATGCCGTTATCATTGGCGACGACGAAGTGGCTGCCGGCGTGGTCCAGGTCAAGGAACTTCGCCAGCGCGAGCAGGCCGAAGGCGGTGGACAACAGGCCACCGTGCCGGCCGAGGGACTGGTCGATTACCTGATCGACGCCATGGTCGGCGCCAGCGAATAAATCGCGCACCGGCCACCCGGAAAACCCAGTACACGAGTACCTAACCCAACGCAGGTGATTGCCTCGACATGGCTTACGATCTAGAAGAACAGGAACAGCTTGAGAATCTGAAGGCCTGGTGGCGCCAGTACGGCAATGCGCTGACCTGGGTGCTGATCGTCGCGCTGCTGGCGTTCGCCGGCTGGAACGGCTGGAAGTACTGGGAACGCAAGCAGGCCGGCGAGGCCGCGGTGCTGTACGAGCAGGTGCTCAAGGCCGCCGAGGCGCGCGACATCGAGCGCATCAAGCGCGCCGCGACCGACCTGGAAGACAAGTACGGCCGCACCGCCTATGGCCAGATGAGCGCGCTGGTCGCGGGCCGCGTGCTGTACGATGCGGGCGACCTCGCCGCGGCCAAGAGCCAGCTGCAATGGGCCATCGACCATGGCGACCAGGAGTATTCGCACCTGGCGCGCGTGCGCCTGGCCGGCGTGCTGCTCGACGAGAAGGCCTACGACAAGGGCCTGGCGCTGCTCAAGGATGAACCGCCGGCAGCGTTCGTGGCGCTGTATGCCGACCGCCGCGGCGACCTGCTCGCCGCGCAGGACAAGCGCGACGATGCGCGCACGGCCTATCGCAAGGCGCTGGACAAGCTGGGCCAGGAAGAGCCGGCGATGCGCCAGATCATCCAGTTCAAGCTTGATGCGCTGGGCACGGCCTGATCCGGCCGCTCCCGAACGCATGCAAACACCGCATATCCAGCGGATCGTATAAACAGGACCGTAACCCTATGACGTCAGTGCTTTCCCGTGCCGTACATCGCCAGCCTGCCCGCGCCATGACCCGTGCGCTGGTGGCGGTTGCCTGCCTGGCCACACTGGGCGGCTGCTCGCTGTTCAGCAAGGAAAACAAGCACCCGCCCGCCGAGCTCAAGCCGGTCTCGGGCACGCTGTCGGTGCGCCAGGCCTGGAAGGCCGACGTGGGCAAGAGCGGCCCCTATTCGATGCAGCCGGCCGCGGCGGGCAACAACGTCTACGTGTCGTCCAATAACGGCAACGTGATGGCGCTGGAAGGCGCCAGCGGGCGCGTGCTGTGGAAGTCCAAGGCCGACCTGGACCTGACCTCGGGTCCGGGCAGCGATGGCTCGGTGACGGCGGTCGCCGGCGAGAAGGGCGCCATCTATGCCTTTGACGCCAGCGGCAAGCAGATCTGGAAGAAGCAGGTCAACGGCGAGGTGCTGTCGGCGCCGCTGGTCGGCAATGGCCTGGTGGTGGTGCGCACCACCGACACGCGCGTATTCGGCCTGGACGCCGAGACCGGCGAGCGCCGCTGGATCTACCAGCGTTCGCAGACGCCGCTGAACCTGCGCGCGGCGATGGGGATGGTGTTTGCCGGCGACGGCATCGTGATGGGCTTCCCCGGCGGCAAGCTGGGCGTGCTGACGCCGGGCAACGGCGTGCTGCGCTGGGAGAGTGCGGTCTCGTACCCGAAGGGCGTGTCGGAGATCGAGCGCCTGAACGATGTCACCGGCCTGCCGATGGTGAGCGGGCGCCAGGTCTGCGCCACCACCTTCCAGGGCCGGGTGGCCTGCCTGGAACTGGCCAGCGGGCAGCCGCAGTGGGGCAAGGATTTCTCGTCGCCGAGCGGCCCGGCGCAGGATGACAATGCAATTTACGCCAGCGACGAGCAGTCGGTCGTGCATGCGTTCGACCGCCAGAACGGCAACGAGCGCTGGAAGAACAACGACCTGCGCAATCGCCGCCTGGGCGCGCCGCTGGCCCTGGGCCGCTCGGTGGTAATGGGCGACTTTGAAGGTTATGTACACTTCCTGTCGCGCGAAGACGGCCAGGTCATCGCACGCATGAAGACCGATGGCAGTGCCATCACCGCCGCGCCCGTGGTGGCGGGGCAGACCCTGGTAATCCAGACCCGCGACGGCGACGTCTACGGTTTCCAGCCTGGCTGACAGGAATCCAATGCGCGCTGCCGTACACCTGTCGGTACGGCCAGCGCCGAATCCGGTAGCATGATCCTTAGCGCGGCAATTGCAGCGGGTCCGTTGACCCGGCGCCGCGCCCGACAGGACAAGCGGCAGACCGCGCCCTAGGTGGCGCGGCGTGCCGTCGGATCCATTGACTCCGGAGTTACCGGGGGGCGGCGTGCCGGCCCCCGTTTCCGTTTATTGCATGAAACCAGTTATCGCACTTGTCGGCCGCCCCAATGTGGGCAAGTCGACGCTATTTAACCGCATGACCCGATCGCGCGACGCCCTTGTCGCCGACCTGCCGGGCCTGACGCGCGACCGCCATTACGGGGAAGGGCGCATCGGCGAACGTCCGTTCATCGCCATCGATACCGGCGGCTTCGAGCCGGTGGTCAAGGAAGGCATCGTCGCCGAGATGGCCAAGCAGACCAAGCAGGCCGTGGTCGAGGCTGACGTGGTGATCTTCATCGTCGACGGCCGCCTGGGCCTGGCGCCGCAGGACCGCGCCATCGCCGACTACCTGCGCAAGACCGGACGGCGCATCATGCTGGCGGTCAACAAGGCCGAGGGCATGAAGTACACCTCGGTGGCGGCCGACTTCTATGAGCTGGGCATGGGCGATCCGTACGCGATCTCCGCTGCCCACGGCGACGGCGTGAGCGAACTGGTCGACGAAGCCATCGAACTCGCGGTCCAGGAGCGCCCCGAGCTGGGCGAAGAGATTCCGGACGAAGGCAAGGGCGTCAAGATCGCCATCGTCGGGCGCCCCAATGTGGGGAAATCCACGCTGGTCAACACGCTGATCGGCGAAGAGCGCGTGATCGCGTTCGACATGCCCGGCACCACCCGGGATGCCATCTACGTGGAGTTCGAGCGCGGCGGCAAGCCCTACACGCTGATCGACACGGCAGGCTTGCGCCGGCGCGGCAAGGTGTTCGAGGCGATCGAGAAGTTCTCGGTGGTCAAGACGCTGCAGTCGATCGCCGATGCCAATGTGGTGATCCTGCTGCTCGATGCGCAACAGGATATTTCCGACCAGGACGCGCATATCGCCGGCTTTATCGTGGAATCGGGCCGCGCACTGGTGGTGGGCGTCAATAAATGGGATGGGCTGGACGGCCATACCCGCGACCGCATCAAGCATGACCTGGAACGCAAGCTGCAATTCCTTAGCTTCGCGAATTTCCATTTTGTCTCGGCACGCGAGCGTACCGGCATTGGCGCGCTGATGCGTTCGGTCGATGACGCGTTCGCCGCGGCCATGGTCAAGCTGCCGACGCCGCAGCTCACGCGTGTGCTGCAGGAAGCGGTGGAATTCCAGCAGCCCAAGCGGGTCGGCGCGTCGCGGCCCAAGCTGCGCTACGCGCACCAGGGCGGCTCGAATCCGCCCATTATCGTGATCCACGGCAATGCGCTCTCGGGCGTTGCGGAAACCTACCGGCGCTACCTGGAAAATCGTTTCCGTACGGCATTCAAGCTAAAGGGCACCCCTCTTCGCATCGAATTTCGTACGAACAAAAATCCGTACGCGGACTCGAAGGATTGAGTCCGGAATCGGATTCCTGGCGGGGCAAGTTTTCGTTTGCGTTCGTTTGGAACTGCGGCTAAATTTGCGGTAGCAGGGGGTTCCCTGTGCATTGACGCCGACTTGGTACCGTTTTTGATCTTTTTTCTGGCGCGTTTTTGCGCCGCCTGACTTGAACCGGGGATTTCCATCCCCATCATTCACCACTAAACCTATAAATTTGGAGTGTGCCATGAGCAACAAAGGGCAACTGCTACAAGACCCGTTCCTGAACGCGCTGCGCAAAGAGCACGTGCCGGTTTCCATCTACCTCGTCAATGGCATCAAGCTGCAAGGCAATATCGAATCGTTCGACCAGTATGTCGTCCTGCTGCGCAACACCGTGACGCAGATGGTCTACAAGCATGCGATTTCCACTGTCGTTCCTGCGCGCGCGGTCAATTTCCGCGTGGATGACGCCGCCGAGGCCTGATCTCCTTGCGGGCATCGTGCGGGCGCCCCGCGGCGCCGCACCGATGCCCGGCGCCGGTGCGCCATTGCGCCCGGTGCCGCGCGGCCTGGCGGTTGCCAATGCCGCCACCGCTGCCGCCACGTTCCGCATCATGCGGCGGCCTGTCCCGGCAGGGGCCGGGACAGTGTCCGACATCCGCCCGCCTTCCCCCTGAACCCGTTTTTCCCTGCGCTTTCGCGCCCGCCCTTGGACCCCAGAGCCACTTCAAATACCGCCCCTTCGCGCGCCATTCTGGTCGGCGTCGACTTCGGCAAGCATGATTTCCAGGAAAGCCTCAGCGAACTGGCGCTGCTGACCTCTACCGCTGGCTCTGTGCCGGTGCATACGTTGACGGGCCGCCGCTCGCGGCCGGATCCGGCGCTGTTCATCGGCTCGGGCAAGGCCGAGGAGCTGAAGGAGGCCGCCGACGCGCTGGATGCCGACGTGGTGGTGTTCAACCACGCCCTGAGCCCGGCACAGCAGCGCAACCTGGAGCGCTTCCTGAACCGCCACGTGATCGACCGCACCGGCCTGATCCTGGACATCTTCGGGCAGCGCGCGCAGAGCCACGTGGGCAAGGTGCAGGTGGAGCTGGCGCAGGTCCAGTACCGCGCGTCGCGGCTGGTCCGCGCGTGGAGCCACCTGGAGCGGCAGAAGGGCGGCATCGGCATGCGCGGCGGCCCCGGCGAGCGCCAGCTCGAGCTGGACCGGCGCATGCTGGACGAGCGCGCCAAGCGGCTCAAGTCCGATCTGTCGCGGCTGCAGCGCCAGCACAGCACGCAGCGGCGCGCGCGCGCGCGCAATGACACGCTCAGCATTTCGCTGGTGGGCTATACCAACGCGGGCAAGTCGACGCTGTTCAATGCGCTGACCAAGGCTGGCGCCTATGCGGCCGACCAGCTGTTCGCCACGCTCGACACCACCTCGCGCCGCCTGTTCCTGGACGGGCTGGGCAACGTGGTGCTGTCCGACACGGTCGGCTTTATCCGTGACCTGCCCACGCAACTGGTGGCGGCATTCCGCGCCACGCTGGACGAGACCGTGCATGCCGACCTGCTGCTGCATGTGGTGGATGCATCGAGCCCGGTGCGCCACGAGCAGATCGAGCAGGTCAACCGCGTGCTGGCGGAAATCAACGCGCTGGACATCCCGCAGATCGTGGTGATGAACAAGATCGATGCCGCGCCCGAGCTGCTGGAGCAGGGCCCGCGCCTGGAGCGCGACGAGGACGGCATCCCCACCCGCGTGTTCCTGAGCGCGCGCGAGGGCATGGGCCTGGATGCGCTGCGCGAGGCCGTGGTCGAGGTGGCGCAATGGCTGGCCAGCCGCCCGCCCGAGCCGCAACCCTATGACCCGCGCCTGGCCGACGTGCCCCAGTACGCCGATGCCGGCGATGATGGCAGTGCAGATGAGGGCGGCGTGGCTGACGGCAGCGACGACGCCGATGCGGGGGATTCGGACAGGCTGTAGCCTGTCAAGTTGCCGTCAGTTCGCCGCCAGTGCTCCGGCCGTTCTGCCCAATCCCGGTGCGATTGCTGCCGGGATTGCGCGAATTGGCCAAAAGTGGCTCGGATGACTGCTAGAATCCCCCTGTTACAAACTTCCCCGGACCCGTGCACTTCATGCCCCAGTTTCCCCGGAATGCTGATTCGAGCCTGACACCAGGCGGCCGCTTCGCGCTGCGCGCGGGCTGGCAGCGCCTGCGCGCCATCTTCTCGCTGAACGATCCGCGCTGGGGTCGCAACGGTCAGGACGACGACGACAAGAAGGACGGTCGCGACGACAACCGCCAGCAGAACCAGCGCCCGCAGCAGGACGGCGGCCCGCCCGACCTGGACGAACTGTGGCGCGACTTCAACCGCCGCCTGAACGGCCTGCTCGGCCGCAAGGACAACGGCGGCGGCAACAACCAGGGCTTTGGCGGTCCGCGCACGCCGGGCAAGGGCTCGGGGGTGGGCGCTGGCGTGATCGTCGCGGCCGTGGTCGGCATCTGGCTGGCCAGCGGCTTCTTCATGGTTCAGGAAGGCCAGACCGCGGTGATCCTGCAGTTCGGCAAGTTCAAGTACTCCACCGGCCCCGGCATCAACTGGCGCATGCCCTGGCCGGTCCAGTCGGCCGAGATCGTCAACCTGTCGGCGGTGCGTTCGGTCGAGGTGGGGCGCTCCACCTCGATCAAGGACAGCAACCTGAAGGACTCGTCGATGCTGACGCAGGACGAGAACATCATCGACGTGCGCTTTACCGTGCAGTACGTGATCCAGGACGCCGGCGAATTCCTGTTCTTCAACAAGACCGACCGCGGTGGCGATGAAGAGCTGGTGACGCAGGCCGCCGAGACCTCGGTGCGCGAGATCGTCGGCCGCAACAAGATGGACGCGGTGCTGTACGAGAGCCGCGAACAGATCGCGCAGCAACTGGCCAAGTCGATCCAGGCCATCCTGACGGCGTACAAGACCGGCATCCGCGTGCTGTCCGTGAACGTGCAGAGCGTGCAGCCGCCCGAGCAGGTGCAGGCCGCGTTCGACGACGTCAACAAGGCCAGCCAGGACCGCGAGCGCGCGATCAGCGAAGGCCAGGCCTATGCCAATGACATCCTCCCGCGCGCCAAGGGTACCGCGGCGCGCCTGAAGGAAGAGTCCGAAGCCTACCGCTCCCGCGTGGTGGCGCAGGCCGAGGGCGATGCCTCGCGCTTCCGTTCGGTGCAGACCGAATACGCCAAGGCGCCGCAGGTGACGCGCGACCGCATCTATCTGGAAACCATGCAGCAGATCTACACCAATTCGACCAAGGTGCTGGTGGACGCGCGCCAGGGCAACAATCTTCTCTACCTGCCGCTGGACAAGCTGATGGCACAGGCCGACGGCCGCGCTGCGCCGCAGCCGGGCCAACCGGGTGCGGCCAGCCCGCCGGCGTCCGCGCCGGATGCATCGACGGACGCCCGTTCGCGCGAAGCGCTGCGCAACCGCGACCGCGACTCGCGCTGAGGAGACCGTCATGAACCGACTGATTTCCTTCGCGATTGGCTTTTTCATCCTGCTGGCCGTGGTTTCGTCCATGCTGTTCGTGGTCGACCAGCGCCAGTACGCCGTGGTGTTCGCCTTCGGCCAGATCAAGCAGGTGGTGCGCGAGCCCGGCCTGCACTTCAAGCTGCCGCCGCCGTTCCAGAACGTGGTGTTCATGGACCGCCGCCTGCAGACCATCGACGTCGCCGCCAACGAGCGTTTCCTGACCGCCGAGAAGAAGAGCATGGTGGTGGACTGGTTCGTCAAATGGCGCATCACCGATCCGCGCAAGTTCTTCGTGGCCTTCGGCGGCAACCTGCGCGGCGCGCAGGACCGCATGACCCAGCGCATCGACTCGGTGGCGCGCGAGGAGTTCGGCAAGCGCACCGTGGCCGACGTGGTCGCCGGCGAGCGCGAGCAGGTGATGCAGGCCATCCGCAACGGCATGGCTGAATATGCCAAGTCGGTCGGCGTCGAGATCCTGGACGTGCGCCTCAAGCGCGTTGACCTGCTGCCCGCGATCAGCGAATCGGTGTACCGCCGCATGGAGGCCGAGCGCAAGCGCGTGGCCAACGAGCTGCGCTCAACCGGCGCCGCCGAGGGCGAGAAGATCCGCGCCGATGCCGACCGCCAGCGCGAAGTGGTGCTGGCCGAGGCCTACCGCGACGCCCAGGTGATCAAGGGCCAGGGCGATGCCAAGGCCTCGCAGATCTATGCCGACGCGTTTGGCCGCGATCCGCAGTTCGCGCAGTTCTGGCGCAGCATGGAGGCTTACCGCAACACCTTCCGCGACAAGCGCGACGTGCTGGTGCTTGAGCCCAACTCCGAGTTCTTCCGCTACATGCGTTCCAGCGGTGGTGCCGCCGCGGCCGCCTCGGGCGGATCCGGAGGCAAGCGCTAGCACCGTCGCTTGTCCGTGTGGCGAATTGACGAAACCCCGGCTTGCCGGGGTTTTGTCCGGCTGGAGCCATCCTCGCCGGGTGATGGCGCGGGCGCGTGGCGCCTGCGATGACGTTTCTGGTCAAGGACCGGTGCCTTGGGGCATTGCCTCGCGAGGTGGTCCGAATGACTGAGAAGAGATTGACTGAGAAGAGATTCACTATGTCCAACCATTGGCTGCTGCCAGAAAACATTGCCGACGTGCTGCCGTCGGAAGCGCGCAAGATCGAAGAACTGCGCCGCCGCATGCTGGACCTGTTCCGCACCTACGGCTATGAGCTGGTGATGCCGCCGATGCTGGAATACCTGGAGTCGCTGCTGACCGGCACCGGCCATGACCTGGACCTGCGCACGCTCAAGCTGGTGGACCAGCTGTCGGGCCGCACCATGGGCCTGCGTGCCGATATCACGCCGCAGGTGGCGCGCATCGACGCGCACCTGCTGAACCGCCCGGGCGTGACCCGCCTGTGCTACGCGGGCAACGTGCTGCATGCACGCCCGGCGGGCTTCCACGCCACGCGCGAGCCGATCCAGATCGGCGCCGAGATCTATGGCCATGCCGGCCTGGAAGCCGACATCGAGATCCAGGACCTGATGCTGGCCGCGCTGCAGGCGGCGGGGTTGTCCGATGTCCGCATCGACATGTGCCATGCCGGCATCCTGGAAGCGCTGCTGGCGGGCCTGCCGTCGATCCGCAAGATCGAGGACGCGCTCTTTGCCGCGCTGGAAACCAAGGATGTGCCGGCCCTGCGCGAACTGACCGTGGGCATGCCGCAGACCGAGCGCGATGCGCTGCTGGCGCTGCCGACGCTGTACGGCGGCGTGGACGTGATCGATCGCGCGCGCGCGACGCTGCCGGCCAGCCCGGCCATCGGCCGCGCGCTGGACGAACTGGCGGCACTGGCGGTGCAGGTGCGCGGAGCCAGCGTGAATATCGACCTGTCGGATTTGCGCGGTTACCACTATCACAGTGGCGTGATGTTCGCGGCCTATGTTGCTGGCCTGCCCAATTACGTGGCGCGCGGCGGCCGTTACGACAAGGTGGGCGAGGCCTTCGGCCGTGCGCGCCCGGCCACGGGTTTCTCGCTGGATCTGCGAGAAGTGGCGGCGCTGTCGCCCGTGGAAGTGCGCGCCCAGGCGATTTTTGCGCCCTGGGATGCGGATCCGGCACTCCGGGCCGCGATTTCCGCGCTGCGCGCGGCCGGCGAGATCGTGATCCAGTCGCTGCCCGGCCATACCCACGAGCTCGATGAATTCAACTGCGACCGGCAGCTGGTGCGCCAGGATGCCGGCTGGGCCGTGGTGCCGCGCTGACGCTTGGGCGCCGGGCGTGCCCAAAAATCGAGAATCGCCCGGCAACAAGAGTAGAATACGTTTTTAACCTATTGACCAAAGCAATATGTCCGCATCCGCAGTAGGCCAGGGACGCAATGTCGTCGTGATCGGCACCCAATGGGGTGACGAAGGCAAAGGAAAAATCGTCGATTGGCTTACCGACCAGGCACAGGGTGTGGTGCGGTTCCAGGGTGGCCACAACGCTGGCCACACGCTGATCATCGGTGGCAAGAAGACCATTCTCCGCCTGATTCCGTCCGGGATCATGCGCGACGGCACGGTCTGCTACATCGGCAACGGTGTGGTGCTGTCGCCCGAAGCTTTGTTCCGTGAAATCGAAGAGCTCGAAGGCGCAGGCCTGCAGGTGCAGAGCCGCCTGCGCATTTCCGAGGCTGCCACGCTGATCCTGCCGTACCACGTTGCCATCGACAAGGCGCGCGAAGCGCGCCGTGGCGCCGCCAAGATCGGCACCACCGGCCGTGGCATTGGCCCGGCCTATGAAGACAAGGTGGCCCGCCGCGCGCTGCGCGTGCAGGACCTGTTCGATCCGCAGCAGTTCGCCGAGCGCCTGCGCGAGAACCTGGACTACCACAACTTCATGCTGACCCAGTACCTGGGCGCCGAAGCCGTGGACTTCCAGCAGACCCTGGACGAAGCGCTGGCCTACGCGCCGCGCCTGGCGCCGATGGTGGCCGACGTGTCGGCCGAGCTGTACGCGGTCAATGCCGCCGGCGGCAACCTGATGTTCGAAGGCGCGCAAGGCACGCTGCTGGACGTGGACCACGGCACCTATCCGTTCGTGACCTCGAGCAACTGCGTGGCCGGTGCTGCCGCGGCGGGCGCCGGCGTCGGCCCGGGCCGCCTGAACTACATCCTGGGCATCACCAAGGCCTACTGCACGCGCGTGGGCGCGGGCCCGTTCCCGAGCGAGCTGTACGACAACGACAACCCGTCGCGCCAGGATCCGGTCGGCGTGCGCCTGGCCAACGTCGGCAAGGAATTCGGTTCGGTCACCGGCCGTCCGCGCCGCACCGGCTGGCTGGATGCCGCCGCGCTCAAGCGCTCGGTGCAGATCAACGGCGTGTCGGGCCTGTGCATGACCAAGCTGGACGTGCTCGATGGCCTGGAAACCATCAAGCTGTGCGTGGGCTACGAGCTCGACGGCAAGACCGTCGACATCCTGCCGCGCGGCTCTGATGCCGTGGCTCGCTGCGTGCCGGTCTACGAGGAATTCCCCGGCTGGAACGAGTCGACCTTCGGCGTGAAGACGTGGGACGCGCTGCCCGAGCAGGCCCGCGTCTACCTGAAGCGCGTGGAAGAAGTGGTCGGCATTCCGATCGACATGATCTCGACCGGCCCGGACCGCGACGAGACCATCCTGCTGCGTCATCCGTACAAGGCCTGACCCGGCAGCAGCCCACCACCAGGCTGCGGCGCCACGAGCGCTGCGGCCCGCCAGAAATAAATCGGCCCGCGCAAGCGGGCCGAGCCATATCGGTCAACCGACCCGACGATACAAAGAGTAAAACGATGAACCTGCCAACGAACGATGACGAGAACCTGTGGGTCTCCTGGGACGAATACCATCGCCTGATCGCACGCCTGTCGCTGAACGTGCATGAGTCGGGCTGGAAGTTCGACAAGATCCTGTGCCTGGCGCGCGGCGGGCTGCGCGTGGGCGACCAGATGTCGCGCATCTTCGACGTGCCGCTGGCCATCCTGGCCACCAGCAGCTACCGCGAGGCCGCGGGCACGCAGCAGGGCAACCTGGACATCGCTCAGTACATCACCATGACCCGCGGCGAACTGACGGGCAGGGTGCTGCTGGTCGACGACCTGGTGGATTCGGGCATCACGCTGGAACGTGTGGGCCGCCACCTGAAGGAACGCTATCCGGCCGTGACCGAGGTGCGTTCGGCCGTGCTGTGGTACAAGGCGTGCTCGAAGGTCGAGCCGGACTACCACGTGACCTTCCTGCCGTCGAACCCGTGGATCCACCAGCCGTTCGAAGAGTACGACACGCTGCGCCCGCACAACCTGGCCGCCTGGCTCAAGCGCGGCAAGCGCGCCAGCCAGGACGACGGCGCGCAGGCCTGATGCGCTTGTGCCGGGGCCTGCCGCTACGGGCGGCCCCCGGCGGCCGGCTTAATAGCCGACCGTGAAACGCTGGCGCGAATGCGCCGGCTTTTCGATCTCATCGAGCATCGCGATGGCATAGTCTTCCATCGAGATCCAGCTCTTGCCTGCTGCGTCGCTCAGCAGGTTTTCCTCGCCAACGCGGAACTTTCCGGTACGCTCGCCCGGCTCGAACAGTGCCGACGGCGACAGGAAGGTCCAGTCGATCTGTTGTTCGCCGCGCAGCGCGTTGAGGAAGTCGCGGCCTGCGAGGGCTTCGGGCTTGTAGGCATCGGGGAAGTTCGGGGTGTCGACCAATTGCACCCCCGGCGCGACATGGAGGCTGCCGGCGCCACCCACCACCAGCAGGCGCGGCACGCCGGCCTGGCGCACGGCCGAGGTCACCTGCTGCGCGTTCAGCTGCGCAAAGCGCGCGCTGCTGATGACCACGTCGTTGCCGGCCAGGGCGGCAGCCAGTGCGGCGCCGTCGGCGCCGTCCACGTCCGCGGTGGTCACGCCGTCGCGTGCGGGCAGTTTGCTGGCCTGGCGCGCAATGGCGGTCACCTGGTGGCCGCGGCGCAGGGCTTCGTCGGTCAGGCGCGTGCCAACACGGCCGGTGGCGCCGATGATTGCGATCTTCATGGTCACTCCTTCTTTCGGTCAGGTTGATATGAAACCATTGTGGTTACATATCGGGGCAAAAAAATTCAGCGCTTGCGGCGCTGGCTGTTGCCTTCGACATCGGCGAGCATGCTGGCGATGGTGGCGCCGGCAAGGGTATCGTCCATGGCCGCCTGCGCACGGTCCGCGACCTTGCGCAGCGCACCGGTGATCTCGCGCCCGACCGGGCAGGCCGGGTTGGGCGCGCTCTGGTGCAGCGTGATCAGCGCGGTGGTTTCCACCACGCGGAACACGTCGAGCAGCGTGATTGACGCAGCCGGGCGCGCCAGCGTGGCGCCGCCGGTGCTGCCCATGGTGGTCGCCACCAGCCCGGCTTCAGCCAGTTGACCGACCAGCCGCCGGATCAGCGCCGGGTTGGTGCCCACGCTGGCGGCGATCAGCGACGAGGGCACCGGCTCGGCCGAACTGGCGAGCAGGGTAAGGATGTGGACTGCCACGGCGAACCGGCTGCTTGTGCTCAACGCTTGTGCTCGGGATGTCAGGTGCAATGTGAAACCATGATAGTTACACATGGTCGGGCATGTCAAGCACGGACAGGAGCGCAAGGAGGGCGGAGTACCGGGAGGGAAGGAGGTAATACGCCGATGTGGCAGCCAATGGTCGGTGGAATGCCGGAATCGCCACTGAAGCTGTTACACTCCTCGACATTGCCGTACCGTTGTGGTTCGGCTGTCGCGCGGGGTACGGTGCGCGGTTTCACGGACGGGAAAAAACCCGTACGCTCGCAGGTATGACATCGCGGCATGGCCGCCAAGCAAGGAGTGCAAGTTGCCGGATCTGATGCGCGAAACAGGCGTCAAAAACAAAAAACCCGCAGGGCTCGAAAGCGCTGCGGGTTTTCCGGTAACTTGGTGCCCAGGAGAGGACTCGAACCTCCACAGTGTTGCCACCGCTAGGACCTGAACCTAGTGCGTCTACCAATTCCGCCACCTGGGCAGGTGTCGAAACAACCGAAGCGCTCATTATAGAGAGCGCGAGAATTTTGTCAATTAGTTTCCAGAAAAAATTGAATCAGAACAACTATCCGATCCCCAGCCGGGAAGAAATCCTGGGCGTGCTGAGAACGTCGGGATCCCCGCAGTCGGCCGGCGATATTGCCAAGGCCCTCTCCGTCACGCGCAAAGAGCATGACGGTTTCCAGAAGCGCCTGGCGGCCATGGAGCGCGACGGCCAGATCGAGCTGAACCGCAAGGGCCGCTATGAGCTGGCCCATCAGCCGAACTTCGTCACCGGCCGGGTGCAGGGTCACCGCGACGGCTTCGGCTTCCTGATCCGCGACGACGGCGAAGACGACATCTTCCTGCCCGAGCGCGAGCTGCAGAAGGCCATGCACAACGACCGCGCGCAGGTGCGCGTGGTGGGCTACGACCGGCGCGGGCGCCCTGAAGGGCAGATCGTCGAGATCATCGAGCGCGCCAACCGTTTTGTCATCGGCCGTCTGCTCAGTGAAGGCGGCGTGCTGGTGGTGGCGCCTGAAGACAAGCGCATCAGCCAGGACATCCTGATCCCGCCCAAGGCGCAGGGCAAGGCACGGGTGGGGCAGGTGGTCAGCGTCGAGCTGATCGAATTCCCCGACCGCTACGTGCAGCCGGTGGGCCGCGTGGTGGAGGTGCTGGGCGAAATCGACGATCCCGGCATGGAGATCGAGATCGCCGTGCGCAAGTACGGCGTGCCGCATGCGTTCTCGCCGGCCGCTGCCCAGGAAGCCTCCGCGCTGCCCGACGAGGTGCGCCAGGCCGACCTGGACCACCGCATCGACCTGCGCGACATCCCGCTGGTGACCATCGACGGCGAAGACGCACGCGACTTCGACGATGCGGTCTATTGCGAGCCGGTCAAGATCGGCCGCGCCAAGGGCTGGCGCCTGATCGTGGCGATCGCCGACGTGTCGCACTATGTGCGCCCCGGCACCCCGCTGGATGCGGATGCGCTGGACCGGGCCACTTCGGTCTACTTCCCGCGCCGCGTGATCCCGATGCTGCCGGAGAAGCTGTCCAACGGGCTGTGCTCGCTCAATCCGCACGTGGACCGGCTGTGCATGGTGTGCGATGCCGTGATCACCGCCAAGGGCGAGCTCAAGGGCTACCAGTTCTACCCGGCCGTGATGCATTCGACCGCGCGCCTGACCTACAACGAGGTCTGGTCGGTGCTGTCCAACACCAAGGGCCCCGAGGCGCACAAGCGCGGCGAGCTGGTGCCGCACCTGCAGAACCTGTATGAGTTGTTCCAGGTCCTGCTCAAGGCACGGCGCGCGCGCGGTGCGATCGACTTCGACACCACCGAGACCTATATCGTCTGCAACGCGCAGGGCAAGATCGAGCAGATCCTGCCGCGCACGCGCAACGATGCGCACCGGCTGATCGAGGAGTGCATGCTGACCGCCAACGTCTGCGCGGCCGACTTCCTCGAACGCTTCAAGCACCCGGCGCTGTACCGCATCCACGCGGGCCCCAGCGAAGAGAAGCTGAAGAACCTGCGCGACTTCCTGCGCACCGCCGGCCTGTCGCTGGGCGGCGGCGACAAGCCGCAGGCATCGGACTACGCCGAGGTGATGGACAAGATCAAGTCCCGTCCCGACGCGCCGATGCTGCAGACCATGCTGCTGCGCTCGATGCAGCAGGCGGTGTACAGCCCGGACAATATCGGCCACTTCGGCCTGTCGTACGAGGCCTACGCGCACTTCACCAGCCCGATCCGCCGCTACCCCGACCTGCTGGTGCACCGCGCGATCAAGGCGGTGCTGGCACATACCAAGTACCAGCCGGCGTTTGCGCACGGGACCGAGCTGAATACCGCGATCTCGCCCAAGGCGCGCCGGCTGCAGGCCAAGGACGCCGAGCAGAAGGCAGAACTGACCGCGGCGCGCGCCAGGCGCAACGAGGCCATCTGGGACGAGCTCGGCCTGCACTGCTCGGCCAATGAGCGCCGCGCGGACGAGGCTTCGCGCGATGTCGAGGCCTGGCTCAAGTGCTACTTCATGCGCGACAAGCTGGGCAGCGACTACGCCGGCACCGTCAGCGCCGTGACCTCGTTCGGCATCTTCGTGCAGCTCGACGAGCTGTACGTGGAAGGCCTGGTCCACGTGACCGAGCTGGGCAGCGACTACTTCCAGTACGACGAGGCCCGCAACGAACTGCGCGGCGAGCGCACCGGCATCCGCTACCGCCTGACCGACCGCGTGCGCGTGCAGGTATCGCGCGTGGACCTGGATGCGCGCAAGATCGACTTCCGCCTGGTGCAGGAGCCGTCGGCGAAAACCCTGCGCGCCCGCGCGGGGGGCACCGAGACCCAGCCGCGCGTGCCCGCCGCCCATGCGGTGCCAGCACGCAAGAAGGGCCGCCAGCTGGCGGCGCTGCTGGGCGGCTCGTCCAAGCCGGAAGAGTCGTTCGACGAGACGCTGGACCGCGTGATCGAGGAGCAGCCGGTGTTCGAGGCCGTGATCACGCCGCTCAGGCCGCACGTGAAGACCGGCGGCAAGCCGGCCAAGCGTGCGGCCAAGCCCAAGCCCGCGCACCTGGAGAAGCCGCACAAGCCGGCCTCCAAGTCGCACCAGGCCAAGCCGGCGGGCAAGACGCCGGCCAAGAGCCCGCGCACCCCGCGCAAGCGCTGAAGCTTGCGGCGGCTGCCATGCCGCCGCCTCTCGCCCCCGGCCTGCTGCCGGGGGCGAGAGGGCGAGTACAATCGCGCCATGGCTAAAAACAAACTCCTGATCGGCTTTCACGCCGTCACCGCACGCCTGCGCCAAGATGCCAAGGGCGTGACCGATGTCTATATCGAATCCGCGCGCCGCGACCGGCGCATGCAGGACTTCGTGCGCCTGGCCGAAAGCCTGGGCGTGCGCCTGCATCCGGTCGATGCCGAGCGCCTGCGCGGCATGGCCGGCACCGACCGCCACCAGGGCGTGGTGGCACGTGCCGAAGACGTGGCACTGGCGCTGAACCTGGATGAACTGCTCGACGGCATCGAAGGCACGCCGCTGCTGCTGGTGCTGGACGGCGTCACCGACCCCCACAACCTGGGTGCCTGCCTGCGCGTGGCCGACGGCGCCGGCGCGCATGCCGTGATCGCCCCCAAGGACCGCAGCGTCGGCCTCAATGCCACCGTGGCCAAGGTCGCCAGCGGCGCCGCCGAGACCGTGCCCTATATCACCGTCACCAACCTGGCCCGCACCCTGCGTGAGCTGCAGGAACGCGGCATCTGGGTCATCGGCACCGCCGACGGCACCGAAAAATCGCTGTATGACATCGACTTCAAGGGGCCGACCGCGATCGTGATGGGCGCCGAGGGCGAGGGCATGCGCCGCCTGACGCGCGAGACCTGCGACGAGCTGGTCGGCATCCCGATGGCGGGCGGTGTGGAAAGCCTGAACGTCTCGGTCGCCAGCGGCGTATGCCTGTACGAAGCCGTGCGCCAGCGGCGCCTGCCGCGATAAGTCCATGGCCGCTGATTACGGTCTCCTTGACATGCCGGGGCTTGAGGAAGCACGCCGGCTGATCGCGGCCGCCGGCAATATCTTCGTGCTGACCGGCGCCGGCATTTCCGCCGAATCCGGCGTGCCGACCTTCCGCGACGCGATGACCGGGCTGTGGCAGCAGTTCGACCCGGAAGAGCTGGCCAGCGAGGACGCCTACCGCCGCCAGCCGGCGCTGGTCTGGGAGTGGTACCTGCATCGGCGCGAGCTGGTCGCAGCCGTGCATCCCAACCCGGCGCACCATGCGCTGGTCGCGCTGGCTGCGCAGAGACCTTTCACGCTGGTCACGCAGAACGTGGACGGCCTGCACCAGCGCGCCGGCAGCGCGGGCGTGATCGAACTGCATGGCAACCTGTTCGCCAACAAATGGCTGGACGGGTGCGGACGCTGCAACGAGGCGACCGCGCTGCCCGGCATGCCGCCGCGCTGCAACCTGTGCGGCGCGCTGATGCGTCCGGGCGTCGTGTGGTTCGGCGAGGACCTGCCGCGCGTGGCGCGCTACCGCGCCGAGCATGCGGCGCAGCACTGCGACCTGTGCCTGGTGGTCGGCACCTCGGGGCTGGTCTATCCGGCGGCGGGGCTGCCGGGCCTGGCGCGCGAGCATGGCGCGCCGGTGATCGTGGTCAATCCGCAGCCGTCGGCGCTGGACCAGACCGCGGATATCGTGCTGTCCGCCGCGGCGGGGGCATGTCTGCCATTGCTGTGGCCGCCGCAGCCGGCGCCCTCGGCCGGCTGAGCCTGGATCCGGGCGTTGCCGCCCGGACCATCCTTACTTCGCAATCTCGCCGATCAGCTTCTCCAGCTTGACCGCATCCGCCGCAAACAGGCGGATGCCTTCGGCCAGCTTCTCGGTCGCCATCGCATCCTCATTCAACTGCCAGCGGAAGGCCGGCTCGTCGGCCGCGATGCGGGCGATATTGGCAGCCTGGGCCTGGTCCACCGACAGCTTGTGCGCCACCGGGCCCTGGCCGGCCGCGAGCTGCTCGAGCAGCTCGGGGCTGATGGTGAGCAGGTCGCAGCCGGCCAGCGACAGGATCTGCGTGGTGCTGCGGAAGCTGGCGCCCATCACCTCGGTCGGGTAGCCGAACTTCTTGTAGTAGTCGTAGATCTGGCGCACCGAGCGCACGCCGGGGTCGTTGTCGCCGCCATTGGCGGCCGCGTCCCATTGCTCGCCGGCCTGCTTCTTGTACCAGTCGAAGATGCGGCCGACGAAGGGCGAGATCAGCTGCGCGCCGGCCTCGGCGCACGCCACCGCCTGCACCAGCGAGAACAGCAGCGTCATGTTGCAGCGGATGCCGTCGCGCTGCAGGATCTCGGCTGCGCGGATGCCTTCCCAGGTGGAGGCAATCTTGATCAGCACGCGTTCGCGCGCAATGCCGCGCTGCTCGTACAGCTGGATCAGGTGGCGCGCCTTGGCCACGCTGGCCTCGGTGTCGAAGGACAGGCGCGCATCGACTTCGGTCGAGACGCGGCCCGGCACGATCGCCAGGATCTCGCAGCCGAAGGCGATCAGCACTTCGTCCATCACCGCATCGACGCCGCCGTTGCCGTGGTGGTCCTGTACCGCCTTCTCCAGCAGGTGCCGGTATTCGGGCTTTTGCACGGCCTTCAGGATCAGCGACGGATTGGTGGTCGCGTCCTGCGGGGTGTACTGCTTCATCAGCTGGAAGTCGCCGGTATCGGCCACTACCGTGGTGAACTGCCTGAGTTGTTCGAGCTGGTTCATGGTCGCTTGGTCGTCTGCTTGTGCGTCTGCAAAATCGTTCGCGGGCATCAGGGGTGCGCGTACGGCACCCGGTCCGGTCCATTGTACCGTCGCCCGCGTGACCTGCCGCCGCAATCCGCTACACTACGCGTTTCCCCCAACGCAATCTGGCTGTTGTCATGACTCAGGATGAACTCAAGGCGCTGGTCGCGCAAGCTGCCGCCGACTACGTGAAGCAGGAAGTGCCCGAAGGGGCAGTGCTCGGGGTGGGCACTGGCTCCACTGCCAATCTCTTCATTGACGCCGTGGCGGCATTCAAGGAGCGCTTCGCCGGTGCGGTGTCGAGCTCCGAGGCCTCCACGCGCCGCCTGCAGCAGCACGGCTTCAAGGTGCTGGACCTGAACGAAGTCGACGAGATCCCGGTGTATGTCGACGGCGCCGACGAGATCGACGCCAGCGGCGCCATGATCAAGGGCGGCGGCGGGGCGCTCACGCGCGAGAAGATCGTGGCTTCGGTCGCGAAGCGCTTTGTCTGCATCGCCGACGGCAGCAAGCTGGTCCAGACCATGGGCACCTTCCCGCTGCCGGTCGAGGTGATTCCGATGGCACGTGCAGCGGTGGCGCGCAAGCTGCAGGCCCTGGGTGGCCAGCCGCGCCTGCGCATGACCAAGGAAGGCGGCATCTACAAGACCGACAACGGCAATGTGATCCTGGACGTGGCCGGCCTGAAGATCGACGATCCGCGCGGCCTGGAACAGGCCGTCAACCAGGTGCCGGGCGTGGTCACGGTGGGCCTGTTCGCGCTGCGCGGCGCGGATGTGTTGCTGCTGGGCACCGGCGACGGCGTGCAGCGCACTGACTACTGAGCAAAGTCGTCCGCTGCCAAGCAAAAAGGGGTGCCTGAGGCACCCCTTTTTTCATTGGCCGGTCCGGTTCAGGACTGCGGCGGCACGTAGCCCTGCGCCTGGTCGGCGCCCTCGCCGAAGAAGTACTTCTCGGTCTGCTTGAGCAGGTACTGGCGCGCGCGCGCATCGGCCATGTTCAGGCGGTTTTCGTTGATCAGCATGGTCTGGTGCTTGAGCCAGCCAGCCCAGGCTTCCTTCGACACGCTTTGCCAGATCTTCTTGCCCAGTTCGCCGGGCAGCGGCGGGAAGTCGAGGCCTTCGGCTTCCTTGTTCAGCTTGATGCATTGGACCATGCGGGCCATGGGGACTCCTTGGTATGTTCGTTAGAGCTTCGGCGCTGGCGCTATTGTAGCCAAGCGGGGCACCGGGCCGCGGCGCTGCGGCGATTGCCCCTACGGCTTCAGAGCTTTTTCATCAGCACCATGGACTTGCGCTGCCAGTTGTAGAGCTTGCGCTTGTCCTCGGGCAGGTCGTCGACGTTGGCGTGGACGAAACCGCGCTTCAGGAACCAGTGTTCGGTCCGGGTGGTGAGCACGAACAGCTTCTCCAGGCCGAGCGCGCGGGCGCGGCGCTCGATGCGCTTGAGCAGGCGCTCGCCGTCGCCGGTGCCCTGGGCTTCCTGCGATACCGTCAGGCAGGCCATCTCGCCCATGTTCTCGCGCGGGTAGTCGTAGAGCGCCGCGCAGCCGAACAGCACGCCGTCGTGCTCGATCACCGAGAAGTTGGAGATGTCGCGCTCGATCAGGTGGCGTCCGCGCGGCACCAGCGTGCCATCCTGCTCCAGCGGGGCGATCAGCTGGACGATACCGCCGACGTCGTCGAGCGTGGCTTCGCGCAGGCTTTCCAGGTCGGTGTCGGACAGCATGGTGCCGACGCCGTCGTGCAGGAACAGTTCCAGCAGCACCGCACCGTCGAGCGAATAGGGGATCAGGTGCGCACGCGGCACACCGCCCTTGAGCGCCTTGACCAGGTGCTGCAGGTAGTTGGCCACGTCCGGCGGCAGATGGTTGTTTTGCAGGCGCTCCACGGCGGTGCGCAGCGACATTTCCTGCATCATCTTGCCGACCGGATCGGGCACGCCCGGCACCTCGGTGATGAAGATCAGCTTGTCGGCCTTGAGCGCCGTGGCGGTGGCGCTGGCCACGTCTTCCATCGACAGGTTGAAGGCCTGGCCGGTGGGCGAGAAGCCCAGCGGCGACAGCAGCACCACCTTGCCGTGCGACAGCGACATGCGCACGGACTCGGCGTCGATCTTGCGCACCAGGCCGGTGTGCTGGTAGTCGGTGCCGTTGACGATGCCGACCGGGCGGGCAGTCACGAAGTTGCCGGAGATCACCGACAGCTGGGCGCCGGCCATCGGCGTATTGGGCAGGCCCTGGCTGAAGGCGGCCTCGATGTCCAGGCGCAGTTCGCCGGCGGCTTCCTTGGCGCATTCGAGCGCGGCGTTGTCGGTGACGCGCACGCCATCGACGAACTGTGACTCGACATGGCGCAGCGCCAGCTGTTCTTCCACCTGCGGGCGCGAGCCGTGCACCAGCACGATCTGCATGCCCATGGCGTGCAGCAGCGCGACGTCGTTGACCAGCGCATTGAGCACGCCCGACTTGACCAGTTCTCCGGCGAAGGCGATCACAAAGGTCTTGCCGCGGAAGGCATGGATATACGGCGCCACCATGCGCAGCCAGTCGACGAACTGCTGGTGGTCGGGGCCGCTGCGCTCGGGCTCGGCCGCCGTGAGCGCCGGGGCGGCGGGCACGGGGGAGGTCGGGGCAGGCGCGGGGAATTCAGCCGCGGGCGGCTGCGCCGGCACGGGGGCGGCGGGTGAGGAGGCAGGCGCCGTCTGCGGCGCGTCGGTTCTGGCGTTCATCCCGCGGATTATAATCCCGGCCAATGTCAGAACAACGCCCCGTCAAGCCTAAACCACCCGCCGCGCCGCGCCAGCGCGCCGGTGCCGCTCAGCCAGCCTCCCCAACCCAGCCCCGGCCGGCCCCAGGCCCGGCCAGGAAGTCGGACGTCCGTGCGCAGCCAGCCGCTGCCCGGCCGGCCGGTGAAGCCGGGCAGCGCCCGCCACGCGGTCCCCGCGAGGCGCGTGCGCCAAGGCCGGTCAACCCGCTGCCGCCCATCACCTTCCCGGAGGCCCTGCCGGTCTCCGGCCGCCGCGACGAAATCGCCGCGGCGCTGCTGGCCAACCAGGTGGTGATCGTCTCGGGCGAGACCGGCTCGGGCAAGACCACCCAGCTGCCCAAGATCTGCCTGTCGATCGGGCGCGGCCCGGGGCGCGAGGGTGGGGGGCTGATCGGCCACACCCAGCCGCGGCGCATCGCCGCCACCTCGACCGCCAAACGCATTGCGCAGGAGATCGGCACGCCGCTGGGCGAGCACGTGGGCTACCAGGTGCGTTTCAACGACACCATGTCGTCGGGGGCGTCGGTCAAGCTGATGACCGACGGCATCCTGCTGGCCGAGACTCAGAACGATCCGCTGCTGCGCGCCTACGACACGCTGATCATCGATGAGGCGCACGAGCGCAGCCTGAACATCGACTTCCTGATCGGCTACCTGCGCCAGATCCTGCCGAAGCGCCCGGACCTGAAGGTGATCATCACCTCGGCCACCATCGATGCCCAGCGCTTTGCCCAGCATTTCGCCTCGGGCGACAAGCCGGCGCCGGTGATCGAGGTCAGCGGCCGCCTGTACCCGGTGGAAGTGCGCTACCGTCCGATCACCGAGGACGTGCCCGCGGGCGCGCCGCGCAGCCCGCAGGCGCGCGAGCGCGACCTGTACGACGGCATTGTCGAGGCGGTCGACGAGGTGTGCCGCGTCGGCCCGGGCGATGTGCTGGTGTTCCTGCCCGGCGAGCGCGAGATCCGCGAAGCCGCCGAGGCGCTGCGCAAGCACCACCCGCCGCATACCGAGATCCTGCCGCTGTTTGCGCGGCTGTCGGTGCAGGAGCAGGAGCGGGTGTTCAAGCCGTCCAACGCGCGGCGCATCGTGCTGGCGACCAACGTCGCCGAAACCTCGCTGACGGTGCCGGGCATCCGCTACGTGGTCGATACCGGGCTGGCGCGGGTCAAGCGCTACTCGTACCGCAACAAGGTCGAGCAACTGCAGGTCGAGTCGATCTCGCAGGCCGCTGCCAACCAGCGCGCCGGCCGTTGCGGCCGGGTTGCCAACGGCGTGTGCATCCGGCTGTATGAGGAGTCCGATTTCGCCGGCCGGCCGCGCTTTACCGACCCCGAGATCCTGCGCTCGTCGCTGGCCGCGGTGATCCTGCGCATGAAGGCGCTGCGGCTGACCGAGATCGAGTCGTTCCCGTTTATCGAGCCGCCGCTGGGCCGCGCCGTTGCCGACGGCTACCAGCTGCTGCAGGAACTGGGCGCGGTCGACGACGCCAACCAGCTTACCGGCACCGGGCGCCAGCTGGCCAAGCTGCCGCTGGACCCGCGCGTGGCGCGCATGATCCTGGCCGCGCGCGAGCATCACTGCCTGCGCGAGGTGCTGGTCATCGCCAGCGCGCTGTCGGTGCAGGACCCGCGCGACCGCCCGCAGGAGGCGCAGGAAGCCGCCGACCAGGCGCACCGCAAGTTCATGGACGAGAAGTCCGAGTTCCTGGGCTGGGTCAGGCTGTGGAAGTGGTTCGAGGACGCGGTCGCGCACAAGAAGTCCAACCGCCAGCTGCAGGACCAGTGCCGCGCCCACTTCCTGTCGCACCTGCGGCTGCGCGAGTGGCGCGACGTGCATTCGCAACTGCTGACCACGGTGACCGAGCAGGGCTGGCGCCTGAACGACAGCGAGCCCACCTATGAGCAGGTGCACAAGGCGCTGCTGACCGGCCTGCTGGGCAATGTCGGCTGCCGCATCGAGGATGGCGACGGCAAGGGCCGCGAATACCTGGGCGCGCGCGGCATCAAGTTCCACCTGTGGCCGGGCTCGCTGATCGCGCGCAAGGTCGGGCGCTGGGTCGTCGCGGCCGAGCTGGTCGAGACCAGCCGGCTGTTCGCGCGCACGCTGGCGCGCATCGAGCCGGAGTGGCTGGAACAGGTGGGCCGTCACCTGCTCAAGGTCAGCTGGAGCGATCCGCACTGGGAAAAGAAGGCGGGCCAGGTGCTGGCGCTGGAGCGCGCCACGCTGTACGGGCTGGTGGTCTACCAGCACCGGCGCGTGCACTACGGCCCGATGAACCCGCAGGAAGCGCGCGAGATCTTTATCCGCCGTGCGCTGGTCGAGGGCGAGTTCGACACGCGCCTGCCGTTCTACGCGCACAACCAGCGCCTGGTGCGCGAGATCGAGAACCTGGAGCACAAGTCGCGCCGCCAGGACGTGCTGGTCGACGACGAACTGATCTACGCCTTCTACGATCGCGCGATTCCCGCCGACATCTGCCAGCAGGCCAGCTTCGAGCAGTGGTACCAGGCAGAGAGCGGCAAGGACCGCAAGCTGCTGTACCTGAACCGCGACGAGCTGATGCGGCACGAGGCGGCCGGCATCACCACCGACCTGTTCCCCAAGGCCATGAACGTGGCCGGGGTGGACATGGGGCTGACCTACCACTTCGAGCCAGGCAGCCACCGCGACGGCGTGACCCTGACCGTGCCGCTGTACGCACTCAACCAGGTGCGCCAGGAGCGCGCCGACTGGCTGGTGCCGGGCATGATCAAGGAGAAGGTGCACCTGCTGCTCAAGTCGCTGCCGCAGAAGCTGCGCCGCCACTGCGTGCCGCTGCCGGAATATGCCGCGGCCTTTGTCGCGCGCCAGCCGCTTGGCGAGGGCGAGCTGCTGGACGTGCTGATTGCCGATATCCGCGAGCAGACCGGCACCATGGTCAAGCGCGCCGACTTCAAGCTGGAAACGCTGCCCGCGCACCATACGATGAACTTCAAGGTGGTCGACGAGCACGGCCGCCAGCTTGAGATGGGCCGCAACCTGGCCCAGCTGCGCGCCGAGCTGGGCGGGCAGGCGCAGCAGTCGTTCCAGCGGGTGGCCGCGCAAGCCGCGGCACAGGCGGCAACCCAGGCCCCGGAGCAGGCGGCGCCGCTGGCCGCGGCCGAGCCCGGCAAGTACGAGGGACTGACCGGCTGGACCTTCGGTGAGCTGCCCGAGCTGCTGGAGATCCGCAAGGGCAGCCAGACCCTGTTCGGCTACCCCGCGCTGGTCGATCGCGGCACGCACTGCGACGTGGAAGTCTTCGACGACCCGCAGGAAGCCGCCCGCGTCCACCACCTGGGGCTGCGCCGGCTGTTTGCGCTGCAGCTGCGCGAGCAGGTCAAGTTCATCGAGAAGAACATCCCGGGCCTGCAGCAGATGGCGATGCAGTACATGACGCTGGGCACGCAGGAGATGCTGCGCGAACAGGTCGTGATGCTGGCGCTGGAGCGTGCCTGCATGCAGGCGCCGCTGCCGCGCAACGAGGCCGAGTTCAATGCACGCAAGGATGAGGGCCGCACCCGGCTGTCGCTGCTGGCGCAGGAGATCGCGCGGCTGGTGGGGACCATCCTGGCCGAGTACGCCGGACTGTCGCGCAAGCTGCTGCAGGCCAAGCCGTTCGCCGGGCCCCATGCGGACATGGAAGCGCAGCTCGGGCGGCTGATGGGCAAGCGCTTTGTCGACGAGACCCCATACACGCAACTGGTCCATTTCCCGCGCTACCTGAAGGGCATCGCCATGCGGGTGGACAAGCTCAAGGGCGACCCGGCGCGCGACACCCAGCGCACGCAGGAGATGGCGCCGCTGGTGCAGCAGTGGCAGCGGGCCGAAAAGCAGCTGCGCACTCAGGGCCGCGGCGGCGAGGACGCGCGGCTGGAGGAATTCCGCTGGATGCTGGAGGAGCTGCGCATCGCGCTGTTCGCCCAGGAGCTGCGCACACCGGTGCCGATGTCGGTCAAGCGGCTGCAGAAAGTGTGGGAATCGATGCAGCGCTGAGCGCCGGCGCGGGGCGCAATGCCGGGGCGAACCGCAAATGGTCGCTCCGGCGCAACAATCTGCCAAAATCTTGATCGAGTTCGGCCGCGGCGTCAGCGGATTCTCGTGCTCAACCGTTAGAATCGCCGGTTCAGTCTTCTTCTGGCGGGTCTTATGTTTGCGCTGCGGTTCGCATTGCGTCGTGTTGTAGCTGGTGGTTTCACGGTGGGCGCCCTGGCGCTGGGCCTGCTGGCCGCACCGGCATCGGCGGAAGTGGTGGTGATCCTGAATTCAGGTGATGCAACCGTCACGCTAATCGACAAGGATACCCAGAAGGTGCTGGAGACCTTCCCGATCGGCAAGGAACCGCACCACCTGATCGCAACGCCGGACGACAAGTCGCTGATCGTTGCCAACGCGGTCGGCAACGACCTGGTGTTCCTGGACCCGGTCTCGGGCAAGGTCCAGCAGCGCGTGCCCAATGTCGACGACCCGTACCAGATCGGCTTCTCGCCGGACCAGAAGTGGTTTGTCGCCACCGGCAACCGGCTCGACCGTGTCGACCTCTACCGCTGGGACGGCAAGGCGCTGAAGCTGGCCAAGCAGTTCCCGCTGGCCAAGACCCCCAGCCATATCGCTTTTACCGCCGACAGCCGCATCGCCTTCATCACGCTGCAGGACTCCAATGAGGTCGCAGCCATCGACCTGGTCACGCAGAACGTGATGTGGCGCATGGAAACCGGCTCGGCGCCGGCGGGCATCTGGGTCACGCCGGACCAGAAATACCTGCTGGTCGGCATGACCGGGGCTGATTACGTGGCCGTGATCGACTGGCGCACGCGCACGGTGGTCAAGCAGATCCAGACCGGCAAGGGCGCGCACAACTTCCGCGCGGTCGGCGACAAGCGCCACCTGTTCCTCAGCAACCGGGTCACGAGCAGCATCAGCATCATCGACCAGCAGACGCTGGCCAAGGTCGGCGACATCACCGGCCTGCCGCCGGGCCCGGACGACATGGAGCTGACCGCCGACGGCAAGACGCTGTGGGTCACCTTCCGCTGGGCGCGCTCGGTCGGCCTGGTCGACGTGGCCAGCCGCAAGCTGGTCAAGACCGTGCGCGTCGGGCGCTCGCCGCACGGCATCTATTTCCGCACTCGCGCGCCGCTGTATTGACCGGGCAGGGCAGGGACCATGGACGATACCAGGGCATCGCGATCCGGACGGCTGGGCAGGCTGCTGGCTGCGCTGGCGCTTGCCTGCGTCCTGCCGTCGGCGCTGCAGGCGGCTGACGTGCCCAAGCCTGGCGCCAAGGCGTGCCCGGCCGGCACGCTTTACCTGACCTTCGACACCGGCAGCATGAGCCAGGCGCAGTTGATCGCCGATACGCTGCGCCGCCACCATATCCGCGCCACCTTCTTCCTGGCCAATGAGCCGACCGTGCGCCAGGACAGTTCGCTGGACCCATCCTGGGCGCCGTACTGGAAGTCACTGGTGGCCGACGGCCACGCCTTTGGCACGCATACCTTCGACCATGTCTACCTGCGCAGCGTGCACGCCGGGCATGTGACCATGAGGCCGCAGTTCGGCACGCAGGCGGGCAAGGACATGGTCATGGACGCGGCCGGATTCTGCCAGGAGCTGCGGCGCAGCGCCGACGCCTTCCACGGCATGACCGGCGCCGCCATGGTGCCGCTGTGGCGCGCCCCGGGCGGGCGCACCGCCCCGCAGACGGTGCAATGGGCCGAGCAGTGCGGCTTCCGCCACGTCGGCTGGGCGCCGGCCGGGTTCCTGGGCGACGAGCTGTCGTCCGACCGCTATCCCAACGCGGCGCTGCTGGAACGCGCGCTGGCCAACCTGCGCGACGGCGATATCACCATGGCGCACCTGGGCATCTGGTCGCGCAAGGATCCGTGGGCGCCCGGCGTGCTGGAGCCGCTGCTCGCCGGCCTTGAGCGCAAGGGATTCTGTTTCGCGACGCTGCGCGAGCACCCGGCCTACCGCGACTGGATCGCCAGGCCGCAGCCAGTCGGGCAAAAGGAGGGCAGGCGCTGATGTGGGAGACGCTGAACGGCTGGATCGGCCAGGTCGAGGGCACGCTGTTCCAGGACGTGGTGCTGCCCGTGGTCTACGACCTCGGGTTTGGCCGCTATGCCGAGGAAGCCTTCACCGGCACCGAGTGGCTGCTGGTGGGCCTGGTGCAGATCGTGGTGATGGCATTGATCCTGGGGCCGCTGGAGAAATGGCGCCCGGTCGAGCCGGTATCCGACCGCGCCGGCATCCGCACCGATATCTTCTACACGGTGATCCACCGGCTCGGGCTGTTCCGGCTGGCCATGTTCTTCCTGCTCGCGCCGCTGACCGACGCCCTGGAAGGCGACCTGCGGCTGATGGGCTGGCACCGCATCAATGTGGAAGACTGGTGGCCGGGCGTGACCTCGGTGCCGCTGGTCAGCTTCTTTGTCTACCTGCTGCTGTTCGACTTCCTCGACTACTGGTACCACCGGCTGTCGCATTCGTTCCGCTGGTGGTGGCATCTGCATGCGGTGCACCACAGCCAGCGCCAGATGACGCTGTGGAGCGACAACCGCAACCACCTGCTGGACGACATGCTGCGCGATCTGGTGTTCGCGCTGGTGGCGCTGGGCGTGGGCGTGGAGCCGTCGCAGTACGTGCTGCTGGTGGCGTTGTCGCAGTTGCTGCAGAGCCTGCAGCATGCCAACGTGCGACTGCAATTCGGCGCCATCGGCGAGCGGCTGCTGATCTCGCCGCGCTTTCATCGCACCCACCACGCCGTGGGCATCGGCCATGAGGCCGACGGCGCACCGGCCAAGCTGGGCGGCTGCAACTACGGCGTGATCTTCCCGTGGTGGGACATGCTGCTCGGCACCGCGGTCTTCACCGAGACCTACCACCCGACCGGCATCCGCGACCAGCTGCCGCCGCCGCTGGGCAAGGGCCACGACTACGGCGCGGGCTTCCTGGCGCACCAGTGGTACGGCATCAAGCGGCTGCTGCGGCTGCGCTGAAACGGCGGGTCTGGAGGTAGTCCTCCACCCGCGGCGCAACACGGCGCGCCGCGGCGGCAAGCGGCGTATGCTAGTGTTCCGGGTTGCCGCCGGTCCGGCCCAGTCGGACTTCTGCCGCGCCCGGCGCCTTTCCTCCTGTCTGCCTTCGACTGCATGAACGATATCTTCCGCTCGTTTGGCCGCGCGCTGGTCAGCCAGCTGCATCCCCGCATGCTGATGCTGACCGTGCTGCCTTTCGTCCTGGCCACGCTGCTGTGGGGCGGTCTGCTCTGGTGGGGCTGGGACCCCATCATGGGCGCCACGCGCAGCTTCCTGGAAACCTCCATCCTGACCAGCTGGATCTACAGCGCGCTCGACTGGTTCGGCCTGCAATCGATGCGCACCATCGTGGCGCCGCTGTTCGTGGCGGCACTGGCAATCCCGCTGGTGATTGCCTCGATGCTGATGTTTATCGGCGTGTTCTCGGTGCCGGCGGTGGTGCGCCACCTGGAGCGCAGCTACCCGGACCTGGCCAAGGCCCATGGCGGCAGCATCCTGGGCAGCGTGTTCCAGTCGCTGGGCAGCACGCTGGTGTTCCTGGTGCTGGTGCTGGTGACGCTGCCGCTGTGGCTGATCCCGCCGTTCTTTGCGCTGATCCCGCCGGTGCTGTGGGGCTGGCTGACCTACCGCGTGATGACGTATGACGCGCTCGCCGACCACGCCAGCGCCGAAGAGCGCAAGACGCTGTTGCGCCGCCACCGCACGCCGCTGCTGGTGATCGGGGTGGCGGTGGGGCTGCTGGGCTCGGCGCCGACGCTGCTGTGGGTGTCGTCGGCGGCGGTGATCTTCCTGTTTCCGTTCGTGCTGGCCGGCACGCTGTGGCTGTATGTGCTGATCTTTATCTTCTCGGCGCTGTGGTTCGGCCACTTCTGCCTGCGCGCGCTGGCGCAGCTGCGGGCCGAGCGCGCGGCGGTGCCGGCCCAGCCGCCGGCGCATCAGCCGGACCAGCCGGCGCTTGACGGCGACGTCATCGACCTGGCGCCGAGCGACGTGCGCCGCATCGAAAATTCCTGAAGCGAGGGCAATATGGGTTTTGGCCTGATCGTCATTGGCGACGAGATCCTGTCGGGGCGGCGTGAAGACAAGCATCTGCGCCGCACCATCGAACTGCTGGGCGCGCGCGGGCTGGCGCTGGACTGGGCCGAATACGTCGGCGATGACCGAGCCCGCATCACCGCCACGCTGCGGCGCACGCTGGCCGGCCCGGACGTGGTGTTCTGCACCGGCGGCATCGGCGCCACGCCGGACGATCACACCCGCCAGTGCGTGGCCGCCGCGCTGGGCGTGCCGCTGGTGCTGCATCCCGAGGCGCGCGAACTGATTGCGCTGCGCATTGCCGAGACCGCCGGCGGCGACCCGGTCAAGGCCGACCTGAATCAGCCGGAAAACCAGCACCGCTTCAAAATGGGCGAGTTCCCCAAGGGCGCGCGCATCATTCCCAACAGCTACAACCGCATCCCGGGCTTTTCGGTCGGTCACCATCACTTCATGCCGGGATTCCCGGTGATGGCATGGCCGATGATGGAATGGGTGCTGGACCACGACTATGCGCACCTGTTCCACCAGGTGCAGCAGCAGGAGCGGGCCTTCTACGTGTTCGAGGCGCCGGAGTCCACGCTGACGCCGCTGATGGAGAAGGTCGAAGCGGCGCATCCGGGCATCCGCGTGTTCAGCCTGCCCTCGGTCGGCGACGTGCAGCGCGGCGACCGCTTCGCGCGCCGCCATATCGACCTGGGGGTCAAGGGCCCGGCCGATCTGCTGGCACCGGCCTATGCGATGCTGCTCGCAGGCGTGCAGGCGATGGGGTTCGAGATCGTGGAGCAGCCGCCGCGCGAAGCGGCGCAGGCTTAAGGCGGCACGGGTCGCAAGAAGAAGGGGCAGCCTTGGCTGCCCCTTCTCTCATTCTGGCCCGACCGCGATCAGGCGCCGTGCCACGGCAGTCCGCGCACGCACCAGCCTTCAACAGTCTTGCGGTGGTGGTGGTCGTCGCGGTTGCCCTCGAAGCCTTCCAGCACGTCCATGGCGAAGTGGTAGCCGGCGTCGGTGGCCACGCGCGCGGCGTGCTTGGAGCGCGCCGCGCTGCGGCACAGGAACAGCACCGGCACGTCGGCCGGAACGCGTGCCCTCAGCTCTTCGACAAAGCGGGCATTCTGCGCACCGCCCGGATAGGACATCCATTCGACATGGGCGAACTGCGCATCCGGCACGTCAACGCCGCCGACCCAGTCCAGTTCGGCCTGGGTGCGCACGTCGACCAGCACGGCGGAAGGATCGTTCTGCAGCAGCGCAAAGGCTTCCTGCGGCGACAGCGCGCCAAAATACGGGAGCTGGTTCTGTTGCTGGCGCTGGCGGGCGGCCTGGAGGAGATCGTCTCGGGTGGTCATCTGCGTGACAAATTTGAGGAATGGAATTGGAGGCGGCAAAGCCGCAACGCACTATTCTATAGCGCCGGGCCGATTCGAAGCCTCATTGACTGCTGTTGGGGCGTCGGGTGACTCCTTTTGGTGCATCCGCACTGTTCAAGTGCGACGCCTTGCTGAATGCACCATTGTGGTGTTTTATTAGGGGGCGCTACGCCGAAATGCGTGTAACCGGTGCGCCACTCGGCAGCCGAGCCGCTGCTTCGCTTACGCCGCCGCGGTGCGCGGTTCGCCGACGTTGCACTTTTTTCGGGCTGCCGGTGGCGGTGGGGCGTTCGCATGGCACGCTTTCTGCTAACATTCTTCGTCCTTTCGTGGCTGGTCGGGACGGCGCGGCAGAGCATGCATCGGCGCCGGTGACGACAGGCCCAAGAATTGGCTTTCTCAGACTTCCGCCGAATATCCAGGAGATTGGCATGGCCCACAGCGTTGCAGACGTGATGAAGCTGGTGAAGGAAAACGACGTCAAGTTCGTCGATTTCCGTTTCACCGATACCAAAGGCAAGGAGCAACACGTGTCCGTGCCCGTGTCGCACTTCGATGAAGACAAGTTCGAAAGCGGCCACGCCTTCGACGGTTCGTCGATCGCCGGCTGGAAGGGTATCGAAGCTTCGGACATGCTGCTGATGCCGGATTCGAACACCGCCCACATCGACCCGTTCTACGAAGAGCCGACGCTGGTGCTGTCCTGCGACGTGGTCGAGCCGTCGGACGGCAAGGGCTATGACCGCGACCCGCGTTCCATCGCCAAGCGCGCCGAAGCCTACCTGAAGAGCACCGGCCTGGGCGACACCGCTTTCTTTGGTCCGGAGCCCGAGTTCTTCATCTTCGACGGCGTGACCTGGAACGTCGACATGCAAGGCTGCTTCGTGAAGATCCATTCCGAAGAAGCCCCGTGGTCGTCGGCCAAGGAATTCGAGCACGGCAACAGCGGCCACCGTCCGGGCAAGAAGGGCGGCTACTTCCCGGTCGCCCCGATCGACACCTTCCAGGACATGCGTTCGGAAATGTGCCTGATCCTGGAATCGCTGGGCATCCCCGTTGAAGTCCACCACCACGAAGTGGCTGGCCAGGGCCAGAATGAAATCGGCACCCGCTTCAGCACGCTGGTGCAGCGCGCCGACTGGACCCAGATGCAGAAGTACGTGATCCAGAACGTCGCCCACACCTACGGCAAGACCGCCACCTTCATGCCGAAGCCGATCGTTGGCGACAACGGTTCGGGCATGCACGTGCACCAGTCCGTGTGGAAGGACGGCCAGAACCTGTTCGCGGGCAACGGCTACGCCGGCCTGTCGGAATTCGCGCTGTACTACATCGGCGGCATCATCAAGCACGCCCGTGCCCTGAATGCCATCACCAACCCGGGCACGAACTCGTACAAGCGCCTGGTGCCGGGCTTCGAAGCTCCGGTGAAGCTGGCCTACTCGGCCCGCAACCGCTCGGCTTCGATCCGCATCCCGTATGTGGCCAACCCGAAGGGCCGCCGCATCGAGACCCGCTTCCCGGATCCGCTGATGAACCCGTACCTGGGCTTCTCGGCGCTGCTGATGGCCGGCCTGGATGGCGTGATGAACAAGATCCACCCGGGCGAAGCTGCCGACAAGAACCTGTACGACCTGCCGCCGGAAGAGGATGCAAAGATCCCGACCGTGTGCTCGAGCCTGGACCAGGCGCTGGAGTACCTGGACAACGACCGCGAGTTCCTGACCCGCGGCGGCGTGTTCTCGAACTCGATGATCGATGCCTACATCGAACTGAAGATGGAAGAAGTCACGCGTTTCCGCATGACCACGCACCCGGTCGAGTTCGAAATGTACTACTCGCTGTAAGCGGCCTTTGCCCGGGAATGACGCAGGTTGTGGCCGGGCAACAGTTGCACCAGAAAGGGGCGGCTTCGGCTGTCCCTTTTTGCTTTGCTCGCTAGAATGGGGAATCGTGTTCCATCCCGTTCAAACCTAACGCCATGTTCATGGACGCCTCTTCACGCACGGCCCGCCGGACCCTGACCTTGCCCCGATCTCTGCACCAATTTCGTCTCGGATTCCCTGTTCTGGTGAGTGCCGTGGCGCTGACGCTGGGCGCGTGGGCCGGGCAGTCTTCCGCGCAGTCCTCGGACGTCTATGTCTGCACCGGGCCCAATGGCGTGCCCGAGTATCGCAATGGCAACGCGGGCAAGGGCTGCAAGAAGCTGAACCTGCCGGAGGTGGTGACGGTCCCGGGCGGGCGTATCGCTGCGCCGGCCAAGGGCGCTGGCAGCACCGCCGGCGCGGCGGCTGGCGGCACCAGCTTCCCGCGCGTGGACAGTGCCACGCAGAAGAGCCGCGACGGTGAGCGCCGCGCGGTGCTCTCGCAGGAGCTGCAGGCCGAAGAGGCCAAGCTGCAGGCGCTGCGTGCCGAGTACAACAACGGCCAGCCGGAGCGCCAGGGCAATGAGCGCAACTATCAGAAATACCTCGATCGCACGGCAGCGCTGCGCGACGACATCGCCCGCAGCGAGGCCAATGCGGCGTCGCTGCGGCGCGAGCTTGGCAATTTGAAGGACTAGTCTTATGCGTCGCCTGATTCGCGGAGTGTCGCGCAAGGCCAGCGGTGCCGACGGCGCCCGTGGCGAATCGCCGGCGGCTGATGCGGCGCCGGCCGAAGGCAGCGCCCAGGTGCTGACCATGGGCGCCGTGGCGTTCCATGCCGGCCTGGACGTAGTGGCCAACCCGGTGCTGCTGGTGCAGCAGCCGGGGCTGCGCGTCGTCTTTGCGAACCCGGCCGCTGAAGCCACCTTCGGCGTGTCGCGCAAGGGCATGGTGGAGCTGACGCTGCCTGACCTGTTCGGGCGTTCCGATGAGCTGCACAGCATGATCGACACCGTGGTCACGCGGCAGTTCGACGTGCGCCGGCAGGACCTGATCCTGCACCCGCCGCTGCAGGAGCCGGCCCATGTGCACGTGGTGATCTCCGCGCTGGAAGCGGTCGGCGACACCGTGGTGGTGGAAATCCTGCCCAATGAACAGAAGGTGCGCAGCGAACGCGAAGAACGCATCCTGGACCTGACCTCGGCCAACAAGGAACTGATCCGCAACCTGGCCCACGAAATCAAGAACCCGCTGGGCGGCATTCGCGGCGCGGCGCAGCTGCTGGAGTTCGAGCTGCCGGAGCGCTCGCTGCGCGAATACACGCAGGTCATCATCAAGGAATCGGACCGGCTGCAGACGCTGGTGGACCGGCTGCTGGAGCCGCACCGGCATCCGCATATCGTGTCCAGCCTGAATATCCACGAAGTGCTGGAGCGCGTGCGCTCGGTGGTGCTGGCGGAGTTCCCCAACGGGCTGGAGATCGTGCGCGACTACGACGCCAGCCTGCCCGAGCTGCAGGGCGACATGGAGCAACTGATCCAGGCCGTGCTCAACATCGTGCACAACGCCGCGCAGGCGCTGGCCGACCGCATGGCGCGCGGCGATGCACAGATCGTGCTGCGCACGCGCGTGGCGCGCCAGGTCACGATTGCCAAGCGCTTGTTCAAGCTGGCATTGGACTTGCATGTCATCGACAACGGCCCGGGAATTTCCGAAGACATCCGCGAACGCATCTTCTATCCGCTGGTATCGGGCAGGGATGGCGGCAGCGGACTCGGTCTCACACTCGCTCAAACCTTCGTGCAGCAGCACGAGGGCTTGATCGAATGCGAGAGCAGGCCGGGCTGTACCGACTTCCGCATCCTGCTGCCGCTGCACTAGCTTTTGCTGGCGTGCGCGAGCGATGGTGCATCCGCCGTGGCCGGGCATGCGGAAGACCAAATGACACCGAGCAGACAAGCGACGCACATGAAGCCGATCTGGATAGTCGACGACGATCAATCAATCCGCTGGGTCCTGGAAAAGGCCCTGGCCCGTGAAAGCCTGCTCTCGCGCAGCTTCACCAATGTGCGGGATGCGCTGGCCGCGCTGGAAGAAGACCAGCCCCAGGTGCTGATATCGGATATCCGCATGCCCGGCGGATCGGGCCTGGACCTGCTGCAGGCCATCAAGGCGCGGCATCCGGGCCTGCCGGTCATCGTGATGACGGCCTACTCTGACCTGGACAGCGCCGTGGCCGCGTTCCAGGGCGGTGCCTTTGAATACCTGGCCAAGCCCTTCGATGTCGACAAGGCGGTCGAGCTGATCCGCCGCGCGCTGGAAGAAAGCCTGCGCGAGGAAGAACTGGACGACCGCCTCGTCGATGCGCCCGAGATCCTCGGCCAGGCGCCGGCGATGCAGGACGTGTTCCGCGCCATCGGCCGGCTCTCGCAGTCCAACGTGACGGTGATGATCACCGGCGAGTCTGGCACCGGCAAGGAGCTGGTCGCACGCGCGCTGCACAAGCACAGCCCGCGTGCCAACGGTCCCTTTATCGCGCTCAATACCGCAGCCATCCCCAAGGACCTGCTCGAATCCGAACTGTTCGGCCATGAGCGCGGCGCCTTCACCGGTGCGCAGACCATGCGGCGCGGCCGCTTCGAGCAGGCCGAGGGCGGCACGCTGTTCCTCGACGAAATCGGCGACATGCCGTTCGACCTGCAGACGCGCCTGCTGCGCGTGCTGTCCGATGGCAACTTCTATCGTGTCGGCGGCCACAACCCCTTGCGCGCCAATGTGCGCGTGATTGCCGCCACCCACCAGAACCTGGAGCTGCGCGTCAAGGAAGGGCTGTTCCGCGAAGACTTGTTCCACCGCCTGAACGTGATCCGGCTGCGCCTGCCGCCGCTACGCGAACGCCCGGAGGACATCACGCTGCTGGCGCGTCATTTCCTGCAGAAGAGCGCCAAGGAACTGGGCGTCGAGCCCAAGCGCATGTCCGACGAAGCGCTGGCCTATGTCAGCACGCTGCCATTCCCCGGCAACGTGCGCCAGCTGGAGAACCTGTGCAACTGGCTGACCGTGATGGCGCCGGCCCAGACCATCGAGGTCAAGGACCTGCCGCGCGAGATGCTGGAAGCCGGCACCAGCGAGCCGGTCAATGCGCCGCGGCCCGAGCGCGTTGGCGAAGCGCGCGCGCCCGAGTATGAAAGCGCGCCTGACCTGGCCGACTACGGCGGCTACGCGACGACGGTGGCAGAGGCCGACACGGCCACCGCAGTCCGGCCCGCGTCCGTGGCGACGGTGGTCCCGGCCCTGGCCTCGGCCGGCTGGGAAAGCCTGCTCGCCGGCGAAGCACGGGCAATGCTCGAAGCCGGCCAGCCGGAGGTCATGGATGTGCTGACGCGCCGCTTCGAGAAGGCCGTGCTGGAGGCCGCGCTGGGTGTCACGCGCGGGCGCCGCGTCGAGGCGGCGACCCGGCTCGGGATCGGGCGCAATACCATCACGCGCAAGCTGCAGGAGCTTGGGTTCGACTGAGCCAGGGCAGGGGCGGGTGACAAGAAAAACCGGCCGGAACTTTCCCGGCCGGTTTTCTTGTTTTGCGTGAGGTATTCAGCCGCGCGCTTCGACCAGCCGCTGCGCCATCTCGGCAAAGCCCTCGCCACCGGCCGCTGCGGTGATATAGGCCGGCGGCACCGGCAGCTGCGGCAGGATGTCGCGCACATTGGCCACGCCAACCGACAGCGGAAAGTGGGCGAACATGCTGGCATCGTTGGCCGAATCGCCGATAAACAGCCATTCGTCGCGGCGCGCGTCCACGTCTTCGCCCAGCAGTTCGGCCACGCACAGCCTGCTCATCGACAGCTTGTCGTGCAGGCCGAACCAGCCGTTGACATGGATCGAGCTGACCGTGGCGGTCATGCCGGCCTCGCGCATGATGGCGGCGATGCGGGCCACGGCGTCTGCAGGCAACGGCGCGACGTCCTCGGCATGGTCGATGGCCAGGTCGGCGGCATGCCAGGCCTGGTCCGAGGCCAGCGCGCAGCCCGGCACTTCGCGCACGATGCGCTGGCCCAGCGCTTCGATGCGCTCCAGGTTGCGCGCGCGCGTGGCGGCATCGTCCAGGAAGCGGGTCTGCAGGCGGCCGTTGTGCAAGTGCGAGTAGAACGCACCGTTCTCGCCGATGATGGCGTCGACCGGCCACAGCCGGGTCAGGATCTCGGCCCAGGCGATGCAGCGCCCGGTGACCGGGATCACGTGCAGGCCCGCGCGGCGCAGCCCGTCGAGCGCCAGGTAGGTCGAGGCCGGCAGCCGCCCGTCGGTGGTCAGGGTGCCGTCGATGTCGGTCAGCACGCCGCGCACGCGCTGCAGCACGGAATTAGAGAGCTTGTTCAGGGATTGCATGGCGGGCCATTGTAACCGCGGATCTGGCGGCAATTTCCCTTATTGCACTGCAAAAGGCATCGTACTGGCCATACTGGTGAATCTGCTGATTTGCTAGCTCAGGTGCGACAGGCGTAACATGCCGCTGTCACAAAAAAATCACATACTGTCGGATTTTCGACCGACCGGAACAGACAGACCAAAGGAGAGCCACCGATGTCCTTATCCCGTACCGTGCTCAAACTCGCAGCGCTGGCAGCCCTGACCGGGGCCGGCAGCGCCCACGCCGCCGTTGAAATCCAGTGGTGGCACGCCATGCAGGGCGCCCTGAACGACAAGGTGAACGAGATCGCCAACAAGTTCAACGCCAGCCAGTCCGAATACAAGGTGGTGCCGGTCAACAAGGGCAACTACGACGAAACCATGGCTGCGGGCATTGCGGCCTTCCGCGCCGGTGGCTCGCCCGCCATCCTGCAGGTGTTTGAAGTGGGCACCGCCACCATGATGAGCGCCAAGGGCGCGATCAAGCCGGTATCGGCGGTGATGAAGGACGCCGGCGAGAAGTTCGACCAGAAGGCCTATATCCCGGCGGTGGCGGGCTACTACACCTCGTCCAAGGGCGAGATGCTGTCGTTCCCGTTCAACAGCTCGACCACGGTGTTCTACTACAACAAGGACGCCTTCAAGAAGGCCGGCCTGGATCCGGAAAAGCCGCCCAAGACCTGGCCCGAGGTGATGCAGTACTCGGCCAAGCTCAAGGCCTCGGGCACCAACTGCGCCTACACCACCGACTGGCAGGGCTGGGTCCACCTGGAGAGCTTCTCGGCCTGGCACAACACGCTGTACGCGACCAAGAACAACGGCTTCGGCGGCACCGACACGCGCCTGCTCTTCAACAGCCCGCTGCACGTCAAGCACATCACCAACCTGCAGGACATGGTGAAGAAGGGCTATTTCAGCTACGGCGGGCGCAAGGCTGAGTCGCAGGCCAAGTTCTACAACGGCGAGTGCGCGATGTTCACCGGCTCGTCGGCATCGCTGGCCAATATCCGCAAGAATGCCAAGTTCGCGTTCGCGGTGGCACAGCTGCCGTATTACCCGGAGGTGCAGGGTGCCCCGCAGAACACCATCATCGGCGGCGCTTCGCTGTGGGTGATGGGCGGCAAGAAGCCCGACGAGTACAAGGGCGTGGCCAAGTTCTTCAATTTCCTGTCGCGCCCCGAGATCCAGTCTGACTGGCACCAGGCCACCGGCTACCTGCCGGTGACGATGGCCGCCTACGAGATGACGAAGAAATCGGGCTACTACGACAAGAACCCGGGTGCCGATGTGTCGGTGCAGCAGATGGTGGTCAAGACCACCGACAAGTCGCGCGGCGTGCGCCTGGGCAACATGGTGCAGATCCGCACCGTGGTGGACGAGGAACTGGAAGCCGTCTGGGCCGGCAAGAAGGAGCCCAAGGCGGCGCTGGACTCGGCCGTGGCCCGCGGCAATGATCTGCTGGAGCGCTTCCAGAAGACTGCCCGCGAGTAAGCCGGCATAGCCAGCAAGCTGATGTGACAATCGGGCGGTGGCGAAACCTCCGCCCGATTGCATTGTGGACGGCCCTGTCTCACCGATCGGGGCCCTCCGCAACTCCGTACCTAGTCCGATGCCGCGACCCGCAGCATTCGCCGGAATCCGTTCATGGAAAAACGCGTCGTTTTCCGTTCGCCGTGGCTGCCGTATCTGCTGGTGTTGCCGCAGATCGCGATCACGCTGATCTTCTTCTTCCTGCCCGCCGGGCAGGCGCTGTACCAGTCGATGCTGCAGCAGGATGCCTTCGGCATCAACCTTGAGTTCGTCGGCCTCGACAACTTCCGCATGCTGTGGAACGACCCGCTGTACGTGGAGTCGTTCCAGACCACCGCCATCTTTGCCGTGGGCGTGACCGTGGTGGGCCTGACTACCGCGCTGCTGCTGGCCTATTTTGCCGACCGCATCATCCGCGGCGCCGTCGGCTACAAGACGTTGCTGATCTGGCCGTATGCGGTGGCGCCGGCCGTGGCCGGCGTGCTGTGGATGTTCATGTTCAACCCGACGCTGGGCGTGGTGTCCTATGCGCTGCGCAAGCTCGGCGTGGAATGGAACTTCCTGCTCAATGGCGACCAGGCATTGCTGCTGGTGGTGCTGGCCGCCGCCTGGAAGCAGATCAGCTACAACTTCCTGTTCTTCCTGGCGGGTCTGCAGAGCATCCCGCGCTCGCTGATCGAGGCCGCCGCCATCGACGGCGCCGGCCCATGGCGCCGCTTCTGGTCGATCATGTTCCCGCTGCTGTCGCCGACCACCTTCTTCCTGATGGTGATCAACGTGGTCTACGCGTTCTTCGATACCTTCGCGATCATCGACGCGGTCACCCACGGCGGCCCGTTCAATTCGACCAACACACTGGTCTACAAGGTCTTCCATGACGGCTTCCGCGGCATGGACATCGGGGGCTCGGCCGCGCAGTCGGTGGTGCTGATGGTGATCGTGATCGCGCTGACCGTGGTGCAGTTCCGCTATGTTGAACGCAAGGTCCAGTACTGACGGAGACAGCACATGGTAGAACGTCGCCCCTTCCTTGATTTCCTGAGCCATGCGGTGCTGATCCTGGGCATCGTGATCGTGGTGTTCCCGGTGTACCTGACCTTCGTTGCGTCCACGCTGACCGCCGAAGAGGTGCTGGACGCGCCGATGACGCTGATCCCAGGCAGCCACCTGATCGAGAACTATCGCACCGTGCTGTTCCAGGGCGTGGGCGAGGCCGCATCGCCTGTCTCGACCATGATGAAGAACAGCCTGATCATGGCGCTGGGCATTGCGCTGGGCAAGATCGCGATCTCGATCATCTCGGCCTTTGCCATCGTCTATTTCAAGTTCCCGCTGCGCAAGACCTTCTTCTGGCTGATCTTCATCACGCTGATGCTGCCGGTGGAGGTGCGCATCCTGCCGACCTACAAGGTGGTGTCGGACCTCGGCATGCTGGACAGTTACTTTGGCCTGACCGTCCCGATCATCGCGTCGGCCACCGCCACCTTCCTGTTCCGCCAGTTCTTCCTGACCATTCCGGACGAGCTGGCCGAGGCCGCGCGCATCGACGGCGCCGGGCCGCTGCGATTCTTCTGGGACGTGGTGCTGCCGCTGTCGCGCACCAGCATCGCCGCGCTCTTCGTGATCCAGTTTATCTACGGCTGGAACCAGTACCTGTGGCCGCTGCTGATCACCACGCAGAAGTCGATGACGCCGGTGGTGGTGGGCGTGACGCAGATGATCTCGCGCTCGGGTGACGCGGCCACCGACTGGAACCTGGTGATGGCCACCGTGATGCTGGCGATGATCCCGCCGGCGGTGGTGGTGGTGCTGATGCAGAAGTGGTTCGTCAAGGGCCTGGTCGAAACGGAAAAATAAGGCGCGGTGGCCACGAGCCACGCGCAGGACAACAGCAATGGCAAAACTGTCGCTACGCAACGTTCAGAAAACCTACGCCGGCAGCGTCCAGGTGGTGCACGGCATCGACATGGAGATCGCCGACGGCGAATTCATCGTCATCGTCGGCCCCTCGGGCTGCGGCAAGTCCACGCTGCTGCGCATGGTGGCGGGGCTGGAAACCATCACCGGCGGCGAAATCCATATCGGCGACAAGGTCGTGAATAACCTGGAGCCGGCCGAGCGGGACATCGCCATGGTGTTCCAGAACTACGCGCTCTATCCGCATATGAGCGTGTACGACAACATGGCCTACGGCCTGAAGATCCGCGGCATGGCCAAGGCCGAGATCGCGCAGCGGGTGAACCATGCCGCCGGCATCCTGGAGCTGGCGCCGCTGCTGGACCGCAAGCCGCGCCAGCTATCGGGCGGACAGCGCCAGCGCGTGGCCATGGGCCGCGCCATCGTGCGCGAGCCGGCGGTGTTCCTGTTCGACGAGCCGCTGTCCAACCTGGACGCCAAGCTGCGCGTGCAGATGCGGCTGGAACTGAAGGAGCTGCACCGGCGCCTGGGCACCACCAGCCTGTACGTCACGCACGACCAGGTCGAGGCGATGACGCTGGCCGACCGCATGATGGTGCTCAACGCCGGACGCGTCGAGCAGATCGGCACGCCGCTGGAAGTCTATTCGCGTCCGGCCAGCACCTTCGTGGCCGGCTTTATCGGCTCGCCGCCGATGAACCTGATCCCGGTGGCGCGCAACGCCGGCGGCGACACTGGCGCGCAGATGCGCGTGGTGGCGAAGGAAGGCGAGGCCGCCAACGCCACGCTGGGGCACCTGCCGATGGGGCTGCACCTGCCGGAGCAGGCACTGCTGGGGCTGCGCCCGGAGCATATCGAGCCGTGCGCCGCGCATGAGGCCATCGCCGAAGTCGATGTGCGCGTGGTCGAGGCCCTCGGCGCGGATTCCTTTGCCTATGGCTCGCTTGGCGGACAGGCGGTGGTGGTGCGCCTGGACAGCCATGCGCACGTGCGCGCCGGCGACCGCCTGCCGGTGACGTCGTCGGCGGAGCACCTGCATTTCTTTGCGCCCGATACGGGCAAGCGCATCGAGGCCTGACATGACCAGCGTAACCGACACTGCCTGGCGGTACCCGAGCCATATCGCGCACCGCGGCGCCGGCAAGCTGGCGCCGGAGAACACGCTGGCAGCGTTTCGCCACGGCGCCGGCTTTGGCTACCGGATGTTCGAGTTCGACGTGAAGCTGTCGGCCGACGGCAAGCCGGTGCTGATGCACGACGCCACGCTGGACCGCACCACCAGCGGCCAGGGCCGGGTGGATGCGCTGACACTGGGCGAACTCGCGCAGCTGGACGCCGGCACGTGGCACAGTCCCGCCTTCGCCGGCGAGCCCGTGCCGACGCTGGCGGCCATCGCACGCTATACCCAGGCCAACGGCTTGATGGTCAATATCGAGATCAAGCCAGTGCCCGGCACCGAGGCGCGCACCGGTGCGGCGGTGGCGCTGGACGCGCAGTCGCTGTGGGCGGCTGCCGCGGTGCCGCCGTTGCTGTCATCGTTTTCTGAAGAGGCGCTGGCCGCCGCGGCGCGCGTCGCGCCGGACCTGCCGCGCGCGCTGCTGCTCGACCAGCTGCCCGCGGACTGGCTGGAGCGGCTGCGCCGGCTGGGCTGCGTGGCGCTGGATGCCAACCACCGCGAACTGGATGCCGGCGTGATCGCCGCCGCGCACGCGGCCGGTTTCCGGGTCCTCTGCTATACCGTGAACGATCCGGCGCGGGCGGCGCAGTTGCTGGCCTGGGGCCTGGACGGGCTGATCACAGACGCCGTCGACCAGATCGCGCCTTGATTCAAATTGTTGTGCGGGTGTTGCTAATTCGCTGATTGCGAACCGAATTGTCGTGGGTAGGTGTTTCGTATCGCGAAAAGTCCACATTGATCAAAGGCAATTCATGCTATTCTTAACGCCGTGAAGACTTTAGGTCCTTCCCCGCACAACTTGCCCTTTCGGGCCTTGTGAGGAAGCCATCACACGCGGCACCCAAGCGGTGCCGTTTGTGTAGGCGCCTCAGTTGGGCTCCCAAGAGTTGTTTGCGATCCGCTAACCGGTCAAGCCGTGTCGCGGAAGGTTGAATAACCCGCTGAACTCCGGCATTCCCGGAGAATAGTGAGCGTCCCATGATGCAGCAGTATCAGAGCAACTCGTACCTCTTCGGCGGTAACGCCCCGTATGTCGAAGAACTGTACGAGGCCTACCTCCAGAACCCCGCCTCGGTTCCCGACAATTGGCGCGCGTATTTCGACGCCATGCAGAACGTTCCTGCGGTCGACGGCTCGAACGGCCGGGATATCCCCCACGCCCCCATCGTTGCCTCGTTCGCCGAGCGCGCCAAGCAAGGCCCCATCAGGACCATCGTTGCCTCGGCCGATTCCGACATGGGCCGCAAGCGCGTCGCTGCCACCCAGCTGATCGCCGCCTACCGCAACATCGGTTCGCACTGGGCCGACCTGGATCCGCTCAAGCGCCAGGAGCGTCCGCCCCTGCCGGATCTGGACCCGGCGTTCTACGGTTTCTCCGAAGCAGACCTCGACATCGTCTTCAATGCCAGCAACACCTACTTTGGCAAGGAGTCGATGAGCCTGCGCGAGCTGCTCAACAACCTGCGCGAAACCTACTGCGGCACCATCGGTTTCGAATTCATGTACGTGAGCGACCAGGCGCAGAAGCGCTGGTGGCAGGAGCGCCTGGAAACCACGCGTTCCAAGCCCGTGTTCACGCTGGAAAAGAAGAAGCACATCCTGGACCGCCTGACCGCGGCTGAAGGCCTGGAGCGCTTCCTGCACACCAAGTACGTCGGCCAGAAGCGCTTCTCGCTGGAAGGCGGCGAAAGCTTCATCGCCGCCATGGACGAGCTGATCCAGCACGCCGGCAGCAAGGGCGTGCAGGAAATCGTGATCGGCATGGCCCACCGTGGCCGCCTGAACGTGCTGGTCAACACGCTGGGCAAGATGCCCGCCGACCTGTTCGCCGAATTCGAAGGCAAGCACGTCGACGACCTGCCGGCCGGTGACGTCAAGTACCACAAGGGCTTCTCGAGCGATGTCTCGACCGAAGGCGGCCCGGTCCACCTGTCGCTGGCGTTCAACCCGTCGCACCTGGAAATCGTCAACCCGGTGGTCGAAGGCTCGGCCAAGGCCCGCCAGGAACGCCGCGGCGAAGTCGGCCACAAGGAAGTGCTGCCGGTGCAGGTGCACGGCGACGCGGCCTTTGCCGGCCAGGGCGTGGTGATGGAGACGCTGAACCTCGCGCAGACCCGCGGCTACGGCACGGGCGGCTCGATGCACATTGTCATCAACAACCAGATCGGCTTCACTACCTCCGACCCGCGCGACGCGCGTTCGACGCTGTACTGCACGGACGTGGTCAAGATGATCGAGGCCCCGGTGCTGCACGTGAACGGCGACGATCCCGAAGCCGTGGTGTACGCCATGCAGCTGGCCGTGGACTTCCGCATGGAGTTCAAGAAGGATGTCGTGGTCGACATCATCTGCTTCCGCAAGCTGGGCCACAACGAGCAGGACACCCCGGCGGTCACGCAGCCGCTGATGTACAAGAAGATCGCCCAGCACCCCGGTACGCGCAAGCTGTACGCTGACAAGCTGGCCGCGCAGAACCTGGTCCCGGCCGAGTTCGGCGACGAGAAGGTCAAGGCATACCGCGCCGCGATGGACGCCGGCAAGCACACCGCCGACCCCGTCCTGTCGAACTTCAAGAACAAGTTCGCCGTGGACTGGATGCCGTTCCTGAACCGCAAGTGGACCGACGCCGCCGACACCGCCGTGCCGGTGACCGAGCTCAAGCGCCTGGCCGAACGCATCACCACCACGCCTGAGACCCTGAAGCTGCACCCGCTGGTGGAGAAAGTCGTCAAGGACCGCGCCAACATGGGCCGCGGCGACCAGCCGCTGGACTGGGGCATGGGTGAGCACCTGGCCTTCGCCTCGCTGGTGTCGTCGGGCTACCCGGTGCGTATCACCGGCCAGGACGCTGGCCGCGGCACCTTCACCCACCGCCACGCCGTGCTGCACGACCAGGCCCGCGAGCGCTGGGATGCCGGCAGCTACGTGCCGCTGCAGAACGTGTCGGAAAACCAGGCACCGTTCACGGTGATCGACTCGGTGCTGTCCGAAGAGGCCGTGCTCGGCTTCGAATACGGCTACTCGGCCGCCGAACCGAACGCGCTGGTGATCTGGGAAGCCCAGTTCGGCGACTTCGTCAACGGCGCCCAGGTGGTGATCGACCAGTTCATCTCGTCGGGTGAAGTGAAGTGGGGCCGTGCCTCGGGCCTGACGCTGATGCTGCCGCACGGCTACGAAGGCCAGGGCCCGGAACACAGCTCGGCCCGTATCGAGCGCTTCCTGCAGCTTTGCGCGGACCACAACATGCAGGTCTGCCAGCCGACCACGCCGGCCCAGATCTTCCACCTGCTGCGCCGACAGATGATCCGTCTGTTCCGCAAGCCGCTGGTGATCATGACGCCGAAGTCGCTGCTGCGTAACAAGGACGCTGTGTCGCCGCTGTCGGACCTGGCCAAGGGCCACTTCGAGACGGTCATCCCTGACCACGAAGAGCTCAACGCCAGCAAGGTCAAGCGCGTCATCATGTGCTCGGGCAAGGTCTACTACGATCTGGTCAACACGCGCAAGGAACGCGAGGCCAATGATACGGCGGTGATCCGCCTGGAACAGCTGTATCCGTTCCCGCACAAGGCCGTGGCAGCAGAACTCAAGAAGTATCCGAACGCCACCGAAATCGTGTGGTGCCAGGACGAGCCGCAGAACCAGGGTGCCTGGTTCTTCGTGCAGCACTACATCATGGAAAACATGACGGATGGCCAGAAGCTCGGTTATGCCGGTCGTCCCGCTTCGGCTTCGCCGGCAGTGGGCTACTACGCAAAGCACAACGAGCAACAGAAGGCGCTGCTGGAGGCTGCCTTCGCCAAGCTCAAGGGCTTTGTTCTGACCAAGTAATCAAGCGGCAGCCACGGCGGCGCGCGCAGACGGCCGCCGTGGCATAGCCAGCATAAAGACAACACGCATAACACGAGGAATTCACAACCATGGCTATCGTTGACGTCAAGGTTCCGCAGCTCTCCGAATCGGTCGCCGAAGCGACCATGCTCAACTGGAAGAAGAAGCCGGGCGAGGCTGTTGCACAGGACGAAATCCTGATCGAGATCGAAACCGACAAGGTCGTGCTGGAAGTGCCGGCCCCGTCGGCTGGTGTCCTGTCGATTATCGTCAAGAACGACGGCGACACCGTCGTGGCCGATGAGATCATCGCCAAGATCGACACCGAAGCCACCGCTGGCGCCGCCGCACCGGCTGCTGCCGCTCCGGCACCTGCCGCCGCTGCCCCGGCACCTGCCGCTGCTGTCGCCGCTCCGGCCGCCGCAGGTGGTGTGGCGATGCCGTCGGCTGCCAAGCTGATGGCAGAAGCCGGCCTGTCGGCTGGCCAGGTTGCAGGCACCGGCAAGGACGGCCGCATCACCAAGGGTGACGCGCTGGCCGCTGCTGCTGCCCCGGCCGCCAAGGCTGCTCCGGCTCCGGCTGCCGCCAAGCCGGCGCTGCAGCAGGTTTCGGCCCCGGTTGACTTTGCCGCGCTGGGCGACCGCCCGGAAGAGCGCGTGCCGATGAGCCGTCTGCGCGCCCGTATCGCCGAGCGCCTGCTGCAATCGCAATCGACCAACGCCATCCTCACCACCTTCAATGAAGTGAACATGAAGCCGGTGATGGACCTGCGCAACAAGTACAAGGACCGCTTCGAGAAGGAACACGGCGTCAAGCTGGGCTTCATGTCGTTCTTCGTCAAGGCCGCGGTGCACGCGCTGAAGAAGTTCCCGCTGATCAATGCTTCGATCGACGGCAACGACATTGTCTACCACGGCTACTTCGACATCGGCATCGCCGTGGGTTCGCCGCGTGGCCTGGTGGTGCCCATCCTGCGCAATGCCGACCAGATGAGCCTGGCCGACATCGAGAAGAAGATTGCCGAGTTCGGCGTCAAGGCCCGTGACGGCAAGCTGTCGCTGGAAGAACTGACCGGCGGCACCTTCTCGATCTCCAACGGCGGCGTGTTCGGTTCGATGCTGTCGACCCCGATCATCAACCCGCCGCAATCGGCCATCCTGGGCGTGCACGCCACCAAGGACCGCCCGGTGGTGGAAGACGGCCAGATCGTGATCCGCCCGATGAACTACCTGGCGATGTCTTATGACCACCGCATCATCGACGGCCGTGAAGCCGTGCTGGGCCTGGTGGCCATGAAGGACGCGCTGGAAGATCCGGCCCGCCTGCTGCTGGACCTGTAATTAACGGTCCCCCCGCGCACGCCTGCCGTGCGCGGGGCGCGCTTCCCCCGTGATGAAGGCGCGCCGGCACAAGCTGTCGCCGGCGCCCACAAAGGAATTTCCATGAGCAAACAATTCGACGTGCTGGTGATCGGCGCCGGCCCCGGCGGCTACATCGCCGCCATCCGCGCCGGCCAGCTGGGCCTGAACGTGGCCTGCTGCGAAGGCAATCCGTATGACGATCCCAAGGGCGAAGCCCGCCTGGGCGGCACCTGTCTGAACGTGGGCTGCATCCCCTCCAAGGCGCTGCTGGCTTCCTCGGAGGAGTTCGAGAACGTCCAGCACCACCTGGGCGACCACGGCATCACCGTGGGCGACGTCAAGGTCGACGTGGCCAAGATGCTCAAGCGCAAGGACGACATCGTTGGCAAGATGACCAAGGGCATCGAGTTCCTGTTCCGCAAGAACAAGGTGACGCTGCTCAAGGGCTACGGCAAGTTCGTCGGCAAGAGCGCCGAGGGCTTCCAGGTCGACGTTGCCGGTGAAGTCGTGACCGCCAAGCAGGTCATCATCGCCACCGGTTCGAAGGCTCGCCACCTGCCGGGCATCAAGGTCGACAATGACCTGGTCAGTGATAACGAGGGCGCGCTCAAGTTCCCCGCAGTGCCGAAGAAGCTGGGCGTGATCGGTGCCGGCGTGATCGGCCTGGAACTGGGCTCGGTGTGGCGCCGCCTGGGCTCCGATGTGACCGTGCTGGAAGCGCTGCCCGCGTTCCTGGGCGCCGCCGACGAAGGCGTGGCCAAGGAAGCGCAGAAGCAGCTGACCAAGCAGGGCCTGAAGTTCAGCCTCGGCGTGAACGTCAACGAAGTGACGACCGGCAAGAACGGCGTGACCGTCAAGTACACTGACAAGGACGGCAAGGCGCAGACCCTGGAGGTCGATCGCCTGATCGTGTCGGTTGGCCGCGTGCCCAATACCGACAACCTGGGCCTGGACGCCGTCGGCCTGGCCGCGGACCAGCGCGGCTTCATCGAGGTGGACGACCACTGCGCCACCAAGGTGCCGGGCCTGTGGGCCATCGGCGACGTGGTGCGCGGCCCGATGCTGGCGCACAAGGCCGAGGACGAAGGCGTGGCCGTGGCCGAGCGCATCGCCGGCCAGAAGCCGCATATCGACTACAACTGCGTTCCGTGGGTGATCTACACCTTCCCGGAAATCGCATGGGTAGGCAAGACCGAAGCCCAGCTCAAGGCCGAAGGCCGCGAGTACAAGGCCGGCCAGTTCCCGTTCATGGCCAACGGCCGTGCACTGGGCATGGGCCACGCCGACGGCTTCGTCAAGATGCTGGCCGACGCCAAGACCGACGAGATCCTGGGCGTGCACATCGTTGCCGCCAACGCCTCGGACCTGATCGCCGAAGCCGTGGTGGCGATGGAGTTCAAGGCCGCCAGCGAGGATATCGGCCGCGTCTGCCACCCGCACCCGTCGATGTCGGAAGTCATGCGCGAAGCCGCGCTGGCCGTCGACAAGCGTCAGCTTAATATGTAAGGCGCATGCTTCGCATTGCCTGAGTACCGGCGCGCCGCATCCGCGGCGCGCCGTTTTCACTTGCGGCCCGTGCGCAGGAACCCGTCAGCATGAACGTCACCGAGTACTACGAGAAGGAACTGAAGGAGCGCGGCTACCAGTCCGACGAAGCGCAATTGCGTGCCGTGGCCCGGCTGCAGCAGTGCTACGACGAATGGGTGGCCTACAAGAGCCGCCGCAACAATGCGCTGAAGAAGCTGCTGGTCCGTCCCGACGTGCCCAAGGGCGTCTACCTGTGGGGTGGGGTGGGGCGCGGCAAGTCCTTCCTGATGGACAGCTTCTATACCTGCGTGCCGGTGGTGCGCAAGACGCGGCTGCATTTCCATGAGTTCATGCGCGAGGTCCATCGCCAGCTCGAAGAGCTGCGCGGCCGTCCCGATCCGCTGGATGAGCTGGCCAGACGCATCGCGCGCCGCTTCCGGCTGATCTGCTTCGATGAATTCCACGTCAGCGACGTCGCCGACGCGATGATCCTGCATCGGCTGCTGCAGCAGATGTTCGAGAACGGCGTGCAGTTCGTGATGACCTCCAACTACCGCCCGGACCTGCTGTATCCGGATGGCCTGCACCGCGACCGCGTGCTGCCGGCCATCGCGCTGCTGCAGCGGAAGCTCGACGTGCTCAACGTCGACGCGGGCATCGACTATCGCAAGCGCGCGCTGGAGCAGGTGCAGGCGTACCACACGCCGCTCGGCGCCAAGGCCAGTTCCGCGCTGCGCGACGCCTTCACCTCGATCGCCGGCGTGGCCGACGAGTCGCCGCTGCTGCATATCGAGCATCGCGAGTTGCGTGCGCTGCGCAAGGCCAACGGCGTGGTGTGGTTCGACTTTGCCACGCTGTGCGGCGGCCCGCGCTCACAGAACGACTACCTGGAGCTGGCGTCCCAGTTCCACACCGTGATCCTGTCCGACGTGCCGCGCATGACGCCGCGCATGTCGTCCGAGGCACGCCGCTTCACCTGGCTGATCGATGTCTTCTACGACCACAAGGTCAAGCTGCTGATGTCGGCGGAAGTGCCCGCGGACGAACTCTACACCGAAGGCCAGATGGCCAATGAGTTCCATCGGACCGTATCGCGCATCATCGAGATGCAGTCGCGCGAATACCTGGAATCCGAGCGCCGCACCATGGATACCACGCTCACCTGAGCGTTGTTTTCCGGCCCGGCGCGACGATTGCCGGGCCGCATTGACCTATATCAAGGTCGATTCGGGGGCCCGCATATACCCTCCATCGGGTAGAAAAAGGTTCCCATGTCGTCGCCCCCAGTCACCAGTCCTTCAGCCAGCTTACTGGCACCGTACCCGCCGTCCGCGCTCCGTGATGCCTTGGGCCCGGCTGCCGACGCCGGTGCGCGGCTGGCCTGCTTCCATTGCGGCCTGCCCGTCACGGACACCGAGCCGCTTGCCGCCGAGCTGGACGGCAGCCGCCGGGTGTTCTGCTGCGGCGGTTGCCAGGCATTGGCGCAGACCCTCCATGCGGCCGGCTTTGCGCACCTGTACGGGGATGAAGCCCGCTTCGCCCGCCCCATCGACGACGACGCCCGTCGCGAGGCCGAACCGATCTGGGCCGCCTACGACACCCCTGAGTTGCGCGCCCAGTTTGTCCGCCCGCTGGACAGCGGCCGCGCCGAGATCACGCTGGCGCCAGAGAACATCCGCTGTGCCGCTTGCGCGTGGCTGATCGAACAGCACCTGAGCCGCCAGCCGGGCGTTGAGTCCGCGGTCGCCAATGTCGCCACGCGGCGCGTGGTGGTGCGCTGGCGCGATGGCGCCCAGACGGTGGCGGGGCTGCTGGCCGCGCTGGCCGGCATCGGCTACATGGCCTGGCCGTTCGAAGTCTCGCGCACCGACCAGCAGGACCGCCGCGCGCGCCGCGGGCTGCTGATGCGCATGGCGGTGGCCATGCTCGGCATGATGCAGGTCATGATGTATGCGTGGCCGATCTACACGCACGAGGCCACCATCGACCCTGGCCAGCTCCAGCTGATGCGCTGGGCCAGCTTCGCCCTGACGCTGCCGGTGGTGTTCTATGCCGCCTCGCCGATCTTTGCCGGTGCCTGGCGCAGCCTGCGCCAGCGCCACATGGGTATGGACGTGCCGGTGGCGATCGGCATCGGCGCCGGCTTTGCCGCCAGCGCGCTGGCCACGGTGCGCGGAGTGGGTGAGGTGTATTTCGATTCGGTGACGATGTTCGTCGCCTTCCTGCTGCTGGCCCGCTACCTGGAACTGCGCGTGCGCCAGGCCTCGCGCAGCGGCGCCGAGATGCTGGCGCGCCAGCTGCCGGCCACCTGCGAACGGCTGGTCGCGACGGGTGAGGCCGGCGAGCGTGTGCCGGTCGCGCGCCTGCGTGCGGGCGATCTGATCCGCGTCAAGGCCGGCGAGATCGTTCCCGCCGATGGCGCCGTGGTGGCGGGCGCGAGCGAACTCGACGAATCCATGCTGACCGGCGAGAGCCGCCCGGTGCGCCGCGCCGCCGGCGAGACCGTGCTGGCCGGCAGCTTCAATACGGCAAGCCCGCTCGAACTGCGGATCACGCGCGTCGGCGCCGGCACCCGCCTGGCCGAGATCGTCGCGGTGCTGGACCGCGCGCTGGCTGAAAAGCCGCGCCTTGCCACGCTGGCCGACCGCGTCGCGGGCTGGTTCGTGGCGACGCTGCTGGGGCTGGCGGCGCTGACCGGGCTGGTATGGGGTCTCTGGATCGATCCGTCGCGCGCCTTGCTGGTGACGATTGCGGTGCTGGTGGTCAGTTGCCCGTGCGCCTTGTCGCTGGCCACGCCGGCCGCGCTGGCCGCGGCCGGTGCGGCGCTGTCGCGCCGCGGCGTGCTGCTGACACGCGGCCACGCGCTGGAGACGCTGGCGCGCGTCACCGACGTGGTGCTCGACAAGACCGGCACGCTGACCGAAGGGCGCTTTGCCGTGGCCGCGGTCGAGCCGCTGGCTGACGCCGATCGGACCCGATGCCAGGCGCTGGCCACCGCGATGGAGCGCGGTGGCGAACATCCGATCGCGCGCGCGCTGGTGGCCGCGGCGCAGGGTAACTCCGGCATGTCGCTCCAGGTGTCCGACATGCGCAACGTCCCGGGTCAGGGCCTGGAGGCGATCGTCGATGGCCAACGCCTGCGGCTCGGCCGCGCCGACTTTGTCGCGGCGCTGGCGCCCGACAGCGGCCAGGCACCGGACACCTGGCGCAGCGACGCGGACCATCCTGGCGCCACCGTGGTGTGGCTGGGCGCGCCAGCGGGTCCGCTGGCGCGCTTCGTCCTGGCCGATGTGGAGCGGACGCAGACGCCGCAGTTGCTCGTGCGGCTGCGTGAACTTGGCGTGCGCTGCCACCTGGTATCGGGCGATCACGCCGAAGCGGTCCACTGGTGGGCGTCGCACTTCGGCATAGCCTGCGTAGCCGGCGCGGTCACCCCGGAAGGCAAGCGCGACTACGTCGCGCGGCTGCAGCAGGGCGGGGCGGTGGTGCTGGCCGTGGGCGATGGCATCAACGATGCGCCGGTGCTGGCGCAGGCCCAGGTGTCGATCGCCATCGGCAGCGGCGCGCCGCTGGCCCAGGCCGGTGCGGACGCGGTGCTGACGCACGGCGGCGTGGCCGAGATCGCCACCGCACTGGCGGTGTCGCGCCGGACGCGCCGGGTGGTGCGCCAGAACCTGGGCTGGGCCTTCTTCTACAACGTCGTGGCCATCCCGCTCGCAGCGACGGGGCTGGTCACGGCCTGGATGGCCGGCATCGGCATGTCGCTGTCGTCGTTGCTGGTAGTGGCCAATGCCTGGCGCCTGCTGCGCGCCGGCAAGCCGCGCCACAAGGGAGTCTGACAGATGGAAACGCTTTACCTGCTGGTGCCGATGAGCCTGGTGCTTGTCGTGGTCATCGCGGGCGCGCTGTGGTGGGCCCTCCATGCCGGGCAGTACGACGACCTGGACCGGCCCGCCGAATCGATCCTGCTGGACAACGACAAGCCATGAACCCGCCGCGCGGCGCGCCCTCCGACCGGGGCCCAGCACGCAGGTTCCATGCATGCCCTGAGCGACTTGATAAAGATCAACGCACACGCAGCATGGTTTTTCTAAAGTCACACTGTCAGTAGGTTTTTTCTTTTCTCTAAGCTTTGGGGGTCTGAATGGATGTCACTGCCGCGTCTTCACGCGTCGACACCTTCAATTACGGCGTCGTAAGACAGTTCGCTGTCATGACGGTAGTCTGGGGGATCGTCGGCATGGCCGTCGGCGTGCTGCTGGCAGCACAGCTGATCTGGCCCGAACTCAACTTCAACACACCCTGGCTGTCGTTTGGCCGGCTGCGGCCGTTGCATACCAATGCGGTGATCTTCGCCTTCGGCGGCAGCGCGCTGTTCGCGACCTCGTACTACGTGGTCCAGCGCACCTGCCAGGCCCGCCTGTTCTGCGGCCCGCTGGCCGCGTTCACGTTCTGGGGCTGGCAACTGGTCATCGTCGCCGCCGCCATCACGCTGCCGCTGGGGATCACCAGCTCCAAGGAATACGCGGAACTGGAATGGCCGATCGACCTGCTGATCACCGCGGTCTGGGTGGCCTACGCGATCGTGTTCTTCGGCACCATCGTCAAGCGCAAGACCCGGCATATCTACGTCGCCAACTGGTTCTTTGGCGCCTACATCCTGACCATCGCGCTGCTGCACATCGTCAACAACATCGAGATGCCGGTGTCGCTGTGGAAGTCCTACTCGGCCTATGCCGGCGTGCAGGACGCGATGATCCAGTGGTGGTACGGCCATAACGCCGTGGGCTTCTTCCTGACCACCAGCTTCCTGGGGATGATGTACTACTTCATTCCCAAGCAGGCCGAGCGCCCGATCTACTCCTACCGCCTGTCCATCGTCCACTTCTGGGCGCTGAACTTCACCTACATGTGGGCCGGCCCGCACCACCTGCAGTACACCGCGCTGCCGGACTGGGCACAGTCGCTGGGCATGGTGTTCTCGCTGATCCTGCTGGCGCCGTCGTGGGGCGGCATGATCAACGGCATCATGACCCTGTCGGGGGCCTGGCACAAGCTGCGCACCGACCCCATCCTGAAGTTCCTGGTGGTGGCGCTGTCGTTCTACGGCATGGCCACGTTCGAAGGCTCGATGATGTCGATCAAGACCGTCAACGCGCTCTCGCACTACACGGACTGGACCATCGGTCACGTGCACTCGGGCGCGCTGGGCTGGGTCGCGATGATCTCGATCGGCTCGCTCTACTACCTGATTCCGCGTCTGTTCGGTGAGAAGCAGATGTACAGCGTCCGGCTGATCGAGTGGCACTTCTGGATCGCGACCATTGGCGTGGTGCTGTATATCGCCTCGATGTGGATCGCCGGGGTGATGGAAGGCCTGATGTGGCGCGCCACGCAGCCTGACGGCACGCTGACCTATGCCTTCGTCGAAGCGGTCAAGGCCAAGTACCCGTTCTACCTGATTCGCTTGCTGGGTGGCCTGTGCTTCCTGTCCGGCATGCTGCTGATGGCCTACAACGTGCTCAAGACCATTGTCGGCAAGCCCGCCGTGGATGCGCCGATTCCGGCCAGCATCACTGCCTCTGCCCACTGATCAATCCAGGATAGAAAGATGTCCGACAAACAACGCTTCTTTTCCCACGAAACGCTGGAGAAGAACATCGGCTGGCTGATCATCTGCACGATCCTCGTGGTCAGCATTGCGGGTCTGGTCCAGATCGTGCCGCTGTTCTTCCAGCACTCCACCACCGAGCCGGATCCGGGCATCACCCCGTATTCGCCGCTGCGGCTGATGGGCCGCGATATCTATATCCGTGAAGGCTGCGTCGGCTGCCACTCGCAGCAGGTCCGCACGCTGCAGGCCGAGACCGAGCGCTACGGCCACTTCTCCACGGCGGGCGAGTCGGTCTACGACCACCCGTTCCTGTGGGGCTCCAAGCGCACCGGTCCCGACCTGGCGCGCGTGGGCGGGCGCTACTCGGATGACTGGCAGCGCATCCACCTGCGCAATCCGCGCGACGTGGTGCCGGAATCCGTGATGCCATCGTACCCATGGCTGGAAAAGGCCGAGCTGCCCACCAACGACATCCAGGCCCGCATGCGCGCGCTGGTGCGCCTGGGCGTGCCGTACACGGATGCCGAGATCGCCAAGGCACCAGACGAGCTCAAGGGCAAGACCGAAGAAGATGCGCTGGTTGCCTACCTGCAAGGCCTGGGCACCAACCGCCGCAACGTCCGCGTGGATTCCGCCGCGGCTGCGGCACCCAAGGAGTAAGCCATGGCCATGATCACTGCCATTGCGACCGTCGTGTCGATGGTCGTCTTCCTGGGGATCTGCTGGTGGGCCTGGTCCGCCGGCCGGCAGGCCGCTAACCGGGAATCCGCCATGCTGCCGTTCGCGCTGCCTGACGAAACCACGACAACATCGAGCCGGAACACCTAGCCATGAGCGATTTCATTTCCGAATTCTGGAGTTATTACATTGCCGCTATCGCGCTCATCGGCATCGTCTGGTGCGTGTGGCTGCTGTTCTCGCAACGCAAGGTCGCCAAGACCGCCGGCGGCACTGAAGACACCGGCCATGTCTGGGACGGTGACCTGCGCGAGCTGAACAACCCGTTGCCGCGCTGGTGGATGTGGATGTTCCTGCTGGCCTGCATCTTCAGCCTGGCCTACCTGGTGCTGTACCCGGGACTGGGTTCGTATGCCGGTGTGCTGAAGTTCTCCACGCAGGGCGAACTTGCCGCGCACCGCGCGGCGCAGGAGAAAATGCAGAACGAGATCTACTCCAAGTACCTGAAGATGGACGTCAAGCAGGTGGCGGCGGATCCGCAGGCGCGCGAGATCGGCCAGCGGCTGTTCCTGAACTACTGCGCACAATGCCACGGCTCGGACGCGCGCGGCAGCCGCGGCTTTCCGAACCTGACAGACAGCGACTGGCTCTATGGTGGCGAACCCGACATCATCCAGCAGACCATCACCAAGGGCCGCAATGGCGTGATGCCGCCGTTTGCCGCGGCCATCGACGCCAAGCAGGCGGGCGACGTGGCGCAATACGTGCGCTCGCTGTCGGGCCTGTCGTCGGACCCGATCCGTGCGTCGCGTGGCGAGGGCGCCTTCAAGACGACCTGCGTGGCATGCCACGGCGCCGGCGGCAAGGGCAACCAGGCGCTCGGCGCGCCCAACCTGGCGGACAACGTCTGGCTGTATGGCAGCTCGGAAGGCAGTATCGTCGACGCAATCCTGAAGGGCCATAACAACCACATGCCTGCGCATGAGGAGATCCTGACGCCTGAACGCATCCGGATGCTGACGGCCTATGTCTGGGGTTTGTCCAATACTGGGGGCGGAGCCGGGCAATGACCGACGACTCATGTGAGCGGGCGCTGGCAGCTCGCGGGAGAGCATGCCCATGAACGCACCCGGGACCGAAGAAATGGCCCGGGCGGCCGACCTGCAACGGTCGGCCGCTGCGCCGGGCGAGACCTCTGACGAAACGCTCTACGAAGTCCGCCGCAAGATCTACCCGCGCTCGGTGACGGGCGCATTCTCCAGCTGGCGGGTCTGGCTGGTGATCCTGACCCAGCTGATCTACTACGGCACGCCCTGGCTCCAATGGAATGGCCGCCAGGCCGTGCTGTTTGACCTTGGCGAGCGCAAGTTCTACATCTTCGGGCTGGTGCTGTGGCCGCAGGACGTCATCTACCTGGCGGTGCTGCTGGTCATCTCGGCGCTGGCGCTGTTCCTGTTCACGGCGATCGCGGGGCGGCTGTTCTGCGGCTATGCCTGTCCGCAGACGGTCTACACCGAGATCTTCATGTGGATCGAACGGCGGGTCGAAGGCGACCGCATCGCACGCATCCGGCTCGATGGCGATCCGTGGAGCCTGCGCAAGTTCCGTCTCAAGGCGACCAAGCACTTCCTGTGGGTGCTGATTGCGCTCTGGACCGGCTTTACCTTCATCGGCTATTTCGCACCGATCCGCGAACTGGGCGGCGAGGTGCTCAGCCTGTCGCTGGGGCCGTGGCAGTCGTTCTGGATGCTGTTCTACGCGTTCGCCACCTGGGGCAATGCGGGCTTCATGCGCGAGCAGGTGTGCAAGTACATGTGCCCGTATGCGCGTTTCCAGAGCGTGATGGTGGATCGCGATACCTATGTCGTGACCTACGACGTCGGCCGCGGCGAGCCGCGCGGAAGCCGGTCGCGCAAGACCGACCACCACAAGGCGGGGCTTGGCGACTGCGTCAACTGCAGCATCTGCGTGCAGGTGTGCCCGACGGGCATCGATATCCGCGATGGCCTGCAGTACGAGTGCATCGGCTGCGGCGCCTGCATCGACGCCTGCGACCAGGTCATGGACAAGATGGAATATCCGCGCGGCCTGATCCGGTACACCTCGGAAAACGCGATGCGCAAGGGCTTGTCCGCGGCGGCATCACGCAAGCGCCTGCTGCGCCCGCGCGTGGTCATTTATTCCGTGATCTGGGTGGCGTTGCTGGCCGGGTTCATGGCTTCGATCGCGCTGCGCACGCCGCTGAAGGTCGACATCATCCGCGACCGTGGTGCGCTCGGCCGTGAAGTGGAAGGCCGCTGGATCGAGAATGTCTATCGCCTGCAGCTGATCAACACCACCGAAGCGCCGATGCAGATCAGCGTGCGCGCCGACAGCGACGAACTGAAGAACCTGACCGTGGAATACGACAAGCAGGCCGAATCGCTGGCGCCGACGTCCAACCGGTTGCTGCCGATCCGGATCCGCGTGCCGATCGAGGCCGCGGCGCAGGGCACGCACAAGATCAACGTGACGGTGACGAGCGAAGGCACGGAGCGGGGGCATGCCGAAATCCGGCAATCCACCAGTTTCATCGTGCCGCGCGATTTGTGAAGCTAGGTCGTCAAGATGAAGGGGGCAAGATGAGTCAGCAAGGCAATCCGTGGTGGAAGGAGCCGTGGCCGTGGCTGTTGATGAGCGGCCCGCTGGTGGCGATGGTGGCGTGTGGCGTGACGATCTGGCTGGCATCCACGCATCCGGACATGCCGGTGCAGGGTGCAACGCGCCATGGCCTGGTGGTCGAGAAGGCCGACGCCGCGCCGCCCAAGGCTGCCGCTGTGAGGCAGCCATGAGGTTGCGCTGGCTGATGTGGGTACTCTGGCCGGCGTTCCTGATGGCCGGGTTCGCGACCGCGACGGTGTTTTCGGTGGTGGATCCCGGTGACCTGAACTTCTTCGGCCAGCCGATCGAAGCGTCCCGCGAATCGGTCTACACCGTTGGTTTCCTGATGGCCTGGGTGTTCTGCGCGTTGTCCAGCGGACTGACGCTCTACACCATGCCGACGCGGCTCAGCGATACCGACGAACTGGAATAAGCGGATCGGTGTGAGGTCTGCGCTGCCATGTCCGCATGCGGTACCTGGCAGCGCCTTGGCCGCTTAGCAGGAGCGGCTGTAGAGCTGCTTGATGCCGTCGATGTCCACGAGCTTGACGTGGCGCTGGCGAATCTGGATCAGGCCGGCTTCGGCAAAGCGGGAGAACAGGCGGCTGACGGTTTCGAGCTTCAGGCCCAGGTAGCTGCCGATCTCTTCGCGGCTCATGCGCATCACGAACTCGGACGCCGAATAGCCGCGTGCCGACAGGCGCTCAGAGAGGTTGATCAGGAAGGCGGCAAGCCGTTCCTCGGCGCGCATCGAGCCCAGCGTGACCAGCATCAGTTGGTCATGCGTGATTTCCTTGCCCATCAGGCGCAGGAACTGCTGCTGCAGCGACGGCAGGTCTGCCGACAGGGACTGCAACTCGCTCATGCGGACCACGCAGACTTCGGTGTCCTCCAGCGCGGCGGCATCGGAGGCATGCTGCATCTCGCCCAGCCCGTCGAGACCGACAATTTCGCCGGGCAGGTGGAAGCCGGTAATCTGCGAGCGGCCGTCTTCAGTGGTGACGTGGGTCTTGAGCGTGCCAAAGCGCACGGCATAGACCGCGGTGAGCGGATCGCCCATGCGATACAGGGTTTCACCCTTGTGCACACGGATGCGTTCCTGAACCAGCGTGTCCATCTTGGCGAGGTCTTGCTGCGACATGCCGACCGGAAGGCACAGCTGCCCCATCGCACAGGTGGAGCAGCGTGGTGACATCTCGGTAATGGGAATGGAGGTGAGCAATTGGAACCTGCTAGAAATGGCAGCGAGGGCGCGATAACGGCATTTTACCGTGCGATGTGATGTGGTAGGGAGTGAGAATTGACACTTGGCGTACTGATCAGCGTTTTTCTGCTGGCTTTGCTGGGCGGGGTCCACTGCGCCGCCATGTGCGGCGGCGTGGCGCTGGCCGTGGAGCAGCGTCACGGCGCGGCGGCGACGATCAGTCTGGTGCCCAGCCGTGCCGCCTGGCTCGGCGAGTTGCTGATAATGCACCTGGGCCGGATCTCGACCTATATGCTGCTTGGGGCCGCGCTAGGCGCGGTCGGTGCTTCGGCGTGGAAACAGGACTATCTGCCGGTGCAGCGCTGGCTGTTCGGCGCGGGCAGCGTCATGCTGCTGTGGTCGGGCTGGCGGTTGCTGCGCGGCAACACGTTTACCGTCGACTGGCTGGAGCGGCTGGCGTCGCGTGCCAGCGCAGCGGTGGCGCGCCGGCTGGGTGGCGTGGCACGCGGCATGCCGTCCTTTGTGCGCGCACGCGGCGGCCTGGCGCGGAGATACGGCGTGGGCCTGGCGTGGGGGCTGGTGCCGTGCGGCATGGTCTATGGGGCGCTCACGCTCGCGCTGCTGGCGGGCAATGCGGCGTCCGGCGCACTCGTGATGGGCGTGTTCGGGCTCGGCACACTGCCTAACCTGCTGGTGCTCTCCGGCCTGTCAGGCTATTTGCGTACGCTGTCGCGACGTCCCGGCGTGCGCCTGGGGGCCGGCCTGGCGGTAATGGCGTTCGGCGGCCTTGGCATTGCGCGAGCGGTGCTGTTGCCACATTCGCTGGCCGAGCATGGATTCTGCCTGGTGTTCTGAGGCGCCGGCGCTGCGCCGGCAACGGATGATGGTTGCAGGCGGGGGCGGGAATGCCATACAATCGCCAACATTGCGGTATCGCGCGGTGTCTTGTGAGCCGCGGTAAGCAGCGGGCGAGCAGCGCCAGGCGGCCTTCATACCAGAAGGTGAGTTCAGGGCAGGGGAAGCGGAAGGTTTTCGATGCCCGTCCCGTCCCCACAGTCCATCCGGTTCAAAAGATCTGGTTCAAAAGTCCGGCTGGCACTGCGGTGTTGGCGATGCCGGCCTTGCTCCCGATACCCGTTTTTCTTGCGTCCGAGGCCTTCAGTTCGCTGACAGCGACGTCCGGTATGTGCGGACGCGCTACGCAAGAGGTTCGCTGGCTGGCCCATAACGGCATGCGAACGATCTCCTGCCGGAACGCCCGGCAACTCGATGCAAAGATAGGGAAGTGCACGGCTTGGATGCAGCAGGTATCCGGCTAGCTGCGCAATGAGATGGCGGTGGCTTTCGCACCGCTGTATCCAAAATCTCCGGTGCCCCGGATCCGTCCGGGAGCAGGTGCAAAGACAGGCTGCACACCATCAACATGAATACCCAAGAGGCGAAGATCGTCCTCGAGACGGCGCTGATCTGCGCGCAGGAACCGTTGCGCGTCAATGATCTGCGGCGGCTGTTTGACGACGACGTCGGCGCAGACACCATCCGCGTGCTGCTTGATGAACTGCGCCAGGACTGGCGGCCGCGCGGCGTGGAACTGGTGGCCCTGGCCAGCGGCTGGCGCTTCCAGAGCCGGCCGGAAATGCGTGAATACCTGGATCGGCTGAATCCAGAAAAGCCGCCAAAATATTCGCGCGCGGTGATGGAAACACTGGCGATCATTGCCTACCGGCAGCCGGTGACCCGCGGCGATATCGAGGAAATCCGCGGCGTGACGGTCAGCACGGAAGTCATCAAGAAGCTTGAGGACCGCAGCTGGATCGAGGTGATCGGACACCGCGACGTGCCGGGCAGGCCGGCGCTGTATGCGACCACCAAGGCGTTCCTGGACGATCTTGGCCTGCGTACGCTGGATGAGCTGCCGCCGCTGGAAGATGCCCAGGCGCAGGCGCAGGCAACCCTGCTGGAACAGCAGGCCATCAATTTTGAAGACCTGGCTGCAAACAAGGCGGCCAGCGCCGACGAAGAGGCTTTTGCCAACCCCGCCGCGCATGCGGCGGATGTGGCTGAAGCATCCGTCGCAAACGAAGCCGAGACGACCGGCCCGGTCGACCAAGGCGCCAATGGCTTTGACGCGCAACCGCTGCAAGCTGCAGCCGACGATGCCGCCGAGGCCGCTTCCACCGAACCAGCCGCACCCAATCCGGACGGGGCGCGGGGCGATTTGCCGGACAACGGCACCCCGCCGCACCCGAGCGAGCACGACGAGCGCGTGCCGAACTGAACAACATGCAACATCCGATAGTGAATATCTTGTCTGATTCCGTTGAGCAAGACACCCGCAATGCGGGCGCACCCGCCGACACCGGCGCCGCAGAACCCGGATCGGGCAGCGAAGCCGCGCCCCGCCGCAAGGGGCTGCGCCGCGGGCTGAGGAACCTGGTCGCATCGCGCCGCCAGGCACAGGACCGCGGCGAGGGCGCCGAAGGCGCCGGCGGCCAGGCCGATACCGGTGAAGCGGGCGCCGCACAGGCGGCAGGCGGTGCACGCGGTGGCCAGCGTGGCCGCGGCAAGCGCAAGACGGGGCAGGGCGAGGGTGGCCAGGGTAGCCAGGGCGGCCAGGGCACCAGCAAGGCAGAAAAGGTCGACCGTGCGGCCAGGGCCGAAGGCACCGACAAGCCTGAGCAGCCCGGCCGCAAGCGCAAGCCGGTCCAGCGCTCAGGCAAGGCGGCAGCGCCGGGCGAGGCGCAGGGTACCGGTGCGCGGCAGCAGGGCCGCCGCAAGGATGGCGGCAAGCCGCAGGCGCCCCGCAAGGGCCAGGGCGGCGGGGACAAGACCGCGGCGAGCAGCGAAGACCTGTTCCGCTTCGTGATCTCTGAGCAGTACGACAACGAAGACACCGTCATTCCGCGCACCAAGGCCAAGCCGGTGCGCGAGCTGTCGGCCGACGACGACGCGCCCAAGCTGCACAAGGTGCTGGCCGAGGGCGGGCTGGGCTCGCGCCGCGAGATGGAAGAACTGATCCTGCAGGGCCGCGTTTCGGTCAACGGCCTGCCGGCCCATATCGGCCAGCGCATCCTGCCGGCGGACCAGGTCCGCGTGAACGGCAAGCTGATCCACCGCAAGGTGTCGACCAAGCCGCCGCGCGTGCTGCTGTACCACAAGCCCGCCGGCGAGATCGTCAGCCAGTCCGATCCGGAAGGCCGTCCGACTGTGTTCGACAGCCTGCCGCGCATCAAGACCGGCAAGTGGGTCGCGGTGGGCCGCCTGGACTTCAATACTGAAGGCCTGCTGATCTTCACCACCTCTGGTGATATTGCCAACCGTTTCATGCATCCGCGCTATGGCGTGGAGCGCGAGTACGCGGTGCGCACGCTGGGCGAGCTGGCCGAGGCCGACCGCCAGCGCCTGCTGCATGGCATCAAGCTCGATGACGGCGAGGCCAACTTCCTGCGCATTGCCGACGGCGGCGGTGAAGGCGTCAACCAGTGGTACCACGTGGCCCTGACCGAAGGCCGCAACCGTGAAGTGCGCCGCATGTTCGAGGCGGTCGGGCTGACCGTGTCGCGCCTGATCCGCACCCGCTACGGCCAGTTCCTGCTGCCGCGTGGCCTCAAGCGCGGCCGCTGGCAGGAAGTCGAGCCCAATGACGTCAAGGCGCTGATGGCCGGTGTCGGCCTGAAGGTGCCCGGCAAGGGCGAGCAGGCTCCCAAGGGCGCCACCAAGGTAGGCGGGCGCAAGCAGCGCACCGAAGCCGCGATTGCCGGCATGCCGATGCCCACGGGCATGGACGGCCTGCCGCGCTTCGACCAGGGCGGCGCCCGGGGCGGTAGCGGCGGCCGCAGCAGCCAGCCGGATCCGATGAAGACCTCGATGGGCTATATCACCCACGGGCCCACCTTGCTGACCTCGCACGCGGCCAGCCTGGGCGGCGGGCGCGGCACTGGCGCACGCCAGGGACGTGGTGGCGCCGGCATGGGCGGCATGGGTGGCATGCGCGGTCAGGGTGGTCAGGGCGGCCTGGGTGGCCAGGGTCAGGGCAAGCCGCGTCGCGGCGGCGGCGAAGCCAACGGCAATGTGATGCCGAAGGCGTCGAAGCCGGGCGGTAACCGTTCCCCGCGCGGCGGTAGTGGCGGTGGCGGCGGCAACCGTGGTGGCAACCGCGGCGGCAACCGATAAGCGCTGAATCCGGCGCATGGCGGGTTGAACGCCCGCCGGCGCCGGATTCAGTGCACGGAAATGTCTGGCTTTTGCCTTTTCGACATAATCCGCGTATAATTCAAGTCTATTCAAAAAGCCATCCTCGTCGAGGATGGGCGAATGATGGGCATTGCGCCCATTTTTTTTTGGTTCGCCCGTTTTTCGGTTCTCTCCGCTGGAGCGGGGGGATGGCGGACAGGCAGGGCTGCAGCAGGGTCGTCCCGGACGGCACCGGCGGGTTTGCCTGCCACGGTGTTGATGGCCATTACTCGGGATAACAGTGCATCTGGCAGATTTGATCGAAACCACCCTAAGCGGCATGGGATATGAGCTGGTCGAGCTCGAGCGTGCCCCGGCCGGATTGCTGCGTGTCTATATCGATCAGCCTGAAACCGGCATTGCCATCGAGGATTGTGAAAAGGTGAGCCGCCAGCTCACCCACGTGTTCACGGTCGAGAACGTCGGCTATGAACGCCTCGAGGTCTCGTCGCCCGGACTGGACCGGCCGCTGAAGAAGCTGGCCGACTACGTCCGCTTTGCCGGCGAGGAGGCGCGCGTGACGCTGCGCCTGCCCGTCAACGGACAGAAGAACTTCACAGGCATCCTGCGCGAGCCCACCGGCGCGGCGGGCGAGGAGAAGATTGGCCTGGAGTTCGAAGGCAAAGATGGCCCGGCGCTGCTGGAATTTGCCGTATCCGATGTCGACAAGGCACGCCTGGTGCCGGTGATCGACTTCAAAGGAAATCAAAGAAAAGGGAACAAGCAATGAGCCGCGAAGTTCTGTTGCTCGTCGATGCGCTTGCGCGTGAGAAGAACGTCGACAAGGATGTGGTATTCGGTGCCCTGGAGGCGGCGCTCGCCTCGGCCACCAAGAAGCGTTTCGAGGAAGACGTGGATATCCGTGTCGCGATCGATCGCGAGTCGGGCGAGCATGAAACCTTCCGCCGCTGGCTGGTCGTTCCCGACGAGCTGGGCCTGCAAGAGCCGGACAAGCAGATCCTGCTGTTCGAAGCCCGCGATGAAAACCCCAGCATCGAGCTGGGTGACTTTATCGAGCAGCAGATCGAGTCGGTCGAGTTCGGCCGCATCGGTGCGCAGGCTGCCAAGCAGGTGATCCTGCAGCGCATCCGCGACGCCGAGCGCGAGCAGATCCTGAACGACTACCTGGATCGCGGCGAGAAGATCATGACCGGCACGGTCAAGCGCGCCGACAAGAAGGGCCTGATCGTCGAGTCCGGCCGCGTGGAAGCGCTGCTGGCCCGCGACCAGATCATCCCCAAGGAAAACCTGCGCACCGGTGACCGCGTGCGTGCGTATATCCTGAATGTGGACCGCGCCGCGCGCGGCCCGCAGATTGAACTGTCGCGCACCGCGCCCGAGTTCCTGATCAAGCTCTTCGAGAACGAAGTGCCGGAAATGGAACAAGGCCTGCTGGAGATCAAGGCGGCTGCCCGTGATCCGGGCGTGCGCGCCAAGATCGCCGTGGTCGCGCATGACAAGCGCATCGACCCGATCGGCACCTGCGTCGGCGTGCGCGGTACCCGCGTCACCGCGGTGCGCAACGAGATCGGCGGCGAGGCCGTGGACATCGTGCTGTGGTCGGAAGACCCGGCGCAGTTCGTGATCGGCGCGCTGGCACCGGCACAGGTGCAGTCGATCGTGGTCGATGAAGAAAAGCACAGCATGGACGTCGTGGTCGACGAGGAAAACCTCGCCGTCTCGATCGGCCGCAGCGGTCAGAACGTGCGCCTGGCGACCGAGCTGACCGGCTGGCAGATCAACATCATGACGCAGGAAGAGTCGGCGCAGAAGCAGGCCGAAGAGAGCGATGTCGTGCGCAAGTTGTTCATGTCCAAGCTGGACGTGGATGAGGAAGTTGCCGACATCCTGATCGAGGAAGGCTTCTCCACGCTTGAAGAAGTGGCTTATGTCCCCATCAGTGAAATGATGGAGATCGAGGCCTTTGACGAAGACACCGTCAACGAGCTGCGCAATCGCGCGCGTGATGCGCTCCTGACGATGGAACTGGCCCGGGAAGAAAAGGTGGAAGAGGTGTCGCAGGACCTGCGCTCGCTCGACGGCCTCAACCCGGAACTGATCGGCAAGCTGGCCGAAGGCGATATCCATACGCGTGACGACCTGGCCGAACTGGCCGTGGACGAGCTGGTCGAGATGACCGGTGTCAGCGAGGAAGAAGCCAAGTCGCTGATCATGAAAGCACGGGAACATTGGTTCAACTGAGGGACACGGCCGGGCCGGCCTACACCTGGCCCGGGCGCGCTTTCCGCAACGATTTGTCCCGACGTAGAAACCAAGCATTGAAAGGGTTTGAATGGCAAGCACAACAGTTGCCCAACTGGCCGCAGAACTGAGTCGCAGCGCAGCTGCCCTGCTGGAACAATTGCAGGCGGCTGGGGTGGGCAAAGCGACGCCAGAAGACATCATCACGGAATCGGATAAGACCAGGCTGCTGGACTATCTGAAGCGTTCGCACGGCCAGGCCGACGACAGCTCCCGCAAGAAGATCACACTGACCAAGCGCGAAACCTCCGAGATCCGCCAGTCGGATGGCACTGGCAAGACCCGCACGGTCCAGGTGGAAGTGCGCAAGAAGCGCGTGCTGATCAAGCGCGACGAGGCTGCGCCCGATGCCCAGGCCGACGCGGTCGAAGCCCAGGCGCCTGTCGTCGATGCTGTCGAGGAAGCTCGCCGCGACGAGGAAGAACGCCAGCAGGCCGAACTGCTGGCGCGCCAGGAAGCTGAAGCCAAGGCCGCCCGCGAGGCAGCCGAGCGCGAGGAAGCCGAGCGCCGCGCCCGCCAGGAAGCGCTGGAGGCTGAACAGCGCCGCCAGGCCGAACTCGCCGCCCGCAAGGCGGAGGAAGAGGCTGCCGCGTCGCGCGCCGTGACCGAGGCCAACGAGGATTCCTCGCGCAAGAAGGCAGAGGACGAGAAGGCACGCGTCACCGCCGAACGCGCCGAGGCGCAGAAGGCTGCCGACGAAGCCAAGGCTGCCGCCGACAAGGCCCGCGCAGAGCAGGAAGTCGCTGCGCGCAAGCGCCGCGAGGCTGCCGAAGCCGAGGCCCGTGCGATCCAGCAGATGCTGAACGCGCCGCCGCGCGTGCTGAAGGCGCCGTCCGAGCGCAAGGCCGAAGAGAAGAAGGCCGAGCAGACCGGTACGCTGCACAAGCCGGTGAAGCCGGCCGGTGCGACCACGGAAGCGAAGAAGGACGAAAAGAAGCCGGCCACCACGACCACGACCACGGCAACCGCCGACAAGAAGGGCAAGGTCGTGAAGGCGGGCTGGCAGGACGACAGCAGCCGCAAGAAGGGCAGCGGCCTGAAGACCCGCGGCGATACTTCGGGTGGCGTGGGCGGCTGGCGCGGTGGCCCGCGTGGCCGCGGCGGCAGGCAGCAGCAGCACGACGACAGCCGCAGCAGCTTCCAGGCGCCGACCGAGCCGGTGGTGCGTGAAGTGCATGTGCCGGAAACCGTCTCGGTGGCCGACCTGGCGCACAAGATGGCCGTCAAGGCATCCGAGGTCATCAAGCAGATGATGAAGCTCGGTCAGATGGTGACCATCAACCAGGTGCTGGACCAGGAAACCGCCATGATCGTGGTGGAAGAAATGGGCCACAAGGCGTATGCCGCCAAGCTGGACGATCCGGAAGCGCTGCTGGTGGTGGGCGGTGAGGAACACACCGACGCCGAGCTGCTGCCGCGTCCGCCGGTGGTGACCGTGATGGGTCACGTCGACCACGGCAAGACCTCGCTGCTGGACTACATCCGCCGCACCAAGGTGGCCGCGGGCGAAGCCGGCGGGATTACGCAGCACATCGGTGCCTACCATGTGGAAACCGACCGCGGCGTGATCACGTTCCTGGATACCCCGGGTCACGAGGCCTTCACGGCCATGCGTGCCCGCGGTGCCAAGGCGACCGATATCGTGATCCTGGTGGTGGCCGCCGACGACGGCGTGATGCCGCAGACCAAGGAAGCCATTGCGCATGCCAAGGCTGCCGGTGTGCCGATCGTGGTGGCGATCAACAAGATCGACAAGCCCGATGCCAACCCGGACCGCGTCAAGCAGGAACTGGTGGCGGAGCAGGTGGTGCCGGAAGAATACGGCGGCGATTCGCCGTTCGTGCCGGTTTCCGCCAAGATGGGTACCGGTGTCGAAGACCTGCTCGAGCAAGTACTCCTGCAAGCCGAAGTGCTGGAACTGACCGCTCCGGTGGATGCCCCGGCCAAGGGCCTGGTGGTGGAAGCCCAGCTGGACAAGGGCAAGGGCCCGATCGCGACCATCCTGGTCAGCAGCGGCACGCTCAAGCGTGGCGACGTGGTCCTGGCTGGCAGCGCCTACGGCCGCGTGCGTGCCATGCTGGACGAGAACGGCAAGCCGACCAAGGAAGCCGGCCCGTCGATCCCGGTGGAAATCCAGGGTCTGTCGGAAGTGCCTGCCGCCGGTGAAGAAGTGCTGGTGCTGCCGGACGAGCGCAAGGCACGTGAAATCGCGCTGTTCCGCCAGGGCAAGTTCCGCGACGTGAAGCTGGCCAAGCAACAGGCCGCCAAGCTGGAGAACATGCTCGAGCAGATGGCCGAAGGCGAAGTGCAGACGCTGCCGTTGATCGTCAAGGCCGACGTGCAGGGTTCGCAGGAAGCGCTGGTGCAGTCGCTGCAGAAGCTGTCGACCGCCGAAGTGCGCGTGCAGATCGTGCATGGCGGCGTGGGTGGCATCTCCGAATCCGACGTCAACCTGGCGACGGCTTCGAAGGCGGTCATCATCGGCTTCAACGTGCGTGCCGACGCCGGTGCGCGCAAGCTGGCCGAGCACAACGGCATCGATATCCGCTACTACAACATCATTTACGATGCGGTAGACGAGATCAAGGCGGCGATGTCGGGCATGCTGGCGCCGGAGAAGCGCGAGACCACCATCGGCCAGGTCGAGGTACGTCAGGTGTTCCGCGTGCCGAAGATCGGTGCGGTGGCCGGCTGTATGGTCACCGACGGCCTGGTCAAGCGCAACTCGCTGGTGCGCGTGCTGCGCAACAACGTGGTCATCCACGACGGCGAGCTGGATTCGCTCAAGCGTTTCAAGGACGATGTGAAGGAAGTGAAGCAAGGCTTCGAGTGCGGTCTGTCGATCAAGAACTTCAACGATGTTCAGGAAGGCGACCAGCTCGAGGTGTACGAAATCACAGAGGTGGCGCGTACGCTGTAAGGCGTCGCAAGCAACGGCAGGCTTCGGCCTGCCGTTGTCATCTCGACCAGACTGTATTGAATGGCCAAGAAAGGCAGTATCTCCTCCCGCAATCTCCGCATCTCCGACCAGATCCAGAAGGACCTGGCCGAGATGATCCAGCGCGAACTGCGCGACCCGCGCCTCGGCCTGGTCACGCTGCAGTCGGTCGCGCTGACGCCGGACTACGCGCACGCCAAGGTGTACTTCACCGTGCTGGGCGCCGAAGCTGCCGAGGCGGAAGCCATCCTGAACGAAAAGGCCGGCTACCTGCACTCGCTGCTGTACAAGCGCCTGCACATCCATACCGTGCCGACGCTGCGCTTCTTCCACGATACCTCGGTCGAACATGCGATCGAGATGTCCAAGCTGATCAACGAAGCGAACGCCACGCGTTCGAAAGACGACTGAAGCCGGCGCCCATGCCCCCTGGCATGGGTTTCGCGGCCACTACGTTTACGTTGCCGCCATCCGCGCCGCATCGCCGTCCCGCCTCCCGCTTTCTCCCGATGACCGATTCCAACGCCAACCGTCCGCCGCGCCTGCCGCGCCGCGAGGTCCATGGTGTGTTGCTGCTCGACAAGCCGCTGGGCCTGTCGTCCAACGACGCGCTGGTGCGCGCCAAGCGCCTCTTGCGCGCGGCCAAGGCCGGCCATACCGGCACGCTGGATCCGCTTGCCACGGGGCTGCTGCCGCTGTGCTTCGGCGAAGCCACCAAGTTTTCGCAGGACCTGCTGGAAGCGGACAAGACGTATGACGCTGTAGTGCGGCTGGGCGCGCGCTCGAGCACGGGCGACGCCGAAGGCGAACTGCTCGACGTGCGCGAGGTCACCTGCGATTGCGCCGCAGTGGAGCAGGCGCTGGCAAGCTTCCTCGGCGAGATCGAACAGGTGCCGCCGATGCATTCGGCGCTGAAGAAGGACGGCCGCCCGCTGTATGAATACGCGCGCGCAGGCCAGACCGTGGAGCGCGCGGCGCGCCGCGTCACCATCCGTTCGATTGCGCTGCTGGAGTGCGCCTTGCCCGAAGCCCCGTCGTTCACGATGCGGGTGACGTGCAGCAAGGGCACCTATATCCGCACGCTGGCCGAGGACATCGGCGAAGCGCTGGGCTGCGGCGCGCACCTGACCGGACTGCGCCGGATCGCCGTGGGCGACCTGACGCTGGACGGCGCGGTGACCCTGGAGCAGATCGAGCAGCGCGACGACTCGCAGCGCCCGGCCATGCTGGCACCTGTGGACGCCTTGCTGCAGAAGTGTGCGCCGGTGCATCTGGACGAGGTCTCCGCAGCGCGCTTCCTGCAGGGCCAGCGCATCGCTCAGCGCGACCTGCCGGCCGACACGGGGCTGGCCGAGGATGCGCTGGCGCGCGTCTATGCCGGCGAACCAGCCCGGCTGCTGGGCGTGGCACGCATGCGCGAAGGCGCGTTGCGGCCGGAGCGGCTGGTCAAGCTGTAAATTGCGTGAGGGGCGTAAATGGCCGCCCCGTCAGCAATTACTCGAGCGTGATCTTGGCCGTCTTGATGACATCGGCCCACATCTTGCGGTCCTGGGCGAGGAACCCGGCGAAATGCTCCGGCGTATCGCCCACGGGCTCGGAGCCGAATTCAGCCATCTTCTTCCTGACTTCCGGGTTCGCCAAGGCCTTGACCAGCGCCTGGTTGTAGCGGACCACGATTGCCTTCGGCAGGTCCTTCGGCCCGAAGATGCCTTGCCAGGTCGGCATGTTGAAGTCCTTCAGTCCGCTCTCGGCAAGCGTCGGCACCTCCGGCAACAGGGGCGAGCGCTTGCTGCCGGTGACTGCCAGCGCCTTGACCTTGCCGGTCTTGGCCAGCGTCGCCGCGGTGGTGATGTTGTCGACCGTCATGGCGATATGCCCGCCCATCAGGTCGGTGATCACCGGGGTGGCACCCTTGTACGGCGCATGGACCATGTCGATGCCAAGACGGTGCAGCATGGTTTCGGCAATCAGGTGATTTGACGTGCCGACGCCGGCGGTGCCGTAGGTGACCTGCGGCGTCTTTTTGACGTAGGCGACGAAGTCGGCCATGGTCTTGACCGGCAGGGCCGGATTGACGATCACGACATTCGGCTGGGTGGCCAGCATGGCGATGGGCGTGAAATCATCCGCCTTGTATGGCGTGCCCTTGGGGTTGAGCACGTGGGTCACCGCCATCGCGCCGGCGGCGCCCATGCCGATGGTGTAGCCGTCGGCCGGGGCCTTGGCCAGCTTGTCGGCGGCGATATTGCCACCCGCACCCGGCACGTTCTCCACCACCACCGGAACCCCCAGGCTTTCCGACAGCGGCGCCTGCACCAGGCGCGCCAGCAGATCGGCCGAGCCGCCGGGCGCAAAGCCCACCAGCAGGCGCACCGGCTTGGCCGGCTTCCACTCCTGCGCCTGCGCGCCCGGGATCACCGCCGCGCCCAGGCTCATCCACATCATGCCGCGTGCCAGCGGCCCCATCCACTTCGCCACCTGTTTCATTGTTACTTCCACTCCAGCAGTGTCATGGGCAATCTGTCAGCGGGCCTGCCCTTACCCGAAAATGGATTCGCTTCGTGCCTGGATTCAGGCCGCGGCACCAGCCAGTACCTGTCCCAGCAGCCTTGCCACCATGCGGTTGGAGAGCAGCACCGGCGCGCCGGCATGGCGCGCCACCTCGGCCCGCATGGCTTCGGTGTAGCCCATGCAGTGCATCACCACCAGGTCGCAGCCGCGCAGCGTCTCGCCCGCCTGCGCGAAGCGATCGGTGCTGGCGTCGGTATAAGGCGAGGCATGGGTGACGCGCAGTTCGCAGGGCACCGGCTGGATCAGGTGGAAGCTGCTTACCTGGGCCTCCAGCGGCAATACGATGCCGAGCCGCTTGCAGCCCTGCGCCAGCGCCACGGTCAGATGGTCCACTACCTGCTGCGGTTCGATGACCAGGGTCCGCATCGGCGGCAGGGCGGTGCCGGTGCACAGCGGCACCAGGGCGTCGAAGCGGCCGTCGTCCAGCGAGGTCATCAGCCGGGCCAGCATGGCCTCGGCCACCGGCTTGCCCATCACCGCCTGCGTGCCGTCACGCAGCCGGCTGGCAAAGCGGTACTCGCCGGGCGCGGGCGCCAGCGCGGCAATATCTTGCGGGCCCAGCGCGTCCAGGATGCCGAACTCTTCCACAGTGGCCGGCAGGCCCAGGTCGGCAATCATCTGCGGGACCACGTCTGTCCTGGGCGCCTGCCCGATGGTGACGAAGGCCACGCGTGGCTGGCGTGCGGCAGGCGTGTTCATGCCTCGGTTCCCACGGTCTGCAGATGGGCCAGCGAGCCATAGCGGCGCTGCAGCTCGGCCCACTCGGCCGCGTCGTAGAAGTCGCACTGGCCCTGGCCGAACTGCTTCGCCACCTCGATGCAGAAGCGCGTCGCCACGTCGATGTCGAAGGCGTTGGTGACGCCGGTTGCGCAGCCTGGCACAGTGGTCTGCGCGGTCAGCGCCACGCCCACCACCGGGGCAGGGGTCACGATGGCCGGCTGCATGATCGAGTTGACGTGCCACAGGCCGTTCTCATACGGCGTGATGTCCTGGGTGGTCAATGGCAACACCATCGGCAGTTCGCCGCTGACCCATCCCATCAGGTCCAGCATCCGCTCCGGCAGGCGCAGCAGCCAGCCTTCTTTGGCCACCGGCGTCAGCGCCACGCCGCGGCGGTTGACAAGGCGGTTGCCGCGCGTGGTGTCGACCGACAGGATCGCCGCCATGCGCGGGTGCACCTCATGCGACATCATCGTGCGCATCGCAAAGGGCGATTTCATCATCGGCACCGGATGATGCGGCCGTGTGGCGGCATGCGGGCAGATATGGGTGTGGATGCGCACCGGGCCGGCCAGCACGTCGCCGGTGGCGGCCATGTCGGCCAGCTTCAGCGCGCTGGCGACGGCCACGATGGCGCCGTCGGCATCGGACACCAGTCCCGTCACGGCCGGGCGTGCACCGACGCCGCCCAGCCGGCCCACCACGCCAAGTGCGGGCGCGTCCGGGTTCTGTCCGGGCACCGTGCAGGCGAGGAAATCGGTGTAGAGGCCGTTCTCTTCCACGCGCGTGACGGTGACATCGTCCAGGCCGCGCGAGCGCAGCAGTGAGGCGACGGCTGCGCCGTCGACATTCGCTGCCGACAGCAGCTCGATCGATTCAATAACCTGCTTGATAGACATCTTGCTTGACTTCCTGGGGCTGGGGTGGGGTTCTGTACGCAGGGACTCAGGCCGGCAAATTCAGCGCGGCAGCGACAGCGCGCCGGGCTGCACGTCGGCAATGTCCGCGCCCCTGAACCAGCGCGCGGGATGGGCGCCGCCCATTTCGAGGCGATCGTCCGAGACCCGCACCCAGTTGCCTTCGGGCAGCCCCAGCACTGGCATGTCGGGCTGCAGCACGGTGAATTCGGCCAGGCGCTGGTCGCGCGTTTCGCCGCGGAAGCCGGGCACGACCAGGTTGAAGTAGTGCGGGTTGATCTGGAAGGGGACCAGCGCCAGCGCGTCCAGGCCGCCCGGGTCGGCCACCGGCATGTCGTTGGTGGTGCTGATGGTCGGGCAGGCCAGGTTGGCGCCGGCGCTCCAGCCGATATAGCGCGCCGCACCGGATCGCACCCGCGCCGAGATCGCCGCCAGCAGGCCGCGCTCGCGCAGGCATTGCAGCAAGCGGAACGTGTTGCCGCCGCCAACGACGATCAGTTCAGCCGCCTCGATGGCGCGCACGGCTGCCGCCGGCTCGGCCTGCCGGTGCAGCGATTGCACCGCGATGCCGACCGGCGCGAAGGCGTCGCGGACCAACGTCTCGTAGGTGTCCCAGTCGCGCGTGACCCCGGCGAACGGGATGAAGCAGGCAGTCTTGCGGCCGGCGGCCAGGTCCCGGATTGCCGCCTGGGCGTGGACCAGGTAGCCGGCGTCGCTGCTGGAGTTGCTGAGTAACAGGAGTTCCATAAGTCGTTGCGGCGAAGTCTAGATAAGTGGGGTGGCGTCGAGCCACAGTGGGTCGCCGATGCGCTGTCCCACGGGTGCCACGGCCTGCACCAGCGTCGCGCGCAGCGCCTGGGCCTGGGCCTGGCTGACCTGCATCGCGGTGAAAGACAGGCACAGCCCACGCACGTCGCCTGAGAGCGGATCTGCCAGCGTGGCGGCCACGGCGCCGATGCCGGGCATGCCTTCATTCACGGCGATGGCGCTGCGCTCGGCGCGGGCCGTCGCCACACGCTCGCGCAGCTCGGCGACCGTGGCGGGACAGCCTGCGGGTGCATCCGGCAGCTTGCGGGTGCCGGCGGCGCCATAGCGCGAGTTGAATTCAGGCTCGGGCAGGCGCGACAGCAGTACCCGGCCCATCGCCGTGGTGAATGCCGGCCGGCGTGCGCCGGGCGGTGACAGCACCTGCACCGGGTTGCTTCCGTTCAGGCGTTGCAGCACGACAGTGTCGGTGCCGTCCAGCATCGACAGGTAGGCGGTGAAGCCGGTGGCATCGGACAACGTGGCCAGGATCTCGCGGCATTGCTCGTCGAAGGGATGCGCCTGCGCAGCTGCCTGCGCTGCGCGGATCAGCAGCGCGCCAGGGCGGTAGCGTCGTGTGGACGGCTGCAGTTCCAGCAGGCGGTAGCGCACCATCTGGGCGAGCAGGCGCGAGGCCGAGCTCTTGGCAAGGCCAAGTTCGTCCAGGACATCGTTAAAAGTGATCTCGTGCCGGTGATGCCCGAACATGTCCAGGACGCTTTCCACGCCTTCAAGAATGCTCACTCCGCCGCTCCATGCTCCACGTCTTCTTACTATGGTTCCATTTTTTGGAACCAAGGTTCCGTAAATTGGTTTGCAAATAATAGAGGCACGAAGACAGGAACACAAGGGGGACATTCCCGGCGCGGCAACGCCGCGGCGAAGCAAAAAAAAACGGCCCCGATCAGGGGCCAAGTTCTTGAAAACCGGAGAGGTGGGGTCAGTGCGCCGCCAACGCATCCGCCGACCCGCCGCCGCCCTTGGCCGGCCGCGTCAGCCAGACAAAGCCGATCAGCACGAAGAACAGCATCCCCGAGATCCAGAAGATATCGTTGGCGCCGAGCATGGCCGCCTGCTGGGTGATATTGCGCTCGATCACGCCGATCGCCTGGGCCTGGCTCATGCCCATCTGCATCAGGTGGTTGAGCTGGTCGTGGTAGGCCGGGTTGTACGGGGTGACCTGTTCCACCAGTTGCGCATGGTGCAGCGCCGTCCGGTTTTCCCAGAGCGTGGTCGAAATCGAAGCGCCGATGGCCCCGAACGTGATCCGGACGAAGTTGGACAGTCCTGACGCCGCCGGAATCCTTTCCGGCGGCTGGCCCGACAGGATGATCGAGGTCAACGGGATGAAGAACATCGCCATGGCTGCGCCCTGGATCAGGGTCGGGATCATCAGCGTGCGGGTGTCCACCTGGGTCGTGAAGCCGGCGCGCATCAGGCTGACGATGCCGAAGGTGATGAACGCGGCCGTGGCCACCCAGCGGGCATCCATTTTCGGCAGGTTCTTGCCAATCAGCGGCGACAGCAGGATCGCAAAGATCCCTACCGGCGCCATCACGATGCCCGCGTCCGTGGCCGTATAGCCGACAATCGTCTGCAGCCACAGCGGCAGGATCACCAGGTTGCCGAAGAACAGCCCGTATGCCACGGAGATGGCGACCACGCCGGCGCTGAAGTTGCGGCCCTTGAACAGGCTGATATCGACGACCGGGTGCTTCTCATGGCTTTCCCAGATCAGGAAGAACAGGAAACCGACAATCGCCACCAGCGTCAGCACCACGATCTCGGTCGAGTGGAACCAGTCCAGTTCCTTGCCCTTGTCGAGCATCAGCTGCATCGAGCCCACCCAGATCACCAGCAGCGCCAGGCCGATGCGGTCGATCGGCAGCACCCTGGTCGGGGTTTCGCGGTCCTTGTAGATGGCCCAGGTGACATAGGCCGTGACGATGCCCACCGGCACGTTGATGTAGAAGATCCACGGCCAGGTCATGTTGTCCGAGATCCAGCCGCCCAGCAGCGGGCCCATGATCGGCGCCACCAGCGTGGTCATGCCCCACAGTGCCAGTGCCATGGTGCTCTTCTGCGGCGGATAGCTCGACAGCAGCAGCGACTGCGACAGCGGGATCATCGGCCCGGCCACCGCGCCCTGCAGGACCCGTGCGGCCAGCAGCGTCTCGAGGTTGGGAGCGACGCCGCACAGCCACGATGCCAGCACGAACAGCAGGATCGAGGTGATGAACAGCCGCACCGCGCCGAAGCGCGTGGTCAGCCAGCCGGTCAGCGGCACCGAGATCGCATTGGCCACCGCAAACGAGGTGATGACCCATGTGCCCTGGTTGGGCGCCACGCCCAGGTCGCCTGAAATCGCCGGGATCGATACGTTGGCGATCGACGAGTCCAGCACGTTCATGAACGTGGCCAGTGACAGCGCGATGGTGCCGACCACCAGCTTGCCGCCGGTCAGCGGCTGCGGCTGCTGCGGTGCCAGCGGCCGGACGGGCCGCGCCGGCGCCTGGCTGCCGCCGGACTGCGCGGCGGAGGGGGAGATGGCCATGGTCAGGTGTTGGCGGGCTTGGCGTTGGCGGCGCTGGCCGAGGGCAGGCCGGTGCTGCGGCCGCCGTTGTTGGCGGCGATGATGCGCGCGATCAGCTGGTCGGCGTCCTGCGCAACCTTGTCGTAGACATCGGTCTGCATCGGCTTGGCCGGCGCGGCAGGGGCCATGGCGGCGCCTTCCTCGCGGCGCACGTCGACCTTGACGGTCATCGACAGGCCCACGCGCAGCGGGTGGTCCTTGAGCTGCTGCGGGTCAAGCGCGATGCGCACCGGCAGGCGCTGCACCACCTTGATCCAGTTGCCGGTGGCGTTCTGCGCCGGCAGCAGCGAGAAGGCCGAGCCGGTACCTGCCGAGAAGCCTGCGACCTTGCCCTGGTATTCCACCTTGGAGCCGTACACGTCGGCTTCCAGCGTCACCGGCTGGCCGATGCGCATATGCGTGATCTGCACTTCCTTGAAGTTGGCGTCGACCCAGACCTGGTCCAGCGGCACCACGGCCATCAGCGGCGCGCCGGCGGCCACGCGCTGGCCGACCTGCACCGAGCGCTTGGCAACGTAGCCGGTGACCGGCGCCGGCATGGCCGAGCGCGCGAACGACAGGTAGGCCGAGCGCAGGCTGGCGGCGGCGCGCTGCACGTTGGGGTGCTTCTCCACCGTGGTCTGGTCGGTCAGCACCTTGTTCGACGCCAGCTGCTCGCGCGCGGCCAGCAGCGCCGACTCCGCACCCTTGAGCGCGGACTGCGCATGCGAGATCTCTTCATTCGAGACCGCGCCCGAGCCGGCGATGGCCTGGCGGCGGCGCAGGTCGTCGCGGGCCTTGGCCACGTCGGCTTCGCGCAGCGCCACGTTGGCGGCGAGCGAGCCGTTGTTGACGTACAGCGTGCGCACTTCGCGCACGGCCTGTGCCAGCTGGGCCTCGGCCTGTTCCAGTGCCACTTGCGAATCGGCGCGGTCAAGCTGGATCAGCGGCTGGCCGGCGGTGACCAGTTGCGTGTCGTCGGCGGAGATCGACACCACGGTGCCGCCCACCAGCGGCGTGACCTGGACCACGTTGCCGGCGACATAGGCGTCGTCGGTGTTTTCAAAGTGGCGGGCGTACATGCCCCAGTAAACGCCATAGCCGATGCCGGCGACCACGATTGCCGCGGTCAGCGACAGCAGCATGCGCTTGCGCTTGCCGTTGTTGTTGGTGGTGGCCGGCGCTTGCTGGGCAGGGTGCTGGGGGGCGTTGGTGCCGGCCGCTTGCTGGTTGTTGCTCATGATGTCTTCTGAATAATCTTGTCTTCGATCACTGGGTGCGCGGATCAGCCGCGGGCGCCCGCCTGGGTGTTGTGCTGTTGCTGCGCCGGTCCGTGGCCCGCGCTCTCGTGGCCTTCCGCTGGCTCCTCGTAGCCGCCGCCGAGCGCCTTCATCAGGCCCATCTGCAGGTCCAGCCGGCGCGCCTGCAGGTCGGTCGCCAGGCGGCGCTGCTGCAGCACATTGCTCTCGGCGTTCAGCACGGTCAGCTGCGTGCCCAGGCCGGCCTTGTAGCGGGTGGTGGCCAGCGCATAGGCGTGCTCGGCCAGGTCCAGCGCTTCGCGCTGGGTCTGGATCTGCTTGTCGACGCTGCGGATGCTGGTCATGGTGTCGGCGGTCTCGCGCAGCGCATCGACCAGGGCCTGGTTGTAGTTGGCCACGGCGATGTCGTAGCCGGCGTACTTGCCCTTCAGGTTGGCGCGCAGCTTGCCGCCTTCGAAGATCGGCAGGCGGATGGTCGGGCCGATGCCGAAGGTGCGGCTGACGCCCATCAGCAGGTTGGACGGATCCAGCGCGGCCAGGCCGGCAAAGGCGGTCAGGCTGACGTCAGGCAGGAACTCTTTCTTGGCGACACTGATGTCCTTGGACGCCGCCTCCACGCGCCAGCGTGCCGCCACCAGGTCCGGCCGGCGGCCCAGCAGGCCGATGGTCAGGTTGTCGGGCAGCGTCGGCGTGGCCTGCGCCAGCAGCACCGGGCGCTGGATCTGCAGGCCGCGGTCCGGGCCCTTGCCCAGCAGCGCTGCAAGCTGGTTGCGCGCCAGGGCGATTTCCTCGTCGACGCGCTGCAGGTCGGTGCGCGAAGCAGCCACCGTGCCGCGCGCCTGCGTGGTCTCGACCTGGGTGTCGAGGCCGGCGGCCAGGCGCTGGCGCGACAGCTCGGTCAGGTCGCTGCGCTGGGCGATGGCGCGCTCTGCCACGTCGTGCTGGGCATACAGCGCAGCCAGGCGGGCGTAGTTGCGGGCGATCGAGGTGGCCAGGATCAGGCGCGAGGCCTGGCTTTCCGCCTCGGCGGCGCGGTCGTCGGAGAGCGCGGCTTCGAGCGCGTCGCGGTTCTTGCCCCAGAAATCGAAGTCATAGGACAGGCCCACCTGCAGGCGCGACTGGTTCTGCCACGATCCCGCCAGCGGGGTGCCTTCGAACAGGTCTTTCTCGGAGAAGCGCTGGCGGATCAGGCTGCCTTCGAACTCAAGGTGCGGATAGAGCGCGCTGCGGGTGGCATCGGCCATGGCGCGCGAGGCTTCCACGCGGGCGAACGCGGCCTGCAGGCTCGGGTTGTCCTTGACCGCCTCATCGACCAGGGCGCTCAGCTGGGGGTCCTTGAACTGCGCGACCCAATCCTGCGAGGGCCACTGGCCATGCTCGTCGGGCAAGGTCTGCGAGGTGGCCATCGTGGCCGGGTCGGCCACGGTCTGCGTGCTGTGCGAATTGCCAAGGGCCGCGCAGCCGGCCAGCACCGCCACGGCCACGGCGGTCAGCGCCAGTGTGCCGGCGCGGCGCACGAGCGCGCTTGTGCGGGCTGGCTGGGAGGCTTGGGGAGTGAGAGCTGGTTTCATGATGACGCTCCGTTGCCGGAGCCATGCTGTTTTTTTCTACGGGCTGTTGCGGGGTCCGGTTGACCGGACGTTCTGGCTTGCCGGAAGCTGGCAGGCACGCCCGCTACCCGCTGTTGTTTTCGATGATCCGGCGCAGCATGCTGCGCAGCAGTTGGATCTCATCCTCGGAAAAACCGCGGAAGTGGTGGGCAAGTACCTTGCAGAAGATGGCGGGCAGCCGTTCCACCAGTTCCTGGCCCTGTGGCGTGACCGACAGGTCGACCACGCGGCGGTCGGCGTCGCGGCGCCGGCGTTCGATCAGCCCGCGCTTTTCCATGCGGCTGAGCAGGCGCGTGACCGAGCCCATGTCGGTATTCAGTTCGCGGCCCAGGTCGGTGACGGTCGAGGCGCGGCCGGTCGCCAGCATCATCAGGCAGCTGGCTTGTGCCTGCGTGATGTCCAGGCTGCTGACTTCCTGCTCGACCCCGTGCGCCAGCATGTTCCTGGCGCGCTGCATCAGGTAGCCGACGCTGTCGCACATCTGGTACTGGGCGGGATCGAACAGGCCGGCCGTGGATTCGGCTGGTTGATCGGAGGAAGGGAGCCGTGACATCTTTGCCTTTGCAATCTTTGCTGAGGCAAATATATGTTCACGTTTAACGATAAGCAAGAACGGAAATTGGTTATTCCACTTTTCGCAATGATATTCATTCGGTAAGTGGCGGTTCCGATCAACGCGTCTTGCGCTGCAACATGCTAGAATGTTGGGTTACCTCAGATTCTCCAAAGCGAGACGCAGCAATGACCCGCGCCATCCGAAATATCGCCATCATCGCCCACGTCGATCATGGCAAGACCACCCTGGTCGACCAGCTCCTGCGCCAGGCAGGCACCTTCCGCGACAACCAGCAAGTCGCCGAGCGGGTGATGGACTCGAACGACCTGGAAAAGGAACGCGGGATCACGATTCTCGCGAAGAACTGTGCTGTCGAGTACAACGGCACCCATATCAATATCGTCGACACCCCGGGCCACGCCGACTTCGGCGGTGAAGTGGAGCGCGTGCTGTCGATGGTCGACGGCGTGCTGCTGCTGGTCGACGCGGTCGAGGGCCCGATGCCCCAGACCCGCTTCGTCACGCGCAAGGCGCTGGCGCTGGGCCTGAAGCCGATCGTGGTGGTCAACAAGATCGACCGCCCGGGCGCGCGCCCGGACTGGGTCATCAACCAGACCTTCGACCTGTTCGACAAGCTGGGCGCCACCGACGAGCAGCTCGACTTCCCGGTGATCTACGCCTCGGGCCTGAACGGCTTTGCCGGCCTGACCGAAGACGTGCGCGACGGCGACATGAAGCCGCTGTTCGAGACCGTGCTGGACAAGGTGCCGGTGCGTGACGACGATCGGGACGGCCCCCTGCAGCTGCAGATCATCTCGCTGGACTACTCCAGCTACGTCGGCAAGATCGGCGTGGGCCGCATTTCGCGTGGCCGCGCCCGTCCGCTGCAGGACGTGGTGGTCAAGTTCGGCCCGGAAGGCAACCCGATCAAGGGCCGCATCAACCAGGTGCTGAAGTTCCAGGGCCTGGAGCGCGAGATCGTGTCCGAGGCCGAAGCCGGCGACATCGTGCTGATCAACGGCATCGAAGAACTGGGTATCGGCTGCACCGTGTGCGCGCCGGAGGCCCAGGACGCGCTGCCGATGCTGAAGGTGGACGAGCCGACGCTGACCATGAACTTCTGCGTCAACACCTCGCCGCTGGCCGGCCGTGAAGGCAAATTCGTGACCAGCCGCCAGCTGCGCGAGCGCCTGGACCGCGAACTGAAGTCCAACGTGGCGCTGCGCGTGGCCGATACCGGCGACGACACCATCTTTGAAGTGTCTGGCCGCGGTGAACTGCACCTGACCATCCTGCTGGAAAACATGCGCCGCGAAGGCTACGAGCTGGCCGTGTCGCGTCCGCGCGTGGTGTTCAAGGAAATCGACGGCGTCAAGTGCGAGCCGTACGAACTGCTGACCGTGGACGTCGAAGACAGCCACCAGGGCGGCGTGATGGAAGAGCTGGGCCGCCGCAAGGGCGAACTGCTCGACATGGCGTCGGACGGCAAGGGCCGTACCCGCCTGGAATACCGCATCCCGGCCCGTGGCCTGATCGGTTTCCAGGGCGAGTTCATGACGCTGACGCGCGGCACCGGCCTGATCAGCCATATCTTCGACGACTACGCGCCGGTGCGCGAGGGCGGCCTGGGCGAGCGCCACAACGGCGTGCTGATCTCGCAGGACGACGGCGACGCCGTGGCTTACGCGCTGTGGAAGCTGCAGGACCGCGGCCGCATGTTCGTCAAGCCGGGCGATGCGCTGTACGAAGGCATGATCATCGGCATCCACAGCCGCGACAACGACCTGGTGGTCAACCCGATCAAGGGCAAGCAGCTGACCAACGTTCGTGCTTCGGGTACAGACGAAGCCGTGCGCCTGGTGCCGCCGATCCAGATGTCGCTCGAATATGCGGTGGAATTCATCGCCGACGACGAACTGGTCGAGCTCACGCCCAAGAGCATCCGCCTGCGCAAGCGCCACCTGAAGGAGCACGAGCGCAAGCGTGCTTCCCGCGAAGGCGCATAAGCGCTGACGCCGGCAATAAAAGAACCGCGCCCCGAAGGCGCGGTTTTTTATTGCGTGCCGGGCAGCGGCTCCAGTGCCGGTGCGCGCGGGCTGCGCCACTCGGGCGGCTTCCACAGGTAGCGCAGGTCGCGGTCGCGCCAGGCATCGGCGAACATGTCACGCCATTCGTGGAAGGTCAGCGTCAGCGGGTTATGGGTGCGCACCTGGCGGGTGATGCCGTACACCGGGGCCTCATGCTCGGGGGCGAAGGTGCCGAACAGGCGGTCCCAGATCGTCAGCACACCGGCGTAGTTGCGGTCGATGTACTGCGGGTTCTTCGCATGGTGGACGCGATGGACCGATGGCGTATTCAGTAGCGACTCGATCAGCTGCCAGCGTTGCCCCAGCCGCGTATGCACGAAGAACTGGAAGGCCAGGTTCACGCCGACCGCCAGGATCACCCAGTCCGGCGTGAAGCCGATCCATGCCAGCGGAATCCAGAACAGCCACATGCCTGAGAGCGGATACGTCAGGCTCTGCCGGAACGCCGTCGAGAAATTCATGCCTTCCGACGAATGGTGCGTCACGTGCGAAGCCCACAGCCAGCGCACGCGGTGGCTGGCGCGGTGGAACCAGTAATAGAGAAAGTCCTGCAGCAGCAATAGCAGCGCGAATGACCACAGGGTCTCGGGCATGGCGCGCAGGCCGTGCTGGTAGCACCAGGTATAGACCGTGCGGATCATCAGCCAGAGGAAGAACGAATCCGAGGCCTGGTGCATCAGCGCCAGCGCTGCGTTGGATACGGTGTCGCGCAGGCTGTAGACGGTCGGGTCGCGGCGGGCCCAGTACCAGGCCTCGGCGCCGATGGTCAGCAGGAACACTGGCGCAAAGGCCAGCAGCACCAGTCCGGGATCGAGCGATTCAGTGTTCATGCCGCCAGTTTGCATATTCCGCATGGAATTGCCACGAGGGGTTCCTCCAAACGGCGCTGCGCGGGGTCTCGCGGCGCATCCGCCACATGGTGGATTGCTGTACTGCCACGCAATTCTGTCACGCGTGTGAAGGTGGTGAATACCGGTAAAGGACGCAGCCAGCGTGCCGTAGTTGAACAGGGCGGCGGCGCGGCTCGCGCTCCCGATTTCCCCGATTCCTCTTCCCCCGGAGCCTTCATGTTCAAGAACACTACCATCGGAGCCAGATTGTGGTTCCTCACCATCGTCACAAACTTGTTGTTGTTGATTGTCGGCGCAGTGGGTTGGCTCGGCATGTCGCGCAGCAACGAGGCGACGCACCAGATCTATGGGCAGCAGCTGTCGGCCGCGGTCAACCTGGCCGAAGCGCGTTCGAACCAGCTGCTGGTGCGCGTACTGCTGGACCAGGCGACCTTCGCCACGGACCCCGCCGATGCCAAGGCGCGCGCCGCGACCGCGGAAGGCTTTGCGCGCGATTCAGAGAAGGCCTGGCAGGCCTATCTCGCCTTGCCGCGCTCGGCTGACGAAGCCAGGGCGGTGGAGGATGTCACCGCCAGGCGCGATGCGCTCTTCAAGCAGGGTGTCGCGCCGATGATCACTGCGCTGCATGCCGGCGACCGCGATGGCGTGATGAAGGCCGTGCTCGAAACCATCCCGCAGCTCGACATCGCCTTCACCGCCGTCAATGCCGAACTGAACAAGCTGCAGGTGGCCAGCGCCAAGCAGGTCTACGAGGCATCGCAGCAACGCTATCGCAACCTGTTCGCGCTGTCGGCATGCGTGCTGGCAGTGGGCCTGGCATTCAGCACCGTGGTGGCATGGCGCCTGCGCCGTTCGATCGTGCAGCCGCTGGATACTGCGATCGGGCGTTTCGAGAAGATCGCGGGTGGCGACCTGAGCGTCGCCGCTTCCGGCGGCGAGGTGCTGGCCGATGAGTCGGCGCGCAACGAGACCGCGCGCATGCTCGGCATGCTGGGACGGATGCAGGCCAGCCTGGTGGCCATGGTGGGCGACGTGCGTGGCGGCGCGGACTCGATTGCCTCGGCCAGCAAGCAGATCGCCAGCGGCAACGCCGACCTGTCGCAGCGTACCGAGCAGCAGGCGGCCTCGCTGGAAGAGACCGCCTCCAGCATGGAGGAACTGACCAGTACCGTGCGCCAGAATGCCGACAGCGCGCGCGAGGCCCGCGGGCTGGCAACGGATGCAGCGAGCCTGGCCGAGCGCGGCAGCGAGGCCGTGCTGCGCGTGGTCAACGTCATGCAATCGATCGATGCCAGCTCGGGCAAGATCGTCGACATCATCGACGTGATCGAGAAGGTTGCGTTCCAGACCAATATCCTGGCGCTGAACGCGGCCGTGGAAGCCGCGCGTGCCGGCGAGCACGGCCGGGGGTTTGCCGTGGTGGCTGGCGATGTGCGCGACCTGGCGCAGCGCTGCGCCGGCGCATCGAAGGAGATCCGCGCGCTGATCGGCGCCTCGGTGGCCAATGTGCGTGAGGGCTCGGGGCTGGTCGATGACGCCGGCCGGGCGATGCAGGACATCGTCGACGCGGTGCAGCGTGTCAGCGCCATCATCGGCGATATCAGCGCGGCCTCGGACGAGCAGTCCAACGGCATCGAGCAGGTCAACGTGGCGGTGTCGCAGATGGACAGCATGACGCAGCAGAATGCGGCGCTGGTGGAGCAGGCGGCCGCCGCGGCGGCATCGCTCGAAGACCAGGCGCAGCGCCTGACCTCGCTGGTGGCGACGTTCCGGCTGGCCTGACGGTGCCGGGCGCATGCGCAGTGACTGCACATGCGCAGCAAGCTGCCCACAGGGGTGCGCTTGCCGATGCGACTGGCGTAAAATCGCGAGTTGCATTGGAGGAGTACGACATGACTGAATTCGTCACGACCGAGGTCCGCGGTGGCATCGGATACCTGACGCTGAACCGCCCGCAGGCGCTCAACGCCCTGTCGCTCGACATGATCCGCGCCATCACCCAGGCGCTGCAGACCTGGGCCGCCGCACCCGAGGTGGCGGCCGTGGTGGTTGCCGGTGCCGGCGGCAAGGCCTTCTGCGCCGGGGGCGATATCCGCTATTTCCACAAGGCTGCGCACGAAGGCGATCCGCTGCTCGACCAGTTCTTTGTCGAAGAATACGCGCTGAACTTCCTGATCCACCGCTATGCCAAGCCCTATATCGCACTGATGGACGGCGTGGTGATGGGCGGCGGCATGGGCATCTCGCAAGGGGCGCGGCTGCGCCTGGTCACCGATCGCACCAAGATGGCGATGCCGGAAACCAATATCGGCCTGTTCCCGGATGTGGGCGGCGGCTGGTTCCTGGCGCGCACGCCGGGCCGCATCGGCGAGTACCTGGGGCTGACCGGCACCGTGATCCATGCCGCCGACGCACTCTACGCCGGGCTGGCCGACGCCTATCTGCCGGGCAACCGGCTGGCCGAGCTGGTCGATTCGCTGCGCACGCAGCAGTTTGCCAGCGGCGACGCCGTGCTGGCGCACATCGAAGGCTTTACCGCTGCGCACCGCGATGACTGCGTGCCGGCGCAAAGCACGCTGGCCGGGTTGTCGGCGCAGATCGACAGCCTGTTCGCGGGCAACACCATGCCGGACATCCTCGCCGCCGTCAGCGACGCCCCGGGCGACTGGGCCGCGCAGACCGCCGCCATGCTGCGCAGCCGCTCGCCACTGATGCTGTGCGTGACGCTGGAGCAGATCCGCCGTGCGCGCAGCATGTCGCTCGAAGACGAGCTGCGCATGGAACTGGACATGATGCATTACGTGTTCCGCAACGGCGACGGTGTCGAGGGCATCCGCGCACTGGCTGTCGACAAGGACCACAAGCCGCGCTGGCAGCATGCGCGGCTTGATGATGTCAGCCGCGAGAAGGTGCTGTCGTTCTTCGACAGCCCGTGGCGCGCCGAGGAACATCCGCTGGCGTCGCTCGGCAAGACTGCCTGACATCCGCTGCGCAGGGCGTAACGGCGCCGACTCGGGTAGAGTGACGGCTGGACCGGCGCACGCGGCCAGGCCAACCCTGGCCGCGTGCGCCGTCCGCGTCATTCCGTCCACACAGTCAAAGGAGCCGCAATGAGTAATCCTCGTGATGTCGTTGTACTGGTGGGAAGCCTGCGCAAGGAGTCATACAACCGCAAACTGGCCAAGGCGCTGATCGCGCTGGCGCCGCAGCAACTCAAGCTGGAGATTGTCGAGATCGGCGAGCTGCAGCTGTACAACCAGGACCTGGACGACAAACCTACCCAGGCCTGGACCACGTTCCGCGACCGCGTCCGCCGCGCCGACGCCGTGTTGTTCGTGACCCCGGAATACAACCGCTCCGTGCCCGCGCCGCTAAAGAACGCCATCGACGTGGGCTCGCGGCCCTACGGCAGCAGCGTCTGGGACGGCAAGCCTGGCGCCGTCATCAGCGCTTCGCCCGGCGCCATCGGTGGCTTCGGTGCCAACCAGCACCTGCGCCAGTCGATGGTGTTCCTCAATGTCCCGATGCTGCAGCAGCCTGAGGCGTATATCAGCGGCGTCGACAAGCTGTTTGATGAGCAGGGCGGGATCGCCAATGAATCGACCAAGGGCTTTCTCGGCAAATTTCTGACGACGTTTGCAGGCTGGATCGAGCGGACTGCGCCGCGGTGATACTGCGGGGGCCGGGCGCTGTGAACCTCGACGCGGTAGCCTGTAACCGCGGTTTGGGGGGACGTGTCAGGTTACGAAGGCGTGCGCATCCGCCCCGGCTCCTGTCAGCGAACGTTCAGAGGTCGAGTCGAGAACCATCGAGTGCCATCCATGCCCAGAGGAGAAGCACCGGCATCCCGGCCAGCCAGCGCAGCCAAATGCTGCGGTTCATGCCAGCAACGCCCAAATTCCAAGTGAGCAACCAAGCAGGAGTGCGAAGCACGACAGCAGGTAGTTCGCCTGTGATTGATATGCCCACATCGCCGCAGATGGTCCTTGGCCGCCGAACGGATAGTTCTCAGGGCCTGTCCAGGCTCCCCATATCTCTACCAGCATCAGCATGGCGACGAGACCGAGGATGCTGGAACCGACAGCCTTAATAGCGAACTTCCAGTTCCATGTCTTTGGCATAGTACAAAAACTCCTTGGCAAAGGAATTCATTGAACTGGTGAGGTCGATGCAACCTGCAGAGCCAGGGTAGCTTCCGCCGTGGATCGTGAAATTGCTTCGGCCAAACACGTTTGTCCCCGGGCGTGGCTGCAACCCAATGCGCCGGGTTCCCCAGGCTGTCGTACAGCCCGGCCATCGCCCGGCCTTGATGTTGATGAGCCTGAGAGTGCAGGCAGCTCTGTTGAAGATGCTTGTATCTTCCCAGCGTTGAAAATCATCCTGCCGCGCGGTGGTGCGGGGCCCCCTGTCAGGGGCGGGCGCGCACGTTCCCATTTGCACGCAGAGGGCTTCGGGAATCAATCAGCGCAGATCCGAATGTGCATGTTATCTGTGCTGCACGTCTTCTATTTCTTGTGGCATTCAATGGCCGTGCTGACCTAGCCCAGTTAAGCCGTGCACGCGGAGTGATGCCAAGGAGCCGTTTCAGCATCGCGAGTGCACCTGTGTTGCTTCGATCGATCTCGATCTGCCCTCGATGGTAAACTCAAGCGCTTCCGCTCATCAGCGAGCTTGCCGTTTCCCGGCAGGCTGATGAGGCAGTTTTTGAGTTTTTCTAAGTAGGAATATCGGTCCAGGCGGATCGTTGTGAAATGATTGATTATCAAGGGAAGATCGCTGCTGCAAGCCCGCGCCGGGTGTCCGTGGCCCCGATGATGGACTGGACCGACCGCCATTGCCGCATGTTCCACCGCCAGCTCAGTCGCCACACCTGGCTGTACACCGAGATGGTGACCACCGGCGCGCTGCTGCATGGCGACGTCCCGCGCCATCTGGATTTCGATGCGGCCGAACACCCGGTCGCGCTGCAGTTGGGCGGCAGCGAGCCGGCAGATCTTGCCATGGCGGCCAAGCTGGGGCAGCAGTGGGGCTATGCGGAAGTCAACCTGAACTGCGGCTGCCCGTCCGAGCGCGTGCAGCGCGGGGCCTTCGGCGCGTGCCTGATGGCCGAGCCGCAACTGGTGGCCGACTGCGTCAAGGCGATGCGCGATGCGGTGGATATCCCGGTCACCGTCAAGCATCGCATCGGCATCGACAAGATTGAGCACTACGATTTTGTTCGTGATTTCGTCGGCCGGGTGGCCGAGGCGGGTTGCGGCACGTTTATCGTCCACGCGCGCAATGCGATCCTGAAGGGCCTGAGCCCGAAAGAAAACCGTGAGATTCCGCCGCTGCGCTATGAGGTGGCGTACCAGCTGAAGCAGGAGTTTCCTGAGCTGGAGATCCTGATCAACGGTGGCATCGTCAGCTATGACGAGATGGCGGCCCACCTCGAGCACGTCGATGGCGTGATGATCGGTCGCGAGGCATACCATCAGCCCTATGTATTGGCCGAAATGGATGCGCGCTTCTATGGCGATGCGCGTGCGCCGGCGCCGTCGCGGCTCGATGTCGAGCTGGCGATGCAGCGCTATATCGGCGACCTGGTGGAGCGGGGTGGCTATATGGGCGCGGTCACGCGCCACATGCTTGGCCTGCATCGTGGCATCGCGGGTGGGCGTGGCTGGCGCCGCGTGCTGTCGGATGCCAAGCGCATGAATGCGGCACGCACGCGAGCCGATGTGGATGCACTGTTCGAAGAGGCGCGCGCGCACTTGCGGCCGCAGGCACAAGAGCCTCTGGCCGCGTAAGCGAGCGTGGGCTGCGCGCGCTCTGCCGAGGCCGCGCTCTAACTCCGAATCGTGAAAATGTGCATGGCTGCGCGGGTGTACCGCGCGCCGCACTTGCAATGCCTGATCGCCCGGAAACCGGCGCCAGGAAAGGGATTCCCCTAATTCGCTGAGGCAGGGCACTTTCATACACTGTGCCTGCCCTCGAATACAGGGCTTTCTTCAACTGATTATTAGCCCGCTTCGGCGGGCTTTTTTTTCGTCGCCGTACTCTTGTTGCTACGCCAGGCTTGTTGCTCTTCGTTTACCCGAATGGTGCATTCCCAGGATGACAGTTACAGTGCAACCGCCTTCAGGGCATTTGAGATCGCTAAATTTAAGAGTCCGCGCTGCGGACTCTTTTTTTGCGCGCTCGCTTTGCTTGCGCCGACGAGGGGATTAGACGGTTGTCCCCGTAAAGAGTTCCATCGGTCACGCCAGCCGGCTAGCGCGTATGGCTGATGCCTACGTCCAGCGTGCCGTACGTCGTGATGCTCGATTCCCTGCCGTCGACCCCGCCGCCAGCGCATCCGCCGAGCAAGGCCGCCAATGCCGTCAGCGCAAGAATCCGCGCTGGCCATCTACACTTGATTTGCATTCCCGTTTCCTGCCGTTCGTAGACGTGTCGATTTTGTCGATGACGTCGATTGGGCTCTCAGATGCTCGTGAGGTTCCTTCGCCAGGTGCTGGCGCCACGACAATGAGAAGGCAGGGTGGCCAAAAAGAGGCAGGCGGCCCGATGGGGCGGGCCGCCTGACGGGAAGGTCGAGGGGGGTCAATGTCCCTCAGGCACAAGTATCGCTTCGCGCATTTGCGGCATGAACCCTGCAGAGGTAGGGGCTGTGCACAGCATATTTCCGCGAGCGAATCAGCGGCAGGCGCGAAGGTGCCAGCGCGCCGGGCGGGCGCCCTGGTCGGCGGCCGTGATACGATCCCTCGCATAGCCCCAGGCGAGACAAGGCATGGCATGCGGACCGAGCCGGCAGGGGGAGCAGCGTGGAAAAAGAAAACGTGGAAAACGAAGCGCCGTTCGGCGTTGTCTATGAAGACTTCAGGGTGATCTGGGTTGCCGAGCAACTGCAGGACGGCAAATGGACGGCACGCTACTGCTGGCATCCCGGCACTTCGGAAGCTGCTGGCAAGGCGTTGCAGGAAGCCGTGCTGAACGGCAAGTCGCGCCGCCTGTTGGGGCAGTTCGATACCGAAGCGGAGACCGTCGAAGCCATCAAGCAGGCAGTGCTGCTTGAAGCAAAGTGGAGCCCGTCCAGAACCTGAGCTTTTCTCTCAAAAAAATTGTGCGGAATACTAGCCATTCCGGCAAACTGTTTGTATAATCTTGGTTTTCGTCGATCAGCAACGTAACGCGCTGATGACCTCTACGGTGGCTGTAGCTCAGTTGGTAGAGTCCAGGATTGTGATTCCTGTCGTCGTGGGTTCGAGTCCCATCAGCCACCCCAAATTTTCTTTCGCATCAAGGCCTTACGGGCTTTCTAACCGTCCCATGATGCGGAATTTCCCACGGAAATGGGAATTTCCCCACGGCGCCACTGGCGCCGTTTCTGTTTTCTGCTCCCTTATTCTGTTGCTGCTGCCCGTTTGACCTTGCGCCGATCGTAGTGACGGTGGGTGGTCGATGGGTTGGCGTGCGCCGCGAAGTCGTAGGCGTCGGCGGACCTGCGCTCGAGCTTCGTGGTGATCGCTGCGGGGCGGATGTCCATGGCGGCGAAGTGGACCTCGTATGCCTTCAGGGTTGTCATGCTGCCTCCCTAGCGGCGAGCATGGCGTCGGCCTCGATGTAGCGGAGGCGGGCACGCGCATCAGCCCAGAAGATCGCGTTGGCTAGCGGGTGGGCGGCGTAGTCAGGCATGGCGCGGCCGAGCAGTTGCTCCGCATAGCGGACGCCGATTTCATCGCCAACGACAACCTTCGCGGCGAAGTAGTCGCGAAGGGTCATGCCGCCAACTATCTCGTTCGGGTAGTCCCTGTTGAACGACGTGGGAAATGCCGAGCCGCCGTTGTCGATGTCGGTACTCACCCGCCGCCGCATGCCGACGCGCCAGGACATCGCCCTGGTGCAGAACACGCAAGCCGACATCCTGGATCTCTGGTCGCGCGGCCTGGCCGAGCGCGACAAGGGCATTCAGGACCGGGCGGCAGCCTGGCTGCATAGCTGGAACGAAAAGAACCCGGAATCACCCATCCTGATCAACGGGCGCCAGTTGCAGAGCCGCGTCAAGCAGATGGCGACGCCGAGCGCAGATCGGATGTTGAAAGGGGCGCCGAAGGGTCTGCGCGGCCGGCTGGCCGGCGAGTTCGCTGCTGGCCGCCGCGAAGGAGGGGAGTGATGAAGCGCTACTTCTGAAACGTGCTGATCGCCGTCGACCAACTCGCCAACGCGCTAGCCGCCGGCGACCCAGACGAGACGATCAGGCGTTTCTTCCCAGCAAGCATGCCGGCGCTATTCTTCGTCGCGCTCTGGATTGGTTCCATCGACCCGGCTCAAGTACCGGTGCATTGTCCCGTCTAGCCTGTGAACGTAGAGATCGACGCGTTCGGCACAGGCGGCTGTCCAGCCGGCATGGACGGCGTCCGCTTTTGTAGTGAACGGGACATTCGGACTGCCGTCTCGACAGATGTCCCAATGGCCGAGATGCGGCATGATGTGAACGTGTCGCATTTTGGGACCCCCGCATCAGTATGCAATTCGAGTCTAGGGCCTACACATGAGCAATCAATGTTGGACAGATGCTCAATCGGGCCTGTCTGGCAAAAGAAAAGCCCTCGACCAGGGTGGCGAGGGCCCGAAGTGGAGGCAGGCGTGTCGCAGGACCGCCCGCTTAGAATCCAACTGAGGGCATGACCTTAATCGGCATCACGGATGCAAGTGAGCGCGCTCGCGTCGCAATCGCGAAAATCGATCTCACTTGGCTCGTTTTCCACGCCATGGATCGTGAGGACGGCATCCTGCGCCATTGCCATTTGAACGCCTGCGGCAATCGCTGCGCCGCGGGAGGGATAGGTTACACGCGTGCCGCTTGGATCATCGGTTTCTACGGCCCATCGGGATTCTTCGGTCAGCACAACCTGGACGGTATTGACAGACATTAATGCACCTCCTTGGTTGGGGCATCTTCGTTGTAGGCGCGATGAGTCGAACTCGATGTCGGGCAACCTCCTACCTTCGTGGATGGAGATGGCAAATAGCTGGTCAGAGGCGCATTCGTGTCAGGAAAGCGCGCTATACGTTGTGCAAAACCGCCGATCCGTGCAAAAAAGCCCTCGGTCGGGTCGAGAGATCGAAGGGAGGGTGTATTCGAGCCGTTGGCAGGCGCCGGTGCCAACATGGCGTTCCTGTTCTCAGAGGCCTATGCCTAACTCAGTCTTCTGCACGCTAACCGCGATGAAGCGCCACGTTTCTCACCTACCCGGCCACCCAGAACTCCCCGTGCACGGCGCGCGCTATTACTTCGCGCTGGTTGCTGGGCTGATCATTCTGGGCGGGCTGTACCTCGCCGTCGCAGTGTAGCGAGCTCGATGCATTGCAGTCAAAGCGCAGGAACAAGCGGTCCCACGCCTGTCGTGGATGTCCCGGTTGCCTCTGCAGTTTGGGGCGATGCTCAGCGGGAGCGAAAAATGCAAGCGATATTCGCCAGAGGCTACACGCAACGGCCCGTGATAGTCGTGGCCCGAGAATACGCGGTTGACGGTATTCAAGTTGACGTGGGAGATCTAGTGACCGTTCGCGTCCTTGATCAGGATGTCGAGTTTGGCATCCGCCTATCCGGTCCCGGGGACGGCGTGGACAGCTGGCGGGGCACGATTTTTCATATTGCGCGCGGTGAAGAGGCGCTTACGTATGCAGAAGGGCTTGAGCTTGACGACATCGTGGATGTCTCGCGCGCGGAGATGGCCGAGATCATTAAGCACAACGACGATTCCCGATCTGTTTCGGCTCGCTCGATCCCGGATGGCGGCGTGGTGTAAGCCATGACGCCGGCGGTCTCCGGCACGCTTTAGATCACTGCTTCTTTCCGCCAGATCTCGGCCACAGTGGTCATCCCCTCCTTGCTCCGCCATGCAAAAATCATGCAAAAAAGCCGCGTACAAGGCGGGCTACGGAAAGTTTGCGCCGGTGGTGGTCGGGTATGTCTCGGGGGTTGCTGCAGGCGAGGGGCGCCGTTTGCGGGCCAAAAATTGGGTTCATCGCCGATCTGCGTGACCGTTTAGAAACAAAAAGGGCCAACAAGCCCACCACTGTTATCTTGGAGTTGCGA
>NZ_JBXAGS010000022.1:0-119385 GCF_058794355.1 Cupriavidus sp. GW823-FHT07B10
GCGCGGGCAAGTTCAGGCCGCTACGACCGCTGCAACCGGCTTAGCGTGCTTTATTTTCCGTTTTCTGAGGCGACCCCCATATGATGTCTTTTGTCAACCGGCGGCACCTGAGTCTGGAGCGGCTTGAAACGGCCCAGCGGGAGCTGATCGAGCTATACCTGCGGCTCGATTTGCCCAAGCATTGGGGCGATGGCAAGACCGTCGCGGCCGACGGTACCCAGTACGACTTCTACGACAACAACCTGCTGGCCGGTTATCACTTCCGCTACCGTAAGATGGGGGCCGTGGCCTACCGACACGTGGCGGACAACTACATTGCGGTGTTCCGGCACTTCATCCCGCCTGGCGTGTGGGAAGCCATCTACGTGATCGAGGGCCTGCTCAAGGCTGGCTTGAGCGTCGAAGCCGACACGGTACATGCCGACACCCAGGGCCAGTCCGCCGCGGTGTTCGCCTTCACCCATCTGCTCGGTATCAATTTGATGCCGCGGATCCGCAACTGGCAGGATCTGAAGCTCTACCGCGCCGATGCCAATGCGAAATACAAGCACATCGACCGCCTGTTCTCTGACACGGTGGACTGGGACCTGATTGGCTTCCACTGGCAGGACCTGATGCAGGTCGCGCTGTCGATCCAGGCGGGAACGATCTCCTCGCCGCTCCTGCTGCGCCGGTTCGGCTCGGAAAGCCGCCGCAATCGCCTGTTCCTGGCCGCGCAAGAACTCGGCAAGGTCGTGCGCACGGTATTCCTGCTCGAGTGGATCGGGAGTCGCGAGCTACGGCAGGAGATCACCGCCACCACCAACAAGATCGAGTCCTACAATGGCTTTGCCAAATGGTTCTCGTTTGGGGGCGATGTGCTGGCCGAGAACGACCCCGAGGAACAACAGAAACGCCTGCGCTACAATGACCTGATTGCCTCGGCGGTGATTTTGCAGAACACCGCCGACATGATGCAGGCCTTGCGCGCGATGGTGAAGGAAGGCATCGCGGTCAGCGTAGCCGATATCGAATTTCTGAGTCCCTATCTGACCAGCAACGTCAAGCGCTTCGGTGATTACAAGCTGCACCTGGAACGGCTGCCGGAGGCCTGGATTCGCGACAGCCTCTTCGCCGGACCCGCTCATTCCGTTCGCAAGCCCCGCCATGCCTGACATCGACACCCCTTACGGCAAGGTTGATGCCGAAGCCCTGCAGACGCTGCAGGAAACTTTCGATACCTTTGCCATCTTGCGCGTGCTCGATCAGTTGGATGCAATCCGTGTGCGCTGCTGTGACCCGGCGGGCTTACGAGATGATCTCTTGCGCCTGCATGGCATGGCCCACACCGTCATCAACGGCGCCGCGCTTTCCTACGCGACGAGCGGCCCAACGCTGGTCGAGCAGGCCGAAGCGGTCATCGAGGAACTGGACGACTGGATCGCCGTCCTCAGGCAAGCGGTTCGCACTTTGCAGCCACTGGAACGATTACGGTCCGGCTACGAGTAGTGGCTCCGGCCGATTGTACGCGAATCCGCTATCACGAGGCCGCGTCGCGCGCGGGGAAGAGCAGCCGCCAAAGCGGGGGCGTCAGCAACAAGTGGAATCGTCCAGGCTGACGGCCCCGCCCAGCTTCCCATGCCTCCCAGTCACAGCGATCCGTGGGTCATGATGATGCTCTCCCACTAAAGTTCTCCTACAGGTTTCCCGCGCTGCGCGGCAGGCATCGTTGGCCGAGCCCGATAAGAGGCATTGGAAAGACCATTTGCATGGACGGCCGTGTCGCCACTGGAGCGTCGCACGCTACCGCTTGGCGGCGCGCGCAGCGTGTCCAGTCGCTTGCCGCGCGGCGTTCGATGCCGCAGCAGCGGCGATGTCCAGATTGCTCTCGGTGATTTCGATCGCTTGCTTGGTCGATTGCTGCATCGTGTCGCACAGGTTGGTGGCGGCGCTCACCGCTGATTGCCAAGCGGCCACGGCGGCCTCCGAGCCGGCCGGGGCGGTCTTCGTGGCGCTGTCGATGACCTCTTGCATCTTGCGCTTGTTCTCCTCGTACTGCGCTTCGGCGACTTTCGTGAATTCGGCTCGTGTGGCAGAGGTGATCTCGACCAACTGACGGCGGTACGCTTGTGCCTTCTCGGTCGCCGGCTGCAGCAGGCTCGCTTGCAGCGCCAGCAACTCCTGGATGTCCTTGGCGGCGAATGCCTTCTGGAGGTTGTCCTGGGATTCCGCCAAGGTCGCTTTCATTGTCTGCAGATTCAGTTCGGTCAGTTTCTGGAGGCCGGCGAGGGTCTTGTTCGTCAGACTGAACAGCAGGTCGAGGTTGGCGGCTGACAGGGCCGAAAGCTGTTCGCTGGGCGACATAGGCATGGTGGACTCCTTGAGGTTGGACCCGGCGGCCCGCTGTGGAGGCATCGTGCCGCCACTGACGCGCCACAGGGGGTTGTGCGATTGACCTGGGGCCAACGAGCCGAAACGCGTGGCTTGCTGGCAGGCCTGCGGCAAACGGCACCGCTATGGATCGTGTGGGCGGGGCAGCGCTTTAGCGGAACCGCCCGACCGCCTTCAGAAGGGAATCGCCGCGCTGGGTGAGGCGGGGACACGCTTGGCCGGAAGGCCGGTTTTCGAGCGTGACATATCGATGCGCGAGCAGCGTGTCAATAGCCATGGGGTCCAGTTCTTCCGGATTCGGGGCGTCCTTGACCAGAATGAGTGCGGCAATTTCATGAGGACTCAGCACGTTCATCTCCTGCGTCGTTCTAGTTTGCGGGAAAAGCGTCTATCACCGTCGTCGCACCGGGCGCTTGGCCCGTGCCCGTGTGGCGAAGTGCGACCCCTTCTGCAAGGTCCCTTGACCACGGCGCCTACCGCGCGCGCCGCGAAAGTTCATTCAATACCCCCATATACGAATTATCAAGGCGCGACATGAATGCTGCCACCCAACTGTGTTGCTGCGACGCTAGGATAGGTGGGGGAGCGGGTAGTTGACTCGGTGGTACCGCCGGAGAGGTACGGGGGGCGATGGCATGGCGCCTCTCCGGTCGGTGAGTCGAAGAGCTACCATACCCTGCAAGCAAGGGGCCGCGGGAGGCATTTACACTCTGTTTCCCAAGTCAGGGAACTTCCTAGGTGCTGCGCGCTGGACACTTGGCGTTCGACGCGGTAAGCGATGTTCCGATGTCGTGTGCGCCCTGCATCGCAGAACTGCGAGCGGCGAGCCGAGCAGTTCTCAAGAGCCTTCGTGCGGCTGTCGATGAAACGGCTTGGAGGCTGAAAGCTGATGACCCGCTCTCACGCCCGGCAGCATCGGACAAAATGCCCTGAGTCAGTCCAACGAGCGCCTGAGAGTTGATGGTGGCCGACCGCCAAGGTGGGATGCGGCCGGTCATGTCAAGGGCGGATACAGATCAGCCGGTGGCGCCTGCCCTGTCTGGGCTATCGATCTTGCTATCGATCTTTCTCTCGAGTTTCAGATAAGCGTCGGCGGCGACCAGGCCAAACACGACGTGTGCCAGAAAGCTCAAGGTGCCGCGCGCTTCGGCAAACCAAGGGAAAAACTGCGTCATACCATAGAAGTTAATCCAGTACACGCCGACGCCGAACACCGCGCCTACGAGCGATGCCATGGCGACGCTCGAATCGAACTGGAACGGTGCCATGATCATGGCTATGATCAGGCCGAGCACGACGGACAGTGCAAAATGCACCGCCAGCGCTGCAAGCATGACGCCAGCGCCAGGCACTGTCTGTGACAGGACATCGCGGCCCATCACAATTGCGGCGATCATCCGCGGCGGTCCCCAGGGGCTCTGACCCATCAGCCACAGCGCGCCAAGCTCGACGACCAGAAAGACCAGCCCGGCGACTACGCCGGCGATAGCGGCGGCACGCCAATCCGGCATCCGCCGCGTAAAGTGGTGTGAATGCATATGAAGTTCCATCGCGTCCTCCTATTGATGCGGCCTCATCTGGCCGCTTCCGAGTGAAACTTAGGCAATCGACCACATCGTCGGCTCGCTCGGCACCGTTCTAATAGACAGCAGCGACAGTAACGTTGCGGTAGCTCAGGCAAGGTGGATGGAGTGCAGTGTGTCATCGAGGGGCACAGCGCCGCCTCTTCTTTGGCTCGCCCTCGATGCCATGGATCATGAGGATGGCGTCTTCCGCTATAGCCATATGGACGCCTGCGGCAATCGCCGCGCCGCGAGATGGATAGGTAACACGTGTGCTCGGATCGTCGGTTTCTACGGCCCAACGTGATTCTTCAGTCAGTACGACCTGAACGGCTTTGATTGACATAGGCTTACCTCTTCGTGTGGTCATGTTTTTATTGTTCTAGTTGGACCACGTCGATCTCGATGTCGGGCGACCTCCTACTTTCGCGGATGGCGATAGCAAATGGGTACATAGAGACGCTTTCTTGCCTTGAAGGCATACTAAACCCTGCTCTCGGGTGTGATCCCGACTACAGGAGATGCCGCCGCGCGAACATGGCCGAGTGACAGCGCTAGCTGAAATAAGCTCGCAGCAGAGCGAGGAGGATGTATCCCTGCGGGCCTATGAAAGGGGCTAGATCAAACTGTTCCGTTTCGGTGTGGACAGTCAGGCTGCGGCTCGAGGCCATTTGGATCTCACACCATGTCGATCACTAGGCCGGACCAAGTAAAGTCTTTTGCCCCGTAGCCTTCCCCGCTGAATGGGTTGTAGTACTCGCGGAATCCGCTTCGTTCGATGCCGCAGCACAGCGACCGGCGCAAGATTTTCGCATGGTCCTCGTAGCCGCATCGTCGCAGCGCATGAAACAGGTACTCTCTTCTACGGCGCCACTGCCGCGTCAATCAGACGGGAAAGGACCTGGCGTAAATTACCTGCCGCAGGGCAGTCAGGCACTCCGTGGCGCTGGGCCAGAAACACCGGATCGTTGTAGCTGACCCATGTCCGCCCATTCGTATCCGTCCATACGAGCGCCTTCAAGGGCAAATCAATGCCGATCGACTGCGCACACTCCATCTGGGGCGTGCCACCCTGCGCATTGCCGAAAATCAGCAATTCGGTCGGTCGCAGCGATTTACCGATCTTTGCCGCGCCTGCGGCATGGTCAATGCGCGCAAGCACGGTCAGCCCTCGCTCCTTTACCGCTGCTTCAAGCTTGTCCATGGCCGCCCTCGACGCCAACGGGCTTGGCACGGTGACCAAGCCATCGGCTGCCTGCAGGGGCATTGCAAGCGGCAGCAGCATTGCCGGAAGCAACCAACGCGGAGCTTTCATGTGGTTCTCCTGTGGATGAAGGCAAAAAGGCCTCTGGTTCCGCTTCAACACGAGCGGGATTGGCGATGTCAGTTTAAGACGACTCCCTGCCACACGCGCAGCACTGACGAAGCCCTCAGCTTGCAAGTTCGCCGGCAGTCGCGAAAAGGTTACAGGTATTCGACGAATCCTGGCACGCAGTTCGAGGCGGGGAAACCTTTTCCGCACCGCGAGCGAACCTTCATATTGAGAGGCCTCGGACCGTAGCCATTGAGGGAGGCAAAGATGGACGCCAAACTTATTCTCTGCCCTGCATTGGGCATGTGCCCGTCCGATCGACTCACCGGCGAACCCAGGGTTCGCAAGTCCCTGCACGGACCGCGCGTGTGCCTGCTTGCCAGAGTTCGGTGCCAGTCCTTCAGGCAACGTTCGCGAAGTGGGCGACGGCACGCAATTTGGCTACCCGGGCGGATCCGGCTATTTCGCCGAATCCGGACCAGGACACGGAACGCGCCTCCGCAGGCGGTCTGAAAGAAGGGGAATGGTCCAGGGAAAGCAACGTGGCGATGATTCCCGCTGGGCGCTCCGCCTCGCGCGAAACTCCAGCGCTTCTCGGACCATCATACATGTGACCCAGCTAAAGGCACCACTGAGGCGATCACACCAGCGACATTGATTTCAGCGCCGGACGCCTGCAGGCGCGTTGAAGCCGCGGCTATGACGCCACGATGCCAAAGATTGCTGCGGTTGTCGGAATCGTCAGAGTTGGCGGGGCCATTCACGGAGCACGTGAAAGCCTCGCTAACTTCATTTGCGCGGAGGCTCCCACGCATGCTCCTCGAACCGCGGGTCCAGCCTGGTGTGGAACACGTGATTGGCGTAATTGCTGAGCGTTTTGACCCCAATCGCGAGAATGATCTCGAGCACGTGCCGTTCGCCGTATCCGGCCGTAAGGAAGGCTTCCACGTCCTGTTTGGTGGGGCGGCCGCGCGACTCGACCATCAACCGTGTGAAGCTCGCCAACACACTCAGCTTCGGATCGTCGACCGGCTGGTCCGCGCGCAGGGCGCCGATGGCCTGCGCCGGCGTCTTGGAGACTACCTCGGCAATCATGCTGTGGGCAGCCATGCAATAGTCGCACTCGTTGACCCGACTGATCGCGAGAAACACAGGTTGTAGCCGAACAGGTAGGTCTTGAGCAAGCCGGGCGCATTGGCCATCCCGGCATACATATTGGGAATCATGCCGACCTGCTTGAGGGCCGTTTCGAGCGCCTCCTTGGCACGACCTTGGGCGGTCTCCAGTGACTGGGCGGGCAAGGAAAGATGCGCAACGTTTTCCATGATGTTCTCCTCGTGACGGAAGAAAATTGGATCGATCGATACAGAAAAGAGAAAAAATCTAGGTTTCAAGTCTCGACAGCAACCCTTCAATGGTTGGCTTCAACGCCCTGGCGTCAAAGCCGGCCTTGGCGAGTACACGAAGGCCCGCAATGCCGTTGACAAGGGCGATGGCTTCCGCCGTGGGCTCAATGTCGGCGCGGATTTCGCCGCGCGCCTGGCCGGCGCAAAGCGCCGATTCGAAAACATGTGCCATCTGTATGAAGCCCTCCTTCACGACGGTGGCGATTTCTGCGTCGTGCGGTGCCACCTCGACGGCCGAATTGACCAGAAGGCAGCCTTTGCCTGCATCGTTATCTTTCGCGATCGCGGTCAGCAACACCCGCAGGCCTTTGTGAACGGGCTGTCGCTCAAGGCTTTTCGCCAACTGCGCGGCGCGCTCTGTGCCGTATTGCCGCAAGGCCGTCATGAAGACTTCCCGCTTGCTGCCGAAGGTGTTGTACAGGGAAGACCTCGCGAGCCCCATCTCGGCCGTCAGATCGCTGGTCGAGACGGCGTGATAGCCACGATGCCAAATCGCCTCGATTGCGGCGGAGAGCGCCTCGGATTTGTCAAATTCAATGGAGCGTGCCATGAAGGTTCCTTTCTGGATCAATCGTACCAGAATCGCGGAAACAGGGAGCCGGAACAGGAGCGTCAGGGAGCTGTCCGGTCTGCATCGCGCGAGGGCGCGCCCTTTGCCGGCTTGCAGGCTTCGTCCGCTCGTTGGCGCGGCGGATGGTATGGATCGTCGACAGCCAGCTATACAGCCAGCTTGTAACCTTTCTGCGCTTCGCGACGAATCTTAAAGTACACCAGGCTTCCTGGTTTCCTCTAGGACGCGGATCCTTTATGGAAGGAGGCGAAAGATGGACAAGAGACTTTGGGTTATCGCCGCGGCGGTCACTGCGGCTTTGGGCACGACAGTAGCAAATGCGGCACCGTTACGTGACTTCTACACGGATGGCAGCAGCATCATGGCGCCGCGCGATCCATACACCGATGGCGGAAAGGCCGGTAAATTCGACGTGTATTCGGATGGCGCCAGGGTTGGCGACAAGCGCGACCCCTTCACGGACGGCGCCAAGAGTGGCCGGTTTGACCCGTATACGGATGGCACGCGGGCAATAGCGCCGGATCTTGTGGCCGACGCGCTCGACAACGCGCGTACCGGCGACGGCACACTTTACGGCTATCGCGTCTGATCTGCCACGCGCAGCCGGGCTGCGAGTCTAGGCGTTGGAGCCGAGTGTCTCCGGACACTCGCTTCGGACTAGTCTTGCCTGCCGAAGGGAGCATGTCATGTACAACAAGCTTGCAATCGCCGCGCTCAGCACCGTCGTTTCGCTGTCTGCAATCGCGGCCGACAGGAGTGACATCGTGAAGTCCTATGCGCTCAGGGACGGCTCGACCGTTCACGTGTTCAAGGACGGCAAGATGGGAGTAGAAAATCCGTTCGGCCGCGCCGTGAGCGTGAAGGAAGGTCAGGTGTTGGAGGCAAAAGACGGCACGCGGATTACCATGAAGGGAAACGAGGTGGTCCGGCTCGACCAGGTGCTCAACGTCGACCGGCGCGGACACTGATTCGTGTATCCGGTCGGGTATGGGCGACGGGTTCGCACTGACCCTAGCGGTGCCACAGCCGGATCGCGTTGGTTCGAAATCCGCGCCCATTTTTCACGGCGCTTGGACGCGAAAGACAGCCCGCTACAGCCACTACCCCACTTCGACGACCTGCTTCGGGCAGGCTTCTTGCGTTGCTCGTCGTTCTGACTTGACAGCATGCTCGGCTTTTGGCGGATCGTAGCGCGCTGGCCACCAATTCTTATGCTGCGATCCCGGCGCCCCTACCGCGTCAGCGCGGCACCACCCAACCGAACAGCCGATCCCCATACCTGCCGCTGACGCCCACGAATAGCAGCGCGACGCCGACGTTCCACACCAGAATCATGACCGTGGCGTCGAGCGGGTGCAGGATAGCCAGCGCGGTGGCTGTCAGGGCGGCGACAGCGAGGCTGCCGCACATTGCCACGGGCGCGGGGGAAAGCCGTGCCACATGGCGCAGCATGATCAGCAGGGCAAACGACAGTGGCACGCCCACCATCGTTAGCGTGGCGAAGCAACTGGCCGTCTCGCCGAGCGAGATGCCGCCCGGCCCGATCTTGACCCAATTTGTCAGACAACCGTAGCCGATGGTGGCAAACCAGGCCAGGAGCGCCGGTACCGGCAGTAGCAGCCACTGCCGTGACCGCCCGGGAACGCTGGCCAGGAACGCCGCCACTGCGGCCAGCACGGCGGTCAGCATCGCTGCGGCCACGCCGGTGACAAAGACTGGCTGCGCCAGCTTCGCCGCCAGATCGGGTCGCAGGCCATGATGGGACGCGGCCAACGCCAGAATCAGGGCGGCCAGCAGCAGCCAGCATGCCGCCCGCACCATCGGCGGGCGCAAGCGCCGCACCGGCGCTGCGTCGGCCACCAGTGAGTCGATCAGATTAGAGGTGGGTCTCACGACTTGTTACCTTGCGATTCGAAAAACTTGCGCAGCGTCTTCAAGGCACGATGCGTGGCAACCTTCAGCGCGGCCACCGACATTCCGCTCGCGGCAGCGGCCTCTTTCAGCGACATTTCCTCGAGCTTGAGCATCCGCACTGCGTCGCGCTGTCCGGCAGGCAGCCGCTCGATGGCATCCCGCACCGCGCGCGCGTCCACTGTCTCCTCTTGTAAGTTCGCTTCAGAGGGCCAAAAGGTTTCCTGCTCCGGATCGAGTTCTGTTTCATGCGAGCCGACGCGTCCCCGCCGGCGCAGGCCGTCGACGATGCGCCGGTTGGCAATGGCGACCAGCCACGGGCCGAACGGACGTGCCGGATCATAAGTGTGGCGGACTGCGTGTACCGTCATCAGCACGTCCTGCACCGTGTCCTCAATGTCGCTGCGGTTCCGGACCTGGCGAGCCGCCAGCGCCCGCACATAGGGGGTGATGGCTTCGAGCAAGCGTCGGTAGGCCTCGTGGTCGCCGTCTTGCGCGCGGGCCATCGCAATTGACCAGTCCATCGAGCCGTCTGACCGGCGAGTTGGCTCAGAAGTTCGGTCAGCATAAGCCGATTTCAGGGTATCGCTCACGATACTCGGTTTGCCGTCACGACGGTGCGCTTGGGTAGACATGGCTGAATTCTGCGTCATGAGTAACCGTTTGTCGCGCAAATAAATTTTTGGAGAGACGTAACCTTTGGTCGCATCCAGTCGAATTTCCTGACACGGCCCCGGATTCGGGCCGCAACACTCAGGAGAATTCATGATGAGCAAGCATATGTTGGCCGCTTCGACCTTGTCGTCCGCCCTGGGGCTCGCCCTCGCCATGGCCGCTGCACCCGCACTGGCGCAGCAGCCCATGAAGGACATGCCACAGATCGTCAAGGACAACATGGCCAGGATGGAAAAGGGCAAGCTGGAAAAGTGCTACGGCATCAATGCCGTGTCGAAGAACGACTGCGCGGAAGGCGCGCATTCCTGCGCGGGACAAGCGACCAAGGCGCGCGACACCAAATCGTTCGTGCTGTTGCCGGCCGGCGACTGCGGCAAAATCCAGGGCGGCAGCCTCAAGGCCGTCTGATCGAGCAGAGCAATGGATGCCTCGTCTGTTGCGCTGCAACACGGGCCCGGCCCGATCCCGGCGCGAGCCGGGGTCGGACTGCGCTTCCGGCACCATCAGGTAGTGGCGGCGGAGCGCCCCGCAGTCGCTTGGTTTGAGGTGCATACCGAGAACTATATGGGGGGCGGCAGCGCGCCCGCTTACCTGGACGCCATTCGACGCGATTACCCGATCTCGCTGCACGGCGTTGGCCTGTCGTTAGGTAGTGCGGAAGGGCTGGACATGACCCATCTGGCGCGCGTGCGCGAGGTAGTGACGCGGATCGAACCGGGACTGGTCTCCGAGCATCTGTCCTGGAGCGTGACCGCCGGGACCTATCTCGCGGATCTCTTGCCACTGCCGATGACCGAGGAAGCGCTGACCGTCGTGTGCCGGCACGTCGAGCAGACCCAGACCTCTCTGAAGCGTCGCATCCTGGTCGAGAACCCGTCGACCTACTTGCGCTTTGCTCACTCGACCATTCCCGAGTGGGAGTTCCTGGCCGAGGTCGCGTACCGCACCGGGTGCGGCATCCTGTGCGACGTCAACAATATCTATGTCAGCGCCAGCAATCACGGGTGGGACGCCATGACGTACCTGCATGCGCTACCGCCAGCGGCGATCGGCGAGATCCATCTGGCCGGCCATAGCGTGCGGGAGCTCGAGCAGGGGCGAACCCTGCGCATCGACGATCACGGCTCGCGCGTGGCGACCGCGGTATGGGCCTTGTACGCGGCCGCGCTCCAGCGCTTCGGACCAGTGCCCACGCTGATCGAATGGGACACCGACGTACCCACGCTCGAGATCCTGATGGAAGAGGCGGCAATCGCCGAGGCGGCTCTGGAGAGGCAACAGCATGCCATCGCATCCCCCTACGCTGCTTGAGTTGCAGCGCGCCATCGGCCAGGGCCTACTGCAAGGTGCGGATGGTGACATGTCCACTTTCGTGGACGCAGACGGCCTCACGCCGCAGGCGCGGCTCGGCATCTACCGGAACACGGCCATCGGCACACTGGTGACGGCGCTGCGCCTGTCCTATCCGGCCATCCACGCCTTGGTGGGTTCTGAGTTCTTCGAGGGCGCCGCCAGGCTCTTCATGGAAGACTCCCCGCCAAGGAGCGCATGGCTGGACACATATGGCGCGGCGTTCCCGGACTTCCTGGCGGGGCTGCCGCAGGCCGACTCGCTGGCCTATCTACCGGACACCGCCCGGCTCGAATGGGCGGTCAATACCGTGCTGCACGCGCCCGACGCGAAGCCACTCGATCTGGATCGCCTCGCGCTGCTGGAGGACGCCGAACGGCGCGATATCTGCTTCACGCCGCATCCAGCCGTGCGACTGTTGCAATCCGACTTCCCAATCGACGCGATCTGGCGGGCGGTGCTAACCCGCGACGACGGTGCCATGGGGGCCATCGACCTGAACGCCGGGCCGGTCTGGCTGCTCGTCCACCGGACCCCGTCGGGCGTCGAAGTCGACCGCCTGGGCGCATGGCAATGGCACTTCGCGGCAGCCCTGTTCGCGGGGCGTCCGTTACACGCCGCGCTGGAGGAGACCCCGCCAGACACGCACGCCTGGCTTGCCACACTGCTGGCCTCCGGCTGCTTCACCGCCATCGGCCTGCCCGGGCGGCCATTCGACTAACCATGGACCCGTTCCTATGAGCCATCTCACCCATTCCACTGCTTCATCCCTGAGGCTTGCCGAGCGCGCGCGGCGCGTGCTGGCATGGCTGGATCGCTTTCCCCACACTGTCCTGGCCATCCCGCTGCGACTCGCGCTCGCCACGGTCTTCTGGAACTCGGCGATGGCTAAGCTCGCCAACTGGGAGTCGGCCCTCTATCTCTTCCGGGAAGATTACAACGTCCCCCTGATCCCGGCCGAGGCGGCCGCCTACGCGGCGGTTTCGATCGAGCTGGTCGCACCGGTCTCGCTCATGCTGGGCCTGGCGACGCGTCCTGTGGCGCTGGTCTTGCTCGGCATGACGACGGTGATTCAGGTGTTCGTCTATCCGCAGGCGTGGCCCACGCACATTCAGTGGGCGGCGATGCTGCTGGTGCTGCTGGCGCGCGGCCCGGGGAAGCTGTCGGTCGACTGGCTGATTCGCCGGCGTGTCCTAGGAGCGGACTGACACGCTGTGCTTTGCGTCGGCTGTTCCGCGGGGCAGGACGCGATGCCAAAAGGGGGGCTCGATGACGCTCACGCTCATTGCCGCCGTTGTGCTCCTGCTGGCCTGGGCAAACGGTGCAAACGATTGTCTCGAAGGGCATTGCCAGCCTAGTCGGCGGAGGCGTCGCGCAGCCCCGCCTCCAGAGGATCGGTGAAGCTTCACTGCGGAAGCTGCAAGGGAGCAAGGTAGCATCGCCAGCCGAACGCAGCGCGTCACTCTGACCTCACGCCGCTTTGACCCGCATAACGATCACCGCCGTCTGCCTGCCGGGACTCTGCGGCTACTTGCTTTTTTTTGCCACTTTGCGACGACGCCTGCGCGAGGGAGCCTCCCGACTGGGCGTGCGTGGACGGTGGGCACCATACTGACGGCGAAGATACCAGGCGAACAAGCCAATTGCACAGAACGTCAGCGCCAAGGCAATCAGAACTGCCACAATGACGTCGTGCGGAAGGTCAAAGACGGGTGATCTGTTCACGATGCTGTGCTAGCGTTCGTTCGAGGGTCGGCATCGTCGGCTGAGCTTTGATGGCATGCCGCGCAGCGGACAGCCTCGGCGTTCTCGCAGACATTTCATCCCTTCAGTTGGGGACTGAGAGCAGGACTGAGAGCCAGGAGCGCTCCGGCGCTCCTGGCCCATGCCGATCAGCAAAGCTGAGCCGCGTTAAGTTGCCTTGGCTCCCGAGCCAGCCAGCCCATGGCTGCCATCGGTGAACGGATCGGGCTTCCGCACGCCGGCGGCCTGCAGCCCAGCTTCCACGCGCCCTGTCGTGCCCCTTGCGCCATCGGTAAACGGGTCGCGGGGGGCCACCGAACCGTGCCCGCCATCCGTGAACGGGTCGCGTGGATCGGTCACCGAGCGGGCCCCATCGGTAAAGGGATTGCGCGTGTCGGCGACATGGGCGCCATCGTGGAAGGGATCCACCTGTCGCACAGCTATGGCTGCACCCGAGGTTGCGCCGAGGGTTGCCAGCACCACACTGGCGAGGATGACTTTCTTGATCGATTTCATGATGCTTTCTCCAATCGTTCGGATATGAGGGCCGGTGCTGCCCGGCTTATGATCCGTCTGCTTTTCATATCCAGTGACACGATGCGCAATGCGTAGTCTCTGGAATACCTTGGGACCTTGCCCGACTCGGTTCAATGGCCCGAGTAGAAGTTGGTGCCGCTGAGATAGGCCCAGACGCCCTTTGCGGCAGGAATTTCCGGAAACAAGGTGCTCAGTTCGACGGCGGCGTTGCCTGGCCGCATGGCGAACGTCCAGGCGGCCGAGGTCGAACCGAAATCAAAGCGCACGGTCTCGCCGGCGCTGACGGGAACTGCCTTCATCCCCGGGGTGATGGTGACCGAGCGAGTGCCTGCGGGTGCCGTTGCCCGCTCGCCAAACAGCGCCGCCGCGCGGCTCGACTGGCCGGCGGAGCGATGCATCATTTGCCCGTGCATATCGATTGCACCGGCGGGCATTTGCCCCATCATCTGGGCGCAGTGGTCGCACATTGCCTGCTCGGCGGCATCGCCTGCACTGGCTACCCTTTGCGGTTGCGCTGCCAGGCGCGCACTGTTGATGACGTCCCAGTTCGGTCCCGCAAGGGCCGATGCGCTGAGCGCGGCGAGCGTGACGGTGGTAAGAATTCGAATGGCTTTCATGGTGGATTGTCCCGAATGTTGACTGTCATGGGCGCGGCACGACTCGGCGTGCTCTGTTCGAGCCATGACGTGCGTGCGCCGCTTCTTACAAGTGGCGGCAAGCGTTGCCGCCATTCGGGTCAATCAGAGTCGGAGTCTGGCCGTCTGAAGATAGACCGGCGCAGATACCACCAGGTAGGATGGTAAGGGGTGCAGGGAAATGCCGCGCCCGGGCCGAACTGACCAGGGATGGCGGACTTCCTGTACCGGTGGGGTCTCGCCTTCTGGCGGATGGCCGTTATTGCTTGTCCACAGACGCCCGTCGCCAAACGAATTGGCGCAGAGCGCCAACTGGTCGTCACCCGCGCTCAGGCAATCGGCGCGCGATACCTTGTTCTGGTCTGCCGGCCCGTCTGCCAATTCCATCGGGCACACGTAACCTGCTGCTGCCAGACGCGTGAAGAAGAGGCTGGTCAGCAGGGCTAAGCCGATCAGTCGGCGAATTATCGTGCCCCGAGCCCTCATCGCTGGCCCCCTATATTCGTCTCTGCGTAGAGGCTGCGCCGGCGGACATCAAGCAGGCCACGCGCACACCACCGCCCGGCGGCGGCAGTCGATGCAGTGTGCAAGTTTATGGCCTTCATGCTCACGACGTTGAGCTCCGGTGCAGTTGTGGAAACGATGGCGTCAAGGTAGGCCCTCCAACCATGGGAAGGTCAAGCAAATCCGAAAAATAAAGTCCGTGCGCTGCCCTCTCGCATGAGGCACACGACTGCCATCAGCGGCGGGTGTGCCACATGCGGCTTACTTGCGCTGCATGTCCACGACGGTCGGCTTGCCGTCGACTTTGTCGAACGTGACCGAAACCGACTCGCCCTCCTTGAAGTTCTTCAGCGAAGTGCGGTCCTTGACCGGGAACGCCATGGTCATGGCGGTCATGCCGAGGTTCTCGATCGGGTCATGTTTGAGCGTGACCTTGCCGGCTTGCGGATCGATCTTCTTTATTTCCGCCGCAACGGGGTGCGGTGCCTGCTTCGATTCGGCTGACGGCTTCATGTCCATGCCTTTCATGTCCATGCCGTCCATTGAGCCGGCCGCGAAGGCGGCCGGCGCGGCAGCGAGGGCAAGCATGAGTGCAAGGGTCTGGATGGGTTTCATTGCGGTTCCTCTGCAGTTGAGGGGTGGGTGGAAAGTGAGACAGGCTTGGTCTGGCGCCGGCGGATCAGCAGATACACCGCCGGCACGACGAAGAGGGAGAGCAACGGTGCGGTGACCATGCCGCCGACCATCGGGGCGGCGATGCGCTGCATGACCTCCGATCCGGTGCCGTGCGACCACATGATGGGAACCAGGCCGGCCAGAATGACCGCGACCGTCATGGCCTTGGGGCGCACGCGCAGCACCGCGCCTTCCTGGATGGCGTCGAGCAGAGCGGACAGGCTGGTGTGGCCTCTGTCCTCGCGTTCGCTCCAGGCCTGCTTCAAGTAGAGCAGCATGATGACGCCGAACTCGGCCGCCACGCCGGCGAGCGCGATGAAACCGACGACGCCGGCCACCGAGAGGTTGTAGCCCAGCAGATAGAGCAGCCAGAATCCGCCGATGAGCGCCAGCGGCAGCGTGCCCATGATCAGCAGCGCCTCATCCAGGCGGCCGAACACCAGGTAGAGCAACACGAAGATGATCAGCAGCGTGAACGGCACCACCACCTTCAGCTTCGCGGTGGCTCGCTCCAGATACTCGAACTGCCCCGACCAACTGAGGGAATAGCCGGCCGGCATTGGCACCGCCTTGGCCACGGCGGCCTGCATGTCGTGGACGGCCGAGCGCAGGTCGCGCCCGCGAATGTCCACGTACACCCAGCCGGACAGGCGGGCGTTTTCGCTGCGCAGCATCGGTGGCCCTTGCACGACCTGGATGCGCGCGACGTCGGATAGGGTGATCTGCTGACCCCGGTCGGTGACGATGGGGAGGCTGCGCAGTTGCTCCACCGAGTCGCGGTAGTCACGCGGATAACGGACATTGATGGGAAAGCGCGCCAGCCCGTCTACCACTTCCCCCACGTTGTCGCCACCGATGGCCGAGGACACGATGCTCTGGACATCCTCGATGTTGAGCCCATATCGCCCGGCGGCCATCCGGTCTATGTCGACATCGACGTAGCGCCCGCCGGACAGGCGTTCGGCGAGTGCAGAGGTGACGCCCGGTACCGCCTTGACAGCATCCTCGATCCTCGTGGCCAGTCGGTCAATTTCCTTCAGGTCGGTGCCCGCCACCTTAATGCCGACCGGGCTCTTGATGCCGGTGGCAAGCATGTCGATCCGGTTGCGGATCGGCGGCACCCAGATGTTGGACAGGCCGGGCACCTTCACCACGCGGTCGAGCTCTTCCACCAGCTTGTCGGTCGTCATGCCGGGACGCCACTGGTCGCGCGGCTTGAACTGGATCGTGGTCTCGAACATCTCGATCGGCGCCGGGTCGGTCGCGGTGTCGGCGCGGCCGGCCTTGCCGAACACAGTGGCCACCTCCGGCACGGTCTTGATCAGGCGGTCGGTCTGCTGCAGCAACTGCGCCGCCTTGCCGGCGGACAGCCCGGGCAGTGCCGACGGCATATACAGCAGGTCACCCTCGTCAAGGGGCGGCATGAACTCGCCACCGATCCGCATGATCGGCCAAGCAGTCGCGACCAGCAGAATTGCCGCAATCGCCACGGTGGTCTTCGGCCAGGCGAGCACCCTGGCCAGCACCGGCTGATAGGCGCGAATCAGCCAGCGGCTCAGCGGATTAGACTGCTCCGAGGGAATCTTCCCGCGGATCATGTAGCCCATCAGGACCGGCACCAGGGTGACGGAGAGGCCCGCTGCCGCGGCCATGGAGTAGGTCTTGGTGAACGCCAGCGGCGAGAACAGCCGACCCTCCTGCGCCTCCAGCGTGAACACCGGGATGAACGACAGCGTGATGATCAGCAGCGAGAAGAACAGTGCCGGCCCAACCTCGGCCGCCGACTCGCCAATCACGCTCCAGCGCTCGTGCCCGGTCAGTTCCCGCCCGGGATTGTCCGCATGCCAGTGTTCCAGATGCTTGTGCGCGTTCTCGATCATGACGACCGCGGCATCGACCATGGCGCCGATGGCAATGGCGATGCCGCCCAGCGACATGATGTTGGCGTTGACGCCCTGGTAGCGCATGACCAGGAACGCCGCCAGCACGCCCAGCGGCAGCGAAACGATGGCCACCAGGGCCGAGCGCAGGTGGAACAGGAAGACCAGGCAGACCAGCGCGACGACGATGAATTCTTCGATCAGCTTGTGCGTGAGGTTCTCCACCGCCCGGTTGATCAGCGCGGAGCGATCATAGGTGGTGACAATCTCGACGCCGGCCGGCAGGCTCTTCTGCAGCGAGGCGAGCCTGGCCTTGACCGCGTCGATGGTCTCCAGCGCGTTCTTGCCTGAGCGCATCACAATGACACCGCCGGCCACTTCTCCCTGGCCGTCGAGTTCGGCGATGCCGCGCCGCATCTCGGGACCGAGCTGGACCGTGGCGACATCGCCCAGTCGCACCGGAATGCCGGCATCGCTGGTCACCAGCGGGATCTGCCGGAAATCATCGAGCGTCCTCAGATACCCGCTGGCGCGGACCATGTATTCGGCCTCACCCAGCTCCAGCACCGAGCCGCCGGTTTCCTGATTGGCGCCCTTGAGCGCCGTCAGCACCTTGGCCTGCGACAGGTTGTAGGCGCGCAGCCGGTCCGGCATCAGGACGACCTGGAACTGCTTCACCATCCCGCCAAGCGAGGCGACCTCGGCAACATTGGGCAGCGACTTCAGCTCGAAGCGCAGGAACCAGTCCTGCAGCGCGCGCAGTTGACTGAGGTCGTGCCGGCCGGTCTTGTCCACCAGCGTGTACTCGTAGATCCAGCCGACGCCGGTGGCGTCTGGGCCCAGCGCCGGCTTGGCGGCGGCGGGCAGGCGGGATTGCACCTGGTTCAGGTATTCGAGCACCCGGGAGCGCGCCCAGTACAGGTCCGTGCCATCCTCGAACAGCACGTAGACAAACGAGTCGCCGAAGAACGAATAGCCCCGTACCGTCTTGGCGCCCGGCACGGACAGCATGGTGGTGGTCAGCGGATACGTGACCTGGTTCTCGACAATCTGCGGCGCCTGGCCGGGGAACGGTGTGCGGATAATCACCTGTACATCGGACAGGTCCGGCAAGGCATCGAGCGGCGTGCTGCGCACCGCCCACAGTCCCCATGCAGTCAGCATGACAGTGGCCAGCAGGACCAGGAAGCGGTTGCGGATGGACGCGAGAATGAGCCGGGCGATCATGGCTTGGCTCCCTGGGCGCTGGCGGCGGGCTCGACCGAGGACAGGATCGCCATGCCGTCGCTGTTCAGGTGGAAGCGGAAGCGGATGGCGTCACCGGACTTGAGCCCTTTAGGCAAGCCGGCGGGCGGCGCCGCAAAGTCCATCGTCATCGCGCCCCATTGTGCCGAGGGGATAGGCCCATGCGAGATGGTCAGACCCTCGCCGGTCACGGCCTCGATGCGCCCGACGCCCTCGTGCTCGGGTGCAGCCGCAGCCGGCGGCGAGGCCGCCGGCGCGGCGCTCATGCGCTCGGCGGTGCCACGCAGGCTGGCCTCCGAATCGATGAGGAACTGCCCGGAGGTGACCACTTTCTGCCCGGCCTTCAGTCCGTCCAGCACCTCGACCATGCCCGCGGCCTCGCGCCCGGTTTTGACTTCCGTTGCCACGAAGCCCGCCTTGCCCGCATCCACCATGACGATGCTGCGCTGGCCGGTACGGATGACGGACTCCACCGGAATCAGCAGCGCCTCCTTCTGATCGCCGCTGTCAAACCGGACTGTCGCGAACATGCCCGGCAACAGGCGCCTGCCCTTGTTGGGCAGGACGATGCGGACCTTGATCGTTCGCGTCGCCGGATTGACGTCGGGCAGGACGGTATCGATCTTGCCAACCAACGGCTCGGGCGCGCCGGTCGGCAATACCTTGACCGCCACGCCGGGAGCGATGGCACGAGCCTGCCCCTCCGGTACCTCGGCTATCACCCAGACCTGGCTCAGGTCGGCCAGGCGGAACAGGGTCATGCCGGGGGAAACGGCCATGCCCTCACGGACCGCAACCTCGGTCACGAGGCCGTCGACCGGGCTCACGATGCCAAGATTGGGCTGGAGCTTGCCGGATGACTCGACCGCGCTGACCTGGCCCGGCGTCATGCCAGCCTGCAACATGCGGGCCCTGGCCGCGCCGCGCAGGTCGGTATGTTCACCCGCGGCCAGGCGGGACACGGCGAGATATTCCTCTTGCGCGGCCACCCAGTCGGGCGAGTACAGAGTCACCAGCGCTTGCCCGCGCCGGACGGGGTCAAGCGTCGCCCTGACCGCGACATGCTGGACGAAGGCGTTGGTTCGTGCCTGGATCACCTGGACGCTGCGCTCGTCGATGGCGACATTGCCGGGTGCCTCCAGCACCGGGCTCATTCGGCTCGGCTTGACCTCGGCGGTGCGGATGCCCAGGCTCTGCGCGATGCGGCTTTCGACCGAGATGCCGCTGCCGCTGCCATCCCCCTCCGCATAGACCGGCACGAGCTGCATGTCCATGAAGGGGGACTTCCCCGGCTTGTCGAAGCGCTGCCCGGGCACCATGGGGTCATGCCAGTACAGGATCTTCTTGCCCGTCTTCGGGTCGGTGTCGCCCGCCTTGAGCACAGCTTGCGCGCCGGGCGATGCCGACGATTGCGACGACTGCGCCGATTGTGTGCCCCGCGTGACGCCAAAGCGGTAGGCGCCATAGAGGGCGGCGCCAACGAGAACGAGGACTGCCGCCGTGGCGATAATGTGCTTTTTCATTGGAATTCCTTGATGGCGGGCTCGGTCTGCGCGGTGGGCAGCGGGACCAGAAACGTCAGGTCCGCCCATAGCTTCGCGGTTTTGGCTTCGAGTGCCAGCCGCTCCAGCTTCGTGTCGATGACGCGATGGTTGGCCTCGGCGACCGCCAGCAGCGATCCGGTGTTGGCCCGGTAAGCGGTCAGGGCCGCCTCCGCCTGGATGGTGGCGAGCGGCAAGGTTTTCTCGTCGTAGCGTTGGAGCCGATCCCGGTTGCGCTGCAGCTCGACCAGCCTGGCCCCGACCATGGTCTGCGTATTGCGCCGGATGATTTCAGACTTGGCCCGCGCCTCCTGCGCCTGGGCCAGCTTGGCAGCGACTTCACGGTCCTGACGATTGGGCTGATCCCACGGCACGGGAAAGCTGACGTTCAGAGAACCCATGTTGGAAAAGGCGGAGCCGCGTTGGCTGTACATCAGTTCGACGGTGACATCCGGCCTCTTGGTTTCGATGGCAGCTCGGATCTCCGCCTCCGCCCGGGCCACCTCGCGCTGCGCGGCCGCCAGCTCCGGCACCGCGTCGAACTGGCCTTGTGCAAGCTGCTTGATCTGCTGGGACACGTCGAGACGCGGGCGTTCGGAGAGCGGGCGCCTGGCCGCCGGTCCGACCCAGCGCTCCAGATTGAGCGCGGCGGTCGCCGCAGCGATCCGGTTTTCGTCCTGCCGATCATGCAGCTTCTGAACCTCCAGCTCCGCTGTGAGTACGTCTGCTCGCGTGCCACGTCCGCTGCGATAGGCAGCGGATGCCGCCTGCAGCGCCAGTTCGAGGGGATGGCCGTGATGACCGAGCAGGACGCCGGCCTGTTCGGCGTACCACCGATCGAGCCAGGCACCCACGGCATTGCGCTGCACGTTGGCCAGCCCAACCTCACGCTGCGCCTCGGCGGCCGCCGCCTCGGCCTCAAAGCGCGCCGCCTTCGCACGCCGCTTGTCCGGGCGCGTGAACTCCTGCATCACGCTGATGGACCGCATGGTCATGAAGTCCCGGCTGAGCGAGAACTGGTCCGGCCCGTTCACGGGGACGTTGTTGAGCCCGAGCTTAAGCACCGGATCCGGCAACTGACCGGCGGCAACCGCCATCTGCACGGCCGCCTCGACGGCACCGCGCGAGGATTCGGCATCGCCGGCGTGAGTGGTCGCGAGCGCGACGGTTTCCTCGAGGGAAAGAGAAGGAGCGGATTGCGCAGCCGCGGCATGCGGCACCGCCAGGCCAATAGCGGGCGCGCAAAGCAGCGCCAGCGTCAGGCGACGTGGAAAAAGCATAAAGCCTCCATGAGCGACGACAGCTACCCGAGTCTAGGCGGGCAGCACGAAATCGACGTCGATCCGGAGGCTACGTTTGAAAACTGCAGTGAAGGATGTTCAGGGGCGGTGGGCCACGCGCCTCTACCTCCGCGCGCAGCGCGATGCGAACCTCGGCCAGGACCACGCGCGTCGGTTCAACGACGCGCATCAGTACCGGCAGGAATGCCGGCAGCTGTGGCGAGACATGATCGGCACTCTTCGAATCTGCTTGGCAGTGCGCCAGGCAGAGGGCGCTGTGGTCAGCGCCCTGGTCGTCACCGCTCGCCGCCATGTCGGCACAGGATTCGGTCAATGCTGCCTTCGTGCCGCCGCCTTCCACCTGGTAGCGGATGCCGGTACAGGCGTACGCGGCCGCTGCCAGTTGAACTGCCAGGAAAACAGCGAGCAGGAGGCCGGCGAACCAAGGGTGCCGGCGGCGTGTGTGACGCAAAAGTGATTTTCGGTGGAATGACAGTCGGAAGGATACTGTTTTTTGCTTGGAATGCAACCTGTCCATTCGGCGTAGATGTTCCTTGCCACGCCCGACATTGTCCAACGCAGGTTTCGTCCAATCGTGTTCTTGACCTTCCCATGGGGGCAAGGTCTATCGTGAACTTATCGAGATCCGGCCTGTGACTGCGACCCAGCAAGCGGTCCAAGGTTAGGCATGTTGGCGGGAAGCGACTCGATGAGGTGTAAGGGGCACATCATGAATATCGGGCAAGCCGCCAGCGTATCCGGCGTCTCGGCCAAGATGATCCGCTATTACGAACGTATCGGCTTGGTGACTTCTGCGGCGCGCAGCGCCGGAAACTACCGAAAATATGGCGAAGCAGACATCCATACGCTGCGCTTCATCGGGCGCGCCCGGGCGATGGGCTTCTCGATGGCCCAGATTCGAGAGCTGCTTGGACTGTGGCAGAACAAGCGGCGCGCGAGCGCAACGGTGAAGGCGATCGCTAAACAGCGGATTCAGGAACTGGACGCCCGAATCGCCGCGCTCTCCGGCATGCGTGACACGCTGCTGTACTTGTCGCGGCATTGCGAAGGCGACGATCGCCCCGCCTGTCCGATCCTCGATGAAATCAGCCGTGCAACTCAGCCACAACGGTTGGTGGCGCAAGCAACGAGGCATTGATGAATACGAGCGATCGGCAACGGCACGCAGAGGCCATGGCCGCTGCGCGGGACGACATGCAGACTCACTGCGGGCACGGCACCGCGAACGAGCACGCGCCAGATCAACGGGACCAGCGCGTCTCTGCCAACGGCTCGCCCATGCCTGAGGCCAGTGCGCGCGATCCTGTGTGCGGTATGGCAGTCAAACGTGATGTGCCATACCAGGCGAGCTACGCCGGGGCACAGTATTTCTTTTGCAGTAGCGCCTGCAAGCAGCGGTTTGAGGCCGACCCAACGCGCTATGTCGAGGAACAAAGCGAATCGGCACCCGACGAAGGCGAAGTAGCGTCGGGCGCCACCTACACGTGCCCGATGCACCCCGAAATCCGCCAGGATCGTCCCGGCACCTGCCCAAAGTGCGGCATGGCGCTGGAACCGGTCATGCCGAGTCTCGAGGACGACCAGAATCCCGAGCTCGCCGCGTTTCGCCATCGCTTCTGGTGGACCCTGCCGCTGACGGTTGCTGTCGTGCTGCTCGCGATGCTGGGGGACCGCCTCGGGGTCCTGGAACCGGCAACGCAAAGCTGGCTGGAACTCGCCTTGTCCGCGCCCGTGGTGCTGTGGGCGGGATTCCCGATCTACGCCCGCTGCCTGCAGTCGTTCCGAAACCGCAGCCCGAACATGTGGACGCTGATAGGCCTGGGTACGGGGGCGGCGTTCGTGTACAGCGTCGCAGCCACCGTATCGCCGGAGCTCTTTCCCCGCACCTTTGTCATGCATGGCCGAATCGCCGTCTACTTCGAAGCCGCGGCCGTCATCGTTTCGCTGACCTTGCTCGGTCAGATCTTTGAATTGCGGGCGCGCTCGCAGACCTCGGCGGCCATCAAGTCGCTGCTCGGCCTGGCCCCCAAGACGGCGCGCCGGCTCAATCCCGACGGCAGCGAAGACGATATTTCGCTGACGCATGTGCATGTCGGTGATCTGCTGCGGATTCGCCCGGGCGAGAAGGTACCCACCGATGGCGCCGTGACCGAAGGGGCCAGCGCCATCGATGAATCGATGATCACCGGTGAGCCCTTGCCAGTTTCCAAGCGCGTCGGCGATCACGTGATCGGCGCCACCATCAACACCTCGGGTAGCCTGGTGATGCGCTCGGAAAAGGTTGGCGCCCAGACGGTACTGTCGCAGATCGTGCAGATGGTGGCCCAGGCGCAGCGTTCCAAGGCGCCCATGCAGCGGATGGCGGACCGGGTGGCCGGCGTGTTCGTGGTGGTGGTCGTGGCCATCGCCTTGCTCACCTTCTTCGCCTGGGGCGTCTTCGGCCCTGAGCCGAGCTGGGTCTTTGGCCTGGTCAATGCGGTGGCGGTGCTGATCATTGCCTGTCCCTGCGCGCTGGGGCTTGCCACACCGATGTCGATCATGGTGGCCAGCGGGAACGGCGCGACCAAGGGCATCCTGTTCCGGGATGCGGCGGCCATCGAGCACTTCCGCAAGGTCGACACCCTGATCGTCGACAAGACGGGCACCCTGACCGAAGGGCGTCCGAGCTTCGAACGGGCGTTTGGCGTCGATCCGTTCACGGAAACCGAGGTGCTGCGCCTGGCGGCGAGCCTCGACCAGGGCAGCGAGCATCCGCTGGCGGCGACCCTCGTCAGCGCCGCGCGTGAACGGGGCCTGACCCTGGCGAAGGCGGAAGGTTTCGCCTCGGACACGGGCATGGGGATACGCGGCCGCGTCGATGGCTATCAGCTCGTGCTGGGCAATACCGCCCTGATGTACCAGGATCAGATCAACGTCGAAGCCCTGGCGGCGCAGGCGGATACCCTCCGGCAGCAAGGCGCCAGCGTCATGTATCTGGCGGTGAATCGGAAATTGGCCGGGGTGCTTGCGGTCTCCGACCCCGTTAAGGCCAGTACGCCCGAAGCGCTGGCGACGCTCAGGCAAACCGGAGTGCGCGTGGTGATGGCGACGGGTGATGGCGTTGCCACGGCCAGGGCGGTGGCCGGCCGCCTTGGCATCGACGAGTTCCACGGCGAGGTCACGCCGGCCGACAAGCTGGCGCTCGTCGAGAAACTGCAAGGGGAAGGCAGCGTGGTCGCGATGGCCGGCGACGGCATCAACGACGCCCCGGCATTGGCGAAAGCCGACGTGGGGGTGGCGATGGGCACCGGGACCGATGTGGCGATGCACAGCGCGCAGATGACCCTCGTCAAGGGCGATCTGCGCGGCATCGCCCGCGCCCGCGAACTGTCCGAAGCCACCATCGCCAACATGCGGCAGAATCTGGGCTTCGCCTTCGTCTACAACGCGCTGGGCATCCCGCTGGCGGCGGGGCTGCTGTATCCGTTCACCGGCTGGCTGCTGTCGCCAATGATCGCGGCACTGGCCATGAGCCTGAGTTCGGTCTCGGTGATTTCCAACGCGCTACGGCTGAGGCACCGTGTGGCCTAATTATTGGAAATTACGAGTGATGCGACTCGACCAACCCGTGCCCGTCTCGCCTTGCCGCCCAATATGGGCAGGGCTAGACTGAAAACCAGTCACTGGCCTGATGTATGAAGCGTAGTCATAGCCCCTTCGCCCGCTTGCTTGCGCTGCTGTTGTTGGCGACGGTACTCTTTGCGCGCCTCGCAGTGGCCGGGTACCTATGCCCGCAGGAGTCCGAGGGGGCAATGGCACCGGCGGCAATGGCCACCTGCCTGGAGATGGACCACGCGCAGCCGGCCTTGTGCGCTGACCGTCAACAGGACGGTCGGCACTGGGCCGACAGCAACGGTCACCCACCTGATCTCGGTGCCTTGCCGACCGCGGTCGAGCTTTGGCACGTCTTCCCACCGACGCCGTACGCCATATGGCCCCTGCACACGGCTGACAGCGCGAACTCCTCGCCCGCGCCGATCTATCTCGCGACAGCCCGCTTGCGAATCTGATCTATCCCCGCGCGTAGTCCAGTTTGACCACGCGCACGACTTCCGTTGCTCTGGCCAAGCGCGCGGGCGCTGCCCCCGGCGCGGCTGCGCCAAACCGAATTCTGGGGAAGATCATCATGCACTCCACTCTCAAGACTATCGTTCTTGCTTCCCTCGGCGTTGCGACCGCGCAGGCGCTCGCCGGCCCGGACTGGGACGTCATCCATCGCGCGCGCACTACCGCGCAACATGCAACCGCGAGCGCCTCTGCCGCAAAAGAGGCACAACTGGCGCGCTGCGACGAAATGATGAAGCAGATGGATTCCGGCGCGACAGGTAGCGGCAGCCCGAAAGGTTCGCCAGAGTCCAAATGATCGAGTGCGCTTCGGCCGACCAGGCGAGGCGCACGCATCAGCGCGATCCGACCGCGGAATCGACTAAGTGGAGGCGGGCGGGCCGGCTTCGCCAGCGCGTCCGGCGCCCGATTGGCGCGGGACCATTGCACCACCATCGATATGGAGATCGACATGAATGCGAAGTCGCTGATGGCTACAACCCTAGCCCTCGTAATGCTTGGCGCCAGCGGCTGGTCCGTGGCGGCCGGCTCAAGCCATGGTGCCGAAGGCCCCAAGGCGGGTGCACAGGACAAAGGGCACGACATGATGATGGGCCACATGATGGGTGGCGGCATGATGAGCGGCGGCATGATGGGCAGTTGTCCCATGATGGGGCTGCCTCCTGGGAACGAGAAGCTCTCGATGCAAATGCACGCGGACATGATGCAGGCGATGGGCGAAATCATGCGCAAGTACGCCGACAAGATCCAGACGCCACCGACGAAATAAGGACGCCGTTCCGAGTCAAACCTTCCCGATAGGAGTGCCGCAAATGAAATGCAATATGAAGACGATGGTCGCAGCCAGCATCGCCCTGATGGCGATGCTGGCTGCGACCTATGCCGTATGGCCGCCGGTCCGTGCGCTTGTCCTGGGCATTGGCCCCTATTTTCTGCTCTTGCTCTGCCCGCTGTCGATGTGGCTGATGATGAAGAGCATGGGGGCGCACGATGATCAAGTGAGCGCGATGACCGAGCGCCTGCCAGCGCAGAAGCCCGATCCGTTCCGTATCAAGGAGTAACTGGACGGTCGGAGGTCGCAGGGCACGCGCAGCGGATGCGTGCCCGGGCCGCCAAGGTAGATGAGAGGTAGCGCGTGAACAAATCGTTGATATGGAGAGTCCTCCTGATCGTGTTCGCCGTCATCGGCGTGCTCGCATCCCTTGGCGCGGTCGGCATGCTCGTGCTGCATCAACGCATGATGGGCGGGTTCGGCCTTTGTTAGCCCGGGTGCGCGCGATGATGCGGCGCCAAAAGGTAGGCAGGCAAGAGCCTGCCCTTGTGCGATCGTGACGTCAGGGACTCGCAATCGTGTGGAACATGCAAGGAGGTAACAAGCATGTGCAGCATCAAGACAATGATCAAGTTTGCCATCGGATTCGTCGTGCTGCTTGTCGTCGGGTACGTGGTATTCCCGCAGTACCAGGGCGCCATTCGTGCCGTTGCGCCGATCCTGCTGATCCTGGCATGCCCGCTGGCGATGTACTTCGGCATGAAGGAGATGAAGCCGCGCGACGAACGCAAGCCGCCACAGCGGGAAGACAAGTAAGGCGCGCGGATGCTCAGGCAGCGTCTGCCTGAGCCGCCAATGACGCTACCGTTGGGGAGGCGTACCGTGAATGATATCGCTGGGTTTAGCGCGCACTACGGCCACTGGGGCCTGGTAGCGGTCGTGGTCGTCCTGGTCTCATGGGTCTTGTTTCGATACGTGGCGCCACAAGGCTGGCGGGAGTGGGCCGGGGCTGGTCTGGTTCAAGCATTCATCATCGCGCTGTACACCGAGATGTATGGCTTTCCCCTCACGATCTACCTGCTGACGGGCTTCCTTGGGCTCGATATCCCGCGCACCGCCTACAGTGGGCACCTCTGGGCAACGCTTCTTGGCTATGGTCCGGCTGGCGCCATCATCGAGATGCTGCTTGGCGGCATCTTCATTCTCACCGGTGTCGTGCTGCTGGTCCGGGGCTGGCGTGCCGTCTATCGGGCAAGCCGCGAGGGGCGCATGGCCCAGGAGGGACCGTACGCGGTAGTCCGCCATCCCCAGTACACCGGCATCATGCTGGCCGTGTTCGGCCAGATCGTGCATTGGCCCACCCTGATCACCGTGGCGCTGTTCCCGCTCATTGTGTTCGCCTACGTGCGGCTTGCCCGCAAGGAGGAGCAAGACATGGCACGCCGCTTCGGGGCGGCCTACGAAGCGTATCGAACAAAGGTGCCGATGTTCCTGCCAGGCCGCGGCCAATGGGCCCAGCTACTCGGCGCACGCGGCGACTGAGCCGTTGGCAGCCAGTCACGTTGCTGGCCACATGGACCCTGGATTGGAGTAAATTGCGATGAACAATCCAACGGCAGCTTCACAGAACGCACGCCAGCGCAGGCTACTGCTGCTGGCCACCGGAACCTTGGGTGGGGTAGGACTGGTCGGCACCATGGTGCCCTTCGTGGCGAGCATGGCGCCAAGCCAGGCCGCGCGATCGCGGGGCGCACCCGTCGAGGTGAATCTCGACTCGGCGGCGCCAGGGTCTCTGGTCACCATTGCCTGGCGTGGCAAGCCAGTCTGGATCTTGCACCGGACCGACAACATGTTGGATCGTCTGGGCGGGCACGATCGCCTGCTGGCCGATCCGATGTCCAAGGAGGCGCAGCAGCCCGCCTACGCGCGCAATGCGTTCCGCGCGCTGCGCCCGGACTTCTTTGTGGCGATCGGCCTCTGTACCCATCTGGGCTGCGTCCCGACCTATCGCCCGGAGGTCGGCGCGGCGGATTTGGGCGAGGACTGGCCTGGGGGCTTTTTTTGCCCCTGTCATGGCTCCAAGTTCGATCTGGCCGGACGCGTGTTCCGCAACGTGCCCGCGCCGCTCAATCTGGAGATTCCGCCATATGAATACCAGGGCGAAACCCGGCTGGTGGTCGGCCAGGATCGCAATGGGTCCGCCTGATTAAGCCCGCCAATCGCCTGTATCGGAGTTGTAGAGGAGACCTCCATGAGCACCAAATGTGTCATCGCCATCGTTCCCTCCGAGCTGCTGGAAAGCATAGAAAAGCGGCTCGCAGCCGTCCACGCGCCCGGACTGACGGCAACGAAAGTCAAGGGGTACGGCGAGTACCGGAACTTCTTCTCAAGCGACCTGAGCACCGTGCACACCAAGATTGAGATCTTTGCGGAGGACGCCGAGATCGAAGCCATCATCAACGCGATTGTCGAAGTAGGACAATCGACCGTGCCGGGCGCTGGGATCGTGGCGGTAATTCCGGTCGAGACTTTCCTGCGTCTTCACATTCCCCCGGGGGAGCCGAATGCGGAGTAACGATGCCGCCGCGTTGGTCGTCGCCCGCAGTGTACAACGCTGGTGCCATCGAGTCGTGGGCCATCTACGCGGCGCGGCTTCCGGTGCCTTGAGTGTTGCTATGGGCACTGCCTGCGAATGAAGCTGGAGATTTCCTCGGGGCGCGCGAAGACCACCGCAGCGCGGTCGCCCTGCATACCGGCGCCGACCAGCACCGGCTCGCCGGCAGGCGGGCCGTCTGCGCTGCCATCCGTCTTGAACCGCAAGTTAAACTCCCAGAATATGTGGGTCTTCTGGTCAGCGGTGGTAAGGCGGTACGCATCACCGCAGTAGCGGATGGTGGTGACGCGCGATGCCGTATCGACTACCTTCAGATTCGGCAGGCCCCGATCGGGTACCGTCACACGACCGGCGGAAACCGCTTCAAGATAGGAGACCAGATCGGCTCGGGTACGCGCATCGGCGATGCCGGGAAAACCCATCGCGTTACCTGGCACAAGCGCCGCAGGGTTCTTGAGCCATGCATCCAGGTTTCGTTTGTCCCACACGAGGTCTGATCGCTTGAGGGCATCCGAGTAGCGCATGAAGCCATCAATCGTGCCCGCCTTGCGACCCCAAACGCCCGCCAGGCTCGGCCCCGTCATGTGACGCCCCGGCGCAAACGAATGGCAGGCCATGCAGGCGCGGGCGGCTTGCGCACCGCGCACGAGATCCCCTTCGGCGCGAGCCGGAGCGCTAAAGGCGAGTACAGCAAGGATGGCAGCGCTCGCAGGTCGGGTAGGTTGTGGAAGCATGGGAAGAGCTCCTCCGGTTTGTGCGCAGGTCAATGACGGCGACGAAAATCATCGGATTGCATTATCCGGTGTGCTTCTTGGAAAGTCGGCAGCAGTGAGGTACAGGTTCTCCTACACTGAATTGGTATGCGGGGCGGTATTGCTCCACGGCATTCCCTCCTGGCTCACAGCCGGAGTTTGGCCTGACGCATCCCCGCATTATGACCGCATGCCACGTTCCCATGTTCAACAGTACCGAAGCAATCAACCAGGGAGCCTGATCATGGCGTTCGAAATCACCGCCAGCGGCGTACTCTTCCTGATCGCGCTGCTTGTTATCTCCGCCTTTCGTATTCTGCGAGAGTACGAACGCGGAGTGGTATTCATGATGGGGCGTTTCTGGAAGGTTAAGGGACCCGGGCTCGTGCTGGTCATACCAGTAGTCCAGCAGATGGTCAGAGTCGACTTGCGCACCGTGGTATTGGATGTCCCCCCGCAGGATGTGATTTCACGCGACAATGTGTCGGTCAAGGTCAGCGCGGTCGTATATTTTCGCGTGGTCGACCCCGAACCCGCCATTATCCAGGTGGCCAACTTCCTTGAAGCCACCAGTCAACTATCGCAGACCACGCTGCGCTCGGTGCTGGGCAAGCATGAGCTGGACGAGATGCTCGCCGAACGTGAGCGGCTCAACTTTGATATCCAGCAATCCCTCGACTTCCAGACCGACAGCTGGGGCATCAAGGTCTCGAACGTTGAGATCAAGCACGTCGACCTCAACGAGACCATGATCCGGGCCATCGCACGCCAGGCGGAGGCTGAGCGGGAACGGCGCGCCAAGGTGATCCACGCCGAGGGCGAATTGCAGGCCTCGGTGAAGCTGCTGGAAGCGGCGCAGATGCTCGCCAAGGCGCCCCAGGCGATGCAGCTCCGCTACATGCAGACGCTTACACAGATCGCGGGCGACAAGAGTTCGACGATTATCTTCCCGCTGTCAATTGATCTCCTCAGTGCACTGAGCACAATGCCGCAAGACAGCGACATGCAAGACCGAGTCTAACGTCCTGACGCTCAGATGGTGACGACCGCCAGATCAGAATGGTTGTTGGCAAGCGATTGTTTCACCGCATCTATAGTGATAACTATCCTTATCGTAATAGCTTCATCGATGCACTAAACTGGCAGGCATGAAAATGCTGCCAGCCAATGCCGAGAGCCATCCCGCGCCGCCTGACTTTCCCGATGCGGCTTCGCTGGCCGCGCTACGCGCCTGGTACGAGGGGCTGCCGGCCCGCGACGCGGTGGTGCACTACCTCGGCGAGCGCAAGGCCAGCGGCCAGTCCGCGCGCGGCATCCTCGGCCAGATCCGGCGACTGCTCGCCGATTTTGCGCGGCGCCGGCAGCGCCAGGACCTGGCCGCCTTGTTCGCACACGGCGCGGCCGAGCGAGTCGGGCGGGCGAAGGCCATCCACCAGGCGATCGACGTGCTGCGCCGCCTACCGTCGCCGGAACCGCAGGTCAGTGATGACATCGGTCAATGGCTGCCGGCTCGTGCCGTGGGCGCGCTGCGCGCGCACGGCATCGAGACGCTGGCGGACCTGACGGTGCGCGTTCCGCGCCGACGCCGCTGGTGGGCGGCCGTGCCTGGCCTGGGCCCAGCGAGCGCCCGGCGCATCGAAGCCTTCTTTGCCAGCCACCCACAGCTTGCCGAGCGCGCCCGCGCGCTGATCGCTGCGGTCGACCGCGGGGAAATCGTGCCCTGGGAGCATCTGCGCTTGCCGCACGAAGTCGACGGCTCGTCCGGGACCTTCCGCGCCCCGCGACAAACCTGCACCCTCAATGCGGACAACGACTACGCGGCGGTCCAGGCCTGGCTCGCGCTGCACGAGTCGCCAGCCACCCAGCGGGCCTATCGCAAGGAAGCCGAGCGGCTGATCCTGTGGGCAATCGTCGAGCGCGAGCGGCCGCTGTCGTCGCTCACCACCGAGGACGCGATTGCCTACCGCAGTTTCCTGCGACGGCCGACCCCACACAAGCGTTGGGTGGGACCGCCGCGGCCACGCACCTCGCCCGAATGGCGCCCGTTTGCGCAGGGCCTGTCACCGCGTTCAACGGCCTATGCCTTGGCGGTGCTCGGAGCCATGTACCGCTGGCTGATCCAACAACGCTATGTGCTGGCCAATCCGTTCGCGGGCATCAAGGTGCGCGGCAGCGGGCGGACTGCGCCGTTGGATACGTCGCACGCGTTCACCGAGGGTGAATGGATGCTGGTGCGTACGCTCGCCAACGGACTGGAGTGGTCCTACGGCTGGGATGCTGTGGCGGCGCAGCGGCTGCGCTTCGTGCTGGATTTTGGCTACGCCACGGGACTGCGTGCGAGTGAGCTCGTTGGCGCCACGCTTGGCGGCATCGAGATCGATCCCCATGGCGACCACTGGCTCAACCTGGTCGGCAAGGGCGCCAAGGCGGGCAAGGTGGCGCTGCCACCGTTGGCACGCGTGGCGCTCGACCGCTATCTGGTGGAGCGCGGCCTGCCGGTCACGCCGGCGCGCTGGGACCCGCATACCCCGTTGATCGGCAGCCTCGGCCAGGAGCCTGCCAACGGCATCACCGGCACGCGCCTATGGGGCCTGTTGCGGCGCTTCTTCGTGCAAGCAGCGGCCCTGATTCAGGCCGACCATCCGGCCGCCGCCGAAAAGCTGCGGCAGGCGAGTCCCCATTGGATGCGGCACACTCACGCAACGCACGCGCTGGCGCGCGGCGCGGAACTGACGACGGTCCGGGACAATCTGCGGCACGCGTCGATCTCGACCACGTCGATCTACCTGCACGGCGACGAGGTGAAACGAGCGCGCCAACTCGGGGCTGCGTTCTCCGCTCCATAGCGACTTGGGGTGCTCCGCTTGGGGCGGCCAGCGAACCCGGGCTTATATTGAAATGAAGAGCCTATTTTCTTTCTATATAACTGCAAGGCTTATGATAGCGGATTGGCTGTATCTTGGCATGACCCCGGGAACTCGCCGCAAAGCTGGCGCAGGCCGACGCCGCGCGCGCGCAAGCCGAGGTCATACGCCGTGGCTTGATCGGACAGTTGCGTGGCAAGCAGGCGGAGCTGTCGCTCAGCCAGTCGCGGCTCGAGCGCTATCGGAACACCACCGTGCCACTGGCCAAGGCCCAGACCGAAGCGGCCCTGACCGCCTATCGCGCGGGCGCAGGCACCCTGACCGCCGTCGCCGATGCCAGTCGCAAGGCGCTCAATATTTCGCTCGAGCGCCTCAAGCTTGAAGCCGCTACCGCCCGACTCTGGGCGGATCTGGCTTTCCTGATGCCATTACCCACGGCAGCCCAGCCCACGTCACTGCAAGGAGCTCAACCATGAACAAGACCACGATCGCACAGACGGTGGCAGGCCTGATGGTGGTGGCAAGCGTTGGAGCGGCCTATTACCTCGGTCAACAGCAAGGGCGCCAGCAGTCGCCCGCATCGGCGAGCTTTGGCAGGGACACGAGCGGCGCCAGCAGTGCCGCGCTCAAGGCGGGCGATATCGACCCGAAAACTGGCAAGCGCATCCTCTACTGGCATGACCCGATGGTGCCAGGACAGCGCTTTGACAAGCCGGGCAAGTCACCGTACATGGACATGCCGTTGTCGCCGGTATACGAAGAAGCCAGCGGCGGTGCGGCCGTCACGATTGACAGCCGCGTCACACAGAACCTTGGCATTCGCACGGCCGAGGTCAAGACCGGCCGGCTGGAGGCCGCTTTGCAGGTCCCGGGCAATGTCGCGATCAATGAACGCGGCATCGAAGTGCTCCAGGCGCGCACCAGCGGATTCGTGGAACACGCGTATGCCCGGACCACCCTCGATCCGGTCCGCAAAGGTCAAGCGTTGGCGCAAATCTATGCGCCGGAATGGGTCGCCGCGCAGGAGGAATATCTGGCCGTGAGCCGGATGGACGGCAGCCTCCAGCGCGATCTGCGTGAGGCCGCCATTGCGCGCATGCGTCAGGTGGGCATGACCGAGAGCCATATCCGGTTGGTCCAGTCCACCGGCAAACTGCAGCCGCGGCTGACGATCACCAGTTCGGTCGACGGCATCGTCACCGAAATCGGGGCGCGCGATGGCATGACGGTTTCGCCGGGAACGACTCTGTTTCGCATTGCGAGCCTAGCAACCGTTTGGGTCATCGCCGAGGTGCCTGAGAGCCAGGCCGCCCCGTTGCGGCCCGGCCAGACAGTGTCGGCCACCGCGGCAGCCTTGCCCGGCCACCCGCTGTCGGGCAAGGTCGACGCCATCTTGCCAGATATCAGCGCCGGCACCCGCACGGTCAAGGTGCGCATCGAATTGCAGAACAAGGCCCGTCAGCTATTGCCCGGCATGTTTGTCTCGGTGCGCTTTGACGCCGCCCCAGGGCCAGATCGTGTGCTCGTGCCAACCGAGGCGCTGATTCGCACCGGCACGCGCACCATCGCCATGGTCGCATCCGGCCAAGGCGGCTTCAGCCCCGTGGAGGTCAAGACCGGCGCGGCGGCAGGCGGTCAAACCGAAGTCATTGAAGGGCTCAAAGCGGGTCAGAAGGTGGTCGTATCAGGACAGTTCCTGATCGACTCGGAGGCGAGCCTGCGCGGCACTACTCAGCGCATGACCGCCCCCACAGCCGCCTCTGCAGCCGGCGCGTCGGCGCCTGGCGCCGCTGCGGCGCCCGGGCCGGAACATCAAGGCGTTGGGCGAATCGAGGCCGTGACCGAGCAGAGCATGACGATCTCCCATGGCGCCATTCCCTCGGCGCAGTGGGGCGCCATGACGATGGAGTTTGGCGCGCCGCCGGCCGGCATGCCCAAGGGATTCAAGTCCGGGGATCAGGTCAGGTTCCGCTTCCGACTGGATAAGGACGGCGTGGCGACCCTGTCGGCGGTCGAGACGGCGGACACCACTGCGGGAGCCAAGCCATGATCGCCCGACTCATTCTCGCCTCCATCCGCAATCGCTTCCTGGTACTGCTCGCCACCGTCATGGTGACCGCGTGGGGACTTTGGGCGGTACAAAGTACACCGCTCGACGCCCTGCCCGACCTGTCCGATGTGCAAGTGATCATCCGCACGCCGTTCCCTGGCCAGGCGCCGCAAATCGTAGAAAACCAGGTGACCTATCCGCTCACCACGACCATGCTGTCGGTGCCCGGGGCGAAGACCGTGCGCGGCTACTCGTTCTTCGGTGACTCCTATGTCTATGTGCTGTTCGAAGACGGGACAGACCTGTACTGGGCGCGCTCACGCGTGCTCGAGTACCTGAACCAAGTGCAGTCGCGGTTGCCCGCGGCAGCCAAGCCCGCGCTCGGGCCCGATGCAACCGGCGTCGGCTGGATCTACGAGTATGCCTTGGTCGACAAGACCGGCCAGCATGACCTCAGCCAGCTACGGGGACTGCAGGACTGGTTCCTGCGCTTCGAGCTCAAGTCCCTGCCTAACGTCGCCGAAGTGGCCTCGCTCGGCGGCATGGTCAAGCAGTACCAGATCGTGCTGATGCCGGATCGGCTGCGCGCCTATAACCTGTCCCAAGCCAAGGTTCTGGCAGCGCTCAAGGGCGCCAACCAGGAAACCGGCGGCTCGGTGCTGGAATTGGGCGAAGCGGAATACATGGTCCGGGCGACCGGTTATCTGAAAACGCTGGACGACTTTCGCCAGATTCCGCTGGTCACCAGCGACGCGGGCATCCCGGTACGGCTGGGCGACATTGCCACCGTGCAGCTCGGCCCCGAGATGCGGCGCGGTATTGCCGAACTGAATGGCCAGGGCGAAGTGGCCGGTGGCGTCATCGTGCTGCGCTCGGGCAAAAATGCCCTGGAAACCATCGAAGCGGTCAAGGCCAAGCTCGCCACCTTACAGAAGAGCCTGCCCAAGGGCGTCGAGATCGTCACGACGTATGACCGCTCGGCGCTGATCGAGCGGGCGGTGGACAACCTCACCACCAAGCTGATCGAGGAATTTGCGGTCGTGGCGCTGGTCTGCCTGGTGTTTCTGTTTCACCTGCGCTCGGCGCTGGTGGCCATCGTCTCGCTGCCGCTGGGCGTGCTGGCCGCCTTCCTGGTGATGCGCTACCAGGGCGTGAATGCCAACATCATGTCGCTGGGCGGCATTGCCATCGCCATCGGCGCCATGGTTGATGCCGCGGTGGTGATGATCGAGAACGCGCACAAGCATCTTGAGCATTGGCATGCCGACAACCCACAGCGCGAACTCAGCGCACAGGAGCGCTGGCGCGTCATTGGCGAATCGGCCGCCGAGGTCGGGCCTGCCCTGTTCTTCTCGCTGTTGATCATCACGCTGTCGTTCATTCCGGTGTTCACACTGGAGGCGCAAGAGGGCCGCCTCTTTTCGCCGTTGGCCTTTACCAAGACCTATTCCATGGCGGCCGCTGCGGGATTGTCCGTCACCTTAGTACCGGTGCTGATGGGCTACATGATCCGCGGCAAGATTCCGTCGGAACAGGCCAATCCGCTCAATCGCTGGCTGATTCGCGGCTACCAGCCGCTGCTTGGCAAGGTGCTCACCTATCCGAAGACCACCCTGGCGATTGCCGCCGTGCTGCTTGTCGCCACCGCGTGGCCCATTATGCGCATCGGCGGCGAATTCATGCCCCCCCTGGATGAAGGCGATCTGCTCTACATGCCCTCGGCGTTGCCAGGTCTCTCCGCAGGCAAGGCCTCCCAGCTCCTGCAACAGACCGATCGGCTCATCAAGACCGTGCCGGAGGTCGCGACGGTGTATGGCAAGGCGGGCCGCGCCGATACCGCTACTGATCCAGCGCCAATCGAGATGTTCGAGACCACGATCCAGTTCAAGCCCAAGGACCAATGGCGTGCCGGCATGACCACCGACAAGCTGGTGGAGGAACTCGATCGAGTCGTCAGGGTGCCAGGGCTGTCTAACATCTGGGTGCCGCCGATCCGCAACCGCATCGACATGCTCGCCACCGGCATAAAAAGCCCAGTGGGGATCAAGGTCGCCGGTACGGATCTGAAGGAAATCGATCGCTTGGCTACTCGCATCGAGGAGGCCGTCAAGACGGTCCCCGGAGTCACCTCCGCGCTGGCCGAACGGCTCACTGGCGGCCGGTACATCGACGTGGATATCGACCGGGCGGTTGCCGGCCGGTATGGCCTGAACATTGAAGACGTTCAGGCCATCGTCTCCTCGGCCATCGGCGGCGAAAACGTCGGTGAAGTGGTCGACGGGCTCGCGCGCTATCCAATCAATGTCCGGTATCCGCGCGACTATCGGGACTCCATCGAGCAACTGCGCAGTCTGCCGATCGTGACCGACAAGGGGCTGCAGATCACCCTGGCCGACGTTGCGCGCATCCAGGTCGTGCAAGGGCCGCCGATGCTGCGCAGTGAAAATGCGCGGCTCTCCGGATGGATCTACGTCGACATTCGCGGCAGGGACCTGCGCTCGGCCGTGCAGGACATGCAGGCGGCGGTGGCCAAAGCCGTCCCGATGCCAGGCGGATACTCCCTGAGCTGGTCAGGGCAGTTCGAGTATCTCGAGCGCGCTACCGCCAAGCTGAAGGTGGTGGTGCCGTTCACCCTGTTGATCATCTTCGTCTTGCTTTATCTGGTGTTCGGCCGGCTGGATGAGGCGCTGCTCATCATGGGGACGCTACCGCTCGCCTTGATCGGCGGCTTCTGGCTACTCTATCTGCTGGGCTATAACCTGTCGGTAGCCGGGATTGTCGGCTTCATCGCACTCGCCGGGGTCGCTGCGGAATTTGGCGTCATCATGCTGCTCTATCTGAAACACGCTTGGCAGGAACGGCTTGAGGATGGTCAAAGCAATCTCGCGGCCCTGCTCGATGCGATCCAGGAAGGCGCCGTGCTGCGTGTGCGCCCGAAGGCGATGACCGTGGCGGTGATTCTGGCCGGCCTGCTTCCGATCATGTGGTCGCACGGCACCGGCTCAGAAGTAATGCAGCGCATCGCTGCCCCGATGGTTGGTGGCATGGTGACGGCGCCGCTGCTGTCCATGTTTGTGGTGCCGGCGGTGTACCTGCTGTTACGCCGCCGCCAGCTCAAGCAGACTTCCCTTTCCCCCCACCACCTCTCACCTCAGGAGGAATCGCAATGAAATACCTCAAAACCCTCGCGGCCGTCGTGGCCATCCTTACTGGGCCGGTCGCATTCGCCGCGGGTTCAATGGACGGCATGGACATGAAGGCCCCGGCCGCCTCACCACAGGCGCCTCGACGGGTGCCCGCAGAGATCAAGAAGATCGATGCGCAAGCCGGCAAGGTTACGCTCAAGCACGGCCCCATCGAGAACCTGGGCATGCCCGGCATGACCATGGCGTTTCCGGTCAAGGATCGCGCCTCGCTTAGCCAGTTCAAGGAAGGCGAAGCCGTGTCGGTGACCTTCGACAAGGTGGATGGCGCGCCCATGGTCGTGGACATGCAGCGCAAATAATTCGCGCTATGCGCGCACGGTTGCGCTGCCAGTGGCCGTGCGCGTCCTGTAGATGCTAGCAACGTCTAGCCGGCCGATGGGCGCATTTGCGCAACGATCCTGACTGGCCAATTCCGAATCGAATCAGACCGTGCGCCGCCCCCCTTTTGATCTGCCACACGATGTCCTTGTTGTCGTCTTATTCGGACTGGCCGCCATCCTAGTTATGCTCGGCCTGTTTGCCTGGTATGTCAGACGCCGACATGGCCCTGCCTCGAGAATGCGCAATCCGCGCGGCGCGGCGTCGCGTAAGCGCAACAGAAAATCGACGAGACGTCGCAAATAGCGGCGACAACGGTTCGTTCGCAGCGGAATGCGATGCAGCACCGGTTCGTGCCTGCCGCGGCATCAACGGGGCGGTCACGCCCTTGCTCGGCGCACTACGCTGCCGCCCAGATTAGCAACAACTCAGTCCGCCCATCATGCGCTGGTGCATCAACCGCATGCCGACCGCATCCAAGAGGGCGATCACGCCGATGGTAGCGCGTACGGTCAAGATGGTTCTCCAAATGGTCGACCTATTCATGGCGCTCCCTTCCTGACGTCGTCGGCACGGATTGCGATCGGTTGAGCGATACCTTGCGTTGCCATCATCGCCGTCGCGATCTCCCGGGCAACGGCGCTTGGTCGAACCGACGCGCCCAATGCCTAATGGCAAGCTCGTCATCGACGCGGCATGAGCTTGACGGAATGAGGGGGAGGTCGCCAAACCGCGCCAAGATGTGGGCCGTACTTGGTACCGCTGTGTGCAACTTGCCTTGGGAGCATGCTCTCGTTCGGGATGATGATCAATGTTGCGCGGCATCATGGCTACCGCCTGTGCTGCCACCTCCTTTTTCCGCTCCTGATTGGCCCGATGCCTGCGCTGCGGGTTGGCGCGGGCCAGCCGCACGGTGCCCACCAATCTCAGCACCGAACTGTTCATTGTTGTCGCCAGGTGACCGATCGACCATGTCGCGGTACTCGGTTGGCGTCAGGGCGGGCAGCTTATCCAGAAAAGCGACGAGATCCCAGATTGCCTCGTCGTCGTGATCGCTGCCCCACGCTGGCATGCCGGTCATCTTCAAGCCGTGTTTGATCACAACAAAGGCATGCTTCGGATCGGCCCGGCCCTGGTCCAGGCGCGGCGGCGCGGGATACAGTCCACGCGTCAACTGGCTGTCGGGCAAGCCCGGTGCGCGGTGGCAAGCCACGCACATGGATGCATATTGGCCGGCGCCTTTGAGAACGCGCTGGGCATCATTCAGATTCGGCGGCTCCAGTTTGTCGGCTTGCTGGCCAATGGCGCGCGAACGCACCATCGCCAGGACTTTCTCTGTAATCGGCCAGTGCGGTTCGTCGGCGGCCACATTATAGGCGCCCCAGTACGCGATCCCGAATACAGCTGCGGCGGCAAGGAGCAGCAGCGCAATGATCGAAATTGTGAAGGTTCTCATTGCGAGTCTCCGTCGCTGGCCGCGTCGGAAGCGTTACGCCGCGCACCTTCGTCATCGGACTGGCGTGCTGACATAGCGGGACGCCCGCGCGTGTCATTTGACGCCGTCTCGGTTGGATGGCACTCCCCGACTTCGTGGTTTTGAAGGAGGACCAGTTGATTGCGCAGCGGGGACAGCGCCGGGCCTTCTAGCACTTGGCCATCGGGGGAGTACCGGCTGCCATGACATGGACAATCCCAACTGCGTTCGACGGCATTCCAGTGCACCATGCACTTCATGTGGGTGCATACTGCCGATACCACGTGAAGCGCGCCGGCTGCGTCGCGATAGGCCGCCACCCGTTCGTGCCCCAGCCGCACGATCGCCCCTTGCCCCGGCGCCAGCGCCTGCGCCTGCGCCGGCTTGGCGCTGCGGTGCGTCACATAGTCGTAGAAGAACTCCTTGGCAACGCCGGCGTTCGCCTTGAACATGTTGGACCCTGCCCGCTCAGGATGAAACCGACGCACGCGATACAATTCGCTCCAACGATTCTCACCATTGATTTGGTCAGCAATCAGTCGACCGGCCAGCGTGCCGTACACAAGGCCGTCGGTAGAGAAGCCCGTGGCGACATAGAAGCCAGCACTGTCCTGACCGATATAGGGCAATTCGTCGGGCGAGTGATAGTGTTGCGCCGACCACCGCCAGGCCGGCTCGCCTAACTGCAAGGCGGTCTGCGCTTCGGCGATCAATCGCGCCAGAGCCGCGGCGGCATCATGACGACCCGTTTCGTGATGTTCACCAATGCAAAGCAAATACCGCTGGCCGTCGGTTTCGAATGAACGCACGGATAAACGCGGCATGCCCAACGCCCAGAATATGCCTGGCGCTAGAGCATCTCCCCCAAGCCGAAAGGCGAGGCCATACTCGCGGCGAACTTGCATACCCGCCTGGATAAAATGAAACCCAATGGGAGTATGCGTCGCCAGCACGATGTGGCGGCCGACCAGCCTGCCAGCGGGGGTCCGCACGACCCCTGACCCCGCATCCAGCTCCATGGCCGGACTGTGCTCGTAGACCTGCACTCCACATTGCTCGGCGTGCGCGGCCAGGGCATGCATGTAGCGCAGTGGATGGAATTGGGCTTGCCCGGGCAACACCAGAACCCGCCCGCAAGGTACAGGTAGCGGCTTTGGCACGTGGTCAGTCCAGTCAACGGCCATGCCCGCCAATCTCGCCGCGTCCAACTCGTCCTGAAGTCGCCCTTCTGCTTGCTCACTAATCGCGTATTGGAACATCGGGCAGCGCCGAAACGCGCAGTCTGAATGCCTGACAGTGGTTTGCTGCTCGATCCAGGCGATGGCTTCAGTGCGTGAAGCCACCACTGCTCGCGCTGTCTGGGCATCCCATTTCTTGACAAGGGCCGCAAGACCGTCAGCGACCGTTGCATAGAGATTGCCTGTCGAACCGCCCGTAGCGCCGCGCCCAATGCGATGCGCATCAATGACAGCCACCGAACGCCCTTGCTGGGCCAAAATCAGCGCGGTAGTCAGGCCGACAATGCCCGCGCCGACCACGATGACCTCAACCTGAATCCGGCCGGTCAGCGCCGCCCGGTGCGGCAATGTAGAAGTCGCCGCCCTCAGTGATGTCATGCCCATCCGTAGCCTCCCTCAGTTGGCCATGCGCAGTTTGGTGACACTTCCACCAGCACGGCATTTAAAGTGCCAACTCAACGTCGTCGTCAGTCGGCTTATGCACGCATGGCGCGTGCCAAGGGGAACCTTACGCACGCGTCATTATCGTGTAATCAATGCGAGCGAAAAATTAAGAGAAATCGCGATTTGCCACACTGCCACTTTCATATTGCGCCGTTGCCATCCGCCACGCGCGCGCATGTTCTACTACGTGTCCTTGTATGTTTCGCCATGTGAGCAAAGTCAAACCTGACTACTTCTTGATTGAAGCGATGTGCCTTCTACAATGGTCCGCATACCAACGAGAGATCGATGAGGAGAGGCTGCCATGAACCGCACACGGCCCAACGACGCGTCGCAGAGGGAGGGGCTGGCACCCGCGATCACGCCGCCGCGCCCAGTATCTCCCCACGTGGCGCATCTGTATGGCGACGGGTCGGCCCTGCCCACTTGGTCTGCCGTCCTTGGTCGCGCCATCACAGCCAACTTCGAAGTTGCGCTGATGGTGCTCCTGATCGACCATCACTACTCCGCCTTGCGCATGACCGAGTTGGCTACCTGGTACCGACCCGCGCCGTAGCGGCCAACTTTAGAACAAGATCAAGTCAAATGCTCGTCAGGAGAATCGTGCCCAGCGGGAAGAGATCCTGCGACTACTCGCGATGCTACGCGATTGGTACGGCGTTCCCTATCAGCCCCGAGTCCGGCCGGAGCAGCAGACCGCCATCGAGATCCTCGAATGAGTTCAACTGGGCAAGGGCTTTGAGCACGCCTTTCTCGAAGTCTTTAGCAGGCACCACTTCACTTCGCTGGAGCCGCTCAATGTCCGCATCACCGGCGCAGATCGGCGGCATGATGCGCTCATCCGGATGTGCAACGAGACGTGGCATGCCGAAGGCATGGGCATTGACGTGAAATGCTGGAGCGTGACTTTAACATTCCAGACTACCAGCCGTCGCTGCAGCCGGTACACGGTAGCCCTCGCGGCCAACATCGCGGGGATGACTGAAGATGTATGTGCGCCTGAAAAGGAGCGGTGCACAGCCAATGTCTTCTTTCTTGCGGAGCATCCGTCATGCTGATCCTACAACCCAAACTGCATGCGAATCGCCGGCTTGTTGTGGCGGCTTGCCTTTTGCTGACGGGCATCTCATCCGGCCTTGCGCAACATGCTTCCGGTGAACACGGTCAAAGCGCCGTGCCAGGCGGCTCCGCCGCACAAGAGATTCACGGCTCGATGGCGCCAGGCATGGACAAAATGTTGGCGATGCAATCGTCAGGCAACGTTGACAAGGATTTTGCCACGATGATGAAGATGCACCACCAGATGGCGATCGACATGGCCAAGACTGAACTGGCAAAAGGCGACTCGAAAGAAATGAAAGCCTTGGCGAAACAGATCATCAAGGATGCACAACGCGATATCGGCAAGTTCGATCGCTGGTTAGACCAAGGCAAGACACCCAGGTGACCCTGGCCTCTGGCGCCCCAATTGATCTGAGGAGCACAAGCGGCACAACGGCATCCGGGGTTGGTACGCCGGATGCCGATTTCGGGCTTTTTCGTCGAAATCTGTGCATCGGAAAAAACGAAGTCCCCGCAGCCTAGGTGCTGCGGGGACTTAAGCATGCTGGACCCCGGGGAGAGAGGCACCAGCTATGGCAAGATGGACGCGCCGCTTACCCCGCCAGCGTCGATCAGGCACTATCAAATATAGAACGCACGAGTTAACCGTGATGTTGCGCACGCATTACAACTTAGCAATCGAATCCGGGGGTCTTCAGTATGCGCGGAAGGCCCTAGCCACGCCTGGCTACCTTGGCACGCGGAGCTGCCATCCCGCAGCCGTATGCCCAACAGGCAGTGGTAACGAGACCACATTCCCATGAGTCGAAGATGAAATCGTTCAGTTGGCATGGCATCACGCTGCGTGCAGGCATGCATCTTTGGTCCAATCCAAGACGATGCGGTACCGAGGCCGCTCTGCCAACCGTCATGCGAGCGCCGACGCTGTTTGACCTAGTCGTGCTTGCGGAGCAATGGGCAATCGCCGAACTGGAATGCATCAACGATCAGTTATTGGCGCGAGGCGAGATCACCGTCCGACAGCATGCCAACACACAGGACTTCCTGGATCGTATCGCCAATTCGAATCGCGCCCGCGCTACTGTCCTCTGCAATAACGGCAATAGGCCGGCCAAGTGATGCGTAAGGTGTATGACGCACCGGGCGTTAATGGGATGGACGCCCCCTCCCCGTGAAGGTACATGAGTGCCAAACTGGTGAGCCTGGCAACCTCTCAAACAGGAGCATCCCTCATGAAGGTCACGACGATCGGCATCGACTTGGCGAAGAATGTGTTTGTGCGACCTGCAAGTCGCCTGAATTTCTGTTTCACAGGAGAACGTATGGCCTGACGAAACCGGTTGTTCCATCAACCGTTCCCTACCCAGACATGCGGAGCCGGTAACAGCTCGGTGTGAAGCTCTGGGGACAACGTAGCCGCCGGATAACCGGTACGCCCAGCCGCGAGGCGAAGCGGAATCTGCCAGCACGAAGGCGGAGAGGAGCAAGGGATGAGTGGGTACGACCAACATATGTGAACTTCTGATAAACGTCGTGATCTTTGACAAGCCAAACGTGCTGACAGGCTTGAACCAAAACGGTATGCGGTGAGGAGTGGTCTTTGAATACTGGGCCAATGGACAACCAGCCGCCGGCGAAGAGGAAGGGTCCGCCCCGCTCGGAGATTCATGCGGAACAGGGTAAGCCCATCATGCTGCCGGTGACGGCAGGCGAACCGTAAGGAACGCTGTTGGCACGGTGGGTAAAGGAATGCGGAGAAAGCGAACGCCCGGCTGTAATGGCCGGGATACGGGCTGCAACATTGCCCGACACGAAAGTGGGCAGACTTCCGCAGGGTCATTCATGGCGAGAGAACTTTGACCAACCGTTATACGAGGGAAAGCAGATGACGGCGTACGATGCGAAAGTGTCGGGAGCTGGTGCGTCCTCGCACGCTGCACAGATGTGGGATCAGGCGAACTGGCCGCACATTGAGGCAGAGGTGAAACGGCTTCAGGTGCGTATCGCCAAGGTGGTCCGGGAAGGCCGATGGGGCAAGGTGAAAGCCCTGCAACGTCTGCTGACCCGCTCGCATAGCGGCAAGATGTTGGCCGTGAAGCGTGTGACGGAAAATCGCGGTAAGAGGACGCCGGGGATGGATGGCAGGATATGGTCGTCCCCGGCGGCCAGATGGAACGGAATGGTGTCGCTACGTCATCGCGGCTATCGGGCGATGCCGCTGCGGCGGGTTTACATTCCCAAGGGTAACGGCAAGAAGCGTCCGTTAGGAATTCCTTGTATGCGGTGCCGGGCGATGCAGGCTTTATGGAAGCTCGCTCTGGAACCCGTCGCGAAGACTCTAGCGGATGCCAATTCCTACGGCTTTCGGTCCGGACGCTCGACCGCCGATGCCATCGAGCAGTGCTTCAACGTTCTGGCTAAGCGTGCCTCGCCAGAATGGGTTCTGGAGGGTGACATTCGAGGCTGTTTCGACAACTTCAGTCATTCCTGGTTCCTGGAGAACGTACCGATGGATAAGGGGGTTCTGCGAAAGTGGCTTCAGGCCGGAGATATCGATGAGGGAACTCTGTTCGAGTCGCGGGCGGGTTACACCCCAAGGGGGTGTTATCTCGCCCGTAATCGCGAATATGGCGCTGGATGGGCTTGAAGCGGCAGTCCATGCAAGTGTGGGAACATCCAAACTTGCTCGCAGCAAGGCTCAGCTCAACGTCGTCCGTTATGCCGATGACTTTGTGGTGACTGGCGTGTCGAAAGATGTGCTGGAATCCCGGGTGCTTCCCGCGGTCAGGCAGTTTATGGCCGCCCGAGGTCTGGAACTCTCCGAAGAGAAGACCAGGATCACCAACATAGCGGAGGGTTTCGATTTCCTTGGCCAAAACGTGCGCAAGTACGGCGGCAAACTGCTGATCAAGCCAGCGAAGAAAAGTATCAAATCGCTGCTCGACAAGGCCAGGGAAGTCATCAAGGGCAACGCGAGTGTCACCCAAGAGGCGTTGATCCGTAGGCTGAACCCAATCATTCGGGGTTGGGCTATGTATCATCGCCACGTCGTGGCAAAAGCGGCCTTCTCGACGATCGACTCGCACATCTGGCACCTGCTCTGGAAGTGGGCAAGACGTAGGCACCCCACGAAAGGAGCCCGGTGGGTCAGGCAACGGTACTTCCGGCGAGACGGACACCGGTCCTGGGATTTTGCAACGAGGAGTTCGACCGAGGATGACACCTGCGGCCTACAACTCTTCCGCGCAACGACGGTCGCGATTCAGCGCCACGTCAAAATCCGGGGACTGGCCAATCCATTTGATCCGGCATGGGACCTCTACCTTGCCCGCCGTCGATCCGCGAAACGCTCTGTCGGGTTGCCCGGTGCCACCCAATGGCGCTGAAGGAATGGCTTGAGCCGGATGCGGGGCGACCTGCACGTCCGGTTCTGAGGGGGCGGCGGCGCAGTAATGCGTCGCTGCTACCCGACCAGATCCACGGTGTGAATGAGCTTGGCAAAGCGACGTTGAGGAAGCAGCTCAAGCGTGCCCAGGTGGCCGAGTTCTTTGCGACTCTGCCGCCGAGTGTGATTGGGATGGAGGCGTGTGGCAGCGCGCACCACTGGACCCGTAAGCTGCAAAGCTTTGGGCACACGGTGCGGCTGATGGCGCCGCAATTTGTCAAACCGTACGTCAAGACCAACAAGAACGATGCGGCCGATGCTGAGGCGATCTGCGAAGCGGTAGCACGACCGAACATGAGATTCGTGCCGATCAAGAATGTTGAGCAGCAGGCGGTGCTGGCACTGCACCGTGCGCGTCAGGGTTTCGTGAAAGCGCGTACCTCGCAGGCCAATCAGATCCGCGGACTGCTGGCTGAGTTTGGGTTGGTTGTTCCCCAGGGCATTGGGAACATTGCCAGGCAGGTGCCGGAGCTGATCGAGGATGCGACCAATGAGTTGCCAGGCTCGTTCCGGATGCTCATCCAGCTATAATTTGCGATCGCAACATGCGGCGAAGGTGTGAGCCCATGTCAGGCGCGAAGCTTTTGTTCGCCGCCGAGGAAGGCAGCCCTTCCTCGGTGCGACGGATGAACATCTCCGCGAGATCGTCGCGGGTGCGCACGCGCATATGGTTGAGCAAGGCGACGATCAGCGTGTAGCGCTTCTCAGGCAGGATCTCCCGTAGATTGGCCGCGTCCAGGCTCATGGCCTGGCTGGCCAGCGAGCGCAGCTTCGAGGCTGGCACGCCGGCGATTGCGCAAGAGAAATCGCCAAGCCCGTCGATAGTCTAGCCGAGGACGGTGGCAAACTATTAATAATGTCGCGCGCCATCCGAACGTCGATGGAGGAATTGGTGCGCGATAAGGTCTTGAACCTCGGAGCTGCAGGTCCACAACCTCCCAATCGATTTCAAGATCACTACCGTCGGCATCAAGCACCCGCTTGGCTTGGTGTCTTGGAATGCACGCTGATTCGCGTGAACTCTTCGACCAGCCGAATACGCCAGCCTATGGCAAGGCTACTTGCATTCGACCTTTTTCACGTACTCCCCATCGCTCTTCCATTCTCGCTCGATTAGGCAAGGACCGTCCCGAACCTTCTCTTTCTGTCCATAGCCACGCGGCCCACCCTTGCATTTGCGTTCTTCCTTGAAATCTCCGTTGTGTTTGCCTTCGCGCTCGACCTGGCAGCGGCCACTGTGGAATCTCTCCTTGTATTCCTTACCGCCGGCGCGATAGTAAGAATCATCGGAAAAGGCAGGGCTGGCCCAAAGCGCGGCGGCCAGAGCCAGCCAGTAGGTCTGTGTGCGTTTCGACTGCATGCTGAGCATTAGGTATCGTGATGCCTCTGGCGGCAGCATAGCATCGGGCCTCGGCGCGATGCTGTATCAAAGGGTTACCAGGGTGCGGGAACCACAATGTGCCGATACGCGCGGGGAACCAAGCCTGGTCATCTGAGGGTGCGGAGAAGAGGCGGCGCTGTCGTGAAGTCGTGCTGCAACGGCTCTGCGGGTGACCATCGCCGGATTTCACGCGGAAGGTGCGACTACTCATTGCCGTGACAGATCTCAACCGCAGGCGCTTATAACTAACCGAAATGTTGTTGGTTATGACCGCAAGGCTTATGATAGCCGACGTTTATCTTGGCATGCCCCGCTATCTGCCCGCGATCAAATCCAGCAAAGCGCTGCCACGCTGAATCTCGCCGTTGACGCCAATGAAGCCAAAACGCTCGCTCTCGGCATAGATCTGACGATGGGCATGCAAGAACACCTTGAAGTTGATCGCGGCGACTCCCTGCTCGTTGATCTGAATGGTGCGACCGTCTTGCTGATCAAAATGCCCATGAAGCGCAAAGTGCTTCGTTACGGGGAAAAAAATCGTGGTGCTTCGCAATCCGAACCCCGGTGAATAGATCTTGCTGTTCATTCTCTCGGGGTCATCCCATTCGAGAACGACTGGATGATCGGATGTCACAAAGCCCCCGCAGTGGGATGGTGCTCTCAAGAGAGTCCAGCCGCGGCGGTGAATCAGGTCGCGCATGTGAGCCAGCAACTTCAACTCGGTAGCCACATGACTGGTGGGACTGGTGGAGGGAACCTCGACCGTATAGCGCTCGCTTTCTATGAATTCACGCATTTCCTCGTAGGGAAGCGGCTCTCCCTTGAGGTAGCCAGCCGCACGTGCTTGGCCGAACTGGCTCTCGTAGCGCTCCTGGGTGGAAACCACCATGCCCCCCACGATCTTGTAAATTTTCTCCAAGGCCTGGCGCCTGGCTTCCCGAAATCCTGGATTGCGCGTCGCCAGCAGCGCGATGAGTTCCAGGACCAGGGCCTTGTCTTCTTCGCTATAGAAGTCCCCGTGCTGATCAATGCGCACGAGGGCGGGGGCAAGCTGGGCTTCTAAGTCGGCATAGCCAGCTTCCACGATATTTGGGTCGTGGCCCGGGATCTCGACGCGATTGAAATCGCGCTGAGCCGCCAGGTTACGAGGGGTCGTAACGAAGGCCCGCTTCGTCTTTGTATCGACCACGAACAATTGCGCATTCTTGCTGCGGTTGCGTGCGAAGCCCTTCAGGTAGCACTGCGGCACATAGTGATGATTGCGAGCGTCATTGCCCTTCGGAGGATTTGTGGTCACGCTGGCTCCTTGCGGTGCTGGCGTGCAGTAGAGTTCCATTCCTCTCCGGCGAGGTCTGGTGGCATCAACATCAGCTCTTCCCTATCAGTCAATCTGGCTCCCCCGCCTGCAAGGCGGCCAAACGCTGTCGCATCGCGTCGGCCCGAACTTTCAGCTCATTCAGTTCCAGTTCGAGCAGCTTCTCCAGGGGTGTCGCCCCGTCATGCCCGCGGTTGCCCAGGTGGCGCGCGACGAAGTCAATCGCCGCCTCAGTCTGCACCAGCCGACGACCATACACCGGCTCATGGTGGGCGATTCGGTTACGGGACTGGTAGATCGCCTCCAGTTGCGTGGCGACCGCCGCCCGGGTCAAAGACTTGTCAGGAAAGACGCGCTTTAGCGCGGGCTTCCACAATGCGTGTTCGTAGTCCGCCGAGAACAGTCGCTTCCAGAAGTACATGGTCAGCTGCGCCACCACTTGGCCCATCGGCACCGTTATCGCGGCCTGCCGGGCCTTGGACACCTTCTCATGCGACAAGCCTGCAGGGGGCGTGCCGCCGTGTTTTCGAAACGCCACCGGGTCGAGTTGCCGCTTCTGTTCCTGTGTCAGCTTTGCATAGGCCGCCTTGCGCGCGCTACTTTCTGCAAGGCCAATTTTTCCCTTAAGCTCGTCATCCCAACGAAAATGGCTCGGAGGCCTCCGCAGCCAGTCGGCGGTGCCAAAGTGTTCGGTCAGCCGGTCACAAACCGCGTTGCGCAGGGCGATCTCGACCACGGCCGTCACCGTCATCAGGGAGGCGCCCAGGCGCAGCATTTCCTGGTGCAGGGCAATGGCGCCGCGGTTAGAGCCGGCGAGCCGTTCAAAGGTGCTCAATCGCTCACTTGACAGGAGAACGGCTACTGCCGCTATTTCTTCGTCGGACAGGTGGTCCATTGACTTGACGTGCAAAGATCTTTATAGTTGGCAGTGAAAAGTCGGGATCAGTGTTGGCAGCTGCCTGTAAGGGTGGGCGGACCCCCGACTTCCTGCTTTGGGGGCGCCCTGCGGAGCGCCCTTTTCATTTTGGGTCCTGTCACGACAGACCCAGGTAGGCGGCAATGGCTTTGGCAATCCCGCCGGCAGCGACTTCCACGCCGACGCCCGCGACCCCGGAAGCCGCCTTCCCGATCAGCTTGCCAACCCAGCTCGACGGCTTGCCGTCCATACCCGTGCCAGCGGCGCGCGCCGTGTCGAGATCAGCCTGCAAACCGGCCAGGTCCGCGTCCTGCAGTCCAAGCGATTGGAGGTAACGACGCAGCGTATCCCAGTCCCCTGCCCCCACGTTCACCGTCGCTCGTTGGGAAACGCCGCTACCGCCGTTGGCTACGTTGCCGACGTTGCCGGCAATTTGGGTGTTAAAGATCTGGGTCAATTTGTCCTCGCTGACGGGCTTCGAGCCCATGGGCAGATCCCCGGCGTCCGGGCTGAGCTTTTCGATCTCGATCGCGTAGCCGAGCACCGCATTTTTCACGGCATCCAACAATCTGTCGATCACGCCGGTCGGCAGGTCCTGCCACGCCTCGATGCACTGCATGTCGCGAGTGATCTTCGATGCATGTCTTATTGCCATAGGAATCGGCCATGGGATGTGGAGTCGCCCGGGGGTGCCTGCACGGACCAGGTTTTCATAGGTACTGACAGGCTGATCAAGGCGGGCCGTTCGATAGTGCTCTTGCAAGTGCTCCGGCAAGACCTCTACCGGAATCTGGATGTTCTCCGCCCGAGCGCTGAAAGCACCGGCAAAGTTCCCGTAGGACATTGGCGTCGCGAGGCGGTACGGCGGCAACGCAGCGCCGTTGGGATATCCGCCCAATTCGTATCCCACCCACTGGGCCAGTTCGGCATGGTCGAGCCGCGCAGCCAGCAGCTTGCACTTGCGAAGCAGCGCCGTCACGCTCGACGTCGCATCGATGGCCTCCGCCTGTATGTCATGGATCAGGGACACCGCGAGCTCCAAAACCGGTTTGGCGGATTCTAGCATGGCGCCGCCGCCACTCCCGGCATCAAAGTGCTCTTTTGCCATCCGTTGATAATCTTTCTTATCATGGAGTAACAAAATAAGGTACGCATAGCTTACCTACAATCCTACACTTGGCGATAGAATGTGATCCATCGGCGCAACCCGCGTCAGGACTGGCCTTGGCGGTGCCCAGCACTTGGACCGCCAGCCTCATCGAAGAACCGCTATGGCCTCGACCGATCACAGTGACAGCGCCCCAGCCGACGCGCCGGCGGCCAACGCATCGCCGGTTCGCCGGCGGCGCCGCTCCGTCACCCGCCGGCACCTCCACCGCGGCCACTTCGGCTTTCTGCGCGCCATCGTGCAAGGGCTGAACGCCCGGCCGATGTGGGAGCGCTACCTGGCCGAAGAAGGGGAAATCGAGGCCGAGGCCGATGCGCTCGCCGCCGCTGGCGATGACGCCTCCGCGTTTGCCGCTCACCCCAAGGTGCGCCGGGTCACGGCCTGGCTGCGCGCCGAGCTGGCCGCCGCCGCCGTGCGCGCCGAGCGTCCCGGTACTGCCCGACTGGTCAAGGTGGATTTCCGCCAGATCGGTCGCCCGGGGCTGGGCCTGCCCTCGTTGGAGGAATTCGCCGCGGCAGCCGGCCTGGACGGGTTTAGCGAGCGCGAACAGCTGGCAGCCTATGAGGAAAAGTTCGGCGCCGCACTGGTGCGCGAGAAGAAGCGCACCGCGCTAATGGCGCGGCAGTTGGCCGCCATCGACTGGCTGGAAAGCCTGTACGCGCGCCCAGTGCTGGTGGATGACGGCTGCCGCGCCTGGCTAGCCGACACAATGGCTGACCGGTTGGAAGCGGCTGGCGTGGCCACCGTCGGCGACCTGGTCGACCGCATCAATGGGCTGGGCAGCGGCTGGACTCGCGCTCTGACGGGCATCGGGGCCGGTAAGGCCCGTGCGGTCGAGCGCTTTCTCGCCGCCCATGCAGAGACCCTGACGCGCCGCGTCGGCCAACATGTGGCCGTGCCGCGCCGGCAGCGCTACGCGCACGAGCTGGCCCGCGTGGTACCGCCCGCCACGGCGCTGGTGCCACTGGACAAGCTGGTGGTGCCGGCCGAGCTGGACGGCCGCAACGGTATCTATCGCCGCCCGCAAGCGCAATGCCTGCTCTCCGCCCACAACGACTATGAGGCCGTGCTGGCCTGGCTGCGGGCCAAGCCGGGCCTGCCGCTCGAGCAGGTCGCCCGGCTACGCGAACGGCGTCGCGATGTCAGCACCGCGCCGGGCCCGCGGGATTGGCTGCAGACGCTGTCGCACACCCAGCGCGCCTACCGCAAGGAGGCCGAACGCTTCCTGCTGTGGGCCATCCTGGTGCGCGGAAAGCCGCTGTCCTCGATGTCGCAGGAGGATTGCGTAGCCTACCGGGACTTCCTCGGCGCACCACCCGCCGACTGGTGCGCGCCGCGCTCGCGCGAACGCTGGAGCCCCATCTGGCGCCCGTTTGAAGGGCCGCTGTCGCACCGGGCCCAAGCCTATGCGCTCGGGGTGCTCAACAACCTCTACCGGTTCCTGGTCGACCAGAACTACCTGATGGGCAACCCGTGGCATGGCGTGCATGCCCCGCGCAGCGCGACTCCCAAGTTGGACGTGGGCCGAAGCCTCACGCAGACGCAGTGGGAATTCGTGCTGGCCCAACTCGCCGCCCTGCCGCCGACCTCCGCGAACTCCCGGCTACAGTTCGCCCTGCCCCTACTGTATGCCACGGGCCTGCGCCTGTCGGAAGCCGTGGCAGCGACAACCGACCATCTGGAATGGGTGAGCCTGCCACGCCCTGGGACCGCCGAACGCATTGAGGGCTGGTGGCTGGAAGTGCTTGGCAAGGGCACAAAGCTGCGCCGCGTGCCGGTGTCGCCAGCCGTGGTCAACCAGTTGGGCGCCTACCTGGCCAGCCGCGGCTTCGAAGCTGACCCTGCAAAGGGCCGGCTGCCCCGCGGTGTCGCGCTGCTTGGGCAAGCGGTCGATGCGCCCGAACGCGCGGCATGGGCACGGCGCAAAACCGTGAATCCTGCTGCCAGCCTGAGCGTGAACACACTAGCGGAACAGATGAAAAATTTCTTCGCGTTGTGCGCGGCGGCGCTACGCGACACGGATGAGCGTGGATCTGAGCGCCTGGCCGCGGCCAGTACTCACTGGCTGCGGCATACACACATTTCGCACGCGCTGGCAGCCGGAGCGCCGTTGGAGGTAGTGCAGCAGAACGCTGGCCACGCCTCGCTTGATACCACCACGCGCTACGTCACTACCGAAGAGGCCCGCCGGATGGCAGCGATGCAGAAGGTCTGGGCCGAGTTCAAGAATGCCTGAGAAGTCCCAAACTCTTGGCCAATCAGCATGCCGGACCGACGTTCTGCCAGCTTAACTATGCTGGTTGTCAGTGGAAATGGCCGCTGCCAGCTCCCGCAGCGTCGTGGCTGCGCCCCAACCGAGCAAAGAGATTTTCAGTATATAACTGCACAGCGAGACAACGCGGCGTACTGCTTGGTATCCGATAGCTACCGGCTAGCCGACTGGAATAGTCATAACTGGGCGCCGCTCCCCTATGGGAAGGGGCGCCTTTGCTCGACAACACAGCTGCCAGTAAGCCAAGCCCAGTCACCGGACGTGCGGAGCCTTCCCACGCGAGCCTTGAGCCGAATCGCCACGGAGATCGACGACGGATCCATGAGCCCTGCTCCTGGAACCCCTGCACCACCTGCGTTGTCGCGGCCCACAGGAGGTATATCGTTTGGCGGCGAATGGTAACCTGATTATCGCCTGACCGACTTGCGGGTGGCCGACGCCGCGCTAATTTTTCCCGACGCGACGCAAGCACTTTTCAATCAGGATTCGGCGGCGGCGCCGACGCCGCCGTGCTGTTGCTTGCTGCTGGGGCAAGTACACCGAAGCATGTTCCTCACCTCGAAGGACGAGAGGTGACAGCGCACTGCGGAGATAGAATGCCGTGGCGAGAAATCCCGTCCCGGAGATTGCTAACTGGAGCGCTGACTCGGGAATGGTCGACTTGCATGTCCACCATTGTTTCACTTCCCACGCGAAACAGAACTTGAGCCAGACTGGCAAGCCAAGAGCAATGACTGCGATGTCTGGTCGGCGAATCGCATAGGAGAAACCCTCTGGCGAATAGACGCCCAACAAAAAGGTGAATGCTGTGACCGGCCACACCATCCAATATTCGAAATGCGAATATGGGCTCAGCAGCGTCGCCTGATAGGCGATCCACGCGCAGCCTAGTCCGGCAGCAGCGCGGACCCACCACGTGCGCCACGCCAGCCACGGTCGCTTTGACCAGCCCCACCCTCTCCCCGCCTCCCATGCTGCCGCAGAACATGCCGCCGCCGCTAGCAAAATAAAGCAAGCCCACCCGATCCACAGGCCTGTGGCTGCATGTTCAATCCAAGCCGGCAAGTCGGGGTGAACCAGCCGCTCAAGCGCGCGAAGACACTTCACCATCGCCCAAGGCGGGAACTGCCGGTCAGACCAAAGCAGCGTGTACCTGTGAAACCATGCGGCAACGGAAAACACAGCGAAGGCAATAACATGCTTGGTGAGTGGGTGCTGCCACGAATAGACCCGACGACCGGCCGCTATCCAGGACGGACTGAAGGTAGACATTTCTCCTCGCAATTGGCGGAAAGCTGACGTTATCCACTGCGCGGCGCGGCGGGTCAAGTTTCTGCAATTGGTGGGAACAAGGGCAATGCGCGCCATCAAGGTCATCGCCGGTTTGCTCTCCGATTCGGGGCCAGAGCCTCACGGCGCCCCTGCCCTCACCAATGCACGAATAGCAGCCATCCAGTCCGGCCCCAACGAGGAAGTTAGCTGATAGCTATCGGATAGCCAATAAAACAACTTGAATCCTCGCGCCGATGAGCTGGTCGAATGCGACCGTTTGGCGCCGCCGGGGCCATCTGACAGCCTTTCTGCTACCTAATAGCTACCAGGCCGAATGGCAATCTTGACAGCTCGGCCTAGGGATACAGAGGTACCAGATAGCTACCAGCTATCTGGTGCTGCGAGTGTCTGGCACCGACCAAAACGGACCATCGGAACCATCAGGATATCCCTCCGATATCCGATAGCCTTCTAGTATCGGATAGCAGCCAGATAGCTTTCTGGTAACACATTGATGTGTGCCGCATTTGTTCGATCTCCGTCCGCTAGGCGGTCAACTAAGCGCTGCATCTCTTAGCATCGATATCTGATAGCTATCTGGTACCCCCCCTAAATTTGATGCAAATTCCCCACACTTCTGAACCCAGCGACCTCCAGTTGAAAGGTATCTTTTGGCTAGCTATCCGATATCTCTTGGCTAGTCCACTTATACTGTCTATCTCAGGTAATCCCTTTAAATTCAATGGAGTACTACTAGTTTTAGATAGCTGTTTGCTATCTGATTGATAGCTGCCACATAGCGTACTGGTACCAGATCGTAATGCTGGATAGCTACCAGCTACCACAAAGATACTGGATAGCCACGTAGCGACCAGATATACTATCCGCTACTTGATAGCCACCAGCTAACTCAGCCTAGCCGGTAGCTACCAGCTATCCAGTCAACGCCGGAGGAGCAACGCGATGCCAACAATTGTCTTTGTGAGCCCTAAGGGGGGTGCAGGTAAAACGACCTCGTCACTGGTGCTCGCTACTCAAATTGCCGAGCGCGGAAAGAGTGTCACGGTCATCGATGCCGATCCAAACCATCCGGTCAAGACCTGGGCGAAAGACGGCGCCGCACCAGAAGCAATGACGATCGTCTCGGACGTCACCGAAGAGGACATTGCCGAGAAGATCGACGAAGCCGCAAAGAAGTCCGCGTTTGTGATCGTAGACCTAGAGGGAACTGCAGCAACAATCGTTGCCCATGCAATCAGCGAGGCAGACTTTGTCGTTGTACCGACCCAGGGCTCCCAGTTGGATGCTGAGCAGGCGGGCAGAGCATTTCGCCTGATTCGCGCGCATGAACGCGGTATCCAGAAACACAAGCCCGATTACAACCTACCGTACGCGGTCCTCTTCACGCGCACGTCGGTAGCGATCCAGAGTCGAGATACAGCCCATATCCGGCGCACGTTCGCCGAGGCAAACATCCCGGTCTTTAAGACCGAGCTGAATGAGCGAGCCGCATACAAGGCGATGTTCTCGTACCGTCAAACGCTCTCTGGTCTCAGCCGCTCGGAAGTTTCAAACGTCGACAAAGCCATTGAAAACGCTGCAGCGTTCGCTGGGGAGATGGTCGAATTACTGCGCGCATCCAAGAGCGAAACGCGTAAGGAGGTTGCAGAATGACCCGAGCCAATCCACTTGACGCCCTTGAGGACTTCGACGTCAAACCAAGCGAAGAGAAGCCCAGGCCCGCGCGGGCCGAGATTGAACAACTGGCAAAAGCGAACGGCTTTGTAAGCCGCGATTCACGGCGCTTGGAGTCAGCAGAGGCCGCGGCAGAAAGTCGACCTGTGCGGAAGCAGCGTCGTTATACGACGGGGCGAAACCAGCAGCTGAATATCAAAGCGACCGCCGACACCATCGCGCGTTTCTATGCGCTGGCCGATTCGCTGGATATTCCAGCGGGCGCGCTCTTGGAGCGGGCTGTTGAAGCTTTGGAAGCTCGTTATATGCCAAGAAAGGATAGCTGATAGCTACTAGCTAAACGCGATCTCAAAGCCTCCTGCATTCGCATCCAAAATATCCCTGCCACCACCGGGAAAACGGCCGCTAGGGGGGCAGCTCGCTGGGCGGATCTCATGGCAAACGCCGACCGGAAGGAGTGGGGATATCAATCGGAAGCAGCGCCGGCAGCCCTCAAGCGCCATTTCGGACTGGAAGAAGCGGGGGCTGCGAGCGTCGTGGGCACAGCAGGAAACTGCGGCGGTAACCGGCACGAAGGCAAAGTGCAATGCCGATCGTTCAGCGCCCGAGTTTACTTACGTCAACGGCAATTCGCGTCATGGTCATTGATCGGGTAGGATCGACGGCTTTTCAAGGAGGCCTACACATGGCCAACAACGTCTATCCCGACACTACCCTGCAGCCCCTGCAGACCATCGACTTTATCCTCGCCAACGGGCTGCGCGTGCGCACCATGCTCAAGCCACAGCCGGACGCCAACCGCGTCCTGGTCGGGGACGTGGATTTGGACTGTACCAATGCGGGCGGCACGCGCTTGCAACCGATGGGGCGTGACTCGCTGCCTCGCACCGTGATTCAGGCGGGCGTGCTCGCCTACCAGTACGCCCAGCACGAGGCAGAGCAGCACAAGACCAAGATCGTCGAGGCGCGTCTGGAAGGCCGCGAGTTCCTGGACGTTCCCGACGTCGAAGACATCGTGGGGCGTGTTTTCCCCGTAAAGCCGGTCTGAGGTGGCAGGCCGTAGCGATGCGGCTTTCTTATTGCGCGCGCTGCACGCGAGCTAGGCGCCCGAATCGGGCCATTAGGGCGAGCAAGGTGAGAGTTTGCAGTGTGCCTAGGCTCAAAAAGGGGAGTTAAACGCCGATGTGGTCGGCACAGTCAATATTCTGTCCCAGAGGACGCGACATTGTGACCCGTGGAGAGCCGGTGGAGTCAGACACAGTGTGTGGAGTAGGAACCCGCCGAAGCGATCCGAGACAAGCATCCTCGCTTCAAATAGCGTATCTCTCGGGACGACCATACAAGCTTCTCAGATCTTCGGCAATCTCGGACGCGACCTGGTGACATAGACGAAGTCGTTCTTCAGCTCAAAGCTCTCAATAAGTCCGCTTTCTTTGAGGCGATTGAGCGCCGCTTTGAGCCGTAGTCGAAAGCCAGGCAGGGACTTCTCTTTTGCCCCGCTCAGCTCGCGATACTTCTCGACCGACAGGGGAATAGGCTCGCGGTGTGTCGAGAGAAAGGTGTGCAGCCAAAGCGCAAGGGGAGAGCGCTGACCAATCTTCTTGCGATCGGCCCACTCCATGAGCGTGAAGGAATCCTGAGTGAACAGGCCGGCGATTTTCGGTTCGAGCCAAACCTTCCACTTGCTGAGCGACTTGCCGTTGGAATCGCGCCATTCGAAGGAGCGCACAAGAGACCCCGCATAGCCTGCTTTACCACCGTCAGCCAGGACCTTCACCTGGTTCGCAGACAAACGGTCGAAGCATTCCTGCAAGTGTTTATATTCCTGTCCGTTGATAGTCCAGCCGACCTCCTTCAGGAAACTGTAGGCCGTGAACTCGACAGGCTCATCCTTGGATAGTGGCCGTTGCCGTGCAAGGTGGAAGATTGTGAGGAGGACACTCATGTCGTCCTGGCGCAATTCTTCGCCTTTGTAGATGATGTCGATGTTTGCGAGCGTCGTTACCTTCGTGCCCTTGTAATACTCGCGGTTGTTGTCTTTGGCAGCAGTGAACAGTGCTCCGCGGGCAAGCGGGTTGGGGAGACCTCGCTTTTCCTCGTTCCAAAACGGCAGCTCCAAGGGTATATGGGCGCTGACGACTCCTTTCGCGCGTCGGGTCGCTGCAGTGGACAACAGCTTTGCTGTCGCGTCTAGCAAGCCCGAAGGGGAGGAGACCCGCTTTCCTGCACCAGCTGCTCGCGCAGAACGTGCTGAACGGCCTGTGCTCTGTTCGTCGCCTGTCTCGGCGACCAGCTCGAACTCGTGCTCGTCCGGTTGTGAAGGGTGCTCCATTAGTTCCCCGCTGCAATGTCTGATGTGCATTATGGGGAGGTGTATACCGCTGTCAAGGAAGGACTATTGGTAATTCACCAATGATCCTTGATAGTTCACCAACGGTTTGGAAGAAAATCTATCATTGCGGCGTAGCCGCCACTCACGCCTATCTGGAAGCCAGGGCGGCTTGTCTGCCATATGATTAAAGGTATACATTAAGATCTTGATTAGGGACGCCGATTTGTCCTTAAAAAACAGATAGTTAGGTCTGTGGATAGTTGGCGAATAACCAATAGCAACATAGCTGAGTTGCTATTGATAGTTCGCCTATGTCGCTATTGGTGGATCGGCGATTGACCATTGGCGACTCGCCGATTTGCTATTGATAGTTCACCCATGCTGTGAGTTATCCACATCCTGTCGGGGCGGGAACGGCATTTACGTGCCTTGCGCCGGCTTTCGCGCCGGCATTATGCGAGATGTTCAATGCTCTCATCGATGCAATTACGTGAGCGTTCACTTTCGCTAGATGCATTTCTAGCAAAGCCTCTTTGAGGACATCTACCATCAACGCATCGGTCTAATATCAAAAGACGCGCTGAAAACGTGAGCTTTCAACGGACGAGCCGCCTGAGCTTTCCGTTAGTCCGCAAAAAGTGACGCATGCAGCATTGTTTCGGCATCAGGTTTGATAGTTGACCAATGAAAATGCTGGAAAGCTTGATAGTTCACCGATGCTTGCTGACGAGCGACTTGATGGTTCACCAACGGTGAACTCCGCGGTCGAACCTATGGTAATTCGCCAATGGGATGGGTCGGAGTAGGGCGGTTGCAGGCCGCGCTTCTGCCACACCACTCGCATGAGGTTCTGCAACAGGGCGGTTCCAGAATTTGACTTGACTTAAGTCGGCGACTCACTGTGAACGCCACGCTCGCGGCCGGTAGCTGCCTCCGCCGGCCACATCGAGGCTTTGGCGACGGCCACAAGCCGAGATTTCGGTTCGGTTCGTGTGGATCGCGAGGGGTGACCTAACGGGACACCCAGCCTGTTATTCAGATACTCCCGCATTCTGACCAGGGCAGGCCATAGGCGAACTATCAAAAGGACGTGCGGGCGCCTCGCGTTGCCTGGCCCCATAGTAGGTATCTCTGCTGCTGTATTACGGCGGCAGAATGCCCGGGGAATCACTGGAATCCCGTCTTATGTCACCAGGCGGTAACTCGTCTGATGCGCGAAGTCCTGTGTTTGGCTTTGCGCCAGCCCGACGAGCCTCTTACCCGGCGCGCCATCTTGAGTTGCCAGCGCTGGCGGGCGCGCTCCTTCTTCTGAATCCGTTGCTGTCGACTCAAGGTCGATGAATTGCCGTTGTCGGTGCGTGAGTGGACGTGCCCGGCGTGCGGTACGACCCACGACCGCGACGGGAACGCCGCAGTGAACCTAGAGGTTATGGCCGTGAGTTCCACGGTGTCAGTCTGTGGAGAGGAAGGCTCTGGCCGCCGTCGCAAGACGGCGGCGAAACCGGCCCCTCGGTGAAGCTGAAAGTCAGCTTCGTTCAAGTGTGAGCAAGAATGAGCAAGTCTGCCGGAACGGGGACAGCCCACCTCCGACGATGGCCGCGACGCTCATTCTCCAAGGGCCACGGCTTTTCGCAGAAGATTGCGCCGGGACCGGCGACCAATCCACAGATCTGGCCGAGCGTCAGAGAACGAGGTTTCCGACGCGCATACATAGCGATTCTCAGGAGCAGGTGCCCAGATCACCGGCCCGGAACTGGTGGCGCCCACGACAATGGCCGCGGATACGATTTCGGCCACAGGCGCGATCCCACGTGGAGAGTTATGGTCAGCCGGCAGTTTCTCGACAGTCCGCTTGGTCCTCGTGCGCGGGCCACGCACATTGACCTCCGGCGACGCTCCGGCAGCGGCGAGGAGTTCCACGCGATTCTTTTCCAGCGTGCCTTTCCTCCACCTGTCTCGCTGCACGTGCAGCCACATTCCGAGTGCGAACCCGTCATCGCTTGAAAAAGCCATAGGAGGCAACAGGCCTCGGTGAGCCTGCTGGTAGGCATGTAGACGCTCTAGGGCCTTGAGCCACGCAGCATCGTGCCGCTCTTTCCTCACGTCCCAGCGCATGCCAATACCCTCAAGGCGCTTCACCTTCGCGGCGTCCAACTCTCCCTTCCCGTAGAGCTTTCGCTGGGTGCCTATCCAATTGCCTAGCTTGTAGTCCCTCGCACCGTCGCGGGGCAAGGTAGAATGCTTTGGGGCGTTGCAATCGCCGTGAAAGCTGGCCCATGCCTTGGCAGCGGCGAAGCCTTCTTCCCACTGGGAATCTCGATAATTCCACTGCATGCCAATACTGTCGAGGCGCAGCTGCCTCTCGATGGGAAGCGTGCCCTTAGCTTGCGCCAATCGAAGGGATGAAATCCAGGCGCCCAACGGGTATCCATTCGAGAGAATCGTTCTCTGCGGAGCATTGCAATGACCGTGCTCCTCGGCCCAGGAGGCAGCCGCGAGAAAGCCTTTCTCAAATGCATCGCCCAACGGATCCCATGAGAAGCCGGCGTTGGTCAGCTTCGCTACCTTGTCGGCCGCAAGACGGCCACTCCGGCGGTGCCGCCGCTGTACGGTCGCCCATAGCCCAAGATCGATCGTTAGCTGCTCGTCATCCGAAGTCGCCCCAACCGGAACTACACCGTTGTCGTTGGCATCGATCCAACGGATAACCGCATCGCAAGTCGAATGCCATTTGGTGTCAGTCGGCTTCCAATCGATGCCGATGGACTCCAGACGCTTCGCACGCTCCATGGACATGCGACCTTTATTTCGATAGTCACGCTGACCTGCAATCCAGCGACCCAGCGGGAAGCCACTGGTCGAACTCTGCGGCCAGAGTTCATGTCCAGCAGCATTACAGTCACCACACCGCTCAAAGCGCTGCCGCGCAAGTTCGAACACAGCCTCCCAGGAGTCAGAAAGATCATGGACCAGAAGGGGGCGCAGAATGTCAGCAATCTCTCTCGTGTGCTTGCCACCAACGATAGCCACCTTGGCCAGTGGATCAAAAGCACCGCCGGCCTTGCCAGCGAGCGACGACGCTTTCGCAATGTTCAGTCCCGCGGCAAATTCTTCGTCATGCGCTCTCAACGCGGCGAGGACGCGCCAAATGGAACGAAAATCGGTGCTTTTGGCAACTTCCTCCGGCGACTCGCCTTCCCCAACGAGGATCGGCAACACGACAGTGCCCACGGACTTGCCAGAACTCACACGCAAGGCCCGACCTAGCGCCTGCGCGATGTCGATCTCGCTTGTTCGAGGGTCGACGAACACAATGCCGTCGACGCTTGGAACGTCAACGCCCTCAGTCAGACACCGAGCATTCGTGATGAGCCGATGCTCGGAATGAGGAGCCGAAGCCAATTGAGACAGAATCGCCCGGCGCTGATGCGCCTTCATCTTGCCGGAGACGAAAGACGCATGCACCCTAACCTGGGACTTTCCGATGGACCGCATAGCGTCAGCAACGGCGCCAATGTCTCGCTGGAAGCGAGCTGCCTTACTCAAGGAATGATGAAATGTGATTACCTTCCTCAGTCCGAATTCTCCTAGAGCCTTAACCACGCCAACTAGGCCGGCCTCCAAAAGCTTGTCCGATTCGGCCGCAGGCCTTTGTCTTCCGTCCTGTTCAACGACCGTCCGAAGGTCTTCACTGTTTGACAGAACGACGACGACTTGATAGTCGCACAGCAAGCCAAGGTCAATCGCACGCCGAAAGGGAAGCGTATGGAAGCGCGGCCCGAATACGGTTTCATTGTCCATATCGACAATGCCCGATGCTTTCGCGCCATCATGAGTTGCGTTTCCGCGCACCCGAGGGGTGGCTGTGACGAAGAGTCGTTTGCGTGCGCGAATGCGGTTGCCATCTAGGACGACAGCGAATGGCGATCGTGCATCTCCAGCACAACGGTGCGCCTCGTCGCATACCATCAGATCGAAGTCCGGAGCGCCAGCCAGTGCCTGCGCAGCAGCTATCACCCGTGCCGAGTGGTAGGTCGAAAACACAACCCGAGGTCCGGAAAGCCCAATAAATCGGCTGACTTCATTGCTTTCTGTGGTTACCGCCAGCCCACACCTTTGAAGAGAATCAACGCTGATGTCATCGGTTTGCTCACCGCGAGATATGTTCTCGTCGGAACAGACGCACAGGGCGTCAAGACCACTGGAGTCGGCAACGTTCTCGCGCCAAGAGAGCGCAAACTGCTCCACGAGGGAAATTGAGGGCAGGAAGACTACAGTTAGTCTCGCTTTCAACGCCTCGGCTATCCACAGAGCCGTAAGCGTCTTGCCGGTTCCGCAGGCCATAATAAGCTGGCCGCGGTCGTGGTCCTTGAATCCCTGCAGCACATCAATGATGGCTTCGTGCTGATGGGGTCGTGGTGCGAGTCTCATTGTCGTTGAAGGAGGTGTTGCATACACCTGAAAAGCTAGCTCTGATAGGGCGAAGTCAAGTTCTGACGGCAAGGCGACGAAAATCTTTAGCTATGCCAGCCCGGCCTCGATGACGAAGCGTGATGTCGGATTCTTCTTTGCTGTTGAAAGGACCATGGTGCGACGGGCACGCGTAATCCCGACATAAAAGAGCCGTCGCTCTTCTGCCTCGGTGCTTCCGTCATCGGGAATGACGCTCTCCTCGAGCCGAATCAGGGCTGTATGGTCCCATTCCAGGCCCTTGCTGGAATGAAAGGTGGTTAGAACCACGGCGTCGTCTGCTGGCTCGTTGTTGCTGCGCCGTAGAAAATCGAGACGGTCTGAGAATGGACCATTCAATCTGGAAAGAACATCGTAGGTGGTGTTGATGGAGCGCTTGCCCTGGTCAGACTTGGCACACTTCAGCATCCATTCATGCACACCATCAAGAACAAGTGCATGGAACTGGCGCACGCAGAGCGCGCGCCATTCTGCCATCTTCTTATTCAACTCCAAATACTTCTCAGCGGCATCCTCAGCGACGCCAGCCGCTACAAGATCCTTCTTCTTCGCTCCCTCAGCGTCCTTGCCAGACGAGAGTTTCCTATGGAGCGCCTGGAGATCTGTCGCACCAATACCGGAGAAGCCTAGAAGGGAGTCAAGCCCGCTGGCTTTGGTCTGTTGAATCAGTTCGAGCAGGTTTCCCATTAGCGCTGATTCGGGGCGGTCGAGAATCGATCGTCCCGCAGCACGGTGGTACTTGACTCCATGCGAACGGCAGACAGCTTCTATGGGATCAAGAATTCGATTGGTGCGAGCTAGGATTGCCGCCGATTTTCCTGAGCGAATCGCGGCGGTCATCGCTTCAACTGCGGCAACGCCTTCCTTGTACTCATCATCGTAGCGCTGGAAGTCGACAGTACCACCGGGCCCTTTGTGAGAAATGAGTTCTTTCGTGATCCGCTCACGGTTGTTCCGAATCACCTTGTCGGCGACGGATAGGATCTCGGAATGGGATCGGTAGTTGATGCCTAGGACAATTTGGCGAGCGTTAAACTCTCTTGCGAAGGCTTCCATTCCTCTAAATCCGAGAGCAGCTCTAAAGCCAAAAATCGTCTGATCGTCGTCAGAGACAAGCGTGGTCGTTGCGCCAGCTCGCGCATGGATGGCCGTCCACAACGCTTGCAACGAATCGCAATCTTGGTACTCGTCGACGAGAAGCACATCGACACCGTATGGCTTGATGGCTCCGCGCTGCATACCATCAACGGCATGCCGCATCAGGTCCTGAAAGTCCAGTCGGCCATTGCGTTCCAAGGCCTCCTGATACGCAGCAAGAAGCTGACCTTCGAGGCCGTCCATCGCAGGCATACTCAACTCAGTCTTTAGGCGTTCGACCACCGCGATAGCTTCGTCGAGCTTCCAATCGAAGCCGCTCTCCTGGAGAACTTGCGCAATCAGGGCGGCACGGTCTCCGTCTGAAGCGATATCTAGCCGCTTGCCTGCCGCCGAAGTAAGCTGCTTGTATGCAAGCGAATGAAAAGTCCCGGCAATCAATCGCTTCTTCGCACCTGGCCCCGCTAGCGAGAGAATTCGGTCCCTCAACTCGACCGCCGCGTCCTTGCTGAACGTCACAGCGCCCACGGTCAATTTTGGGTCGCCCAGAAGCACCGCGGCCTTCGCCGCGATGGTTGCGGTCTTGCCGGCACCGGGAACAGCCACAGCAACACAGTGCTCCCGGCAGTCCACGACTTCCCGTTGGGACGGATTGAGTCTTTCGAGTACTTCAGCTAGAGACATGGCCCAACACAGCTCGAGTATTTGCAAAGTGCCACCGAATGCCACTTTGGCGATCGTGGACGGACTTGCTGGTAGAAGGACGCCGAAAGAGACACCATGTGGCAGGAGATGCCACGTGAACCAATTCGCTTTGACTGCGGATCAGCCGAAGGAATTGGCACGCCGTGTCACTTGGAGGCAGATGCCGGCACTGGGGCGCCGCATCTGCCTGTAGCCCTTATCAAGACGCAACAGATGAGACTGGCTTCAGATGCCACGGACAGTCGTCATGAGCTTCAAGTGGGTCGTGTAGCTGCGCAGGCCCAGCGGCTGGAATTTGCGCAGGAAGCGAGTTACTTCGTCGTTGACGTCGCTCTGATCACGGATGCCGTTCCAGACCATAAAGTCGAACTGGTCCATGGTCTGATCGAACTTGATCAGAACCTGCAGGGCGCGCACCGAGAAGCGCGAGTACGCCTGGACCTCGAGAGCAAGGGAGGGGCGCTGGATCGTCGGCACGAACACGATCTCGTCCTTTGCCCGCATTTCCTGTTCCCGTTGCTCGCGGTAGGCTTTCGCCACACGCAGCTGCTCGTCCACATAATCCTCGATCTTCGAGAGCTCACGTTCGAGGTAGTTCTCGAGCGTCGACAGTTCGCTGCGCGAGAAGGTGGCAGCGCCGAAACGCTGCAGATTCAGCGACATGCGGTTCATGTACGGCCACCATTGCTCGAAGAGCGGGCGCAGGCGCGTGTGATTGAGCTTGAGCGCCACAGGAACAACTGCCGCGCCGGCGAGCTCGCGATTAAGGATCAGCAGGCCGAGTTCACGACGACGGCGAACGATCGCCTGGCGGTCCTCGGGCGTCAGGTCACGGAACAACTTGCGAGTACGTTCCACTTGGGCCTTGCGCTCCTCATGGTCCGCTGTCGAGATCAGACCCTCGTTGCGCAGTACATCTGCGGACTGCTCCATCTCCGCGAGCTCTGTCTCGACATCGCCGGAGCTATCGATCGAGCCAAGCGTGGTGGGCGCTTCGGCGAGCAGTGCAACGGCGTCGGTCGGACCAACTTCCTGAAGCGGCGCATCTGCAGGGGTCAGATCGGTCGTGGTCATAATTTCTCCTTTGGGAGGCCGGACACCCGGCCTTGTTAGTCGCTGCGGAGTCGGCTACTTGCCGACGTGGAATGACGCTGCAAGGCGCCAGCAGAGCAAGCCGACCAGGCAGACCCCGAAGGTCCACCAGGTCGCCAGCATGGGAAGAGGTAAGAGCAGGGCGGACGCGCCGAAGCCAAAGCAGAGCATCAAGCCGTGTGCCGCCACATGGAAGGACACCGGATTGGCAAAGCCGGCGCCCGCGGCGCGGATCTTCCGCGACACGGTTCCATCATTGAACAGCGCAAGGAACAGCACGATTGCGCCAACGAGCCAATAATGGCCGACAGCTGCGCGATACAGTGCGCGGTAGATCGTTAGCCAGAAGTGCTGCATCCAGCTTCTACCGAAGGCAGACGCGCCGCCATCGGAAAAGCCGGTCTGGGCGTCAGAGCCAGAGAACGACGACTTGACGACGCCGCTCTCGATGAACCATTGGTGAAAGCGGGCGTTGGACAGTGTCACGGCGACGTCGGCCTTTTCCCGGCCTAGCACGCGCTCAACCGAGGCCTGTTCCGCCTCACTGATTTCGAAGGCGCTTTCGTCCTGGATGAACGGAGCGAGCGTGCAGATCATCAGCGGCGAAAAGATCAGCCACAGGCGGACGTGCGACGCGAATCGGCTATTTGCCATGTCAGCTCCATCGCAGGGCGAGCAATACCGGTAGGCTCAGGAAAGCGACCAACGCGCCCCAGAAGACAGCCGGCTTCACCACGGAGATCTTGATGAGCGCAAAGCACGCTGCCGCCGCTCCAGTGGTGAAGGCTAGCGGCATTGCCGGCGCGCCCGGAGGCGGAGCCGTCAGCCATTCATGCATGTGCAGGGCAAGCGCCGGGTCGACACCGCAAAGCTTGGCAGCCATGCGCGCCGGAGCCTGCTTGAGGCGGATCGCAAGGCGGCGTGCGTCATTGTGCAAAGTTGCCAGCGACATCGTAGTTCTCGAAGTAGCGGGTAAAGGTGTAGCCCGTCAGCACGCGGGCGGCGAGCTGAAACGCAGCGCAGCGTTGGGTGATTGCGCCTGGCGCCGGCTCGTCGACGACCCGGCAGACATAGCCTTCGGGCTGGCGCTGCTCGAACGCCGGAATGGACTCGTGAAACGGATACCAGACATTGTATTTCTCGCCTTTGAATGCCGCGTACCGCTTGCCATAGAGTTCATGCGCGCGGGAGAACAGGCCCTTCATGAACGCCACATTAGGGTCGCCATGCTTGCGCGCGGCACGCCAGGCGGTGATGCCGTCGGCCAGCATTTCCTTGACGAGGGGCTCCTCGCGGACGCGGAAATTGACGCCGATGTAGTCGACCACACGCGTGCAAATGTCATCGAGGTCCGGCGAAAGGGAGAACACCGGCGAAAGCTTCGCCGAGAGCTTGTAATCCTTGACGATTTGACGGAACAGGCTGCTGCGCATTGGTGTTTAGTCTTTGATGATGGGAATTCGGCCCTGGTAGACAGCGCCCCCAGAGATTCGCAGAAAGTACTGCAGGTTCGGCAGTTGCATGACAAGGTCGTGCGGAATCAGTGGTACCTTCTCAAGCTGGGCCGAACGGGACACCGACCCGCTGAACTCGCCGATGTGGGCCTCTGTTCCGGTGCTGGTGCTGCTCGACACGACCAGGTTGCGGATAGCGGTGGTACCGGCCTTTTCGGAGAACCATTGCGCCGTGTCGATGTCTTCCAATCGTAAGACGATCTGGTTGTTCAAATTGCCCAAAACCTGCTGCATTTTGGCCACGTTTCCAAGCTTGGCCGTGAAGTCCGAGCGGGTCTGGTAGGCAACGAAAGCCTTGAAGCCGGCACCGCGGCCCTTGTTCAGCAGCTGGAGCAATTGCTCGTTGATGGCCTCGGCGGCTTCGTCGACCACCAGGACGATCTCGGGCGGCTTGGCGTAGAAGTTGTAAATCGCGCCCGCGACAGAAGCGATGTCTGCCAGCAGCATCGACATGACAGCCTGTGCCACCATCGAATTGGAAAGGGAGTCCGCCCCAACGTAGAGAACCGCCTTCTGCTTGATGACCTTGTCGATATCCCAGATCTCGCGGTCGTCCTCAAAGTCGTCGGCCTTTGGTGCCAGCATTAGACCTGTCTCGCCCGTGGCGAGCATCTGCAGCAGGGGCAGGGCGGATGCAATGATCCGGCCATAGTGGTCGCGGTCGTGTTGATAGGTCGAGATGAGGCCGTCGATCGCTTCATGCCCGTTGCCGAGCTTGGAGAATCGGTCGATGTACAGGCTGACCATGGCGTCCAGGCGGGTGCCGCCCGCCTTCTGCGCAACCTTCTGCATGTACCCCGTGGCTTCCTCTTCCCAATCGAGCTTCCCGGCTTCAGGGAAGAAGCGCTCCAGCCCGCGCTCGAGAAGATTGTTGATGCCGTTCTGTGCGTACTGCAGGATCGATCGCAGGTTCGGCTTGTCGCCGACATAGAGCTCGCCCTTCACGGCGCGGTCGATGAACAGAAAGGCGAACTGGCGGAAAGGGCCTTCCTCCATCAGTTGGGCGATACGCGTTGGGATTTCCGATGGCTGCGACCAGTTTTCCAGCGGATTCAACCGGATAGACTGCGATGGTGCGGCCTGTTTCCAGTACAGGAACTTGCGGCCGGTCCGCTCGCATTCGCGCTTGCACCTAGCGCCCCAGTCAGGATCATTCTTGGGATCAATCGCGATCAAAATGTCATTTGAATTGTGAATGACCTGTGTCGAGATGAGTTCGAATGTCCGTGTCTTACCTGAACCGGTCGTACCGCTGATTGATGTGTGGCCGCCCATCGCCTTGTAGTGGAAGGGGATGGGGATGCGCTGCGATTCCATACCACCGATCCAGGATTTTCCCTGCGGCGATCGGTCGACGATGCTGTTCTCTGGGGCGAACAGCTTCTCGATAGCCTTGACCGTTTCCTTTGGCAGCCATTTGGGCAGGCCCGGGATGTCGCTCGATGGCATGCGCAGGATGTCGTGGGCGATCTGACAATGCTTCTGCGACCATTCGTATCCGGTACCCAAATACATGGCGTCGTCGTCCTTGTCATCCGAGCGCAACTTGCGGCTCTGTGTCAGGAGATCATCGATCCCGATGAGGGTCAGCCATTTCGTGGAGATGGAAAGACGAAACCTGAGCGCGCGCCACACCTGGCTGGAGCGAAAGAGAAGGAATGCCAGGCCACCCAGCGCAAAGTAGCCACTGTTGGGCATGCCACTCACCAGAAGCAGCAAGACAGCCAACGCCCAACCGACGACTGCGCGGAACTCGTAGATGGGGCGAAAGTGATTAATGTACTGGTTCATGCGGCCTCGGAGGCAGGCAAGATCAGGTTTCCAACCTCGTTGACCAGCAGGATGTCTTGCCCCACGATCTTGTAGAGATGCTTGAACTTGCGCAGATTTTCGATGAGCGTCTCGGAGGCAATGCCGTAGTTGCCCAGCGAGCGCTTGCTGATGGCAACCTTTCCCTCAACGCGGGTTACTTTCGTCTTGCCGGCGGCCGCGTCCTGGGAGAGCGCCTTGAAGAATTCGCGCATGAGGTTCGAGGTGCCTGCAATTGCCTTGAACGGATCCTCGGCCGGTGGTTCTTTGCGCAAGGATCGGGCACCGTCGAGTTGTACGGCGTTAGGCGACGCACGGTGCTGCCCGCTTGCATCGCTGCCTGCCAGATGGTTTCCGGCTTGGGAGGTTGAATCCGCTTCAGCCGTTACCATCGGCTGCTCCACTTCGGCCGTAGCCGCCGCCGCCGATGCCGGAACCGGCACCGCGTCCGCACTCGCCTGCGCGGGCGGCGTCGACGCGCAGGTGATGGCATCAGCAGCCAGCGTCTGCGCTGGCGGGGCAGGCGTTGTGTCCGGGGAAAAGGCCGCCCGACGGGCCTTTAACTCGAACTGGGTGACGGTCTCGATGGCCTGACGCACCACCTTGTGCAGCAGCGTCTCCAGGCCGGCTGGCCGTGGATCTGGGTTGATGGCGCCGAACAGATCGGTCAGCACCTGGCTGTCAATTGCGCCCAAGCGCTCAGCCCCCAGGATTTCCCGTGCTAGCAGTGCCGTGCGCATCCGCTCGCTCGGCAGAGGTGCCTCACGACGGGTGACCCGGTAGGTGTCATCGCCAAGCCAGATGCCAAAGGCGCCGTGGGCGGCAGGAACCCATTCCGCTCCGTCGCGCTGCCGGTGAAACTGGAAGTGGCGGCAAGGCTCGTCGAGCCGCGAACAGCACGCTGCGAGGAACAGCGCATACAGGTACTGAGGCTCAAGCCGCCGGCGTCGCTCGGAGGTTTGGTCTGCGGCGAATTTTTGGGCGCCGGACAGCCGCATGGCGAAGTACGCGGCTTCGACCGTCGCGCGGAACGCGCCCCCCGGCTCGGCGTGCTCGGTCGGCCGAAGTGGCATGCTGGAGAACCACGCGGCGCAGCGATCTAGAACGCTGAGCCACTTGGTACGGAAGTCGCCCTCATTCGATTCGTTGGCATACTGTCGAACCAACGCAAGGCGGCTGTCGTGGGATGCCAGCAAAGCCGGTGGAGTTAGGTGGTGATGGACCGTCATCACTTGCCCTTCTTGGCCAGGAACCCGCCGATGCCGCTAGCGGCTTTCATGCCCAGACGCCCGGCAGCACCCCCGCTCAGCCCGCCACCGGACCCGAAGATTGCGCCCGCCATCTTGGGGATCTCCAGCGCGACAAGCAGCATGAAAATCGCGACGCCGAGCGCATAGGCAGCGCCCGCAAGGGACTGGGTGCCGATGTCAGTCTGATCGACCATGGTGGAAGTGAAAGCGCTGGAGACGAGTCGCGCCATGACAGAGGCAACGACCGTGTACATCGAGGCGCTAATCATGAAATCGAGCCAGGAGAAGAAGAATCGGCGCGAGTAATCCGAGAATGCGAGCGCTACAGCGAGAGGGCCCACGACGATGCCGACGGCGGCCTGCACCTCCCCTAAAGCGATGAAGAAGCTGTAGAGCAGCGCTGCAACCGCACAGACCACAAATGTAATGATGAGGACGATCCCGGAAAGGGCTACGCTAAGTATGGAGAGACCGCTTGCCGCGTCCATAGCCTTGTTGTAGGTGTCCAGGAAGCCGGCGCCTACCGAGATGAGCGTCAAGGCCGGATTGCTGGAGCGAGTACCGGCGATCTTGTCGCCGAGCATTTTGAACCAGTCGAAAATTCCCGGTGCGAACTTGTCGTACCCCAAATAGATCCCTGCGAAGATCCCCAATAGCATTAACGCCTCAAAAATGTCCGTCCACGCCGTGGTCGGATCGTTCGTTGCAGCGAATCGGATGCCGGCCAGAGTCAGCGTGATGAGTGCCAAGCCATAGGCAACCTTGTCCGTCTCCGATCGGATGGTCTGACTCAGCGGTGTAGCGCTTGCGATCAGGCCGCTGCGAAACGACTCGAACTGGCCGACCCAATTTTTGAGAGATTCTGCAATGGTCCCTTTCGGTCCGGAGAATGACGGCGGGGTCTTGGTGGATTCTTCCGCCTGGGACCCAATCATCAAGGGGGGAATCTCGGTCTGAGCGAAAGCCACGTTTGCGTGCAATAGCGCAGCAGTGACCAGTAGAATCAATAGACGCAATAGCATGGCTTCCTGGCACCCGCTCAGTCGGCTTGCAGCTTGCGAGAGAACACCCGGGCACGCAACTGCCGGAGTTCCTCATCCTGCGCAGTCGTGATCGCGCGCATAGCCTCAGCGCTTTGCGTTTCCCTTGCGACGCTCTGTTGGTCCTTATCCGCGTCCGCTTGGGCGCGCACGCTCATGAGCTGCAGCAAATCCGAGTTCTGGCTGGCAAGCACGTCCAGCATCTGATTGGTGGTTTGCGCTGCCGCCTGAGCAGTGGGCGAGAGCTTGACCTGTGCCTGAATCTTCTGGCGGCGCTGCGCGACAGATTGAGTGTTCTTGAAGATTTGCTCGCCCAGACTAAACAGGTTCTTGGCCGTCTTGTCGCCGTTGCTCAGCAGCTGGCGCTGGTCCTGGAACCATTGTTCCTTGGTCTTGCCCGAGGCCACGACCATGCTCTGGATCTTCTTCAAATAGTCGGCGTTGTCGGAGACCGTGCCATACAAGTCCTTAAGCGAGGTGCCGTAGACTTCGTACTTGCCGATGTCATCCTTGATCGCGTCCAGCTGCTCCGTCAGGGCGGCGGCGTCCAGGCCCGTGGACTGCAGAAGCTGGTTGGCCATCATCTTGTACTGGTAGGCGATGTTGGTATTCTCGTAAACCTCCGTTTTCAGCGATTGCATTGCTGTCATGGTGGTCTGAATGAGTCCCACCCAGTCGGTGACGGGCAGCGCGGCATGGGCCGAAGAAGCCCCGAAGACCGAGGTGGCGATGGCGATGTTGGCGATCCACTTCTTCACGATGATTCTCCAAAGTTATGCTGCGCGCGCGAGAATTTCGCGCACGTAGCGGTCTTGCCAGTCGGGTTCGCCCGATGCATGGTGCTTGTCGCAGATGGACTGTGCGACACCGTCCGAGCGCAGCATGGCTACCATCTCGTCGGAAAATGCCGTCTGCAGCATCCGGGTCTGGGTGTTCGTGATCAGGAGGTAGTCGCGGTTTGGCACCGCGTCAGAGATCAGCTGAACCTGATCATCGGTCAGGCCAAACTTGTCCTTGTAGAGCTCCGGGCTGGTCTTGGCCTGGCCGTTAGGCAGGTAGACCCAGTTGGCGATGTTTTCCTTGAGGATTTCGAAGTTCGCGACGCGTGCAATCTGGCGAAGAGACTGCGTCGCGGACCAGATGGAACCGTTGAGCTTGCGGATGGTGGTAATCCAATCCTCGTAGCGCCTATAGAAGCGTTCGTTCTGGAAGAAGAAGCCGCATTCCTCCACCTCGATGATCGTGTAGCGGATGCCGTCCATCGACTGGCTGATGCGGTAGAAGGCGTAGTCGGTGAACAGTACCGCTGCGCGTTCATACTTCTGGAACAGCTCGCCCATCTCGATGCACAGGTTGTCACTGACGGCGAATGCGTCTTCGGCGTGATCGAAGAAGTGACCGTACTGACCGCCCTTGAGCCAGATTTGAAGCCGCGTGCGCAGGTCGGCATGCAGCATCGTGGAGAGCGAACTGAGGGTCCAGCGTTCGCAGGGGTATCCCGCGACTAGCTTCACGGCCTCGAAGAGGTCCTGGACCTGCTGCGGCGACAGCGTGAAGTCATCGTCTTCGAGGGCGAGCGTCAGCCATTCCGTGACGTAGGTGAAGTTCGCGGGATCGGCCAGCAGCGACAAGGGATTGACCGGCGTGCTGGTCTGGAACTTGCCCGTCACGTCGATGAACGTGCCGCCACTGAGCAGCGTGGGAATGCGGGTAGACCTATCCTTGTCGAAGCGAATCCGACGCGCCTTGTGCCTGTCGCCCTGCGACACCAGGAAGTTCAGCAACACGGATTTGCCGGCACCAATTGGACCGATCACGAACAAATGACCATTGCCACCCCGCTGGTGCATGTCGACGCGCTGGATGGTTCGGTGGCGGGTTGGCAGGCAAGTGAGGGGGGGAACCTCGGCGCCGGTCTTCTCGCTCAGCCATGCGTTGAATGTAGGACCTTCCAGGACAGAACGGACGGGCGCGATGTCGGACACGGCAGGCGTTTCGACGAACTGAAGTCGCCGTTGCTTGTCCCAGCGACCGGGCAGGGTGCTGTTCCAGGCAGGCATTAGATTGGCCTTCTCGCGGATCGCCCCGAAGCCGGCGTTGGTCAATGCGCCGACCACCTCGCTGACGGCGTCCTCGCATTCACTTTCCGAATCCGCGTAGATAATCACCGAGATGTTGGCGAAGCCATGCTGCACCCCCTCGGCGGTGAGCCGTTTGAGGGCGTGACCGGCTTCCTTGGCGAGCTCCTCGCGGCCTTCGTCGTTCTCGCTTTCCTCCTTCGAGACATACTGCTTCATCATGGAGCGCAGGTTCACCGCGGCCATCTTGTAAAAGCGGCGAACCTTCTCGATGTAGGCGGTGGCGCGCGCGGTGTCCAGGAAGCGGTACATGATGCAGATGTCCAGCTCGGCATCCACCTGCAGGAGACTGTCTAGTGCCGCTTCCTGAAAGCTCATCCATTCCTTCACCGCGACCACCGCCGCATAGCGCTTGCCGTGGGCGGATTCGAACAGCAGTCGCTCGGCTCCCACCGTGACCTCGGATTCCGTCAGGTGGGTGTCGAGCAATGTGACCGGATACCGAATGCGACGCGGCGGCACGCTGGGGTTGGCAACCTGATGCAGCGCCGCATAGCTGTCTTGCATCGTGAGCCGGGTGGGCTTGATGCGCGGGATGCCGCCGGAAAACGCGTCGAGCATGGCCTCGAAGCGACGAGTATCGGCGCGCATCTTCTCGAGATCGAAGGCAAATGCACTGCGAGACAGGACCGTGTCTTTGGCGGCTTCAACGATGGCGCCGTAGACGGAGCGCCCCCCCACCGTCATGTGGTAGCCAATCTTTTCAAAGAACTTGGCGATGCCCGATTCGGGTGTATAGGCGATGCTGAGCGAGTGTGTGTTGCGGAAGTATCGGCCCGTAGTCATGTGCGTGCGGTTGAGCGCATTGAGGCGGGCGTCCGCAGCGTTACTGAATTCGCCGTCAATGAAGCCGGTGGTTCGGCGATGGGACAGGCGCCACCAGGCTGTGATCCGGTTGTCGAAGGATCGGCACGCTTGATCGAGCTGGTCACGGGCCGATGTAATGTCACTGGCATCGGCGCTATCCGCATCGACGCCGCGGAACTCGTAGGTCGCAAGAAGGGAGCCGTCCTTGTTCAGGATTAGCTCAGGGGTAAGGGACGTGAGCCACGGCACGATCTCAGCCAGCGGCCGGCGTTTGAGTTTCAGCATGGCAAGTCACTGTCAAAGCCGTACGGCCGACGGAACACCGCGTCGGACTTGCCGTGCCAGGGCACCGACTCGTACAGGTCGCCGTACATGTTGTAGACGTTGAGAATCTGGTTCCACCACGGATCTCGGCTCGTCAGCCACGCCAACAGCGCATGGGTGCAAAGGCCGATGACGAAGATCGACACCGGGATCTCCCAGCCGCTGCGGTAGGTGACATAGATCAACAGCGCGACGATGGTGCCGTTGGCGATGGCGAGGCCACGTACCGCGCCTGCGATCAGGCGAGGCATCGACAGGCCGATGCTCACATGGTGCTTTCTCATCTCAGAAGCCGGTGCAGGCGGCCACAATATTCAGCGTCTTCAGGATCGACGGCGCGGCCGCGGCCAGGCCGACGCCAACACAAGCGCCGGAGATGAACTTGGACAGGCTCGATTCAGCATTGGCATAGGCATAGGCGCCGAGCACGATGACAATCAGGCCGATGACGAACAGATACTTCGTGTTGATGAAGGTGGCGATGCCGCAGATGAAGTTGCCAAGATTGCCGAGGAACGAATCGTCCGCCGCGACGGCGGAGGTGGCAACGGCCATCATGCCGACGAGCAGCAAGGCGGACGGGGCGTACTTGCGAGCTGTCGCGCGGGCGCGCTGTGAGAACGGAGAGGTCATGCGGAAAGACTCCTGAGGTTTAGAAAACGCGTTGGAACTCGTAGTCGTTGTTGCGAAAGCCCTTGATCTCGATGATCTCGGAGAGCACGCGCATGTCGCCTGAGCGCTTCATATGCACAACGTAGTGAATGCAGTCGGCAATGAGCCGACGCATGTCTTCGACTTTCCAGCCCGAGCCGGGCGGAATACCGAGCAGCGCCATGCTTTCAAGACGAGACAAGGCCATGCGGGGACTCGGTGCGTGCAAAGACCCCATGCCGCCGTCGTGGCCGGTGTTAAAGGCCTGGAGCATGTCGTACGCTTCGCCGCCACGGACTTCGCCCACAAGAATCCGATCTGGCCGGAAGCGCAGGGAAAGGGCAACGAGATGCTGTGTGGTCACGCCCTTGTCGGCGTTGGAAAGCAGCCGCACGACGTTCGGCACGCTGGGCTTGAGCTCCGTCGTGTCCTCGATGGTGATGACCCGCTCCTCCGGCGGAATCTCGCCGACCATGGCATTGAGTAGCGTGGTCTTGCCTGAAGACGTACCGCCTGCCACCAGGATGTTCTTGCGCTGGCGGACTAGCTCGCCGAGCGCCTGGGCGAGTGCGTCGTCCTCGACAGGGCCGCAGAAGATGGGCGTCTCGATTTCCGTGCGCGCATGCCGGGATGAGAACGCGCCGGCCTTCACATAGTCCGACAGGCGCATGTTCTTCTCGCGATGCCGCCGGATGCTCAGTGCGTGGCCGTCGATCGACGTTGGCTGCATCACGGCGGCGATCCGCAGGCCCTTGTGACCGGCGTTGATGATGCCCTGGGCCGTGCCGCGCACCGCAGACTTTTCTACCGACGACGCCAAGGAACGGATTGCCCCCTCGATCTTGAACGGATCGATCTCGATATCGAGTCGGGTCATGATGCCGCGTCGCTCGACCCAGATGCTGTTGTGGCGATTGATCATGACCTCCGCTACGTCATCCGCATGAAGGACATCGTGCAACGGCGCCAGCGATTCGAAGAACATCGACACGGAGCTGTCGGCAAGCTGCGTGAGCTGCAGAAGAGGGTGGTTGGTGGACGCTGATTCCATGCCCGCTATTGTTGGCGGGCAAACGGTCCTGTAGTCGACTGAAAGCTAGGCGATTTTCAAGAGCTTTTGACGAAGTCGTGGGGCGCCGGTCCGCTCAAGGCGTAGCAAGAGGAACATGTTCCTTCTCAAGATAGCGAATGACGCGGTCAAATCCTGAGCTTTCGAAGGTAGACACCTCGCTGGCGCCCTTCGCCGCGGGAAATCGGGTGGCGGCATAGCGGCTGGCGCTGGGCGAGCCATCCCGACGGCTGTGAAGGCATCAAATTGAGGTGAAGCGAGAGGAAAATTGGAAAGCTCAGCAAATTGGCACAGCTTTCGAGGGCAGGTGCATGCCATTTCGCTGATTCAATTAGCGGCATCCCAAAAGCCCGCCGCATCATGCGATTCCTACGCAGATCCACCGACAAAGCCAAGCCCCTGACCGTTGCGCCAGGTATGTTTGGCGAAGAGCGTCCGGAACAAGTCATTTTCGATCGGACCACGCGCATCACCGTGGACCGCAATCACTGGAAGCTCGCAACGGTCGGCGCCGCGTGCGTCGCACTCGCGGCGATTCTGACCCGCGAGCTGCCGCCGTCGGTGGTGAAGGTCGTTGGCGTTTCGGCGGATGCGACCGGCAAGCCGATCACGCGTGAACTGGACGCATTCCATCCGGATGAACGACAGGTGCAGGCCGCGCTCAAGGACCTCGTGCAGCGGTGGTTCACGATCGAGCCCATTCTGACGCCAAAGATTGAGTCGTCGCGCATGGCGGCGAATCTGCGGTCGGTGCGAGAGCAGATGCTGGGCTCGGCCAAGGAGCAGTTCAAGGCATGGGTCGATGAAGACGAGCCGTTCCGGCAGGTGATGTCCGCGCCGACGCTCACCCGGGAACCGAAGTTCACCAATATTGCCAGCCTGCCCGATAGCACCGTGGTGGTGGAATTCGTGACCACGACCACCGAGGATGGGTACAAGCCGCGCAAGCAGCGGTACGCGATCACGTTCCGCTATCAGGTCAAGCCGGCGGACAAGGAAGCCATGCTCGGGACGAACCCCTTTGGTGTCTTCCCCATCTTCTTCTCCATCCAGAAATCTGCGGCCTGAGCCGTGCAAATGCCCATGGAAGCGCGCACCCCCTCCCGACTTCTCCCGCTGGCCATCGCCCTTGGCCTGGCACTGTTGCTCTCCATCCCCGATGGCAACGCGGCGGAAAAGAATGGGCGCCGCCTCGGCGCAGGCGTCGCCGGTCTTGGTATCGGCGACCTGAGCGACGCCATGAACCCGGGAAACCCGTTCAACGGCGGTGTCGACCCTATCGCGTTGCCGGGTGATTCACGCCTGGTCGTATTCACTTACAGCCGCGACCAGATCTTCCGCGTGCTGAGCGCGCCACTGAAAGTCACAACGATCGAGTTCCCGGACGATGAGCAGATCGTTGGCGACCCGGCCTGGGGCGAGAACGTGCGCTGGGACTACGACACGGATGGCGCCAACCATCTCTACGTGAAGCCGCAGGCGGCGGGTCTCGTCAATACCTTGTCGGTGAACACGAATAAGCGCAGCTACGAGTTCACGCTGGTGTCCTCGCCGCTGGGCGGCATCTTCTACCAGAAAGTGCGCTTCCGCATTCCGACCTCCATCTCGGCCAAGCTAAAGGCGCGCAACGATGCGCGCGGCGAGCAAGGGGAGGATGCCAGGTCAGCCGGGGCCGATGCGCGCAACCCTGACGCCGTCGCGGTGTCGCCGGACCAGTTGAACTTCGAGTATTCCATTTCCGGCACCGCCAGCTTCAAGCCGGAGACCGCGTTCGACGATGGCAAGGCGCTCTGGCTACGACTGCCTGCCGCTGCGTTGCAGAGCTGGCCGGTCGCGCTGGTGAAGGACGGCAGCGACTTTGTTGTGGTCAATCAGCTTCGTCGCGGCGGCTATCTGGTGGTGCAGCGCCTCGCCGATACCATCGTCCTGCGCTCCGGTGACGATGAGATCAAGATCGAGCGTGGGCGCCGTCGCGTCCTGGGGCTGTTCTGATGCGCGCCTCGAAGATGGATCCAAACGCAGCTTCCGTGAGCGATGCGCAAGTCCGTACGGTGAAGGGGAAGCTTCCCCGCAACGTGATGTTCGCACTCGGCGGCATTTCGGCGTTGATCGTGGGCGTTCTGGGCTACTACTTCCAGACCGTCACGGACGAACAGCTTGAGGCGAAGGCCGAGCAGGCACGGGCGGATCAGATCAAGCAGCGCGCGGGCAATGCTGACAATGGGCAAAGCCTTGAGGCGGCGATTCGCGCACAGGCGGACAAGGCTCGCGAGGAAGCCGACAAGCAGCGCAAGGAAGCCATTACGCCGGACTCCAAGAAGCCGGTGCTGACCGCTGCCGATCTGAACGGCGGCCCGAAAGCGACGCCCACGGTGGATGCCAAGAAGAACGAGGAGGATGATCTCTTCACGGCACCGGTGTTCAAGTCTGGCGTGCGCAAGTCTCAACTGAATCAGGGGCGACTGCCAGCCGGGATCGCGGATGTCTCGGACCCTGCGCAAATGCGCGCGATCCAGCAAGCGGTGGCCGCACGCCAGGGCGCTGCGAATGCGGCCGCGCTCGCACAGGACAACGCGACGCCACAGCCAGTCTCCGGTGACCGGCAGTTCCTGCGTGACGCCGGGAGCGTGAGCACCTTGCGAACCGGCTTCGATGGCAAGTTGCCAAAATGCACAGTCAGCCGAGGCTTCGTCATCCCGGCAGTGTTTGCCGGGGGCCTCAACTCGGACAAGCCCGGCGAGTTCCGCGCCACCGTGTCCCAGGACATCTACGACACCGTGCAGGGTACCTGCAAGGTAATCCCTGCCGGCAGCACGCTGGTCGGTATGTATAGCGCGGACATTGCTGTCGGGCAGGAGCGCCTTCTCACAGCGTTCGTGCGCATGCAACTGCCCAACGGCAAAACCGTGCCGCTCCTGGGGATGCAGGGTGCCGATCCAGATGGGACCGCCGGCAACAGCGGTGACGTCAATAACCACTTTTTGAGAATCTTCAGCGGTGCGCTGGTGATCGGTGCGCTCTCGCTTCGTTTCAACGACAACCCGACGACGACCACCGTCGGGCCGGCCGGTCTGGTCGCCTATGGAAACGCCGCGGGGCAAATCGCCACGCAGACCGCGCAGACCATCCTGAACCGCAACCAGAATATCCGTCCGACCATCACGACCGAGCCGGGACAAAAGGTGATGGTCCAGGTCAAGCATGACATCGTGCTGGAGGCCTATCGTGACTAAGCGGCTCGCAGCATTCGTCGTATGTGGCGTCGCATCGCTTGCCACGCAAGCTGCAACGATCGACGCGGTCATTAGCCCGAACGCCATTGTGGTGAAAGTCGATGGTCGGGCGCGTGTTCACACCCTCGAAGGGAATCCGGTCCTGTATTGCGGACTCGAAGCATTCCTCGGATGGTCGGCGCGCCTGCTTGGTGCACAGATCGATCCCGGTGCGGAGGCTGGCCCAGTTGTCACGCTTGCCGGCAAACCTGTACCGATCGCCGCCTTGTTCGTGCGCGAGGGTTGGCTGCGTCCGCCCGCACTGAATGATGCCGCACAGGAAGCGCTGGCCGAGCGGCGCGGCGGCTGGGCGTGTGCCCCCAAGACAGAACCGTTCGGACAGATGGGAAGCCGCGTGGATCCCAAGATCACAGCGGGCATTGCCATGAATGAGTCGTCCTACCGAGGCCGACCCTGGCCGTGGACGCTCAATGTGGCCGGCCGCGGCATGTTCTTTTCGACGCGCGAGGAAGCCTACGGCGCCATCAACCGATTGCTTGCCAATCAACGCTGCGATTTCGATGTCGGGCTGATGCAGGTGAACTGGTGCTACCACGGCAAGCGGTTCGCTTCGCCATGGGATGCGCTTGCCCCGGCGACGAACATCCGCGTGGCAGAAGACATTCTGACCGAGAACCTGCAACGCAGCGGCTCCGCCATGAAGGCGGTGGCGTGGTACCACAGCGCGAACCCGGAGCGCGGTGGGCCGTACTTCTCCCGATTCATGAAACACGTCGCGCAATTCCAATGATCAGGCCGCTTATCCTTTCCGCACTTGCTCTGGTGGCGACGCATGCCATGGCGGCCGACACCGACCCACTGGACTTTGACTATCAGGTCGTCGCGCGTGCCGCGGAGCGCCCCGCGATGGTGTTCAACGATGGCCTGTCGACCTACATCCAGCCGCGGCATGGCCAGGCTGTGCAGGCAGATGGCGCCATCCAGAGTGGCCCTTACTGGGTGATCGAGGGGGTGCCCGACGTCATTCGCTACTCGGTCAGCGGGCAGCCCGTTGTCGCCCGGTGGAAGCGTGCGAACGGTTTCACGTCTGAGCCGGCAAATCCGGTGGGCGAAATCGCGCGTAGCCCCGCCGCAATCTCCGGGCGACTGGCACTGATCGGCAGCTACGCCAGCCAGCCTTTGGTGCGCGCTGGCCGGTCCAACCTGCCGCTCGCGCAGCTGGTGAAGTCGATCGCGCCGGCAGGATGGAGCGGCACCGCGCAGAAAGACATCCCCTTGACCGAAGAAGTGATCCTCGAAACGCGCGGCGGGGAGAACTGGCTGCAGGCGCTTGCCCGCGTGCTCGAGCAGCGCAACCTCTACGGTGAGGTGGATTTCAGCCGTCGAAATATCGCGCTGCGCGCCGGCCCACCGAAGAGCTTCGCCGTGGTCGAGGGTGACGTCGCAGCCGCAACCCCTGATGGGAAGCTTCAGGCCACTGCCACGACAGCTAACACGTTGCCTGCTTCCCCGGCAACGTTGCCTGCAGCCCCTGCCGATGCGGTAACGCCGGTAGCCGGGACACTGCTGCCTGACGGCCCGACGCTGGCATCGGCATTCGGCGCCATGGCGATCCGCGACACGAAGCAGGGCCGAATCGAGATCCGGTTCGAGCAGGAGCCCAAGGACTTGGTCTTGCGGGACGCTTCAAACAGCAAGATCTGGACGAGGTGGGACGAGACCCAGCGCGTACTGTCCTTTGCGACAGTCGACCGGTTCACGGCGAGCGCGGACGGCAAGTCCGTGGAAGTGACGCGCGCGCCGGAGATCGACTACGAGTTCCCGAATGGGAACAGCGCTGGCCTGGAAATGGTTTTCGAGAAGGACGGCGCCACGTACCTGAGCTTTGCCAAGTCGCTCGTGAGCGTGTCGGTGTTCGGCGATGAGCACCAGCGCAACGGCGAGCACCAGGACCGTTACTACAAATTCAACGGCATTGCAGCACGCTTGACCGTGATCGCGGATGGGAGCGTGGTCTACGTGGATCGCGTGCCGCAGGTCCGGTTCCAAGAGCAGCCTGGAAAGGTGGCGCTGTGAGGATCGGAGCGATCGGGTTCGTGTGCATGGCCTTGCTGACCGGCGCTGCCCATGCCGACTGCCTGGACGATGCTGCGGTGTTTCACGGCGTGAGCCCTTCGCTGCTGCGAAGCATCGCCATGCAGGAGTCTGGCATGCGCCCATGGGTCACGAATCGCAATGCCAACGGTTCGGAGGATATCGGCCTCATGCAGATCAACTCGATCCACCTGCCGCGGCTGGGCCGGTACGGCATCACGCGAGCCCACCTGTTTGATGGATGCATCAATGCCTACGTCGGCGCGTGGATCCTGCGCGAGAACATCCAGCGCTTCGGGCCGACGTGGAAAGCAGTCGGGGCTTACAACGCCTCCTCACCCTACAAGCAGTTGCGCTACGCCAACCAGATTCATGCGCGGTGGCAGGCGCTGCAGCGCGCCGCCTTGCGGTAGTTCCTCACCTCAATCGAACGCATAGCTATGTGCCAATCCAACCGAACCACCCGCATTGCTGTCGCCGCAGCGTCGTTGCTGAGCGGCCTGATCCTTGTGCCATCGGTGCACGCCTCGCAACTCTCGAACGACGGCTGGCAACACCTGCAGCCGCTTCGTGCCCCCAAGGCTGCCGTCAACCCGACCATGCTGGCCGCGAATACTCCCTCCGTGGTCGCCGCGGCACCCAACAAGGCGAGCACGCCGGCGAGTGGCGCACCAACGGTCGGTGCGGTGTTCCGGCTAGTCAAAGGGGAGGCGCTGCAACAGCAGCTTCAGAACTGGGCGAATCGGGCCGGTTGGACCGTCGCATGGAATGTCCCGGACGGCTGGATTGTGCCCGGCGACAAGGACTACGGCAGTGACTTCGAAAGCGCCGTCAAGCGCGTGGTCGAAGAGCTGGCCAACAACGGTGCGGACGTGGTGGGCGATAGCTGGCGCGGCAATCGCACGGTGATTATCAGCCAAAACGGGATGGTTCAGTGATGATGCAAATGAAGAGGAATACGGCGCGCTACACGGCGGCTACCGTGGCGGCTGCAACACTGCTGTCCGGATGCGGTGTGATGGAGACGCGCAACTTGCAAAACACCATCGGCAGCGACGCGCACGCGGCTTACGCCGATGCACCACGCAGCCGCCCGGTGTTCCGGGTGCATGAAGGCGCCTGGCTGATGGGAGAGAAGATCCGAGCCAGCAAGCCGCAGCCGGACATCTACAACAAGCATGTGGTGTTCAGGGGCACGCTGGGCTCGTTGACCGAAGCCGCGAGCTGGATCGCACAGAGTATCGGCGTGCGTGCGACGGTAGACGCATCCGCCGTCGCAACCGCTGTGTCCGGTACGGCGCCGACCCAGCCGACCGCCGCGGCACGGCCGACCGGCCCGATCCCGATGGGTGGAACGCCGCGCGTGGACCTGGCCTCCTCGCTGGCCGGCACGTCTGCGTCGGGCCAGGGTGCTGGCATGGCGCTGTCTGTGCCCTTGACCCTTAGGTACGAAGGCAGCTTCAAGGGCTTCCTGGATGCCGTCGAGGCACATTTCGGGGTCTGGTCCCGCTACAACGACGGCACGGTTTCGTTCTTCAGGACGGAAACGCGGACCTTCATGCTGCCGAGCCTCGCGGATTCGTCCTCCATGAATGGCTCGATCACGACGTCGGACAGCAGTTCCGGCGGCACGGCCGGCGCCGGAGGCAATGGCGGGTCTGGTGGAAGCGGGGCGGGAAGAAGCGGTCAGTCCATGACGATGTCGACCGAGATGAAGCCCTGGGAGACGCTGCAGGCGACCGCTAAGGCAGTCGCTGGCGCGAGCGCCGACGTCGTGGTCGACAAGAATCTCGGCACCCTGACGGTCACCGGCGACCCCGTGCAGTGCGACCGCATTGAGCAGTTCGTCAAGAGCCTCGTGGCGATGTATGGCAAGCAGGTCGCCATCGACGTACAGGTCTACGAGGTGCGCGTCACGCGCGAGGACAATTTTGGCCTGAACCTGTCGCTTGCCTATCAGAGCTCTAGCGGTAAGCCCGACGTCTCGTTCAGTTCCGTCAGCACGCCCACGATTTCAGGGAGCGCCACCCCCATGAATCTTGGCGCGACGATCATGAGTGGTCCTTTCGCCGGCAGCAAGGCCGTGGTGCAAGCGCTTTCGACGCTCGGCAATGTGTCACAGGTGGTATCGCGCTCGGGCGTGACGCAGAACGGCAAGGTGCTGGCTCTGCAGACCGCCACGCTGCAGGACTATGTCGCGCAGTCGCAAACGACGCTGGCTGCCAACGTGGGTTCCACCAGTTCCATACAGACCGGAACGGTGACCTACGGCTTCACCAGCAACTTCCTGCCGAAGGTTGTCGATGGCCGCATCCTGATGAATTTCGACATGACGCTGTCGGACCTGCTGCCACTGCAGCGATTCAACTCGGGCGGCGATGCGAACCAGACCAGCGTGCAGCTGCGCACCATGCCGACCAACCGGTTCACGCAGTCGATCACGCTGAAGCCCGGCGAATCGCTGGTACTCACCGGCCTGCGCAACCAGAAGGCCTCCACGACCAACAACGGCGTGGGTGAGCCGTGGATGGCTGCGCTCGGCGGCGGGGTTGGTGCCCTCAAGGGAGACACGGTCATCGCCATCATGATCTCGGCCCGCTTGCTGTAACAGAGAGACCATTCCATGCAGAATCGCTCATTCAATATTCGTTGGACCCCGGCCGCGCTGGCCATTGCCGCTACCGTCGGCCTCTCGGTGACCGTCCCTGCCCATGGGGCGTCGACGATGTCGAACCCTGTTGCAGCGGCGATCGCATCGGCGGGGGGCGGCTCAGTGACGTCGCAAGCGGGGACCGGCTCGGCGGCGCAGCCGGTGGCTGGCACCCCAGCGGCGGCCAATGGGACACCCACAGCGGCTGCCGCGCCCCCGGTGGAGACGGCACAACCGTCGCGCACCACTGACGCGCCCGAACTCGCTGCGTTGCAGTCCCAACTGGCCTTGTGGAAGGCACGCGCCGAGATCGCCAAGTTCAAGGCAGAAGTGAAGCGTGCCGAGGATTCCATGGTGGCAGCTCCTGCTGGGGCGCCGCCGGGAGCCGGCGTGCCGTCGGTTTCGCTGGGCGGCCCAATGCCGACGGGCGGCGTCGCAGAGCGAGCACCGCGGCTCGCGCCGGAAGCGCCCCGGCTGGTGTCGTTGCGCGCATTCGATGGTCACTACAACGCCGTAGTGGATGTCAGCGGCCGCACGGTGCCGGTCCAGGCTGGCGACTCGCTAGACGGTGGCTGGAAGGTCGTGAGCATCGACGACGGCGGGGTAAAGGTTGCCAACGGCAAGCGCGTGCGCACGCTGAGGCCGTGAGCGATGGCGGAGATCCTGTCATTCCCCGGACTGAAAGGTGGCTTTGCCATCGGGCTGACCTGGCATCACGAGGAAAAGCAGCCGAGCAAGAGCGTCCTGCGCGCGAGGGCGCTGGAACTTGGCCGCAATGTCCGCTGGGGCGTCGTGCATGAAAGCGCGGAAGGCGCCATCCAGACTGGTTTCTGCGAAGCGATCGCCGGCGCGAAGCCGGCCGGGCTGAAGCCGCTCGCGGCGATCGTGGCGGGCCAGCACCGCCAGCCGTGGAGGGGGCTTTTTCATCTGCAGGGCAGCCTCTACTGGTACATCGCCGTCCGTCAGGGCCACGCCGTCATCGCCGGTGGCGACCGGGTTGGCACGCTCGAGGAACTGGCACCGGTCCGCGAGCGGCATCGCGCCCTGGGCGAATGGATGGAGGTTGAGGGAACGGTTCGGGATCTCGCGAACATGGCGCGGGCGTCGAAGGGCGTGTCAGCCATGCGAGACGTCCTGACCGGCCCTTGGAAGTCGACTTCCTATACCGTCGCTGCGGCGGCTGGCGTGGCGGCCCTTTTCGTGGGCGGGTGGTACTGGTACGACCAGCAGCAGGAAGCTGAGCGCGAGGCGCAATTGATGCGCCAGCGCGCGATCGCTGCAGCGCAGCGTGCCAATGAGGCTGCTCGGCAACGGGCGGTACCTTGGGTTGATGAAGCTACGCCGACCGCCTTCCTGCAGGCGTGCCGCCGCGCGTGGGACCGCCAGGCCCTCGCGGACGCGGGCTGGACGCTCTCCAGCTGGCGCTGCAAGCCTGCCACGTCGACGGCCCTGACGATCGAAACTACCTGGAAGCGGGAGGGCGGTTTGGCGGCCAACGCGCCAGGCGCGCTTTCCGCCGACGGAAATCAAGCGACGGTGACCGGAAATGCGCCGGCGGCTTTCCTGCCTTCGTCGCGCGCGGTGAGTCGGCCTGCCGAAGCGCAGCGTTCGATGTGGACGTATGCACAGGGTACCGGCGTGGGCTTGCAGCTGACCTCGCCGCCGCCGCTGCTTCCGGCCGATGGCAACACGCCGGTTGATCCGTGGCTCGCAATGACGGCGGACTTCGGCTTCGGTGCACCGCCGTGGTTGGGCTTGGGCGAGGGGTTGGACGCGGTAGCGGGTCTGCGACTGACGGAAGTCAGCTACGACGCGGCCGCCCAGGCATGGAAAGGAACCGGAAGGCTATATGCAATGCGGGATGGCGCAGTGCCGCCTCCTGCTGGGAGTCAACAACAATGATCGCGACGATCTCTCGTCTGTGGCGCAGTCCACGCAGTGAGTCGGCACGAAGCACCGCATTTGCAACCCGGGCCGAGCCGTCGGTGAAGTCCGATGCGCTCGCGTTGCCGAAGCCTCCGGAGGTGCTTGAGCCTCATATCCTCTATCCCCGCAACCTGCCGGCCACCTTCGACCGTGTTGCCTACAACCTCGACCATCTGACGGCTGACCAAGCGGCGGCGCTTCGTCAACGCGTCGCGGAAAGCGGGCTGCACGTGGAGGATGTCGCCAAGGAGCTGGGCCTGACCGATGACAACGTGCAGCAAGTGCTGGCGGTGCACGGCTGCGACATCTACGTGGACGCCCGGCATTTCGGCACGCCGCGGCTTCTGTCCTGGGAAGCCAAGCTGCGGCGCAGCGGTGCGGCGCCCCAACTGCGCAAGGTCTCCGCGCAGGAGCTTGCCGTGCTGCGTCAGCAGCGTGGCTCCGGCCAGCAGCAGGACACCGACCTGCAGACCCTGACTCTCGCGCGCCGGCTAATCGCGGATTGCGCTGTGCTGATCGCCTCGGACATTCACATCCTGGTCCGTGAGCACCACACTGAGATTCAGGTACGGATCAAGGGCGACCTGCGCACAGTGTCGGCGCTGTCGATGCGCCGCGAGGAGGGGGAACGCCTGATCCGCGCCATGTACACCGGCCTCGCCACGGTGAAGGCGGCCACCTACAACCCGCTGGACGTGCAGGACGCCCAGATCGCGGGCGATGCACTACCGGGCACGGGGCTGTCGAGTGTGCGGATCGTGCGCGGGCCGGCCTACCCGGTGGAGAGCGGCGGCGGCTTCCTCGTTGCGCGGCTGCAATACCGCGAGCACCACGAAGGCGCACTGAAGGCGGATGCTGTCCATGCAGCCAAACGGCTCGATCTGCGCACGCCGAAAGCGCCGGGCGGCGAATTCAAGCTTGGCCAGATGGGTTACACGCCGCTGCAGGTGGAACTTATCTCGCAGCTGCTGCGCCGCCCCATGGGCGTCATCGTTGTGACCGGCCCGACCGGGAGCGGCAAGACCACAACCCTATTTGAGTGCACGCGGCACCAAGCCCGCCTCTTCCCGGAAAAGCGGCTCATCACGATCGAGAATCCGACCGAGTACCCGATGGATTGGGCGATCCAGCTCACCACGGAGAGCGAGCGCTTCCCGGAAATGTTGCGCATGACCCTGCGGATGGATCCGGATGCGGTGCTGCTGGGCGAAATCCGGGGCGTCGAGGAGGCGATCGCGACGCTGCAGGCCGCGGCGACCGGGCACCAGGTGCTCACGACGCTCCACGTGACCGATCCGTTCGAGACGTTCTCCCGTCTGGTGATGCTGGACCATGTTCGCCTGGCGATGGAGGTGATCGCCAATCACACGCAGATCATCGGCCTGATTGCACAGCGGATCGTGCCGTTGCTCTGCCCGAAATGCTCGGTCACCCTGGACAGGGCGCCTGAGCCGCTGCCGGACTACATGCTGCAGGCGATGCGCTCGTGGGGGGACTTGTCCGAGGTGCGCGTTCGCGGGAGCGGATGCGATCACTGCCACGGTGAAGCCATCATTGGTCAACAGGCGGTTGCTGAGGTTGTCGTGACCAGCGAGAAGCTGATGCAGGACTTCATCAACGACGGGGTGTTGGAGGCGCGGCGCAATCATCGGGCCCGGAAGGGTTCGGACAAGCCCATGATCGCGCACGCCATGGATCTCGTTCTGGCCGGCCGTCTGAGCCCGGTCGATGCCGAGCGCAGCGTTGACGCGATTCCGGTGCGGGAGGACCTATGAGCGGATTGTCTTGGGCAATGCGCCGGCGCCTGTATCAACAGGCATCGAGCCAGCTGGAAAACGGGCTGACCCTCGCGCAAGTCATTGAGGACTTCCGGGAGCGGCAGGACAGGCGAGGCCGCAAGCGCGCAGCCGAGGCCGCGCACGAGGTCGGGCGGCAGGTGCGTGATGGCAAGACGCTGATGGCGGCGATGGGGGCGAGCCTCAGCGATCTGGAGCGCAGCGTTCTGGACGCCGGGGAGAAGGCTGGACAGTTGCCGGACGCCATGCGGCTGGTGCTGGACGTGCGCGAGCTGACCACGCGGCTGCGCCAGAAGCTGCAAGCCAGCTTCTTTGCGCCAACGGTGTATCTGGCCTGCCTGTATGCCGTCCTGCTGGTGATCGGCGGCTACATCGTGCCGCAATTCCTCGACATCCTGCCGATCGAGAAATGGACCGACTGGGCCTACGCCATGTACTGGATGGGCCAGTTGGCCGTGGGATGGCCGGCACCGGTGATCTTCGGGAGTCTCGGCGTATATGCCGTCTGGAGCTGGTGGGCACTGCCGCGGTGGAGCGGGCCTGGCAGGCGGTTCTGCGACCAGCACGTATTCCCGTTCACGGCGTACCGCGAAATCACCGGCTTCACCTGGGCGATGTCTTTCGTCGCGCTGCTGCGAGCGAAGGTCCCGGATATCGCCGCGCTGGAGGGACAGATCGGCTCGGCATCGCCATGGTTGGCCTCTCGTCTGAGACCGATTCGCCTCGGACTGGCTGATGGCCTGGACCTCGCGGAAGCCATGCGGCAGACCGGGAACGGCTTTCCGTCGCTGGACCTGATCGACGAAGTCGGCGCGTATGCGGGCTTTGATGACTTCACCGAAAAGATCACGGTGGCCGTGCGGCAGAACGCTGAAGTCATCGAACGCCAGTTGCTTGCCAAAGGGATGGTGATGTCAGCGATCTTCACCGGCTTGATGTTCCTTGCTTTCGTGGTGCTGCAGCTGGGCTCCAACTCACTCTCATCGATCCTCACGTCCTCGATGGGTCAGTTCTAACAACCGTCGTATTCATACACTTTAGGAGCTTTACATGGATGGCATTCTTGGGCGCATCGTCGCCATCGTCTTGGGACTTCTCGCACTGGCTGGGATTGCCTATGCGGGCTATAACGGCTTTCAGAATCACAAGGCCAGTGTGGTGGCGACGAACATCGCGCAGCTGATCACGAACGCTCGCGCCGGATTCTCACAGGGCAACAACGGCTACACCAACTTCACTACCGCAAACATCCCAGCAATGATCACCGGCGGGATGTTCCCCTCCGACATGGTGCGCGGCACCACGCTGATCGACTCTTGGGGCAATGCAGTCACGCTTGCGTCGGCCAACAGCGGATCGCAGGGAGTGATCACCTTCGGCGGCGGTAATGCCCAGACGGCGAAGCAGTGCGTCAGCACGGCCCTCGGCCTCAAGGATTACGTGACGCTGGTGGTCGGATCGACGACGTTCAACCAGACCAACCTGCCCGACCAGGCCACTGCGGGGGCGGCCTGTAGCGCCACGGCGACCTTTACCCTCACTTTCCAGTAAGGAAGCTGGCGCTGTCGCCACTCGCTGTCGCCACTATCTGAGGAGCAGGATATGGGCTATCTCATGTTGCCGATCGCGACGGTCCTGTTCAGCCTTGGCATCGTGGCGCAAAGCTGGCAACTGTCACAAGCAGCGCCGGGGGCGGGCATTCCCGGCCGCATGGAAAACGTCGCAACGGTCACCGCGCAGCAGGCGCAGGCCTATGGGGCGGCATGCGTGTCGACTGCCGACTCAACGCCTGGCCTAGTTGGCGCGAGCCTGATCCCGGCGCTGCCATCCGGGATGGTGGCGCCGACTGGTGCGGGATGCATGGCCGTAGCCAACCCGGGCGGCGGGCGCGACGTGTACGGCTACGTGCGCGTTTCGTCTGGTGCCGGGGCCGCGCTGCTTGGGAGCACGCAAGGCAGTCTCGCGTGGTTCCGGGTCCGTAGCCAGGGTATGGCCATCAACATCTCCACCGGCACCGCATACAGCGTGCCTTCGACCATTCCCGTTGGGGCGCTGGTTCATTGGGTCCAGCTGAACACCTGAGAATCGAATCGCATGGAAGCCATACTCGGATATCTCATCGCACTGATGCTCTCGACACTGAGCTTTGCTGGCTTCGTGACCTGGGCGAAGGCGGGTGTCACGAACGTGCAGACCGCGGCCGCGGCGAGCCAGATGCTTGTGTTCGACAAGGCCGCCCTGCAGTTCGTGCAGGATGAAGCCGCGACACTGGTCGCACAGGCGACGCCAAGCGTGCCCGTCAACGTTACGCCGGCGATGCTGATTAATGGCGGCTATCTGCCTGCCGGATTCTCGGCGACCAACGTGTTTGGCCAGACGTGGCTCCTCCAGGTTCTGCAACCGACGCCGAATAACCTGCAGGCGCTTGTCACTTCGCAAGGTGGGCGTGCCATCACGGACACACGCCAGCTCGTGCAGATCGCGGCGCAGGCCGGCGCCCAGGGTGGCTTCGTGCCCTACATAGGTCAGAACGGTGATCCGACGATGGTCGCAACCCGAGCCTATGGGGCGTATGGCGCATGGCAGGTACCGCTGGCCAACTATACGAACCCGGGCAGCGGCAGGCTCGCGTCGTTACTCGCCTTTACCGGCGCGCAAGCCAACAACGGCTATTTGTATCGGGTGCAGGTTCCGGGCCATCCGGAACTGAATCGGATGCAGACGTCGATCGATATGGCAGGCAACGACGTCAACAGCGCAGGCCGTGTCACGGCCACAACCGCGCTTACCAGCGGAGGAGACACCTACCTGACGAGCACCGGCGCTCCTGGCACTGCGTGTGGTGCCGACACGTCGACCCGCCGGAGCACCACTGGAACGGGTCATGTGATCTGCTCTGGCGGCATCTGGCAGTCGGTCGGAACCGCAGTGGCAAACGTCTATGAAGGGCTTGGGTGTGGCAACAATGGTCAGATTGCAACCAGCGCTACGAACGTCGGCTACATCTGCAAGGGCAACCGCTATATCGCACTCACCAATGCGCTTGGCAACATGACCATCACTCGGAAGTACGAGAACGTGACCGATGGCATGACGTTCGGGAAAGACAACTGTCCTGGTGGCACTGCATGGGCGCTGTATACATCAAAGCAGCAAATGGTGAACATAACTGGCTACGTTTTGCCGCCGATCCAGGGCGTTTACTTTTCGATGATTGACTATGGCACGTACTGGTACGCACAAGCGAGCGCAAGATCGTCGGCCGCTTGGTACAGCGGAAATGATACCGGCGCCCTCGGGGGCCAGCTCGTCGGCACGGTGACAACCGGATGCGCGTATTAACTCATCAGATAGCAACATGAATATCAAAAAAGGACTAAGACTCATGTGTGCCGCCAAGGCTTCATTGCTGGTGAGCATGTTGACCTGCGGTGGGGCCGCTTCCGCGCAACTCATTTCGTATCCCGCGCCGCCTATGACCGTCGCGGATTGCCGGGGCGCCGACACCTGGCAAAAGCGCGCGGATACCGGTTTGGCCTACTGCCAGGAGTACATTCCGCCGCCGCCGCCGCCACCCCCTCCTCCTCCGCCACCGCCGGCCCCTACGTGCCAGTATTTCCCTCAGCGCTTTGCCATCTACATCGGGGATATGGGCCAGTGTTCAGCAGATGGCGGCTGTCAGGGCACGGGATACATGATTTACTACGGCGGCGCCATTGTCGCGGCTGAAATGTGGGTTGACACATGGTTTTGGCCCGATCTCAACGCTCGTGCCAGTGCCGCCATCGCAACCACTGGATATAGCCTCGGCAAATCCCTTGGGACCGAACTGGGCAATGGCAACAACATGGGAATCTCCATTAACGAAGTCTGTCGGTAGGGAGACGGACTAGCAGCTTCAAAGAGAAAGGCCCCCGCAAGTCAACTGCACCCCAAAAGTTGGACATACATCCAACCTTTGGGGTGTTTTTTTATGACGAAGTACAGCGAGGCATTCAAGCGTCAAGCGGTTCAGGAGTACTTGGCGGGCCGAATCGGAACCCAAGCGCTAAGCGAGAAGTACGGGATGGGCCGTTCGGTACTGCGACGCTGGGTCAGCGCATCGCAGCATCACGGGGAATCTGGACTGCGCAAGAAACATGAAGCGTATAGCGCCGAGTTCAAACTGAAGGTGCTGCGGCGCATGTGGCGCGACGAGTTGTCTTATCAGCAGGTCAGTGCGCTGTTCGATCTGCGTGAGGCCAAGGGTGTCAGCCGATGGGAGCGCCAGTATCATGAGGGTGGTTTCGAAGCCCTCCAGCCGCGCCGCAAAGGCCCGGTCCCCAAGATGCCCCAGACCAAACGGCCAGCCCACATCCGCGCCAGTTCACGACGAACGCTCGCGTGAAGATTTGCTCAAGGAAAACGAGTATCTTCGCGCGGAGGTCGCGTACCTAAAAAAGTTGGATGCCCTGCTCCGGGCCAAGGAGCAATCGATGCCAAAGAAAAAGCGCAAGCCGTGAACACTTTGCGCGCGCATCACCGTCTGTCGGACCTGCTCAGGGTCGCCGGTCTGGCACGCAGCACGTTCTACTACCAGTTCAGGGCCAGCCAGGCCGAGGATCGCCATGGCGAGCTGAAGGCGCGTATTGCCCACATCTTCGCCCAGCACAAGGGACGATATGGCTATCGTCGGATTACGGCAGCCTTGCGCCAGAGCGGAACCCGGGTCAATCACAAGACCGTGCAGCGGCTGATGGCGGTGCTGCAACTGAAGTCAGTCGTGCGACCCAAGCGATACCGTTCGTATCGCGGGGAGGTTGGGCGTGTGGCGCCCAACCTGCTACAGCGCCAGTTCAAGGCAACCAGGCCAAATGAGAAGTGGGTGACAGACGTGACCGAGTTCAGCGTTGGCGGCAAGAAGCTATATCTCTCGCCCGTGCTGGATCTGTATAACGGCGAGATCATTGCCTGGCAAACCAGCGAGCGGCCTAACTTCGCGTTGGTCCGGGGAATGCTCGACAAGGCTCTGCGGAGGCTACGCCCAGAGGAAGCCACAATGTTGCACTCGGATCAGGGCTGGGCCTATCAAATGCCGGCATATTGCCGGAAGTTGGCCTTGCGGGGCTTGCCTCAGAGCATGTCTCGAAAAGGAAATTGCCTCGACAATGCGGCGATGGAAAGCTTCTTTGGAACGCTCAAGTCCGAATGCTTCCGGCTTGGCCGCTTCTCCGATGTCGATCAACTGCGCCGCAGCATCGCCGAATACATCCGGTACTACAATCACGACCGCATCAAGCTCAAATTGAAAGTGCTGAGCCCCGTGCAATACAGGACTCAGCCAAAGGCCACTTAACTTACCCGTCCAACTTTAGGCGGTCAGTTCACAAGCGGGGCCTTTTGCTTTTCGTACGGGTTCCTCTTAGAAAGTCGTGAAGCTCCACGTCTTGCTGATTGCCACACCGTTACGCGCACCGGCGAAAGTTGCCGTGTACGTCCCTGCGGGCAGTTGCTGCGTCGGCAGCAGGAAGACCACGCCGCGCCACAGATTCAGGTCTTCAACCGCAGCCGTCATCGAACCAGCTTTGGCATTCGTCGACACCAGTACGCGAGCCGGGATGGCGACACCACCGGGGCCGGACAGCGTGAAACTGCTAACGGTCAGCATGTCGGTCGCTTCCGGCGCTGCAACGCGGAACATAACTGGACGGCCGGCCATCGTCAGATCGGGAGCCGGATTAGGCGACTCGGCCGCTGGGGTGAAGCTACCAAGGACGTTCGCGCCGTCAGTGGGGTAATAAGCCACAGCGTTGCTTGCCATCTGCTGACCACCCCATTGCGGCAGACCGTACCCATTACCCTTCGCGCCTGTCACCAGACCGAAATTCAGAACGCAACGGTTGTCGCGCACGGCGATACCGACAGTTTCTTGATTGCTGGTGATGGCTTGTAGGTGATAGATGGAGTTCTTGAACGTCTCCACGCAAGCGGTGCCCGTAGGCGAACCGGACAGTGCAGCTTGACTGATCCATTGATCCTTGCTGCCACCAGCCGCGACAACTTGATCGTAGGGAGTATCGCCCGTGTAGCCTTGCTTGCCCGCAATTTCGGTGTGCGACAGGCCATTCGCCTTGATGTAGTCAAGGTGATTGGAGGCCGCGGTATCGAGCTTGTCATCCTGACGCAGCACACCAACACCCATTGCGAGGCGGACATTGTTCAGTGTGTCGTACGCGACCAGGCGCTCATCGGCGGCTGGGTAGGTAGGAGAAGGCGCGCTTGTCGCCGGAGGAATAGAAGTGGGTTGCTCCGGAGTTACCGGCGTCGTCGGGGTAGTGGGCGGAGTGGTGGGGTTCTTGGTGCCACCGTCATCACCACCACCGCCGCCGCATGCTGCAAGAGCGAGCGTCATGGCCGTGGCCAGCACCGAAAGAGCGAGTTTGGAGTTTTGCATGTTTTTTGTTCCTCTTACTTTTCCCGGCCGGGGATCGACCGTTACTTTTAGCGTACCGATCTGCGGGCGAAGTCAAGAGCCCGCAATCCCCGGCCGGACGTGAGAATACACGAAGGCGACCAACACCAAGACGGCGAATAGGAGCCGAATTTGACCCCCAGAAAGTGGGGTGCCTTACCTATCGGCTCGATTTTCGGAGTGATTTTTGCCCAGGGCGCGCTACCGCGAACGGTACAGCGACGTTCCGCAGCTGTTGCAGATGTGCCATTGGTGCACTGCGATGAAGGGCTGTTCGCGCCAGAGGCGGATGCTTCGAGATCCGCACCGATAGCACGACATGCCTCGCTCGGTAACACAAGCTGGATACTTGCGCGCATACTCGCTCACCGTTGGCAGGCCTTTGCGGGTCAGCACGAATGCGAGCAAGCCAAAGTACGAGAAGACCATGCAGGCGAGCGCCCATGGCCATGCCCACCGTCCCTCCTGACTCGCCCACTTGAACGCCAGGTATGCGGGCAATGCGAAAGCGATCGCAATTGTTATCCATTCCATCTTAGATCTCCTGTTGTCGCGTCTGAGCAGCCCCTTCATTCTCGGAGGGGCTGGCTATCGGAAGGCTGTGGTGGTGGGCGTTGCAGTCTTGAAAGTCCATGAAATGCTCACAGGCTTGCCGGCCCGAGTGCCCGAGAATGAAGCCGTGTAGGTCTCGCGGTCTGCCAGGGGCGAGAGCGGTAGAAGGAAGGCCGCGTTGTTGCGTAGGTACTCGTCGGCAACACCAACAGAACCATCCGCCTTCGCGGCTGGGGACACCAATACGCGTGCAGGCACCTCGGCGCCGTTGCTGGCCACAAGCTTGAAGGTCGTCACGGACAGCACCTCGGCGAGCGCGCCGTTGGCGTACACCATCAGAGGCCGGCCTGGCGTAGGCAGGTCTGGCGCGGGATTTGGCGACTCGCCGGCGAAATTGAATCCACCTTGCACACCGATGTCGCCGTCCGCCGGCACAGTGATGAAAGTGTCAGCGTCAAACTGCTGGCCACCTCCATAGGGCACGCCGTTGGGCGTAGGGCTTGGCTGCGTGGCAGTGATCGTGCCAAAGTCCAGAACGCAATGGTTCAGGCCTAAGGCACCTGTGCTGCTGTACCCAATACCGATGGATTCCTGGTTGGTCACAAGGGACTGCAGGTGATAGACGGTGTGATACCACTGGTCGACGCAGCCGAGGCCAATCTCTCTGTCGTTCGGCCCCCTGGCCGCGCCCACGACTTCGGCTACCCACTGGGAATCCCCGACTCCGGCCTTCTGCGCGCGCAGCAGTGGCGTGGCCTCGTAGAAATACTGAGAGTCCGCCGTTTGATCGTGCTGAGCCACGCTGTGTGCGCTGAGATAGACGGCGTGTGCCTGGGCAGCCGTGTCGAGCGCGGCGTCCTGCGCGAGCAGCCCGACACCAAGCTTCTGGCGCAAGGTGTTGACGCCCGTGAAGAGCGCGAGCTGTCCAGAGCCTTCGGAGTAGGTTGGATCGGCCACGTTCATCCTGAGCGAAGCTGCCGCGGGCGCCTCGGGCAACTGGACGGGCGGTGGCGCGCTGCCAGTTGCCCAAACCGGGCCCGCGCAGCACGCTGCGATGACGAAGTAGTTTCGCATTGGCCTAGTTCCGACGCCCGCCACGCGAGGGGGTCAACGACCCGTTGCAGCACGGGCAAAGGAACGACTGCGAAAGCTCGATCCTCGCGGAGGAGTTCGAGGCCAGATAGGGTGTGCCGCACTTCCGGCAGGGCCAAACCGCAAGTTCCTCGCTCGTCGACATCGAGCGGGCCAGATGCAGGGAACGCTCGGCCGGGACCTTGCAATCGTCCGCAAAGAAGGCCCGGTGGATGTCTAGCATTGCGACGAAGCTTTCCGGCGTCGAGACGTCACAGGCGATAGCGGACCGAAACAGCCAGATCTGGAATGTCGCCTGAACGCGGCGTTGCGCGGATTCGAGATACCACATCAGCGAAGCAGGAGGTTGGCCGGATGGCGAGGACTTCCCGTGTATGCGTTGGTAAGTCTTCCTCGTATGCTCAATGCTGGTATTGAACAGCGAACAAACGCTCATGGCCCGACAGCTAAAGGACAGAAACGCTTCGAACAGAGCATCGCGTTCGAACGTCTCCAGGCGGAACTTGCCCCATACGCCAGAGTGGGGCAAGCGGTCCGAGCGGAGCGGCGAGGTCTCCATCAGGTAGTGGGCAATCATCTCCCGCGAGAGTCGGCCTGTGTGGATTTCCAGCCAGAACATCTCGTCTGCAAATCGCCAATGGAAGAGCGGTATCAGACGCTCGGTCATGGCCACGTCGAACTGGTGCTGCGGAACAGAGCGCAGGTACGACGCCAGTTCGTTGGAGATGCCGATCAGCGGTGCTGCCAATACCGACATGTTCAGGAGGTCGTACACAGCATTGATGTACGAGCGGTTGGTGTGCTCGAGCGCCAGCCTGTCCACCACTGATAGGCTGTGAGGCACCATTGCTTTGAGGCGTTCCATCGTGACCGTCGGCATCCTGCCCTCAATGAACGAACGCCAGTCTTCCACGGTCGTGAGCGTCGGTGCGTAAGCAAGGAATGGCGTCCCCAATACCTTCGACGACTGGCCGATATTTTCACGAAGCGACCGAAGATTTTCGCTGGAGACCCTGAAAACGTTCTCCAGCGTCGGATGCACCGAAACCGTGTTCAGGACGTAGTTGCTGATCCGAAGATTCGCGGAAAGCACGCGATCTCGCACCCAGCCCGGGAGAACAAACTGCTCAAAGATGGAACGGGTAAGCGTGGCTTGCATCGTCAAGCTCCGGTGATAGCGATCAGTTCGTTGTGGAATGCCTCCGCACTGCGGCGCAAGGACAGCAGCGCGGCGCCATGTTCCTTTACCTTGATTGCCTTGACGGAGCTTCGAAGCTTGGCGAGCGCATCATCGAGGTCGGCCTTCAGGCCGTCGATGCGCAGCGCCAGGCTTCTTGAGTCAGCCTCCTTTGCCTCGTGTTGCTCAAGTTCGGCGTTGACCTCCGCCAGTCGTCGCTCAGCTTCCTTGACTTGCGCTTTTGTGGCGTCGAGCTTGCTGCTTTCACCGATGACGGCGTCGGATAGGTCCTTGTATTCAGCGGGAACGACTTCGACCTTCACCTCCCTCACTACCTCTCGGATCTTTGAATCGGCCAATGCCTTCTGCAAGGCTTGTCGCTCTTCGTTCAATCTGGTGATGGAGAGCTGCAGGCTGTCCATGGCGTGCTGCTGGGACGTGAGTGCGCCAGAAGTGCGATCCAGTTGCTCCTTCTGCGCAGCATTAAGCGCGTCTGCAGAGTTCATTTGCTCACGCATGTGGCGCATCTGGGCTTCGAGATCGCGCTGGCGCTCCAGACTCTCGTTCAGTTGCTCTTCCGCGGCTTCCAGCGTGGCCATGACGTGATTGAGGTCCTGATGCGTGCGTCGAGACCACTCGATATAAGGCAGGATCTCCTTGCGCGAATAGGATTCATCGTTCTTGCGTGCGTCGATGAATCGCTGTACTTCCTCGTTGGTGATGTCCGAACGTTTGAGGATCGTCAGTTCGCCAAGGTTCAGAAACGTCAACGCATCGTGGTTCTCTGAGAAGTGATGAAATGCCTGCAGATACTTGATGACAGAGGCGCGTGAAATGCGCATGCCCCTGACGGCGAGGGCGTACAGACTGTCATTGGCTTCCTGGCGGGCGCGCGGCGTGTCGCCCAATCGCTTTTGCACGCACGTCAGGATGGAATGGTAGATCTGGAATAGCCGAGACCCGATGGCGGTGTGTTCGGCCAGGATGCGTTTCCGGGAGAGCTCGATCTCCTGCGCTGCCTGCACGATGCGCCCGATGGCGCCGGCGTCGATAAAGTGACCCAGTTGCTGGGTCACCAGTTCGCGCAAAGCGTTTGGCGACTTTGGATCGACCAGATTGAATTCGCGACTTTCTTCTTCTTTCTTTTTCATTATTTGCCCCTACGGAATGGTGTTGTGGCCCCGGTGATCGCGGCAGCCACTTCAACTTACACGGTAGAAGCACATGTCAAGCAGACAACGGATGCAGCGATCTTGGGTCGGAAGCATATGCCGATGTCGAGTACTTAACGGAGCCGAAAGCTATGGAAAAACAGCCAGCTTTCGAAAGTCAAGCTCGAATCAGTAGTGCTTCGCTGTGCTTTTTATCGACTTGCACCATTCGAATTTAAGGTATCACCCCCTTCAGATGGGGATGGTTGTATAGACAAGTGGACCCCTCTGTCGGGAGTTATGCGAGGAACATGTTCCTTTCCAAATTGCGAAAGCTCGGGATTTTGACTAGCGATTCGAAGGCAAGGACCGATGCAACGGCGCGCTGCTTGTCATGCATTGACTAGCCGTGTAGAGTGCAGACACCTCTAGCGTCTTCGACGCATCGACTTGGCGGCCAGATTGCACTGACATTCCGCTTGGGCTACACAGGCCCACTTGGCGGTCCGCCCCGACTACATTTCTTTCCGCACGCGAGCAGCGTTCTTTCGACATGCATGGCATGTCGCAAGCGCGTTGCCGTACAAGCGCGTCTCATTGGATTCCTTGCTCTTCCGAGCATCGAATAATCGCCTGGCATCCGTCCAGGAAATCCCTTTGACTGTTTCTCGTGAGAAACCATGGAATCCTTTGCCAATAACCTGATCAAGCGCCCGCTCAAACTCTTCGCCTTTTGCATGGCGCTGTATCTGGCGTGTCAGTCTTTCATCGTCGGTGTGTTTGTTGCCGCAATCGCGTTCTTCTACTTGAAGGAGAAGGCGCTGCAGTGGAGCAGGGCTGTGCCGGCCGCGCCGAAGGTCTCGATGCCGGAACACAACTCCACGCCGAAGCCTTCGCATGACCAACCTGCGGAACCTTCCGAGCGGAAGTACGAGCGCTCGGCAGTGGTGACGCCAATCCGTCGTACGGGAACGCACGATCGCTCCTAGTCTTCTTGCCGCCCAGATCTCCTGGGCGGTCCTATTCCACCTGTCACGGGTACCCGTTACCCGCCGGCAGGTGGGTCTCCGGGCGCCTTACCGGAGACAATCATGGAAACAACGACAGCGGGATGGCAGCTGGACTTCTTTGGTGAAGCTGCCGCCATCGTTCGCCCCCCTCCAAAGGTCGACCCATTACCGGATCCTTCGCTTTGGAGCGAGTCCGTACGAGAAGGGATGGTCGATGCCCTGATCAGCCTGGCCTGTGACAGTCGCCGTGGCGACAACATGCCGGAATCGCTGATCGACTGCGCTGAGCTGCTGCGCGCCCGTATCAAGAACAAGCCACTGGAACTGGAGGAGTACTCCATGACTTTGGGCTGGATCTTCGGATACTGGGATGGAGCACTTCCCTATACCTATGTCTGTGCAGTCTCCGGCGTCAGCCCGGAAGTCTTGCAAGACGTCATTCTCAACAATGCCCGCCTGCGAACCGATCTCGATGGAGTGAAGCGCATGTGCTGCGGGTCTCTTCTTTGAAACCATGACACTGTTCCAAGTCATCAAGCAAGCCGCTGCCGCCATCATGGGCCAGCCGGCTGCGCCGTTGCCGCGCGCGGATGAAGTCCCGGTGGGCACCGGCGCGGACAATGAGTACCAGATCCTGATCAATGGCGTACCGAACCTGTTTCGTGATGAAGGCGACCATGTCGTTCACTTCGTTGCGGTCTTTGATAGCCAGATTCAGCATACGGCCTACGGCGACAAGGTCCTGCCGGAAGTCGTTCCGCGCTGGAACAAGCTCGGGCGGCATGCGGGCGATGGCGTGACGCCGCAGTCCGTCGCCGAATGCGTCATGCGCCAAGCGAAGGAGCGCCAGCCAGTGGCAGCGCGTGCAGCTCCGGAGCACTCGGCCGAGTCGCGGCAATCAGGACACGCTCAACATCCGATGCCGCACCGTGCACCCGTCAAGTCGGCGGAGGCTCGTCAGGAAGGGCATGCCTCCCGGTCTAACTACACGGTCGGCATGCTGATCGAGTGGGGAGAAATGGAATTCCCGAATCGCAAGCCTGGCGGCAAGGCGACGTACACATCCTTCGCGGTAAAGTTGGACACCAGTGCCGGCGAGAAGACGCTGCAAGGTGAGGGTCTGAAAGACGCCCTTGCTGACGTCGCTTGCAGCATCGGCGACCGCGTAGGCATCAAACGCTTGCACAAGGAGAAGGTGCCCGCCTTCAACCACGGCACCGGGCGCCCCATTCTGGACCCAGCTACCGGCGAACAGAAGCTTTGGGATCGCTGGGTCTGGCAAGTGAACCGTATTCATTGACAAGGAAGCAACATGGCATCTGTAAACAAGGTGATTCTCGTAGGCAACCTCGGCGCTGACCCGGAAGTTCGGTACATGCCCAGTGGCGATGCTGTGGCCAATCTCCGCATTGCTACCACCGACCGGTACAAGGACAAGCAGAGTGGCGAGATGAAAGAAGCCACTGAGTGGCACCGCGTCTCGATGTTCGGAAAGCTGGCAGAAATCGCTGGCCAATACTTGCGCAAGGGTTCGTCCGTCTACATCGAGGGCCGCATTCGTACGCGCAAATGGCAGGATCAGTCCGGCCAGGACAAGTACAGCACCGAGATCGTCGCAGACCAAATGCAAATGCTTGGCAGCCGCGGAGGTGCGAACGACGGCGATAGCGATCCCGGTACGGACTCGGAGCATAGTCCTGCCAGCGCGCAGCGCTCGGCTCCAACGGGGCAGCGCCAGCCGCCGGCGCGTCGGCAGCCCGCACAGGCGCCGTCGAACGGTTTCGAGGACATGGACGACGACAGCATCCCGTTCTAATTTGGGCGCTGGAGGGAATTCTGTTCCACAACGACGAAGCACCGCTGTACTGACGCGTGGCTCGGCGCTCTACTGCCTGCTACCGGATCCACCGGTAGCAGCAGTCTCCTTCCCCCGGCCGTCCGGCCATATCCCCTTGCGCAAACGTGATGCTGAAAAGACCTTCTGGCTTCTGCCGGGATGTCTTTTGAGCAAGCGTTCCTTCGCCTGTCCCAGGCATCGACAAACCTACTCCACCTGGAGTCCATCCCATGAAAATGAAAGACCTTAGTGAAATTGTTGCAGACTGGTCGTCCGATCAATGGGACGCCCTAGTAGAGCAGTACTTGCCGGCATCGGCCCTTACTGACGCCTTCTGGCGGGGTCGTCCTGGACCTTGTCCGATGTGTGGCGGGCGCGATCGATTTACCTACACCCGCAAGCGGAATCGCGGCGACTGGGTATGCCGCAAGTGCAACGACGGCAGCCCTGCTGGCGGCGATGGTCTTGAGCTTGTCCGACGATACACCGGCATGTCTTACTTAGAGTTGAAGTGCCGGCTGAACGGCCAGTCGATTGACCCCGTTCCGGTCGTCTCCCATAAGCCGCGTCCATCACGACAGGAGGCTATGAGTCCCGAAGATCTGTTGCGCTGCGTGATGAAGCAAGTCAATTCTTCGAAGCCGTTGACGGCGGGCGACCATGGCATGCGTTACCTGGCTGCCCGCGTTCCTGGCTTATGCGCACCGCTGCCGCAGGCATTGCGGCTTGCCACGCAGGAGTACTGGCATGAGAAGGAGATCGTAGGGCGGTATCCCACAATCGTTGCTGAGTATCGGCTACCAGATGGAAGGATTGCGACGGTCCACCGGACCTCGTTGGATCCTCACAAGGCTGAGAAGGCGACGGTCATTTCGAAAGACGGAGAGATTCTGCCCTCGAAGCGAAACTACCTGACAGCGTTGCCGCTCGATGGTGGAGCAGTTCGCCTGATGTCTCCGCGAAACGGGGAAATCGGTGTCGCAGAGGGCCTGGAGAGCGCGTATGCCGCATACATGCTGTTCCGCGTGCCGACCTGGTTCTGTCTGAACCGTGTGGAGTTGAGCAAGTTCGTGGTGCCTGATGGCTTGGGCATCCATACAGTGCACATCTTTGCGGACTTCGACAAGGTCGACGTGAAGACGGGCAAGTCACCCGGGATGGCCGACGCACTGACGCTGCAGAAGCGATTTCGTGCCGCAGGCTTCACCGTTGTGCTGCATCGCCCGAAGGTTCGTGGCACGGACTTCTGCGATCAATGGCGAACGGAATACCAGCTTCGCCAGATGGCGCAACGGGCTGTCGTCGCGGCCTGATTTACCGCTACCGATTGGTGGCATCACTTTCAACCTCTGCCCTGTGGGTCCGCCCCACAGGAGCGGAGTCCCCGCGTGGCAGGTCTCTCTGGAGAATGCAATGCCGCAGAAGGGTTTTACCGTGATCGTCAACAAGCTGCACATCCGCGCTATGCGCAGCACGCCGAACCGTGACGTGCAGGCGCGTCAGTCGGAGGCCCAGTTCTTCCATATCTATCGCCGTGACGAATCTGGACGGATGGTGTTCGTAGAACGCAGCCTGTCTCTGGAGTCCGCAATGGATTTCTGCTTGCCGACGACGCACTGAGCCGGCCTTCCCATTAACGACAAAGCCCAGCAATTGCTGGGCTTTTTTCGTTTACGGCGAGGCGCCGGCTGCGGGGTCAGCCTGCCTTCCGTGCCTTGACACCGCGATAGCAGGAGACCACTGCCTCGATGACGCAATAGCAGATCACTACTGCGAACACGAATCGATTGATGTCGGTGTTGGTCGAAAGATAGTCGAAGAATTGCATGGATATGGTTCCTTTCGCTGGTTCGTTGAGTCTAGATTGCCATGGAATTCGAGCGAGTCAAGGGAGGTCGGGGCTCGTCAATGTATCAATCGAAGAACCTGGACATCGCCGAATTCACCGCGTTCAGATCCAGATTGCTGGCAGGGAGGACCGTTTGGGCTTCGAGTTCCCGGGGGACATTGTCGCTGACCGATGCCTGGGAGAGGTCTGTTTGCGAGCGGATGGCAACGGTGTCCACGGGTGGGGTCTCACAGCGAGCGGGGGCCGCTGGGGGGGGAGCCAGCCCCTGAACCGGAGCCGGGGCCGAGGCCATGGCAGGTGCAGGGGTGGGAGTCAGATGGCGGTCTGGCCGGTAGGTAAGCGCAGCAAGGATCCCGCCGGCGGGCGGTTGCACAGCTGCACCGCTACTTGCCGAAAGGATTGCTTCCGCGCCCAACTCCGCCAGGCGACGGAGGACCTCCGCCCGCAGGCGGGGATCACTGATCTCGGCGAGTTGTGCGCAAAGCCGCGGTGTCGTCAGCGGGCTGAGGGCAACTTTGATCGCGAGCTTCTCCATAGCCGGATTCTCAGCCCCGTGCTTGACGCGCGCTGCCGATGTCGAAGAATCCCCGGACATTGGCGTAGCAGGGGGATTCCATGGCGACGATGTGCGAGCGCGGGAAGGCCGCACGGATGGCGCCAGAGTATAGGGCGCTACCGCCACCGGTGAGGACGATCGCCGCGATGTCTTCCGTGCGGCCTACCCGGGTCTGCATCTCCTTCACAGCCATTTGGCACTGGGCCTTGGCGACTTCGAAGTACGGCCGCAGGTCAACCATCTTTTCGTAGTAGCGCATGAGCTTCCCCTCGCGCAGCGACTTGTCGATGCGCTCGATGTCACCGGTCGGCTCGCCGCCTTCATCGGCGGAAAGGAGCATGGCCACCTGCTTGTAGATCCGAGAGGATCCGCCTGGTACGCCACCGCTTCGGGTGTCGTCCATCATGTAGCCGCGGGCGACGACCCAGTCGGTCGTGAAGTAGCCGACATCCACGATCAGGCAATTGTCATCGGGGTCCAGATCCTTGCCAGACTGGCGCATGAAGGTCACCAACGAGCCGAGGGGTTGGGGAAGCGCGACGACGCGCTTGATCGTGAAGTCGCCGGCACCGAAGTCATGGGCGCCGGTGAATCGCTCCTGCAGGGTGCCCGCGTACTTCTGCAGCGCATGGACGGGAAGCCCAAGAATGAGCTGCCCCACGTCCCTGGCCTGCGCATAATGAAGCGCACCGAACAGCAGGGCGGCATACTCGGGTGTGGTGACGAAGTCTTCTGAAAGCGTACGTCCGTTGTTGCCATAGGCCGAGGTGATGGAAACGTCTGGGCCGACCTCGTATTCGGCGCCGTAAACATTCACATGAACGACATCGCGAGCCTTGAAGTAGCCGCCACCGTGGCTGGCCAGGTTCGATGCCGAGCGCGTGGGGGCAAGCGACGGAAACATGCGCGTAGCCACGTCTGCGCCGAGGGGGAAGGCAAATTTGGTGTTTCCGTAGCCGACATCGACCGCAATGGTATTGGTGCTCATTTGAAGCTCTCCTTGGCGTGTTGAACGTTGTCGGAGCGCGCTGGTGTTAGATGTCTGACAGATATCTGATAGCACGGGCGATCTAGTGTCACCAGGTGTAAGCAAGTGACACCAAGGGGTGATCAGCTATCACCTGATGAGACCTGCTCTCCCGCAACTAACACTTGCTCTCCGATCCCCTTCGAATCTACTCCGCGCCACGCGAAGTCAAGTTTTCGAAAGGTCGCGAAATTGGCGGCGATTTCGTTGCGACGGCTCGGATCTTTCGTTTATCCTTGGCATACCTTCAGCGTCCCCGACGCATCGACCTCGCCACCAGTGAGTGGCACTCCGCACCCGAGTCCTTCCTAGGATTGACCCTTTGGGTGCCTGTCTGTCCAAGCCGCACAATGTCGCGGCATTTTTTTCAATCGGCTCAAGTAGATACTGGCCCACACTGAGGACCCCGGACACCGCGATACCAATTGGCTTTGCGGGCGGTTTTGGGAAATTGGTCAAAATGAGGACATGTGCAGACCGGACACCGGACACCTGCGCAGCCTCCATCCATTCCACTTGCCCAGCTGCGAAACGCGGGGTAGGCGAACGCTGGAACCCGATACACCGCGGTTCAGATGTCGCTACCTGACGGGCAGGACGTAGGTTGAGACCACTCAACCGGACGATCCACCACCTATCGAACGGCGTGCGCGGCCGTCACCAAACAGCGCAACAAGAGTTACGCGGGCGGCGTAGCGGGGTGCTTGCACCGAGCTGCGTTCATGCTGGAGAGCGGTTCCTCCAGCAACCGGGTAGCCCGGCGGACCGGTTTGCGCGTGAGCGCGGCCACTCAGTCGGGACAGTCATGCACGTTTCTTCCACGTGAGGGCTGACCAGCCAATGGAATCGCTAACGGATACGGAAGAGCAGGACCATGGCCGATGGCTAAACGGCACGATGGACGGGACGCGAGGCAATCGGTGGTTACGGGGAACACCAGGGCGCTCAGACCGTTGGGACTGGATAGACAAACGAGGTAGGAGATGCGGCAAGACGCGGTCTTTGACATACGCGGGCTGTTGGCCAAATACGAGCTCCCCACGCGCATGAAGGCGGAACTGGATGCGGTGTTGGCTGACAACCTGAAGAGGATCCTCAGCCAAACACGGGTGAGTCTCAAGCGCGCGTCACTCAAGACGCAAGAGCGACGGATGTACACGGTATGTCGCGCATTCGTGGAACTGCGCGAGCAGGGGTTCATGATCGAGAGCCCCCATTCTCTTCGCCACAAGCATATCCAGGCGCTGGTCGAAAGGTGGGTTGCAGAAGGCCAGGTCGGCGGCACGATCGAGAACAAGCTGAGCCATATGAAGGCGTTCTGCCAATGGCTTGGCAAGCACGACCTCATCCGCTCGCTCGGCGAGTATGTAGATAGAGAGGCACACGGACTTGCGCGCTCCTACGTCACAACGGCGGACAAGTCATGGGAGGGCAATGGCGTTGATCCGGGGATGTTGATCGCGGAAATCGCCAAGACGGACAAGCACGTGGCGGTGCAGTTGAAACTGCAGGCGGCGTTCGGACTGAGGATCGAGGAGAGCTGGTCGCTCAAGATCGCTACGGCACTAAAGAACCTGGACACGCTCCGGGTGGTCGACGGGACGAAGGGGGGACGTAAGAGGGAAGTCCCGGTTCGCCTGCAGTTGGAGGTGCTGGAGGAAGCAGCCCGGCTGATCGATCCGGTTAGCGGCTCAACCACGCCTGCGAGTTACTCGATGAAGCGCTGGCGTAGCCGCTACAACTCGGTGCTGCGCAAGCACGGCGTCTACAAGAAGGGGCTGGGAGTGACCAGCCACGGCTTGCGTCACGGATGGGCGCATCAGTTGTACGAAGAGGTTTCGGGCTCACCCGCACCGATCAAGGGAGGCACGGCACCTGAGCTGGAAGCTCACCGCCAGGCGATTCAGGCTGTCGTGCTTGCTGCAGGGCACAGTAAGGTCACCAAGAGTGGAGCGTACCTTTCGACGTTGTCGGCGATGGCAGCACAGGACAGGCCCAGTGTGTCACGGGAGGAAGCCGAAGCGGCGCTGCGTCGGCACAATGGAAACAAGAGCAAGGCGGCGGAGGAATTGGGCATCACCCGCCAGAGCCTCTACCGGCGGCTCAGCGGCGCGCAAGTCTAAATGGAGCTTTCCCCATGCATGAGAACAAGCAATACACACAAGCAGAGTTGGCACAAATCTTCGCGGCGGGCCTCTCACCCGAAGCGGTGAATCTCTGGCCGCGGGTCGAACTGCCGGAGGCAGTGGCGATGGTCGCGCGCGCCGCGCTCGCTGAGGATCCGGATGACCCTTATGTGCAGGAAGACCTTGCGAATGCTGTTCGTCCTCGATGCGGCCTGCGCACGCCCTGGGGATGCATCGTGGTCGAGTTTTCGGATGCGGGGTCGGACTTGGAGGTAATGGTCACGGTCGCGGGATACCTCGATCAGGACCCATATCTGGAACTTGAGCATCTGCGCCGGGACGCCAAGGTGGTCGGACTATTTCTGTCGGATGTCGCTGGCCCTATTCTGGAGGACTTGGCCAGTTCGCTGCTCGCTGACAGCAAACTGGAGTGGCAGGACAATGGCGAGACCAACCAGCTATTTGAGTTGGTAGGATTCGTCCCGGCTGCCGATACTGGGGCGCTTGCGGAAGCGGGGCAGTTGCTAGGCATGTGGTTGGGTGGGATAAACGTTCCGGAGGTGTTGCGGGTGTGCCAGCGGCCGGAGTTCCTTTCGAGTATTGACGACCGGTCCGGGCTTCCCTTGTCTGCTGCCAACTGCAATTGAGCGGTGGGGATGACATAAGGTTGAGCAAGCTCTTGCAGAATTTCCGGAATGTTCACCATTTTGTATCGTCTTTCCGAGAATGGATGCTGCGCCAGCGTGGTCCAATCTTGATATCTATGTCCATGGAGAACAGAGAATGACGAAAGCTGAATTGATCGACGCCATCGCCTCGGGTGTGGATGGGCTGACCAAGACACGGGCCGAGGAAGTGCTCAATGTGACGCTGACCGCGATCATGGAAGCCGTCGCCAAGGGCGAAGGCCTGAACCTGGTCGGCTTCGGTTCCTTCAGCAAGGGCGAGCGCGGCGAACGTCTGGCGCGCAATCCGCGCACCGGCGAAGAGATCAAGGTGGAAGCTGCCAAGACCGTGAAGTTCAAGGCCGGGCAGCGGTTCCGGGAAGCGGTTAATCAGTAGCGATCAGCTTCAGAAACGGGTGTTCGCTTGCGAAAGGCACGTCTTTTGGCGTGCCTTTCGTTTTTTCTGAAGGAACATGTTCCTTCCGCGGTCGCGATGGCTGGCTAACGTGCTTAGGCGAGGGCCAGCGACAGGATTGCACTTGCGTCCCGGATGGCTTAGTGGAGAGGCTCCGTCGCGGGCGAGTCCGCGACGGCTTCGCCCGATGCAAGCCATGCGAACGCCACGCGGCGCGCCGGCTTCTCGTCAGGGTGCGGCGTGGGCGGCGGCAGTTCCATCGCCGTGCCGTCCATGGTCTTGGGGAGTGCGGGAAACGGGTCGATCCCTGAGAAGTGCCGCAACTCTGCGTCGCTAATGACGCTGTACGCGGGTGTCGCGTCGTTGCGGACGATGTAGACTGCAGCGCCAACGCCTGGCACGTAAATCGCCTTCCAGATGAAGTCGGGAATCCGCACGCGGCCAAGCGTCCTCGGAGCGCCGACGAATGCGGGGCCGGTCACCACCTGGATGGTGCCGTATTGGCGGGCCAGCCTGCGCGTTGACGTCTCGATATGGCTCCAGGTGCGGCGGTTCGACACGCTGTGCTGGGGGATGACGTTAGCGAGGCTGAAGCTCTCGGCTTGGGCTGCCTTGTCAGGGAAGTCACCGCTCGGGGCGAGGTGCCCCCGATCGAAGCCGGATCCGCGTCGGTAGTCTGCCAGCCTGGCGCGGTCGGCTTCGGGCAGTCGGTCCTCTTCGTAGAAGTCGCTGTCGCGTGGCAGCTTGCGCGCGGCGTCGACGGCCTCCCGTGTGAGGCGCTCGGCAGACCAGAGCGCCGTGCGTGTCTGGCTCGAGTAGAGAACGGCGTAGGCGCGGTAGCACAGCAGCTGTGTGCGATCGACCGACTGGGTAGTGGGTTGGCCCGTAGGCAGGACGTGAGGGCAGGGTTGGCCGGTGTCCCGTGCGCTTGCCGTGAAGGATGCAAGTGCGAGAACAACGGCGGCGATAAGTGGGCGGGTCATCAAACGCCTCGTGGAAGTGAACATGCCTTCAGCTTGCCCGCCGCTGGGCAAAGTCAAGGCTGGCAGTGATCCGGCAGGCTGTCGATGGCCTTCCCAATGAACTCTTCCTTGTCGAGGAGCGGCCAATCCTGATCCGCCAAGGCTTCCTCGGCGACTTCTGCAGCCAATGCCGGCACGTGCTCAAAGCGCACCATCGGAGCGCCGTCAATATGAATGATCCTCGCGCGCTGCAACAGCTTCTGGTAGCGGGCGGCTTGCGAGAGAACAGTTTCCGGCGGGCCGACGTGCTTGAACTCGTAGCCGGGCTGGGCAAGGGCTGCAGCCATCGCAGCGAACTTGGGACCATTGGTCTCCCAGTCGCCGGTTGTGGAGGCGAGCAGGCTGAGGAAATAGGGTATGTCCGAGGAGGTCAGGGCACGCCGGGCCACCATGGAGATGGCCTCCGTGTCGGCCGGGCGGAGGTCGACGCGGCTGTTCCAGATGGCGCTGAGTCGCGGAAAGGCGGCGTCCCTATCCTTGGGGTCGTTCTCGACCGGCGGGGTTGAGATCCCGCATTCCTCGCAGACGATGACGGCTTGGAGCCGGCCGGCGACGTAAGTGGGCGCGCCGTCGCAGTGGGCGCATTGAAGGAGGCCGCTGGGCATGGCGAGATCCGGTGCTGAAAAATGCCCGAATTATGCCTGCCCGCGGCCTGGGCACGGTCAGCGTGTTCGGAGGCTGGATCGCTGGCCGCCAGGTAGTCGGCTGTGGTGCTCAGCAGGCCTCTTCGGGTTGTGACCTGGAAATCCTGGAGCATCTCTGCGTGGTCGCGCAGGGCCGCGCCGATCTGCCAGAACTCGTTGAGCCAGTGGCCGGGCTCGTCCATCGGCCCGCCCATCCGGCCGGTGGCTATCGCGCCCCGGATGGCGAGGACAGTTTCTGGTTCCGGATACTCTCGGTCTTCGTTGTCTTGGTGATGCATTGCTATCGAGTGTGAGAAGCCCATTGAAGGGTAGAGTGCGCACGACCGCACGACGGGTGCGATCCGCTGTTGCATCAGACCGTTCCACGAGCCAGGGCGCGCTGGCACGCCTCGGCCACGTCCAGGGAGGTTACCGGGAAAGCGTCATGCAGAACGCCATCCAGCTGCCGGCCTGCCGCCTTCTTGCCCACGCGATGCATAACGGTGACTGGGAAATGGCCTTCGTCACGCGCTCGCATGAAATCCTCCCCCTTCAGCAACTGCTGACCGTGCTTGTCGAGGCAAATCCCGCCGCCGACCCAGGTGCTGGCCTTGTTTACCCACTGCTCGAACGTTTCGAACGTCCGGAATACTGGTTCTCCGGTGGTCGTGAGCACGGAAGCGGTGTGCCACTCACCCCATTGCTTGAAGAGAAAGGGCACGCCTGCCGCTGCGCACTGGTCCCGCAAGCTGCGAGACCAAGCAGGGTGCATCGGGCGCGCGTCGCTTCCGCTCTCACCGCCCGCAATGATCCAGTCGATCGATCCAGGGTTGTAATCGTTGCCGGACGTGTGGAGAAGCTCGCCTGTGACCGTCGAGAACACGTCGACGTGGCCGAGCAGCGGCTCCATGGACAGGAAGCGGGTCTTTACGGGGGCTCGCAGCAGTTTCGGAATATCGCGCTCCGCCTCGGCCTGACTGACGATCGTGGCTCCCAACCAGACATCCGCCGGTGCGTTCCCTGCGATCCAAGTGGCCAGCCACGGGACCAAGGGATTCTCCGCGCAGTCCTCGCGCAGCAGCAGTGCATTGAACGCGTCGCTCAGCCGTTTCATGGCGTTGCCAATGCGCTTGGTCAGCACGAGCTTGTCGAGGTTCGGCGTCTGGCGCCACACATCCAGCATGTCGATGAACCATTCGAGCGGCACCTCGTTGTCGAACACATCGGCCAGGCTCGCGCAGAAGACGCGCTGCCGGCGGCCGTGAACGGCGGCGAAGGCGGCGTGTGCGAGATTCCACCGGAACGGCTTGCGCCAGTTGGCGGCGGAGGTACGCCGGCGCGGCGCGCCGGGGCCCCAGTTCTGGGCCTGGCCACCGCCAAAGCGGGCATTGCGGGTCTCCGCATAGCAGTGGTCACAGCCGGGGCCAACTTTTTGGCAGCCTTCCCAAGGATTCCAGCTGTGATCGGTCCACTCGATCTTTGTGTTTTCGCTCATTGCTGGTCCTCGAACAGGTCTAGGGTGCGCGTGTCGCGCTCGGGCGGGTTGGCCGTGACGTGCAGGCGCGATTCATTGGAGCCGCAGAGCTCGCTGACACCACGCCCGACGCTGACTGGCGAGTGCGGCAGCGACGCGCTGTTTTCGATGTCCGCAGCGGCGGATGTCCTTGTGGAGATGGAAGTGTCGGCTGGTTTCATGGTGGGTGCACCGGTTGATCGACTACAGTGGACTCAGCGTATCGCTCGGCGGGCGTTGTCAAGACGGGGGACTACTATGTGGACGTGCACGGAATGCCGGCTGTCGGTGATGCTTTCGGCGGCCGATCCAGAACTGGACGAGAGAGGCTTCTTTTTCATCTGCAAGGGGTGTGGCCATCGAAATCCGCTGCGGCGGGTAGGTCCGAGCGAACGAGGCGAGGACGATCCGCTTTGCCTGGCTCAGGTTTGTAGACGCCTGAGCGGCAGCCTGGTGGGGGATCGCGAGACCGTAGCGGCCTGCCGCTGCGCGCAGTTGGGCGACGTCGACACTGTCGCCGGCGATCGCGGCGAGGACCTCCTGCGCGAATCCGTGGAGTGCTGCCAGTTCCTCACCGATGGGGCCGTGCGTGTAGAGGTACAGGCCGCTCGGCACGCGCCGCACGGTTGTGGTTTCGCGGGCCATTCGTTGCAGCAGCGCTTCCGCCAGGTCCAGCCCGATGCCAAGATGGCGCTCCAGTAGCGCAACCGACGCGGCGCGGTGCTGGTGCACCAGTTCCAGCGCCATACAAGGCGTCAGCGACCGGGATCCGATCAGCGTGCATCGGCCGCCCGAGTGCCAGCCGGCGGCACGCGCACGCTGGATATAGACGTGGCGACCGCATCCCATTCGAGGAACGGAACGCCGGCAGTCCGGTAGTGCTGGCGCTTGCTGGCCATCCGAGCGTCGTACCCAGTGTTGCCTGCCATGCCGAGCACTTCGATGACCATTTCAGGCTGGACGTCGGTCAGGACGAAGTCGGGGTGTACCTCCGCGCGACCGACATGCCGCAGCGGCTTGCGGAATGCCCGGCGCAGACCGACCAGGTGATCGGCCATGGCGACCTCGTGGGACGAGTCGCAGGGAAGGAACTGCCGGTTGGCCAGCATGGCCCCGATATCGACCACGGTCAGGTAGTTCGAGCACGACTTCTCAACGAGCAGGACCACGACACACCGCTGCTCGGGACGTCCGATGCCGGCGATCGCCGTGCCGAACGAAGCCTTCAGGCGCTCATACAGGCCCGACGACATGAAGAAGCGCTGCGTGCTCTGGCGCAGGACGACCTTGCCGCCGTACTGGGTGGCGGCGTGCGACTCGATTTCCCCGATCAGAATGCCGCGGGGATTGCTGGCGGCGGTTGGCGAGAGCCTGGCCTGCCAAGCCTCGAACTCGGCCAGGATTTCGGACTTTCGAGCCGGGTCCCACCGCTGCATGATGTGCAGCAGGCCGGTGGCGTCCTTGCCATTGATCCGGCAGTCGGCCAGTTCGGCCGTCAACTGCGACCAGCAGGCGTTCCAGCTGCGGGCACCGGTACCGGGCCAGACATTGAGACCGGCTTGCTCCCAGGCGAACTCGAGAAAGGCAAGCAGGCCTGCGGATCGCCGTTGCGGCCTCGTGCTCTGGCCCTTCGGCGTTCGCTGGACGGTTTTTGCCGGGGTGGGTGCTGACGGAGAGTGAGGCGTCGAGACGGATATCGAGATGGCCATCGCGCACGCGGAATGCGTCGAGACTGTCGGTGGCGCCGGACGTCACCTGGTTCTTCCGGTGGAAGGGGCATCCTTCGGCGTGCCGGAACGCCTGTTCCGGCCAGCGCGCAAGCAGGAAGATGTCGCGGTGGCGCCGGATCACCAGTTTGGGCCGCGGCCGGCTCTCGGTGCAGCCGCATTCCGCAAAACCCTGGATTGTCTTGGCACGCTCGAGGTGGCGCGCGTAGCGGCCGGGATCTTCCAGCACCTCATCCAGCGGGTATTCGTTCCCGCCAATCCGGACGGTGATCATTGGCTCTCCTTAGACTCCGGCTTCCCGGAGCATGGTGTAGAGGTCGCGCCGGATCTCGCTCACATCGAGCAGGCGCTTCGCGCGGATCATGGCACATAGAGCAGGCGCATCTCTTCCGTTGCCATGGTGAGCTTGCCGTCGTCGCCGGTCTTGAATTTGAAGTCGCCGGCGAGCTGCACGCGCTCCCATTCGAGGCCTTTGGCCCGGTGGACGGTCGACACGATGTAGTCGGCCTCTGCCTCTGGGGCGACGCGGGTGAGGATCAGGCGCAGGTAATCCACGCCCTCGTTGTCGATCAACGTCACAAGGGGCTTCAGGTCCCGGCCGGCGAAGGATTCGGCGTATTCCTGGACCTCTTCCCATTTCAAACAGGGCGAGGGTGGCTGGGTAGCCGATGCGCTGACCGCGCATGAGCTGCTCGGCGCCGTCGGCAAAGGCTCGAAGCTCGTCGACGTTGGCGCGCACCGCGACGCGATCGCCGCGGCCGATACCTTGCGCAAGGTGCGTGAGGACCGTTGCGTTCTTGCGGCACAGGATGGCGTCGAAGCGGTCGTGCCCCGGCGTCGAGTCATGCAGGATGCGGGACTCAACGTGGTCTTGTCCCCGGACAGGCGTTTCCTCGTCCATGAGCCGCAGCATGCGGCTTGCCAGCTGCGCGATGGCCGGGCCGAAACGGAACGACTCGGTGAGGGCGCATTCGGGCGCGCGGATGTGCTCCATGGCGTTGACGGCGCCGCGCCACTCATAAATCTGCTGACGGGTCGCCGACGTAGATGACCTGGGACTGCTGTGCGCGCAACACCGACAACATGAGGCCGTCAGCATCCTGCGCTTCATCGAACAGGATGAAATCGGCGCCAATGCGCGGCCGGCTGCGCTCCCACCGCTTTACGTAGACGTCGTGAACGATCGCTGACGGGGAAGCGGGGTCGAGGTATTCACCCCAGAGCCGCTTCACGTAAGGCAGCAACGAGTCGCGAAGGTGCTCGGCCTCCTCCTCCTTCACGATTGACTCCACCGGAATGTGCCAGGCAAGGGGCTCGGCCTGTGCGGAGCGGCAAAAACGCGCCGCGCCGTCCATCACCATCCGGGCGACCTTGCTGGCGCTCAGTTCGAGGTCCTTGCCGATCGTCGTCGGCAGGCGCAGCTTGGCGAGGCCGTAGCGCAAAGCGAGCTGATGCGGTGGCTCGACCGGGTTCTTGAGCTTGCGGGTGAGTTCCGGCGGCGTGGCGCTGTACGCGAGCGAGTGGACGGTACGGCAGCGGGTGTTCTGCGGGAATTTCTGGGCAGCCTCGGTGGCGATGTCCTTGTTGAAGGCCAGATACAGCCCTCGCGCTCGGCCGCGCGCCTCGGCAGCCAGGCGCAGCGTCGACGTCTTGCCGGCGCCGGCATATGCCTTCACCTTCAATGGTCCGCCAGCCTTGCAACAGCGGCTTGCTCGTCGGTTGGATTCATTCGGCGATCTCCAACGCGGTTTGCTCGGGTAGCGAGGCCAAGACTCGTCGGCGGATTGCCAGGGTGTGAGCGCGCGCGACCTCCGAGCGCCGTGCATGCTCGCCGCAGACGGTATCAACGATGTAGGCGAAGTAGAGGGCGGTGGTAGGCCCAGTCCATGCCTTCCACTTTGCGCGGATCTCGGCACGCTGTGCATCGGAGAGCGAGGAGTAAATGGCGCGCTTCTCTCGCCAGACGCGTGCGTGCAAGGCGCGCGTGGTCCTTTCAAGGTTGTCGGATCGACGTTGGCGGCGGGAAAGTTCCTCGTCAGGAGAATGCTGCTCCGCGGCCACGTGATCCGCAAAGAGCGGGTACCTGTCGCGCTCGCGCTGCTGTTTGCGCGCGAAGGCGGCCTGGCGACGGGCGTTGAAGTCGATGGGGGTGTGGCGTTCGAGGCGGGAGAAACGCATGGCGGGAAGGATTGGATTGCACTTACATCCAAGATACCGAGGCCGTCAGGAAGTCAAGGCGGCCGGCGCGCATGTTGCGCCGCGTATCATTCTCAGGCCGAATTCCGCGCACCTGGACTTGAAAAATATAGAATTTGCCGCGTCTTTTACCGAAAGCCCATGTCTGAGCTCCCCATTCTCAAGTTCCGCGAGGTGTCCCTCGGCGCGCGCCCTAAGGGCGAACGCGAAGCCATCCCACCGGGCCATCCGTCCTACGACGATATCGCGCTGATGGATGCACTCACCTTCCGGCGCTATCTGGATCGTGTTTTCTGGCATCCGCGTTGCGAGGTGCTGCGCTTCGAAGTGCGCGCCGTGCCCTCGCCGGCGGGCAGGATCTATGACGTGGTGGCGCTGGTTGCGCCGGGAGAGGGCGAGGTATGGTTCTCGGAACAAGCGGTGCCAGCGCGGTGGGACTATGTGGCGATCACGGAGATCAACTACGGGCACTCGAAGCGCCTGCGATCGGAGTTGAAGGCCGCCGGCACGATCCCTGACGATTACGGTGCCTTCGATGATGGCCCGTTGCCCGACTTCTCCAATCTGGAGAATCCCGAGGAAGTGGCGCAGCGGCGCTGGGCCGTGGTCGACCGGGTACGCGAGGCCAGCCGGCGCACGCGTATCGCGGCAAAGCGCGGCTGAGTTAGCGCGACACGCGGCTCGGTCCTTGTCCCGGCGTTCGTGGCGCGGTAAGATTGGCTCCACTCTCCGCGCTACTGCGCATCGACCTTGCCGGCTTACTGGCCATCTGCTTGTCCACCCATTGGGGCTTTGCCCAATGGGGAAGGCCCTGTTTCGGAGCCTTCCCATGCAAATTTCTTCCCGTATCAGCACGCTGGCTGTCCTTGCGACCGTCATCAACCTGTTCGCGGCCCTATACTTCGTTGTGACCACGGGTGACGATCGCCTTGCAGCGATGCAATTGCACCTCGTTGCCGAGATCGAGTTCCTGGTCCTTATCAGCTGGCTTCTCGCGAAGCTGCTGAAGCTGGACCAGAAACCTGCCACCGCGCGCTGACCGTCCTGGCCAGCACGTCAATTCACTACCCACCGGGGACGCTCCCCGGTGGGCTCTACAGTTCGCCAGGGACCTTCCCATGTCCAAGTCCACAACGAAGCCAGTCCGCCGGCGTAGTCTCACCTTGGCGGAAAAGCTCGCATTGTTCGATCCGGTAAAGCACGGCAGCGAAGCAATGCCTGTGACGCCGGTCGGTAGGGAAGATCAGCTAAGTGCCAGCCAAGAATCGTCGCCTGGCACGCTCGTCATGCGACGACGGCACACCCGTGGAAGCAGCCGCTAGCAGATGTGTTCTCGGCAGATCGTGAGCAACTGAACTAGATCGCGTCGATCGCCGACTGAGAGTGCTCGCCCGAGTTCGGGCTTGCGGCTTCTCGAGTATTTTCAATTCAACCCGTCCGGGATACGTCCCGGCAGGGGCGTTTCCCAGGGCCATATCCAAGGAAACGTCATGTTTCAGAAATTCCTAGAAATCGAAGTCGGTCCCGCACCGTGGGAAGAAGAATGCGCGCAGGTCGGCAGCGATGACTATGCCAAGCGCTCGCCCATGGAGTGCGCGGTCTACATCCGCCAACTGGGCCGGATCTTCGGCGTGCATGCGCCCGACGTACTGTCGTTCGTGCGCAGAAGCTTCCCTCACGATTTCGGCCGCTACCACGAAGTGGTGGCGTGCATGAATGTCGCGGGCTATGCGCTGTTCGATGAGTCGCGCTTGCCTGCGCAGTGGGACCACGTCGCCCGGGCCGAACTGGCCTGGCTGTGCCTGAGCGATCGCTACCGCCGCTTGCTGCGGGATGGCGAGTGCGAGCTGCAGGACGTGCCGGATCTATACCGCCTCAGGTCGATTCCGGATTTCCCGGATCATCCGGTCGCGCACTGGCTGGCCCTGGGTATCGTGCCGATGCCTACCGGCCCGGCGCTGGCCTGCCACTGACCCAGCCTTTGCCGTAGGGCAACGAAATCGGCGACTCGCCGATTGAGTCAGCCTGCCCCCCTTTTTGACCCCTTCGGGAGACCTCCCGTTGGGGGGTCTCCCATGCCCTTCTTGAGAGACCACTATGTACAAGGAAATCATTGAGCAGTTCATCGCCGCACAGAAAGCGGCCCACGCCGCGTATGCCGCGGCCGCAGCTTTCGAGCGCGAGACCGTCGCCTCGATCCCTGACCACTATCGACCTTGGCTTGCATCCCCTTGAAGCCCCGTCAGTTTCTGACGGGGCTTTTTCTTTTCTGGAACCCATCATGTCTATTACTTGGTATGCGCCCTTGCGGTCGCTTGTCAGCCTTGGCTCTCAGGCCGATAAAATCGCGCATCAGGGCGAGTTGCACGCGGCGCGTCAGCGCCACCTGTCCCAGTTCTTCACGCCCGATGCCATTGCCGGCCTGATGTGGAACGCCTTCGGCCACTGGCAGCCCAACCGGAGGTTGTCGATTCTCGACAACTCGGTCGGCTCGGCCCGCCTGCTGCAATTCGCGGACCCGGGCACGCACAGCCTGTACGGCGTGGACGTGCACCAACCAACGATCGAGGCGGTGCAGCTTGCCGTCGAGGCGGCTGGCTTTGACGGCAGTTTCCGGCACGCCGGCATGGAGGAGATCCATCCGACGCGCTTCGATGTCGCCCTCATCAACCCGCCGTTCTCTATCCATCTGGAGTCGCCGCACCTGAAGCCCTACGACTGCACCACCTGGGGCCGGTTTGGGGCCAATACCAGCGCCCTGAGCCATGAATACGCGCTCTCACAGGCACTTGACGCGGCGCTGGTCGTGGTGGCACTGCTACCTACGACCTTCGTTGATAGGTTCGCCGGCCTGGTCATTGGCCACGGCGAACCTCTTGCCGATGCCGCTAGGCGTGTGGTCGGCGTCTTCGACCTGCCGGCGAGCGCTTTCCGGGAGGAAGGGGCCGAGGTGCGCACCTCCATTGCGGTGTTCGCCCGTTTTCGGATGCGCGCCCGCGATTTCGTGCGGCAAACCGGGTCGGATCTGACCCATCCGCTGCCCGCGCTGGAGCTGCAGGCCGAAGATCGCCTCTATGGCGAGCCGCGGCTCGGCCACCAGCTGCTGGACGACGAAGGGCCGGCCATCACGCGTCCCGTGACCTCGCAGAAACGGGTACGCATCTCGCATGACCGCCGCCGCATCGTGCTCGGATTCGACTGCGGGTTCGTCGAGGCGATGGTGCTCAACCGTGTGCTGGAGCGCCGCATCGTGTCGCTGGAAGGCCAGCGCCTGCCGCGTGGCTTTCGCTACGCAGGAACGGGCCGGCTGGATCTGGAGGCTTATCTGGTCCAGCCAGATCCGATCGGGGCATTGGACAAGCTCGTCGGCATGGTGGAGGCCGCCGGCGGTGAGCCGGAGTTTGCGCCAGGCTTCCTCGAGCACTTCCGCCAACGTCTGCGCCGCAGCATGCGGCAGGCGTTGCCCTTGCGCCATGCGGTCTGGACGACGGGTGTAGGCGCCGCCGATACCATCATCGGCACGGCGACGAAAACGCATCTCGTCGATTCGTCGGTGTGGGGCGGCCCGGTTATCAAGGCTGGCCAAACGGTGCGCTTCGAACGGCAAGCCGATGGGCGCTACCAGTATCAGGTACGCGACAAGGGCTACGTTGTCTCGTTGGATGAGATCACCACCCGCTACAGCGTCGAGAAATCGGCGCAGGCATGGGAAATCGTCCACGAGGGGCTCGCCGCGCGCTATCCCGGGCAGGCCGATCGGTTGCGCAAGCGTCTGCTGGCGCTTGGCATCGATCGCTGGCTGGACTGGCAATTCCAACAGGAAGACCTGGTCGAGTTGCTGCTCAAGCCCAACGGTGCGGTGGCGGCGTGGGAGCAGGGCTGTGGCAAGTCGCGTCTCGCGGCGGGCTTGATCCTGCTGTCCGGCGTCAAGCACGGACTGATCGTCGTTGAGGCACGCCTGATCGCCGAGATGCGCGCCGAGCTGGAGCAGGTCATGCCGGCCTCGGACGTCCATGTGATTCAGTCCCCCGAGGACCTGGCGCAGCTTGGCCGCCTCAACCTGATCGCCTATGAGCGCCTGCGCATGCCCGTCGACCGGCAGGCCTCGCGCCGTGTCACCTACGCGCACCGGCTGCGCCGTCGCATCGGCCTGCTCGTGGCCGATGAAGGGGAGCGCCTGTCCAACCCGGCCAGCGACCAGAGCCGGGCGCTCTGGCAGCTATCGGCGAAGCGGCGCTATATCCTGACTGGCAGCCCGATTGCCAACTACCCGCGCGATATCTTTGGGCTTATCGCGTTCACGGGCGGTGACGGCACCGCGGCCCAGCCATATGGCTACCGACGTGGCTACCTGGAAGCTAGCTGGCTCGCCTCGGTGCAGCATGCCGGGCGCGGCATCGACCGCTTCCGCAGCGATTTCGTGGTGCTGGAGTGGGTGACCTGGGAATTCGCTGAAAGCCTGCAGGATGGGGCCAAGCGAGAAGTGCCCAAGATCGGCAACCTGCCGCGGTACCGGCAGATGCTGGCGCCGCACGTGAAGCGCCGGTTGGTGTGCGAGCCGGATGTGTCCCGGTACATCAGGATCGATCCGCCTGCTGTCGAGGTGGTCGAGACGGAATGGGACCCTGCGCACTTGTCGCTTTATCTGCGGACGGCCGACGAGTTTGCGCAGTGGTACCGTGACGTGCGAAAGGTGGAAGGCAAGTCCAATAACCTGATCGCGATTCTGGCCCGCATCCGTGCGGTGCATTTCGCCGCCAACTACCCGCAGCATGACTTGTACCTTAACCATGCATAGTTAAGCGGATGATTTGCCGGCCG
>NZ_JBXAGS010000023.1:0-16089 GCF_058794355.1 Cupriavidus sp. GW823-FHT07B10
AGTGCAGCAGCTCGCGCGCGTGGCGCGCCCAGAAGCCTTCATAGTCACGCTCGGCTTCGTCGCACAGCGCCTGGTAGGCCTCCATGCTGGGGATCGCGGCCTGGCTGGCGAAGCCTTCGGGCGGGTTGAACACGCGATGCTCTTGCATCACCGATTCGATGGCGGACATAGGTTTGTCTCCTGATTTTGGACTGGCTTTGGCTGCCACGTTACGCCCGACGGCTTACTTAAACCTGACGGTAAGACCTGACGGTGGGCCGGGGCGTGCCTGCAACTTGTTGCAATGCAGCGGGAAAAATCCACGCACGTGCCGCGAAAGTGCAGCCTTCTCCATTAGGCTAGCACAGCTATAATGCCGCGAGTTCCATACCTGATCGCGGCGCTTACCCTTGCCGCTCCTGCCGGCTCAGCACCCGCCGCGGCGCCCGCCGGAAGACCAAGGCCGTACCCGTGCCCGCCAACCCTTCAGCATTCTCCCCGGTCTACGCCCTCTTCCTGGTTGCCTCGATGGCACTGGTCGGCAGCAACGTGGGCCTCGGCAAATCGATCATCGCGCATGTGCCGGTGCTGCTGTTCGCGCTGCTGCGTTTTGTCATTGCCATCGTCTGCCTGGCGCCCTGGTACCGGCCCGCGCGCATGCGCCGGGTCTCGCGCGGGGAATGGCTGAACCTGTTCCTGCAGGCGTTCTTCGGCACCTTCCTGTTTACGCTGCTGATGCTCAATGGCGTGCGGCTGACCAGCGCCATGGCGGCCGGCGTGATCACCAGCACCATCCCGGCCACGGTGGCGATCCTGTCGTGGCTGCTGCTGCGCGAACGGCTGTCGCGGCGCACGGTGGCATCGGTGCTGCTGGCGATGACCGGCATCGCCGTGCTGAATATCGCCCGGGGCGACGCGCACGGTGCCGGCAGCGGCAGCCAGGCATGGCTGGGCAACCTGATGATCATGGGCGCGGTGGTGTGCGAATCGATCTACGTGATCCTGTCGCGCCGGCTCACGCAGACGCTGGCCGCGATCGAGATCTGTGCCTACACGCATTTGATTGGCGGGCTGCTGATGCTGCCACTGGGGCTGGTGCCGCTGCTGGGCTTCGATGCGTCGACGGTGCCCACGCAGACCTGGCTGATGCTGCTGTGGTATGCGCTGTCGGCGAGCGTGTTCTCGTTCTGGCTGTGGATGAAGGGAATCCGCCATGTGCCGGCGCAGCTGGCGGGGGTGTTCACCTCGGTGCTGCCGGTGGCGGCTGCCACCTACGGCATCGTCCTCCTGGGCGAGCAGCCGGGCTGGCCGCATGGGGTGGCGCTGGCGTGCGTGCTGGCCGGGATCGTGCTGGCCAGCTGGCCGGGGCGGATCGCGCGCGGCGCGTGGCGCGGCAAGGCGGCCGGCGCCGATCCCGGCGCCGCGGGCTGAGCCACGCCGGCGACGAACGGTTCGGTTACGGTCGGTAACACCGCCCGGTCATCGGCGCTTGGTACAATCCACGCCGCCTTTCAACTCGCTGACACCGCCCCGCCCATGGCTTCCAATCCAATGACCAGGCCGCAGACCATGCGGCCGATCCCGAGCATCATCTTCGCGTCGCGCTGGCTGCAATTGCCGCTTTACCTGGGCCTGATCGTGGCCCAGGGCGTCTATGTCTACCACTTCCTGGTCGAGGTCTGGCATCTGCTGGCGCATGTGACCGAGTTCGACGAGAACAAGATCATGCTGGTGGTGCTGGGCCTGATCGACGTGGTGATGATCTCCAACCTGCTGATCATGGTCATCGTGGGCGGCTATGAGACCTTTGTCTCGCGCCTGGGCATCGACAACCACCCGGACGAGCCGGAATGGCTGGACCACGTCAACGCCGGGGTGCTCAAGGTCAAGCTGTCGATGGCACTGATCGGGATTTCGTCGATCCACCTGCTCAAGACCTTTATCGATGCCGAGCAACGGACCACGCACACCATCATGTGGCAGGTGGCCATCCATATTGCCTTCCTGCTGTCGGCAGTCGCCATGGCCTGGGTGGACCGGATGGTGTCGCACCCGGCCGGCGCAGCTGCCAAGCACTAATCACATTAGTGCGCCATCGGACGCCTAGTCCCAGCCAGACCGCGGCCATGTGCCGCGGTTTTTGCTTTTGGGCCCGCCCCCACGCAGGCAGCGGCGTTTGCCGCACATTATAGGCTGTAGACGGATGTATGCAGCCGGGCAGAGCGCCCCGGCTCAGTGTATGATTTCAGGCTGTGTTTCACCGCTGCCCTCCCCCACAAAATGACTGTCATCAAGCAAGAAGACCTCATCCAGAGCGTCGCCGACTCCCTGCAGTACATCAGCTACTACCACCCGATGGACTACATCACCAGCCTGGGCCGCGCCTATGAGCTGGAGCAGAGCCCGGCGGCCAAGGACGCGATCGCGCAGATCCTGACCAACAGCCGCATGTGCGCCGAGGGCAAGCGCCCGATCTGCCAGGACACCGGCATTGTCACGATCTTCGTCAAGGTGGGGATGGACGTGCGCTGGGATGGCGCCACCATGGGCCTGACCGACATGATCAACGAGGGTGTGCGCCGCGGCTACACGCATCCGGATAACGTGCTGCGCGCCTCGATCGTCAGCCCGCCCGAAGGCGGCCGCAAGAACACCAAGGACAACACCCCGGCTGTGATCCACTACGAAGTGGTGCCGGGCAACACCGTCGACATCCAGGTTGCGGCCAAGGGCGGCGGCTCGGAGAACAAGTCCAAGTTCGTGATGCTGAACCCGTCCGACTCGATCGTCGACTGGGTGCTGAAGACCGTGCCGACCATGGGCGCCGGCTGGTGCCCGCCGGGCATGCTGGGCATCGGCATCGGCGGCACCGCCGAGAAGGCCATGGTGATGGCCAAGGAATCGCTGATGGAGTCCATCGACATCCAGGACATCATCGCCCGCGGCCCCAAGGACTGGGTCGAGGAACTGCGCGTCGAGCTGTACGAGAAGGTCAACGCGCTGGGCATCGGCGCGCAGGGCCTGGGCGGCCTGGCCACCGTGCTGGACGTCAAGATCATGGCCTGCCCGACCCACGCCGCGTCCAAGCCGGTCGCGATGATCCCCAACTGCGCCGCCACCCGCCACGTGCACTTCACGCTGGACGGCAGCGGCCCGGCCAAGCTGGAAGCGCCTGACCTGTCGCAATGGCCGAAGGTAGAGTGGGCCCCGAACACCGAGACCTCCAAGCGCGTCGACCTGAACACGCTGACGCCGGAAGAAGTCGCCTCGTGGAAGCCGGGCCAGACCCTGCTGCTCAATGGCAAGATGCTGACCGGCCGCGACGCCGCGCACAAGCGCATCGCCGACATGCTGGCCAAGGGCGAGAAGCTGCCGGTGGACTTCAAGAACCGCGTGATCTACTACGTTGGCCCGGTTGATCCGGTGCGCGACGAGGCGGTCGGCCCGGCCGGCCCCACCACCGCCACGCGCATGGACAAGTTCACCGAGATGATGCTGGCCGAAACCGGCCTGATCTCGATGATCGGCAAGGCCGAGCGCGGCCCGGTGGCGATCGAGGCCATCAAGAAGCACAAGTCGGCCTACCTGATGGCCGTGGGCGGCGCCGCCTACCTGGTGGCCAAGGCGATCAAGGAAGCCAAGGTGGTCGGCTTCGAAGACCTCGGCATGGAAGCGATCTACGAGTTCGACGTCAAGGACATGCCGGTGACGGTCGCCGTGGACAGCGAAGGCACCTCGGTGCACAAGACCGGCCCCGCGGAATGGCAGGCCAAGATCGGCAAGATCCCGGTCGCCGCGCTGTAAGCCTGGCAGGACGGTAGAATCTGCCGTCGCGCTCGAAAAAGAAGCCGGGTTCCGACCCGGCTTTTTTCTACCTTGTTTCCTGTCGTCCCTGCACCCCAGTGAACCCCGCACCCATCGGCGTCTTCGATTCCGGCCTTGGCGGCCTGTCCGTGCTGCGCGAGATCCGCGCGCTGCTGCCCCATGAATCGGTGCTGTACCTCGCCGATTCGAAATACGCCCCGTACGGCGAGAAGCCCGAGAAGTTTGTCGAAGCGCGCACCCTGCAGGCCTGCGAATGGCTGATCGCCCAAGGCTGCAAGGCGCTGGTGATCGCCTGCAACACGGCCACCGGCCACGCTGTGGAGCTGCTGCGCAAGCAACTGCCGCTACCAATCATCGGTGTGGAACCCGGCCTGAAACCTGCCGCCGCGGCCAGCCGCAGCAAGGTGGTGGGCGTGCTGGCCACCGCCAATACGCTCAAGAGCGCCAAGTTCGCGCGCCTGCTGGCGTCTCTGGATGGTGAAAGCCGTTTTATCTGCGAAGCCGGCCTGGGCCTGGTATCGCTGATCGAGCAAGGCGACATCGATGGCCCGGCCGTGCGCGAGCGCCTCGATACCTACCTCACGCCCATGCTCGAAGCCGGCGCCGACACGCTGGTGCTGGGCTGCACCCACTACCCTTTTCTCTCCGGCACGATCCGCGCGATGGTTGGCGACCAGCTGGCACTGGTCGACACCGGCAGCGCCATTGCGCGCCAGCTGGCACGCAAGCTGGCCGAACACAAGCTGGCCGCCGCGCCCGATGCCACGCCGCACGACCGCTTTGCCTCGACCAAGGACGCCGCGCACCTGCGCGCGATGGCAGCCACGCTGCTGCAGGTGGAAGCGGATGCGGAAACCGTGGTGATCGAGCCGGCGCCGGCGCTCTGACCTCTGACCGGCGCCTTCCCCTACTGCAGGAAGCCCAGTGGCCGGTGCTCCCGCACCTCGGGCTTGATCGCGTGCTCCTGGCGCAGCTGTGCCAGGAACTCATCCGGCGTGAGCGCCTCGCCCAACAGCACGCACTGGCGCTTGACCGTGGCGAAGTCGCCCGGCGTCAGGCAATCCATCGTATCCAGTTCACGGCGCATGCTGTCGGTCAGGCCGGCGGCATCGCCGTCGAGCGCCTCGTCGACAAACATCGCCACGCGCTGCGCGGGCTTGAGCGCCAGGAAGCGGATCTTGAAAGAGAAGCGGCGCAGCGCCGCCTCGTCGATGCGGTCGAACAGGTTGGTGGTGCAGATAAAGATGCCGTTAAAGCGCTCCATGCCCTGCAGCATCTCGTTGACCTCGGAGATCTCATAGTTGCGCACCGCCTGCTGGCGGCTCTGCATGAAGCTGTCGGCCTCATCCAGCAGCAGCACCGCCCCATCCTCTTCGGCGCGCGCGAACATGGCGGCGATCTGCTGCTCGGTCTCGCCCACATATTTGCTCATCAGGTCGGAGGCGCGGCGGATCATCAGAGGCAGGTCCAGCTCGGACGCGATATGCTCGGCCAGCGCGGTCTTGCCGGTGCCGGGCGGGCCGTAGAAGCACAGCGTGCCGCGCTGGCGCACGCGCAGCGCGTCGACGATCTTGACCACCTCGTAGCGGGTTTCCAGGTGCAGGTTCTCCAGCCGGTAGTGCGTGACCACCGGCCGCGCCTCGGCCTCGGGGCGCAGACCCATGGCGCGGTCGGCGTGTTCCAGCTGGCGCAGGATCAGCGCTTCCACCGGCTCTTCCACGTCGGGCCGTGCCAGCTCGACAAAGCGCGCGGCCGACTGCACCTGCGCGGGCGTCAGCGTCTTGCGCCCGGCCAGCCCGGTGATAAATGCGTCGCTGACGTCCAGCCCGCCCAGGTGCTTGCGGATGATGTTCTCGCGCACCAGCGGCGGCGGGATCTTCAGCTCCAGGTGGAACTGGAAACGGCGCAGGTAGGCCGGGTCGATCTGCCGGATCGAATTCGAGATCCAGATCACCGGCACCGGGTTCTGCTCTAGCGTCTGGTTGACCCAGGCCTTGCCGTTGACCGAGGCGCGCGTGTCTTCCTGGCCGAACAGGCTCATCAGCTCGCGCGCGCTGCCCGGGAAGACGTCTTCCACCTCATCGAACAGCAGCGCGGTATGGGCACGCCCGCGCAGGAAGGCCTGCGACACCTGCAGCGAGCGGTAGCGGTCCTTGCCCGACAGGCTGTTGCCGTCGCGGTCCAGGCAATCGACTTCATACAGCTCGCAGCCCGCCTCGCGCGCCAGCAGCCGCGCGAACTCGGTCTTGCCGGTGCCGGGCGGCCCGTAGATCAGCACGTTGACTCCGCTCGCATGCTGGCGCGTGGCATTGGACAGCAGCGCGCACAGGTAGCGCGCGTCGGTCTCGACATGGGGATAGTCGGCAGTGGTCAGCGTGGGCGGCGCGGCCGGGCGGGTGAAGACCGCCATCATCTCGGCTTCGTTGGCGTAGTTGCCCAGCAGCACGTGCAGCAGCCGGTCCGAGAGCCGCATCAGGTCGCCCAGGTCGGTCACGCTGTTTTCCGGCAGCGGCTGTTCGATCAGGTTCAGCGTCTCCAGCCGCGAGCCCGGGCGCAGCGAGGCGGCCACGTCGGCCGCGCCGGCGCCGGTCAGCCCGGCCAGGATCTGGAACGCTTCCTGGCTGTGCGCCACCTTGCAGTCGACCATCACCGCGCGCAGGTCGCGCTTGTACTTGGCCAGCGCCGCGTACAGCAGCAGCTTGCGCTCGTGCTCGGGCAGGTCCAGCACATGGCTGAGCATGTCGATATTGCGCACCAGCAGCACGCGCTCGCCTTCCAGGCGCTGGGCGATGGCAGCGGCCGAAGCGTCGAACACGGCGAACATGTCCTTGGCATGGTGCTTGACGTACTCGTCCAGGTAATAGAACAGCGCGCTTTCGTCGAAAGCGCTGTTCCATTGGCCGTGGCGGTCCAGGAATTCCTCAGGGGTCAGGCGGGCGGTGCCCTTCCAGGCGGGCATGTCGGCGCAGCGCGCGGCCAGGAAGCGCTGCACGCGCAGCACCACGCCGTACGGCCACACCATCTCCTGCGCGCTGACGGTCAGGACATCGTTGATATTGCTGCGCAGGTTGAAGCGCGGGCCCAGCGCGCAGACCACGCGCAGGGCAAACTGCGCGCACATCCAGTCCAATGCTGAACTGGACGATGTGCCAGGCATGGAGCGCAGAATCGTCGATCGGTCATCTTCAGCAAAACGTGTGAAGTCCATGAACGGGGTCCCCGAGCGCGCTGTGCGCGATGGCGGGGCCGCGACCGGGGCACCGCCACGTCTGCAGTTTCTTCCTATGCTAGCGCGCTTTGGTACCGACCGCGCATGCCTGTGCGCCACGGGCACCGGCAATTGTGGCCTGGGGCACCGAAGCGCAGCAAAGTGCCAGAGCGCGCCAGCGCGCATGCACCGCTGCATCACCTCCCGAAATGCTGCCTGGACTTGCCGGTATAACGTGCCGGGCCAGAAAATTCCAGTTGCGACGCACAAATTACAACAAATAAGAATCATTATCGTTTATACTAGCCCGCTGACACGCTGCCCCAGAGTGGCGCTCCCACGGCAACCCAGTTGAAGGAGCGTTTATCATGGAATTGCTGCTTAGCCTGCTGGTCGGTTGCGGCATCTCGCTGATCCTGTTTTATCGCAAGTGACGGCGCACAGCGCCGCCGCGGTGCCACCGCTGGCAGACTTTTGTTGTTGACACATGTTCGACCAACGCTTCCTCAAGATTACGCTCGCCGTACTGCTGTTCCACGTCGGCCTGCTCTACCTGATCCAAAGCGGCCTGGGCCGCAAGCTGACCGAGGCGGTGATCTCGCCGGAAATCGTCGCGCGCATCATCCCGCTGGAGCCTCCCAAGCAGGAAGCCCCGCCGGAGCCGCCCAAACCCAAGCCCAAGCAGGAAACCCCGCCCAAGCAGGTGAAGGTGACCACGCCCAAGCCGACCCCGCCGCAGCCCAAGCCAACCCCGCAGCCGGTAGCCAGCCTGCCGCCAACACCGAACGCGCCCGAGGCTCCTCCCGCGCCGCCGGCACCCCCGGCACCGGCACCTGAGCCCGCCCCGGCGCCGGTATCCGCCGCGCCGCGTGCAGTCGGCATCGGCGAAATCCAGTGCACGGCGCCGCAACCGAAGTATCCTTCCCAGTCACGCCGCATGGGCGAGACCGGCAAGGCCGTGGTGCGCCTGACCACCGACGAAAGCGGCAAGGTCGTGAAGACTTCCGTCGTATCCTCGAGCGGTTCATCGCGCCTGGACCAGGCCGCGGTAGAGGCCGTGCAGGCCATGCGCTGCAAGCCTTACATGGACAACGGCCGCGCCGTCGCCGTCACGGCGCAGCAGCCGATCGGCTTCGAACTGAACTGACCGCCCCAGATTTCCGATCTCTGATCTGACCTAAACCAAGCGAACTCACCAGGAACCAACACATGCAGGACCTCGGACTCTCCCACCTCTGGACGCAAGGCGACTTCGTCATGCGTGCGACCGCGATCATTCTGCTGATCATGTCGCTCGCCTCATGGATCGTGATCCTCACCAAGGCGTGGGATCTGGTGCGCCTGAAGAAGATGGCGCACGGCGCGGAAAAGCGCTTCTGGCACTCGGACGATTTCGACCACGCGCTCGAAACCCTGGGCGCCGGCGACTCCAACCCGTTCCGCACGCTGGCCATCGCCGGCAAGGAAGCCGCCCAGCACCACCGCGCCAGCCAGCCGCAGCTGCACGACGTGATGGATATCTCCGACTGGTTGACCCGCTCGCTCAAGAGCTCCATCGACGACTCGGTGGCGCACATGCAATCGGGCCTGGCAGTGCTGGCTTCGGTGGGCTCGACCGCACCGTTCGTGGGCCTGTTCGGCACCGTGTGGGGCATCTACCACGCTCTGATCGGCATCGGCGCCTCGGGCGTACCGACCATCGACAAGGTGGCCGGTCCCGTGGGAGAGGCGCTGATCATGACCGCCTTCGGCCTGGCCGTGGCAATTCCCGCCGTGCTGGGCTATAACGCCCTCACCCGCGGCAACAAGTCGGTGATCTCGAAGCTCAACCGCTTTGCCCACGACCTGCACGCCTACTTCGTCACCGGCGCGCGCGTGCGCCCCACCGGCGCCCGCGCCGAGGACGGCACCGTGCGCCTGGCCGCGGCTCAGCGCTAAACCGCAAGCAAGGAAGTCATCATGGCATTCGGTACTCTCGACGGCGACGACGACGAGGTGATGAGCGAGATCAACATGACGCCGCTGGTCGACGTCATGCTGGTGCTGCTGATCATCTTCATCATCACCATCCCCGTGATCAACCACGCGGTGAAGATCGACCTGCCGCGCGCCACCAACACCCCGAACGACCCGAAGCCGCAGAACATCAACGTCTCGATCGACGCTGCCGGCAAGGTCTTCTGGAACCAGGTGGAAGTGGACCAGGCCACGCTGGCAAGCAATATCGCGCTGGCCGCGCAGCAGCAGCCGCAGCCTGAGCTGCACCTGCGCGCGGACCGCGAGGTGCGCTACGAGCGCGTGGCCGAGGTCATGGCCGCCGCGCAGCACGGCGGCCTGGGCAAGATCGGCTTTATCACCGAACCCAAGCAGTAAGCGGGCGCCGCCAGGCGCTCCGGAACGACAAAGGGCACCTCAGGGTGCCCTTTGTCGTTGATGGCGCCGAGTCATGGCGCCAGCCTGCGCTGCGTCGCCTCTTGCGCCCCCCTTCTAACCGCACTTGGTCGTTCCGCGAATCTTAGTCAGAGGCTATTGTAATGATAACAATTCTCATTTAATATCTTTCCATCGACTGCGCCATGACCGGCGCGCCCTTTTTGCAGAACGGAGCCAGAAGATGAGCACACTTTCCCTGCCGCTGTCGCAACCGCGTGAAGTCACCCGCCGCCGGCTGTCGCTGCGCCGCGTCGAGGTCGCCGCGCAACCGCGCCGCGAGGCCAGCGCGAAGGCGGCACCGTCGACCATCGCATCCGTGAAGTCCGCGGTGGCGGCCCTGCCCGCCCGGCTCGAGGCACTGGTGCGCGACAGCCTGTCGCCAGCGCCTGCCGGCGAGGCGGTCGCCCTGGATGCCATCATGCGCGGCGCCAGCACCCTGCCGATCCTGCACAACGGCGATGTCTACACGCTGCGCGTCACGCGCTACGGCAAGCTGATCCTGACGAAATGACGCGGCCCCGCGGCGATACCGCAAGGTTGAAGCCAGAGGGAAGCGATCTAGACCCGCGTTGGGCGCGGGTGCCACGTACGTGGCAGTAAAGACTTTTGTGGGGACCACCTCGGAACGAGGTGTTGGGCAGTAGCCAGGTACTGGTGCCGCGGGCGGGATTCAGACCCCACGCCGGGCCGACCGTACCCAGCCATGCCCTCTTTTATGCCGCCCCGCAGGCCATGCCTGCGGGGCATTTTCATGCGCCGGCACAGTGGCCGGCGCAAGGGCTTTACAGGCCCAGCGCAGCAATGCCGGCACGCGCGATCTGCGCGTCTTCGGTCGACTTCACGCCCGACACGCCCACGGCACCGACCACCTGATCGTTGCAGACGATGGGCACGCCGCCCTCCAGCATGCCTTGCAGCACCGGCGCCGTCATGAACGAGTAGCGGCCGTTGTTGATCATGTCTTCGTATACCTTCGACTCGCGACGGCCCAGCGCCGAGGTACGGGCCTTTTCGCCGGCAATATAGGCCGAGATCGGCGCGGCACCATCCAGGCGCTGCATCGCCAGCAGATGGCCGCCATCGTCCACCACGACGATCGACACGGCCCATTGATGATTCTTCGCCTCGGTTTCCGCAGCGGCCATGATCTTCTTCACGTCGTCTGCCGTCAGAACCGTCTTTTGCTGCATGCCACTCTCCTGGTCATTCATTTGGTTGAGGCCGAAGTATAGCGCCGCACCCCCGCCATCGTCATGACAGGCGCCCCATTGCGGTGCGCCGGAGCGCGGGGAAAAACAAAAATGGCCCGCGCTTGGCGGGCCATTCATCATGGACGGACAACAGCGATTCAGGCGCCGTCCGAGTACGGATCCGGCTTGCCCATGCGCGCGCCATCGGTGTATGGATCGGGCTTGCCGAGGCGGGCACCGTCGGTGAACGGATCAACCTTGCCCATCTTGGCACCATCGGTGTACGGGTCCGTCTTGCCGACCCTGGCGCCGTCCAGGTACGGATCGACCTTGCCGACGGCGGCAAATGCGGAGGTGGAAAGCGCGCCCAGCGCGGCCAGGGCTGCGACGGCAGCAACGGCTTGTGTGATCTTCATGGATATTCCCCTTGCTATTGTTAGTCGAGGCACCGTACAGCACTTCGCGGTGCCGTCATCACGATGTCACAACGGTAGTTTAGGGGAAAACCCTTATGGCGATAGAGGTGACGCTTTGAGCAGTCTGTTCAAATAATTTGACTACGCTCAGCAAGGGGTCGAATTTCCGGGAACTGGCTTCAGCGCCTCATGCCGCAGTGCGGCAGGAAAAAAGAAAGGACCCCGGAGGGCCCCTTCTCTTTCAAAAAGCTTGCGCAGCTCGAACGGGCGATCAATCGTCGCGCCAACGGCCATGACCATGGCCATGCCCACGGCCACGATGGTATCCCGGCGGGCCATAGTAGCCGCGGTGGCCGCCGTAATAGCGCGGCGGGCCGTAGTAGCCAGGACCGTAATAGACCGGACGCGGTCGTACCACCACCGGGGGCGGGCCGTAGTAGACCGGCGCAGGTGCCACCACGACAGGCGGCGGTGCATAGTAAGCCGGGGCTGGCGGATAATAGGCGGGCGCGCCAACCACTACGCCCGGCACGCCGATTGCCACGCCGACGCTCACATGGGCCATTGCTGCCCCGGAAGCAAGCCCGGCTGCGACACCGAATGCTACGAGCCACCAACGTTTCATATCCGCCTCTCAATGTGAGATTTCTCTTAATCCGTATTGTAGGGGTTCGGAATTTTCCAGGTGCAACGGCAAGGTCGACATTGTTACCAGCCGTAACAGCGGCGTCACTTTTTCGCGCGCCAGGCGCCCGCAGCAGTAACGCGCTTGCATCCGGGATGCCGAGCCACCACAATACCGGGCTTGCCGTGCGGCCGTGGAGAAATTGGTAGACTCAGCAGACTTAAAATCTGCCGCCTTTCCAGGCTTACGGGTTCGAGTCCCGTCGGCCGCACCAGGGTGTACAGCCCCCCTCCGCTCCCGCTTCAAAATAAAAGAAGGGGCCATCGGCCCCCTTCTTTTGCTGCCTTCAGCTCCGCGCGCGTCAGGCCATCGCGTAGCACATCAGCGCACCCACCCCCATCAGGAACACGAACAGCACACCGGCCAGCGCCAGCGGCTTGCGTCCGGCGCGCACCAGATCGCCGATGCGGGTGTGCAGGCCGATCGCCAGCATCGCGCAGGCCAGCAGCCAGTTGTCCAGCGCGATCAGCGGCGCCTTCCAGGCAGTGGGCACGGTGCCGGCCGAGTTGACCGCCATCACTGCGACAAACCCCACCGCGAACCACGGCACCGACTTCAGGATGCCATGCAGGCGGCTGCCGCCTGCGGTGCCTTGCTCGGCTTGCTCGCCGCCCTGCGGCCACAGCGCCATCACCAGCAGCAGCGGGCCCAATGCCAGCACGCGCACCATCTTGGCCACCACGGCAGCGTCGGCGGTCGGCTCGCTGATCATCTTGCCGGCGGCGATCACCTGGGCCACCTCGTGCAGCGTCGCGCCGGTAAAGATGCCGAACATGCGCTCGCTGACGGCCCAGTGCCAGTGGCCGGTCGCCAGTTCGTACAGATAGGGATAAAGCAGCATGCCGACGGTGCCGAACAGCACCACCGTCGCCACCGCCACGGCGGTCTGTTTGTCGTCGGTGCGCACCACCGATGATACGGCGATGGCCGCGGCGGCACCGCAGATGGCGCTGCCGGAGCTGACCAGGATCGCTTCGCGGCGGCTCAGGCCGAAGAACGTCGTACCCACCCAGGTGCCGAACAGCAGCGTGGCCACCAGCATGGTCAGCGGCACCACGATGCCCGGCAGGCCCAGGGCGACAATCGAGGCAAAGGTCAGGCGCAGCCCGTACAGCGCCACGCCCAGCCGCAGCAGGTGGTGGCGTGCGACCTGCATGCCGGGGGCCAGCGGCGCCAGCCAGTGGCGCGGCAGCGTGTTGGCCGCGACCATGCCGGCGCACATGGCCAGCGTCAGCGCGCTGAGCCCGTAGCGCGCCACGGCCGGATGCTCGGCCAGCGCAATCGCCAGCCAGGCAATGCCGCCCAGCGGTACCAGCGTCAGCAGGCGCTGCGACCACGGCGGCGGCAAGGCCGGCGCGGCGGCCGGGGTGGTGCGGGGGGCGGAGACGGAGGACATGGCAGGCTCGGGTCGTGTTCTTTAGTGACTCAAGCGTACTGGCACCCCGCTAACCCGTAAAACGGGTAATATCGTTATGCGTTATTGATTATATCGATATGGACCACCGCCCCGATCCCCGGCCCGAACATCGTCCCCTGCGCCTGACGCTGCGCCAGCTGTCCGTCTTCGTTGCCGTGGCCCAGCATGGCAGCACCATGGCGGCGGCGCAGGCACTTGCGATGTCGCAGTCGGCCGTCAGCGCCTCGCTGGCCGAGCTTGAGCGCGCGCTCGACAGCCCGCTGTTCGACCGCGTGGCCCGTCGGCTCAGCATCAACGAGACCGGCCGCCAGTTTTTCCCGCGCGCGCTGTCGCTGCTGGACCAGGCCCAGGAACTGGAGCGCTTTGCCACCCAGACCGGCGTGCAGCTGCGCATCGCGGCCAGCAATACCATAGGCAGCTACATCCTGCCGCCGCTGCTGGCGGGCTTCCGCCATTCGCGCAGCGGCCCGTGCACGCTGGACCTGCGCATCGGCAATACCCGCGAGGTGCTGCAATCGTTGCTGCAGTTCGACGCCGATATCGGCCTGGTCGAAGGCGCCAGCCATGAGCGCGACCTGCGCAGCGTGCCCTGGTGCGATGACGAGATGGTGGTGGTAGTCGGCCCCTCGCATCCGCTTGCGGCCGTGCCGCACGACCTGGTGGCGCTGCGCGATGCCGAGTGGATCGTGCGCGAGCCGGGCTCGGGCACGCGCGAGGTCATCGAGGAACGGCTGGTGCCGCTGCTGGGCGAGCTGCGCTTCGCGCTGGAGCTGGGCAACGCCGAAGCCATCAAGCGCGCAGTGATGAGCGGCTTCGGCGTCAGCTGCCTGTCGCTGCATGTGGTGCGCGATGAACTGGAGCGCGGCACGCTGGTGGCGATCCGCGACGGCCTGCCACGCATCGTGCGGCCGCTGCAGCTGGTGGTGCACCAGGACAAGTTCCCGACCCAGGGGCTGCTGGCCTTTACCGAATACCTGCGCACCATGGCGCCGCAGATCGGCGGCTGAGCCGCACCCAGGCTCCGGTCAGGCCGGCTGCGGATCCGCGCTGCGATTGCGCCGCGCCGTGTACAGGTCGAGCAGGTGGAACAGCACCGGATTGAGCATGATCGACAGCAGCGCCCCGGCCAGGATCAGCGCCTGGCCGCGCTCGGGCAGGATCTTCAGGTAGACGCCGAGGCTGGCGAGAATGAACGAGAACTCGCCGATCTGCGCCAGGCTCACGGCAATGGTCATGCCGGTCTGCCCGGAATGCCCGAAGGCACGCACGATGCCCAGCGCCGCCAGCGACTTGCCCACCACGATGATAAACACCGTCGCCAGCACGCCCCACGGATCGTTGACCAGCACCATCGGGTCGAACAGCATGCCCACGGATACGAAGAAAAGCACGGCGAAGGCATCGCGCAGCGGCAGCGACTCTTCGGCCGCACGATGACTGAACTCGGACTCCGCCAGCACCATGCCGGCAAAGAACGCGCCCAGCGCGAACGACACACCAAAGAGCGCGTAGGCGCCGTAGGCCACGCCCAGCGCCGTCGCCAGCACGCCCAGGCGGAACATCTCGCGGTTGCCGGTCCAGACGATGCGCTCCAGCATCCACGGGATAAAGCGCCGGCCGATCACCAGCATCACCGCGACGAAAGCGGCCACCTTGCCCAGCGTCGCGAAGATCGCGAGCACCACGTCACCGGTAGCCGGCGCGGCCTCGCCCGATGTTTCGCCCGAGGTTACGCCGGAAGCCGCCAGCAGACCTGCCATCGCCGGCAGCAGCACCAGGGCCAGCACCATCGCCAGGTCTTCCACGATCAGCCAGCCGACCGCGATGCGGCCCTGCGGCGACTCCACCAGGTCACGCTCCTGCAAGGCCTTTAGCAGCACCACGGTGCTCGCCACCGACAGCGCCAGTCCGTACACCAGCCCCTGCCCCCATGACCAGCCGAAGCCCCAGGCCACCAGCATGCCCATCAGCGTGGCGATGCCGATCTGCACCACCGCCCCCGGAATGGCGATGCGCTTGACCGCCATCAGGTCCTTGATCGAAAAGTGCAGCCCCACCCCGAACATCAGCAGGATCACGCCAAGCTCGGCCAGCTCCGGCGCCAGGGCCTGGTCGGCGGTATAGCCGGGCGTGTGCGGACCGACCACGATGCCCGCGCACAGGTAGCCGATCAACGGCGGCAGGCGCAGCCGGCTGGCGATGGCGCCAAGGATAAAGGCCAGGACGATACCGCCGACGATGGTACTGATAAGCGGGGTGGCGTGATGCATGCGCGCGGGATTCCTCGTGTCAGGGGCTGAACGGCTAACCCGCTCCCGGCCCTGGCAACCGCGACAGCGCATCCGGCGCGCACCAGCGGTCAGCGCGGGGAAATCGCCGCAACAATTGGCAGCAGCATCGGAACGGGGAAGAACGGGAAGTGCCGCAGCGGCCCCGGACACGCCGGCGGCGCGTCACGGATCGGGGATGGCGATTGACATGCTGCCCCGCTATCCATCACGCGGAGCCCCCCGAAAAGCGTACGACAGGAGTAATGTAACATGCCCGCCACGTGCCCGAGGCGCGGAGATGGCGGACGATCCGGCGCCTGCTTGACTGAAGGCGAGGCAGGGAACTGGCCCGGAAAACAAAAACGGCGCCGCGAGGCGCCGTTCTGCATGCAACTGGAGGCGGAGGTCGGAATCGAACCGGCGTACACGGCTTTGCAGGCCGCTGCATAACCACTCTGCCACCCCGCCAGGTGACGTGCTGCTGGATTGTATCCGCATTCAGCCGATGCTGCCGGAGCGCAGCTTCCGGCAATGTCTTGCGGCGATTCAACCCAAACAAAAAGGGAAGCGGTGCTTCCCTTTGGGGATTGGAGCGGGAGACGAGTCTCGAACTCGCGACCTCAACCTTGGCAAGGTTGCGCTCTACCAACTGAGCTACTCCCGCAT
>NZ_JBXAGS010000023.1:16186-109074 GCF_058794355.1 Cupriavidus sp. GW823-FHT07B10
CTTGGAGCGGGAGACGAGTCTCGAACTCGCGACCTCAACCTTGGCAAGGTTGCGCTCTACCAACTGAGCTACTCCCGCAGGGGCACTACCGAATTCCAATAAGGTGTTTTATGCCGCAACACGCTGCTATCTCACAACATCTTGCGCTAAACCCACCTTATCTCGCTGCTTTCGTTTGTGTCGTCAGCAACGAGAATGAGATTATGCAAAGAACTGCTCTCGCCGTCAACACCTTTTCAAATATTCTTTTCATTTCTGCGCGCCGGCGCGCGCCACCATCCCGCTGCGCTCGCGGATTTGCGGCCAGGCCAGCTTCATGTAATAGAACATCGACCACAGCGTCAGCACCGCCGCCACGTAGATCATCCACGTGCCGAGCAGGTGGGCATCGAAGCCGAGCAGGCGGTCGCTGTACAGCAGCAGCGGGATCGCCACCATCTGCACCGTGGTCTTGAGCTTGCCGAGGAAGTTCACCGCGACGCTCTTGGAGGCGCCGATCTGCGCCATCCATTCACGCAGAGCCGAAATGGTGATCTCGCGCCCGATGATCACCAGCGCGATCAGGTCCGTGACCCGGCCCAGTGCCAGCAGCGAAAGCAGCGCCGCGGTCACCATCAGCTTGTCGGCGACCGGATCCAGGAAGGCCCCGAACGACGAGGTCTGGTTCCAGCGCCGCGCAAGGAACCCGTCCAGCCAGTCCGTGACCGCGGCAATGATGAAGAACGACGCCGCCGTCAGGTTCTTGGCGTGCATCGGCAGCCACGCGTCGGGCAGGTAGAACACGCCAACCACCAGGGGAATCATGGCGACGCGAAGCCAAGTCAGCAGGATCGGGAAATTGAAGGGCATGGAACTCGGGCGGCGGGGGACGGTAACCAATCTTGCGATTGTCGCCGATTTCCGGACCAATCGACCATCACTGGTCAATTTCCCACCGCGCGGCCCCGCGCGCTCAGTGCAACTGCCGGTAGATCTCTTCGGCCAGGCCGCGTGAAATGCCCTCGACGCTGGCCAGTTCGTCGATGCTGGCGGCCATCACGCCGCGCAGCCCACCGAAGCGGGTCAGCAGCTTCTGGCGCCGGCGCGCGCCGATGCCCTCGATCTCTTCCAGCCTCGAGGTGGTGCGCGTCTTGGCGCGGCGCGCGCGCATGCCGGTGATGGCAAAGCGGTGCGCCTCGTCGCGGATCTGCGCCACCAGCATCAGCGCGGCGCTGCCCTGCCCCAGTTCCAGCGACGGACGGCCATCGGCGAACACCAGCGTCTCCAGGCCGACCTTGCGGCCCTCGCCCTTGGCCACGCCGACCAGCAGGCCGATATCCAGCCCGAGTTCTTCGAACACCTGCCGTGCCACCTCGACCTGTCCCTTGCCGCCGTCGATCAGCACGATCTGCGGCACCTGCGCCGCGGCTTCGCTGCCGGCCTCCATGCCGCCGTCTTCCTGGATCTGCTCGACCAGCTTCTGGTAGCGCCGCGTCAGCACCTGGCGCATGGCCGCGTAGTCATCGCCGGGAATGATGTCCTGGATGTTGTAGCGGCGGTATTCGCTGTTCTGCATGTCGTGGTGGTGGTACACCACGCACGATGCCTGGGTGGCCTCGCCGGCGGTATGGCTGATGTCAAAGCATTCCACGCGCAGCAGCGCCAGGTCTTCCAGGTCCAGCCCGATGGTTTCGGCCAGCGCGCGCGTACGCGCCTCCTGGCTGCCCTGCTCGGCCAGCCGGCGCGACAGCGCCAGCGCGGCGCCCTGCTGCGCCATCTCCAGCCAGACCTTGCGCTGGCCCTGCGGCTGGCGCACCAGCGTGACCTTGCGCCCGGCGTGCAGCGTCAGCGCCTCGAGCACCGTGGCATCGTCCGGCGCATGGCTGACGACGATGATGGGCGGCGCCGGCTGCTCCAGGTAGTGCTGCACCATGAAGGCCGACAGCACCCGGGTGGCGATGCGGTCGACGGTCAGCGGCGGCGCGGCGGCGGCGCTGTCATCCTCGCGCTCATCGGCATCCTCGACGATCATCGCCGCTTCGTCGGCATGGGCCGGGAAGTAGGCCTTGTCGCCCAGATGGCGGCTGCCGCGCACCATGGCCAGGTTGACGCAGGCACGCCCGCCCTCCACGGCGACGGCCAGCACGTCGATGTCGCGCGCCTGCCCGCCTACCTCTTCCACCGCCTGGCGCTTGAGCACGGTCGACAGCGCCGCGATCTGGTCGCGCACGGCCGCGGCCTGCTCGAACTCCAGCCGCTCGGCGTGCTGTTCCATCTTGCCCTGCAGGCCTTCCAGCACCTCGGTCTGGCGGCCTTGCAGGAAGCGCGCCGCATTGGCGACGTCGCGCGCGTAGTCCTCTTCGCTGATGGCGTTGACGCACGGACCGGTGCAGCGATGGATCTGGTGCAGTAAGCACGGCCGCGTGCGGTTGTTGAAGACGGTGTCCTCGCAGGTGCGCAGCTGGAACACCTTCTGCAGGATCTGCATGCTCTCGCGCACCGCATAGGCGCTCGGGAACGGCCCGAAGTACTGATGCTTGCGGTCGGTGGCGCCGCGGTAGTACGCCATGCGCGGGAAGCGGTGCCCGGTCAGCTTCAGGAACGGGTACGATTTGTCGTCGCGGAACAGGATGTTATAGCGCGGCGCCAGCGCCTTGATCAGGTTGTTCTCGAGCAGCAGCGCCTCGGCCTCGGTGCGCACCACCGTGGTATCGATGCGGGCAATGCGCGCCACCATCATCGCAATACGCGGCGACAACTGGGTCTTGTTGAAGTAGCTCGACACCCGCTTCTTCAGGTCGCGCGCCTTGCCCACGTACAGCACATTGCCTGCCGCGTCGAAATAGCGGTACACGCCCGGCAGGCCGGGCAGGCGGGAAATGACCGGGCGCGGGTCGAACGGCTCCGGCGGCGCTTCAGCAGCCGCCTCGGCAGTCACCTCGGCTGGCCGGGCGGCCGCCGCTTCGGCCGGAACTTCGTCGGCGGGATTTGGGGAATCGGGTTGCTGGTCGGACATTGGGGACGGTGACCGCTACACGGCCTGCGCGCATCAAAACGGCATGGCCTCTAAAATCGCAAGTTTAGAGCAATTCAGCGCGCGCCCCGCCCGCCCCTCACCCGCCATGCCTATCCGCTCCTGGGACATCTTCTGCACCGTGATCGACAATTTCGGCGACATCGGCGTCTGCTGGCGGCTGGCACGCCAGCTCGCACAGGAACACGGGCACGCGGTGCGGCTGTGGGTCGATGACCTGGCCAGCTTCGCGCGGCTGGCGCCGGAACTCGATACCGGCGCCACGGTGCAGCGCCTGGCGGGCGTGGAGATCCGTCCGTGGCGGCCGGGTGGCGACAGCGTGGATGACACCGCCGGGGTCGAGCCACACGATGCCGTCATCGAAGCCTTCGCCTGTGATGTGCCGCAAGCCTTCCTGGCCCGCATGGCCGCGCGTGACCCCAAACCCGCCTGGATCAACCTGGAATACCTGAGCGCCGAGCCCTGGGTACGGGAGCACCATGCGATGCCCTCGCCCCATCCCCGGCTGCCGCTGGTGAAGCATTTCTTCTTCCCCGGCTTCGAGCCCGGCACCGGCGGCCTGCTGCGGGAATCGATGCTGGGCGCGCAGCGCGCCGCCTTCCTCGGCGGCACGGCTGCCCAGGCGGCCTTGTGGCACCGGCTGAGCGTGACGCCCCGGCCCGATGCGCTGCGCGTGAGCCTGTTTGCCTACCGCAACCCGGCCCTGCCCGCGCTGCTGGAGCAGTGGCGCGATGCCGCCGAGGCGGTCCATTGCCTGGTGCCCGCAGGCCTGGCCGCGGACCAGGTCGCCGAATGGCTGGCTGCCCCGCTGCGGATTGGCGACCCGGTGGAACGCGGCAGCCTGTGCCTGCAGCTGATCCCTTTCGTACGCCAGGAGCACTTTGACGAACTGCTGTGGGCCTGCGACCTGAACTTCGTGCGCGGCGAGGATTCCTTCGTGCGCGCGCAATGGGCGGCGCGGCCGCTGGTGTGGCATATCTACCCGCAGGACGATGCCGCGCACCGGGTCAAGCTGGACGCCTGGCTCGACCTGTTCGGCCAGGGCGGCGTGGCGCCGGAAGCAGCGGCCGCGCTGACGGACTTCTGGCACGCCTGGAACGGCTACGGCAATGCCGTGGACTGGCCGCGTCTGCGTGCGCACCTGCCGGCACTTGCCGCGATCGCAGCGCGCTGGGAGCGGCGTTTGCAGCATCCTGGCGATCTTGCCGCCAACCTGGTGGCGTTTTGCGAAAATCGGGTAAAATGATCGGTTGATTCAAATGGCGACCTGGGCCGGAGAACCAGGGCCTTTCCCAGGCGTCAGACCGACACTGGGCGAAGACCTGAATGCAAGCTGAGCACGGGGTCGCGAGCGCGTGAACGCCTCTCGTTGGGGCTCACAGGCTCACCGCAGGTGATGCCGGCAGCGCGCCTTCGCCATTCCAAATTCCTACTTTCTATTTCAGGAAAACAGTTCAGATGAAAATCGCACAGGAACTCCGCGTCGGTAACGTGTTCATGATCGGCGGCGATCCGATGGTCGTGCAGAAGGCCGAATACAACAAGTCGGGCCGCAACGCCGCTGTGGTCAAGATGAAGTACAAGAACCTGCTGACGGACGCACCGGGCGAGTCGGTGTTCAAGGCCGACGACAAGTTCGAAGTCGTGGTGCTGGAGCGCCGCGAATGCACCTACTCGTACTTCGCTGACCCGATGTACGTGTTCATGGACGCCGACTACAACCAGTATGAAGTCGAGAAGGACAGCATGGGCGACTCGCTGAACTACCTCGAAGACGGCATGAACGTTGAAGTGGTGTTCTACAACGACAAGGCCATCTCGGTTGAAATGCCGACCACGCTGGTCCGTGAGATCGTCTACACCGAGCCGGCAGTCAAGGGCGACACCTCGTCGGGCAAGGTGCTCAAGGGCGCCAAGATCAACACCGGCTTCGAGTTGCAAGTGCCGCTGTTCTGCAACATCGGCGACAAGATCGAAATCGACACCCGCACCGGCGAATACCGCAGCCGCGCCAACTAAGGCGCTTGCCTCACCCCGCCTCAGCGCGGGGCCGGTCAACAAAAATGGCAGCCTCGGCTGCCATTTTTGTTTGTGCACGCGGCCCCGTTCAGGCGATCAGGTCGTGCTCTTTCAGCGTGCGCAGCGCGGCGCGGTACTCGCCCTCCTGGTGCAGCTTGTTCCAGTCCAGCGGCTTCCTGCGCGCGAACAGCTTGCGGATGCGGCGCTGCGAGGTCTTGTCGATGCCCACGTCCAGCTCGGTCAGCAACTGGTCGGCGCGCTCCGGGTGGTTGCAGATCAGCACCATGTCACAGCCCGCGGTCAGCGCGGCGCGCGCGGCCTCGGTGACATTGCCGACGACGCTGGCGCCTTCCATGCTGAGGTCGTCGCTGAAGATCACGCCCTCGAAGCCCAACTGGGCGCGCAGCACGTCCTGCAGCCAGTAGCGCGAGAAGCCGGCCGGGTTCGGGTCGACCTTGGGGTAGATCACGTGCGCCGGCATCACCGACGACAGCGACAGGCCCAGCCACTCGTACGGGCGCGCATCCTGCTCCAGGATCTCGTCCAGCGAGCGCTCGTCGACCGGGATCGCCACGTGCGAATCGGCCTCGACATAGCCGTGGCCAGGGAAGTGCTTGCCGCAGTTGCTCATGCCGGCCAGCAGCAGGCCATGGTTCAGGTGGCCGGCCAGCATCGACACCACGCGCGGATCGGCGTGGAAAGCGCGGTCGCCGATCACGGCGCTGCGGCCGTAGTCCAGGTCCAGCACCGGGGTGAAGCTCAGGTCGATGTCGCAGGCGCGCAGTTCGGCGGCCAACACATAGCCGCAGGCCACGGCGGCCTTGGTCGCGGCCAGCACGTCGCGCTCCCACAGCTCGCCCAGGCAGTGCATCGCCGGCAGGTGGGTGAAGCCGTCGGTCTTGCAGCGCTGCACGCGCCCGCCCTCATGGTCGATGCAGATCAGCACGTCGTCTCGCACCGCGCGGATGGCGCGCGTCAGCGCCTGCAGTTGCGCGCGCGACTCGAAATTGCGCGCGAACAGGATCACGCCGCCGGTCAGCGGATGCGCGATGCGGCGCAAGTCCTCCGCGTCGAGCTGCTTGCCGACGACGTCGAGGACCACCGGGCCCGGCCGCTTGCCAGAGTTCTTCTTGGACATGGAAGTTGTTGGATTCACAAGGCTGTAGGTTGGGAAGCCGCCCCGCCCGCACGCTCGGCAATGGCGAAGGCGACGGCAAAGTCGTGCTCGTCACTGACACTGACCCGCACGGATAGCCCGCGTTCCGCCAGCCATGCGGCCAGCTCGCCATGGCATATCGGCGTGGGCTCGCCGGACGGCAGGTTCATCAGCTCCATGGCGCGCCACGTCATCGGCCAGCGCATGCCCAGGCCAATGGCCTTGGAGAACGCCTCCTTGGCAGCGAAGCGCGTGGACAAGAAGGCCAGCCCGCGCTTCTCGGAGCGCGCCTTGCGCGCGTGGTACTTGGCCAGCTCATCGGGGCCCAGCACCTTCTCGGCGAAACGGCCGTTGGTGCGTTCCATCACGCCCTGCACGCGGGCGATCTGGATGATGTCGGTGCCGACGCCGTAGATCACGCCGGCGCGCCCGCGGCAGGACAGCGCGTGCCCAGGCGCGCGGCGACCATGATGGCCTTCATCTCGCGCACCGCGTTCTCCCAGCCCGCGAACACCGCATGCGCCACGATCGCGTGGCCGATGTTCAGCTCCTTGATGCCGGGCAGCGCGGCGATCGGCTGCACATTGGTGTAGTGCAGGCCATGGCCGGCGTTGACCACCAGGCCGTGCTTCTGGCCCGCATCGACGCCATCGGCGATGCGGCGGAACTCGAGCGCCTGCTCATCGGGCGTATGCGCATCGGCATAGCGGCCGGTATGCAGCTCGATCACCGGCGCGCCGCACGCGGCCGCCGCGGCGATCTGGTCGGCATCGGCATCAATGAACAGCGACACGCGGATGCCGGCACCGGCCAGCTGCGCGCACGCCGCCTTGACCTGCTCGAAACGCCCGGCCACATCGAGCCCGCCCTCGGTGGTCACTTCCTCGCGGCGCTCCGGCACCAGGCATACGTCCTGCGGACGGATCTCGCAGGCGATGTCGAGCATCTCCTGCGTGAGCGCGCATTCCAGGTTCATGCGCGTGGCCAGTTGCGGGCGCAGCGCGCGCACGTCGGCATCGCGGATATGGCGGCGGTCTTCGCGCAGGTGCAGCGTGATCAGGTCGGCGCCGGCCTGTTCCGCCAGCAGCGCGGCACGGATGGGATCGGGGTACACGGTGCCGCGCGCGTTGCGCAGCGTGGCGACGTGGTCGATATTGACGCCAAGGTCGATGACGCCCGGATTTGCGTGGAAGATCATGCGAGCAGGTGCAGGAGTAAGTCGGATGGTTCTTGAGTCGGTCAGAGATACTGCAGGTCGATCAGAATCTGGCGCGTCTTCAGCGGCGCGCCTTGCAGATAATAATGCAGCAGGAACCGCATCAGCGCGCGGCTTTGCGCGGCGGTCTGCGCGCGGCTGTAATCGTCCTGCGCCATGTCCAGCAGGGTCTGGCCGGTCACCACCGGCCACGACGACGGGTCGCTCGGCTGCGCGCGGCGCACGCCGCGCTCTGGCTGGTAGACATAGTCCAGGCCCGGCTGGACCCGCTCGCCGGTGCTCAGGCACTGGTCAAAGGCAACCGCGAAGCCAGTTTCCTGCAGCAGCACGCGTTCAAAGCTGCGCAGCACCAGCCCGGCTTGCTCGCCGTGCGCCAGCCGCGTCAGCGTCGTCAGGTAATGGCGGAACAAGGCCGGATGCGCATCCTCGCGCGGGCAGAAGCGCATCAGCAGCTCGTTCAGGTAGAACGCCGACAGCAACGCATCGCCGGCCAGCGGCGGCATGCCGCCGACCCACTCGGCCTTGGTCAGTGTCTTGACCTCGCCGCGGCCGCTCCATGACACCGAGACCGGGTGGAAATGCTGCAACACCGCACGCAGCGCGGAGTGCGGGCGCTTGGCGCCCTTGGCCACCATCGAGATGCGGCCGTAGTCGCGCGTGAACAGGTCCAGGATCAGGCTGGTCTCGCGATACGGCCAGGCGTGCAGCACAAAGCCGGGCTGCTCGGCCACGCGCGACTCGGGCCGGGCCGGCACGATGCGCATGGCACGATCCATCATCGCGCGCGCGGCAGCGTCGGCCATGCCGGGCAGCGCCCTGCTGTCGAGCAGTTCGGCGGCCTCGTCGACCACGGGGTCGGCGCGGCGGGACCGTGGCGCCGGCGCCGGCGCGCGCGCGATGTCAGCCGTCTTGCTCACTGGTCGCTCGCTGTTGTGCTCACTCGTAGCCGTACGCGCGCAGCCCTGCTTCGTTGTCGGCCCAACCGCTCTTCACCTTGATCCACATTTCCAGGTAGACCTTGCCGTCGAACAGCTTTTCCATGTCCAGGCGCGCCTCGGTGGAGATCTGCTTGAGCTTGGCGCCCTTGTTGCCGATGATCATGGCCTTGTGCGCGTCTCGCTCGACCAGGATGGTGGCAAAGACGCGGCGCAGGCGGCCTTCGGTCTCGAACTTGTCGATGATCACGGTGCTGGTGTACGGGAGCTCGTCGCCGGTCCAGCGGAACACCTTCTCGCGGATGATCTCCGAGGCCAGGAAGCGCTCGCTGCGGTCGGTCATGGCGTCGGCGTCGTACATCGGCTCGCCTTCCGGCAGGTAGGGCCGGATGATCTCGAACAGGCGCGCGATATGGTCGTGGGTCTTGGCCGTCATCGGCACCACTTCGCGGAACGGGAACTGCTGCCCCATCTTTTCCAGGAAGGGCATCATCACTTCCAGGCGGTTCTCGCCGTTGACGCGGTCCAGCTTGTTGGCGACCAGCAGCACCGGCGTGTTCTTCGGCAGCAGCGACAGCACCTTCTCGTCGTCGGCGCCGTAGTAGCCGGCCTCGACCACGAACAGGACCAGGTCCACCGACGACAGCGTGGACGTGACCGCGCGGTTCAGCGAACGGTTCAGCGCGCTGGCGTGGCGGGTCTGGAAGCCCGGCGTGTCGACGAACACATACTGCGCGTCATCCGTGGTCTGGATGCCGACGATGCGGTGACGCGTGGTCTGCGCCTTGCGCGAGGTGATGCTGATCTTCTGGCCGACCAGCGCGTTCATCAGCGTGGACTTGCCCACGTTGGGGCGGCCGACGATGGCCACGGTGCCGCAGCGGAACGCCGCGGCCGGGGTATCCGCCGCGTCTTGCTGCGGATGGGTAGATTCGGTCATTCCTTCAACCTGAGAGACAGCTGTGGGTCCTGCGGCACGGGTTGCTTGCGGGTCTTGCCGGTGCGCTCGGCGCGGCTGCGCTTGAGCAGCTGCGGCACCAGCTTCTGGACTTCGTCCAGCGCCAGCTTGGCGGCGGCCTGCTCGGCAGCGCGCCGCGAGGCGCCGGTGCCAAACACCCGGACTTCCAGTTTAGGCACCGTGCACTCGACTTCAAACTGCTGGCTGTGCGCGGCCCCGTGTGTGGCGATTACGTTATATTGCGGCAGGGCGATCTTGTGGCCCTGCAGGTATTCCTGCAGCAGGGTCTTGGCGTCCTTGCCCAGCGTGCGCGGGTCGACCTGCTCCAGGATCGGGATATAGAGCTTGCGGATCAGCGCGCGCGCGGCGTCGAAGCCGGCGTCGAGGAAGACCGCGCCGACGATCGCTTCGAGCGCATCGGCGAGGATGGACGGACGGCGGAAGCCTCCGCTCTTGAGTTCGCCCTCGCCCAGGCGCAGCGTGTCGGACAGCTGCAACATCTGGGCGATCTCGTACAGGGCCTGCTGCTTGACCAGGTTGGCCCGCACGCGCGACAGGTCGCCCTCGTCGAGCTTGCCGAACATGCCATAGAGCATGTCGGCCACGGCGCAGTTGAGCACCGAATCGCCCAGGAATTCAAGGCGTTCGTTGTGCTGGGCGCTGTGGCTGCGGTGCGTCAGCGCCTGTTGCAGCAATTCGGGCTTGCTGAATCGGTAGCCGAGTCGTTGCTGCAAGGCGTCAAGGTTCATATCAGTGCTGCGTTCCTGAATAGGTAATCAGTAGGCTCAGGGGTCCGTAGACGGGCACCTCGGTCCGGTACGAGAAATCGACCGACTGGATGGTGCCGTTCTCGTCTTCCCGGATCAGGAGGTCCTCGGCCTTGACTGCGGTAATCCGGTCGATGGCTGCCTGCTTTTCAAAAAAATCGGCCACTTCGCGCTTGTTGGCGGCGCGCTGCTTGGCATAGCTGGCGGCGCGCTTGACCGAAAAATACTCCACCAGGCTCGGGATCGCGCGCAGGGCCGGCAAGGCCACCCCGATCACGAACACCACGATCACCAGCAGCGTCCAGACGGAAAACCCGCCCATGCCTGCCCGGCGTCGTACCGGATTCCTGCCCACCACCTTCCCAAGTTGACCCATGATGCGCTCGTCCTCGTTTTGCGTTGAGTGTTCTTGCGCCGCGGGGATTCTTATTTGAACGTTCCCACGCGTCCGAAATTGCCCAGGTTCATCCAGATCACAAAGGCCTTGCCGACGATATTCTCATCCGGCACGAACCCCCAGAAACGGGAATCCAGGCTGTTGTCCCGGTTGTCACCCATGACGAAATAGTGACCTGCAGGTACCTTGCAGGTCACGCCCTGCTGATTGTAAGTGCAGTTTTCCCGGTACGGGAAATCCGGGTCCGCCCCCGCGATAAACGCCGGGCGGTCGGCGTCGTTCAGGATGCCATGATCGACGCTGCCTGGCAGCTTTTCGCGGAAATGCCTGGAATATGCCAGGCGCTCCTCGTCCAGGAAATCCGGCAGCGCGGCGTACTCGGCCGGCTTGCCGTTGATGGTCAGGCGCTTGTTGGCATACTGCACCACGTCGCCTGGCACGCCGATCACGCGCTTGATGTAGTCGAGCGACGGGTCTTTCGGGTAGCGGAACACCATGACGTCGCCGCGCTGCGGCTCGCCCATGTCCATGACCTTCTTGTTCACCACCGGCAGGCGGATGCCGTACTCGTACTTGTTGACCAGGATGAAGTCGCCGATCAGCAGCGTCGGGATCATCGAGCCGGACGGGATCTTGAACGGCTCGACCACGAACGAGCGCAGCACGAACACCGCCAGGATCACCGGAAAGAAACTGGCCGAATATTCCAGCCACCACGGCTGGCGCAGCTTTTCCTCGGCCAGGCGCTTGCGCGTGGCGTCAGCTTCCGCCGCGCCGAAGCGGCCCTGCAGGTCGGCCTGGCGCGAATCGAATTCGGCCAGCGCCAGCCGCGCCGAAGAGCGGCGCTGTCGCTCGAACACGAGCTTGTCCGCAACCCACGCGACGCCCGTAATCACCACCAGCACAAAAAGGATCAGTGCAAAATTCATGACGGCTTCTGGTTTTTTGAAATCCTGGTACAGCCTGTTCTTTCACCACGGCGGCAAGCCGCCGCGCGTGGCACTGCCCTGCTCGCGGCGCCTTCTTACTTGTCATCCACCTGCAGGATGGCCAGGAAAGCCTCCTGCGGGATCTCGACCGTACCGACCTGCTTCATCCGCTTCTTGCCCGCCTTCTGCTTCTCCAGCAGCTTCTTCTTGCGCGTGATGTCGCCGCCGTAGCACTTGGCCAGCACGTTCTTGCGCAGCGCCTTGACGTTTTCGCGCGCAATGATATTCGCGCCGATGGCGGCCTGGATCGCCACGTCGTACATCTGGCGCGGAATGATCTCGCGCATCTTGGCTGCGACCTCGCGGCCGCGGTATTGCGAGTTCGAACGGTGCACGATCACCGACAGCGCATCGACCTTGTCGCTGTTGATCAGGATGTCGACCTTGACCACGTCCGACGGGCGATATTCCTTGAACTCGTAGTCCATCGACGCATAGCCGCGCGACACCGACTTCAGGCGGTCGAAGAAGTCCATCACGATTTCCGCCATCGGGATCTCGTAGGTCAGCTGCACCTGCTTGCCGTGGTAGCTCATGTTGATTTGCGAGCCACGCTTCTGCGTGCACAGCGTAATCACCGAGCCGACATATTCCTGCGGCATATACAGGTTGACGGTGACGATCGGTTCCAGGATCGCCTCGATCTTGCTCGGGTCCGGCATCTTCGCCGGATTTTCCACGGTGATCACGGTGCCGTCGCGCATCTCGACCTGGTACACCACCGTCGGCGCGGTGGTGATCAGGTCCATGTCGAACTCGCGCTCCAGGCGCTCCTGCACGATCTCCATGTGCAGCAGGCCGAGGAAGCCGCAGCGGAAGCCGAAGCCCAGCGCCTGCGACACTTCCGGCTCGAACATCAGCGAGGCATCGTTGAGCCGCAGCTTTTCCAATGACTCGCGCAGCGCCTCGTACTGGTTGGCCTCAACCGGGTACAGGCCGGCGAACACCTGCGGCTTGACTTCCTTGAAGCCCGGCAGCGGCGCTTCGGCCTTGCGCTGCATGGTGGTGATGGTATCGCCCACCTTGGCCGCCTTCAGTTCCTTGATGCCGGCGATGACAAAGCCCACCTGGCCCGCCGTCAGCGCATCGCGGGGGATCGACTTCGGCGTAAACACGCCCACCTGCTCGACCAGGTGCTGTGAGCCGTTGGCCATCAGCAGTACCTTGTCCTTGGGACGCAGGGTGCCGTTGACCACGCGCACCAGCATCACCACGCCGACGTAGTTGTCGAACCACGAGTCGATGATCAGCGCCTGCAGCGGCGCGTCGGCGTCGCCCTCGGGCGGCGGCACCTTGGCGATCAGCGCCTCGATCACGTCCTGCACGCCCTGCCCGGTCTTGGCCGAGCACGGCGTGGCGTCCTGCGCGTCGATGCCGATCACGTCCTCGATCTCCTGGATCGCGTTATCGGGGTCGGCCTGCGGCAGGTCGATCTTGTTCAGCACCGGCACCACTTCCACGCCCAGCTCGATCGCGGTGTAGCAGTTGGCCACGGTCTGCGCCTCAACGCCCTGTGAGGCGTCGACCACCAGCAGCGCGCCTTCGCAGGCGGACAGCGAGCGGCTCACTTCATAGCTGAAGTCGACGTGTCCCGGGGTGTCGATCAGGTTCAGGTTGTAGACCTTGCCGTCGCGCGCCTTGTAGCTGAGCGCAGCGGTCTGCGCCTTGATGGTGATGCCGCGCTCCTTTTCGATATCCATCGAATCGAGGACCTGCGCTTCCATCTCCCGATCCGACAGCCCTCCACAAAGCTGAATGATCCGGTCGGCCAGGGTGGACTTCCCATGGTCGATATGGGCAATGATCGAGAAATTACGGATATGGTCCATCTAGTGTTCAGGGGGGCGCCGGCGTGAGAGCCCGCGCGGCAACAAGCGGTTGAGCGGCCCGGCGCCGCGCACCGCAAGGCGGGCGCGGGCGTACCGCAGGTTCGGGGGGTGCAATTTTTGCGCCAATCCGCAATTTTACCGGATTTTCAATGACTTCCGGGTCGTCAAATGGCGGCGTGGCGCGGTTGGCGGCGGTTACCGACGGGGATCAGCGGGTTGTGCGCGCGCTGCCATGTGCGGCAAGCCACACCCTTACGGCAGCTTCGTCGAGGAAATAGTGGCAAAGCTCCACGGCGCCGCCCTGCAAGTCTGCTGGGGTGCCCGGCATCAGCACCGGCACCAGTTCGCCAAAGCGGTCTTCCAGCCCCGCATCGGCATCGACATCCACCTCGTGCAGGGCGAAAGAAAAATCGCGCCGGAGCGGCTCCAGCGCGACCTTCATGTCTTCGCAAAGGTGGCAGTATGCCCGGCCGTACAGTGTCAGCGCAGGCATACCGGCCATTGCGGATCAGCGGCTGGACGTGGCGCCCGGACGCAGCGTCAGCACCTGGGTGGCATCGCCGCGCCGCACGAACACCGCGGCAATCCGGTTCTTGTCCAGGCTGCGCACCAGCTCGTTGAACTGGCGGGCGTTGGTCACATCCGTATCGCCCAGGCGCAGGATGATGTCGCCCGGACGGATGCCGGCACGCAGCGCCGGGCCGTCGGCCACTTCCACCTCGACGCCCGACTTGAGCTTGAGCTCCTTCAGGCGTGCCTCGGGCAGGTCGTTGACCACCAGGCCAAGCGCATTGGGCTTGCCGGCCTGTGCCGCGCTGTCGTCCTTGGGCGTTGCGCCGCTGCGAGCCTTGGCCTTGCCGTCCGGCTCCAGCTCGGTGACGGTGATGGTGACCTCGCGGACCGCGCCCTTGCGCCACAGCTGCAGCGGCACGCGCGTGCCCGGCTTGGTCTCGCCCACCATGCGCGGCAGGTCCGAGGCCCGCTCGATATCGCGGCCGTTGAACTTGAGGATGATGTCGCCGGCTTCGATGCCCGCCTTCTCGGCAGGACCGCCCGGCTCGACGCTGCCGACCAGCGCGCCGCGCGCACGGCCCAGGCCCAGCGAATCGGCCACCTCCTTGGTGACGTCACCGATCGCCACGGCGATGCGCCCGCGCGTCACGCGCCCGGAGCTCTTGAGCTGCTCGGACACGCGCATCGCCTCGTCGATCGGGATTGCGAACGAGATACCCATGTAGCCGCCGCTGCGGCTGTAGATCTGCGAGTTGATGCCGATCACCTCGCCGCGCAGGTTGATCAGCGGGCCGCCGGAATTGCCGGGGTTGACCGCCACGTCGGTCTGGATGAACGGCAGGTAGTCGCCCGTGTCGCGGCCCTTGGCCGAGACAATGCCGGCGGTCACGCTGTTGTCCAGCCCGAACGGCGAGCCGATCGCCAGCACCCATTCGCCGGCGCGGACCTTGTTGGAATCGCCCAGCGGCAGGCGCGGCAGGCCGCTGGCCTCGACCTTGAGCAGCGCCACGTCGGTGCGCTTGTCCGAGCCGATCAGCTTGGCCTTGAATTCGCGCTTGTCGGGCAGCGTCACATAAATGGTTTCGGCGTCGGCCACCACGTGCGCGTTGGTCATCACGTAGCCGTCCTGGCTGATGATGAAGCCCGAACCCACGCCGCGGCTCTGCTCTTCCTGCTGCGGCGGCTGGCCGCGGCGGGGGGCGCCGGGCGCCGGGGCACCGGGCATCGGCACGCCGAAGAAGCGCCGGAAGAATTCCGCCATCTCGTCATCGCCGCCGGGTGCACCGCGCTGGCGCACGAGTTCCGTGGTGCGGATATTGACCACGGCCGGGCTGGCCTTTTCCACCAGGTCGGTGAAATCGGGCAGGTTGTAGTTGGAGGCGGCAGCCTGGGCATGGCTGACTTCGGCAACAGTCGGGCCGAGCAGCATCATGGCAGCCATGACCACGGCCCGCGCCAGGGCTGGAGATCTGAACATCATCGACAACTCCCGGGATTCAGCGAATAGAAGAAAAACCGTCTGGATGTGATCCCGTGGCGGGGACCCCTGCGCAGGTTTCATGAAGCCGGCGCCGGGACAGAGTCCGGCGGCGTCGGCTGCACCTGCGTCAAGCTCAGTGTACCGCCTTGGGCGGGCGGTACTCCACGGCCGTCGCAAACTGCCGCACGGTGCTCGCCGGCACCTCGCCCACCACGGTAATCCAGAAATCGGCAATCCGGCGCACCACGACCTGGGTCGCGCCGAGCGCTGCCACGCCCTCGCGGCGCACGCGTTGCTCGGAAACCGGTTCAATGAAGACCGACAGGCCGGTCAGCCCGTCGCTGTAAACGACCTGCAGCACTTCGAAGACCTGGCCGCGCGCGTTGCCCGGCGCGGGTGCGCGCAGCTCGCCGAGCGGACGGCGCACTTCGCGGATCTTCTGGAAGCCCTTGAGCGGCACCGCAATCGACCAGCCCTCGTCGGCGATATTGGTCGGCTGGTAGGTCACCTCATAGCGATTCCAGCTGCTGGAATTCTTGATCGCACCGAGGATATGCTGCTTTTCGGACGGCACCCCGATCTGCACCTGCGAGAACGCGACCTGCTCCAGCACCTTGCCACCATCGCCGATGGTCTGCGCGCGCATCAGCAGGCCGGAGTTTTTCTCCGCCCACAGGCGCACCGCATAGCGCGCGGCATCGTGCGGCTCCAGCGCGAAGACCTCGCACTCCATGCCTGCCACCCGCTCGGCGGGCATCTTGCGCATGTCGTACAGGTCCAGCACGTCGTTCTTGTTGGTGGCGAGCAGCGCCGGGAAGCGATCCTTGGCTTCCTGCTTCTCCACCACCACCAGCTTGGCTTCGGGGATCAGGCTGTGCACCACGTCATTCTGACGCAGCACCTCGCGCGGCTTGCCGTCGAGCGTTTCCAGGCGTTCGTACTCGTTGTGGACGAGATCGCTGTAATGCTGGATACGCGAGGCGTGCATGACGCTGCCGCGCTGGTAGATCAGCGTGCCGACATAGTTCTCGCGCTGTGCGGCTTTGTGGATCTTGTTGAGCCAGGCGGTGGCGTCGCGTCGGTTCAGCGTACTGTCTGAAGGCTGTGCGGTGGCCGCGGCAGCGCTCAGACACAAGGCCAGAAAAAAGGACCTACGCAGGGCCCTGATTTTCTGCGCGCCCGCTACATAGGCGGGCGACCCTCCTTTATGCATGTCCGGCATTATTCCTGCGTATTTTCCTGAGTGAAGTTTGCACCGTTGGCAACCGTGCGCATGGTGGGCACGAACGCATCCGTTGCCACCGACGTGCGATGGGCACGCAGGTATTCGTCCAGGCGCGGGTCGCGGATCATCTGGGGAGTTTCCGCCGCCACGGTGACGATGCCAGAGGCCGGGCTGGCCGGCTGGTCGGCGCGTGCCACCACGGCATCGGGCGTGGCCAGCGTGGCGGGGCCGCGCATCTGCGGCACGACCACCCAGCTGACCGCTGCCACGGCGGCGGCGATCGCGGTGCCCGGCATCACGCGGCGCACCCACGACGGCCTGACCAGCAGGCGGTGGCGGGCGCTGGCCTGCGCCACTGCCGGCACCAGTACATGCGGCTCGGCTTCCAGGCGCGCGGAGAAACGAGAGAGGAAAGCAGAGGTGGAACCCGCGTGCGTCAGGTCTTCCGAACGCAGCGTGTCGCCGATCAACTGGTAAGTGGCCCAGTCGGACATGCCGGCATCGCTTTTCGCGAGGCCCAGCACGGCATCGACTTCGTGCGGCGCCAGTTCGCCATCCATCAATACGGAGATCTGCTCCGCTGCTTCCACTACATGAACCGACTGCTTATGAGCCTGACCCATTTCCCACCCCAAGACATTCCATTGAACACCGATAATCCCGTCACTTCTGTCGCTTATCGATGCAGGAATACGCTGCAACGCTGGCCGCACGACATTCTTCTTGACTACCCGACTACTACCACCGTTTGCCCTCTGCCGTTCCCAGCAGCGGACGCAATTTCTCGGCAATCGCCTCGCGCGCCCGGAAGATCCGCGAACGCACCGTGCCGATCGGACATCCCATCGCTTCGGCGATCTCCTCATAGCTGAGGCCCTCGATCTCGCGCAGCGTGATGGCGGTCCGCAATTCTTCCGGAAGCGCCTCCATTGCGCGGTTCACCGTCTCGGCGACCTGGCGTGTGTGGAGCATCGATTCCGGCGTATTGATATCCCTTAGTTGCTCACCGTCCGCAAAAGTTTCAGCCTCCTCTGCATCGATATCGCTGGACGCTTCCGGGCGGCGGCCCTGGGTGGCAAGGTAGTTCTTGGCCGTGTTGACGGCGATCCGGTACAGCCACGTATAAAAGGCCGACTCCCCGCGGAACTGGGGCAATGCGCGGTATGCCTTGATAAAGGCATCCTGCGCCACATCCTCCACCTCAGCGGGGTCCCTGACCAGGCGCGAAATCAGGCGAATGATCTTCCGATGGTATTTGGTCACCAGAAGTTCAAAGGCCCGCTTGTCGCCCTGCTGGACGCGTTCAACTAGGAGCTGATCGGCTTCGCGTTCGCTCACGTATGGCTCACCTGCAGTGTATCTCTTGGTTTGGTCGTCACGACAAACGTTGTATTTTACCTACGATTCTAAGCCCGCCCGGTGAAGCAACGCGCATCCTGTGACCGCAAGCTAACAAAATCGTTCCCCTGCCGGCATCTCAGGTTGCACCCGCAGTGCAACTCTGGCGGCGCGTTGCAACCGCCGCGCCATCTCGGGCGAACCTGCCTGCCAGGGAAGAAAGATGGCGCCGGGCATCCCGGGCGCTCCGGGCGCCAGGCGCACGACAGCGGCGCCGCCGGCCTGCCAGCATTGCCTGACCACAGCCTCGTGCCGGGCATCACCCGGCCCTTGCAGGCGGATCCGCAATGGGCCGTTGCCGTCGGGCGCATGCAGCACTGCCGTGCAGCGCCAGCGCAGGCTGCACCACCACGCCGGCCAGGCACGCACCGTTGCCGCTGCGGCAAGCACGAGTGCCAGCGCCATGGCGGCATGCCCCCAATGGAAACCAGCCTGACTGCCGGCTATTACAGCGGCCAGCGTCCGCGCCAGCAGCGCGAGCGCCAGCATTTCGCCGGCACAAAACACGAACAGGGTCCACCACAACGGGTGGACCCTGCCCTGGCGCAGCCCGCGAAGGGCCCGCCTCAACCTCGGATCAGGCGCGGCGGAAAACAAGCGTGCCGTTGGTGCCGCCGAAACCGAAGTTGTTCTTCACCGCGACCTCGATCTTCATCTCGCGCGCCGTGTTGGCCACGTAGTCCAGGTCGCACTCGGGATCCTGGTTGTCGAGGTTGATCGTCGGCGGCGACACCTGGTTGTGCAGCGCCAGCACGGTGAAGACCGATTCCAGGCCGCCGGCACCGCCCAGCAGATGGCCGGTCATCGACTTGGTCGAGTTCACCACCATCTTGTAGGCCTGCTCCCCGAATGCGGCCTTGATCGCATCGGATTCGTTCTTGTCGCCCAGCGGGGTAGACGTGCCATGGGCGTTCAGGTAATGCACCTGGTCCGTATTGATGCCGGCGTCCTTGAGCGCATTGACCATGCAACGGCGCGGGCCGTCCATGTTCGGCGCGGTCATGTGGTAGGCGTCGCCGCTCATGCCAAAGCCGATCAGCTCGGCATAGATGCGCGCGCCGCGCGCCTTGGCCGACTCGTACTCCTCCAGCATCATCACCCCGGCGCCTTCGCCCAGCACGAAGCCGTCGCGGTCCTTGTCCCACGGACGCGAAGCGGCGGCCGGATCGTCATTGCGCGTCGACAGCGCACGCGCAGCGGCGAAACCGCCGATGCCCAGCGGCGACACGGTCGACTCGGCACCGCCCGCCAGCATGGCGTCGGCATCGCCGGCCTGGATCAGGCGGGCGGCCAGGCCAATGCTGTGCAGGCCGGTCGTGCAAGCCGTCACGGCAGCCAGGTTCGGGCCCTTGATACCGTGGATGATCGACAGGTGGCCGGCGATCATGTTGATGATCGAGCCAGGCACGAAGAACGGCGAAATCCGGCGCGGACCGCGCTCGGTCAGCACGGCGTGGGTCTCTTCGATCAACGGCAGGCCGCCGATGCCCGAGCCGACCAGCACGCCGATGCGCTCGGCATTGGCTTCGGTCACTTCCAGGCCGCTGTCCTTCAGCGCCTGCGTGCCGGCCGCAATGCCGAAATGGATGAAGGTATCCATCGCGCGGGCTTCCTTGGCCGGGATGTAGTCCTCGGCATTGAAACCCTTCACTTCACCGGCAAAGTGCACGGAAAGCGCGGAGTGATCGAATTTGGTGATGGTGGCGATGCCGGACTTGCCGGCAACCAGGTTGGCCCAGCCTTCGGCAACCGTGTTTCCGACCGGAGACACAAGGCCAAGCCCAGTGACGACGACGCGACGACGGCTCACTATGTTTTCCTACGGGTGCGTGAAACGGGAACGGAACGGAGATCAGCCCGCCGCCGGCCTTGCGGGCCGCGCGGCGAAGCACATTCCATTCTGCTTCTTCAAACAGACGAAAGCCACAGAAAACAGCAAGGCGCGGCCGCAACGGCCCGCCCACCTGCCTTCTGTGGCTCGGAATGCAGAGACGACGGGCTTAGGCCTTGACGTGCGCGGTGGCGTAGTCGATAGCCTGTTGCACGGTCGTGATCTTTTCGGCTTCCTCATCAGGAATTTCCATGCCGAATTCATCTTCCAACGCCATCACGAGTTCAACCGTGTCCAGCGAGTCCGCACCGAGATCGTTCACGAACGACGATTCGTTCTTGATATCTGCCTCGGCCACGCCAAGCTGTTCTGCCACGATTTTCTTGACGCGTTGTTCGATATTGTCCATGTAACCCTCCAGGGAAGTTCGACAAAAAGTGGGCGCATTTTAGCAGGTTTGAGGCGACAGAAATGCCGCCTGCCAAGCTTTGCAAGAATCGCGCCCGTTTGGTTCGGAAAACTACTACTTCAGGCGGCTTCTTCGGGCTTCTCCCCCGAAACCAGCCAGCCAAAACCCCATTAATTCATGTACATCCCGCCGTTCACATGCAGCGTAGTGCCGGTAATGTAAGCGGCATGCGGGCCAGCCAGGAAGGCCACCGCGTTGGCGATATCCTCCGGCTGGCCAAGGCGACCCAGCGGAATCTGCGTCTTGAGCGAAGCATGCTGCTCTTCGGACAGCGCCTTGGTCATGTCGGTGTCGATAAAGCCCGGCGCGACACAGTTCACGGTCACGTTGCGGCTGCCGATTTCCGCGGCCAGCGAGCGGGTCATGCCCGCCACGCCCGCCTTGGCAGCAGAGTAGTTCATCTGGCCGGGGTTGCCGACCGAGCCTACCACCGAAGTGATATTGATGATGCGGCCCTGGCGGGCCTTCATCATCGGGCGCAGCACCGCGCGCGACAGACGGAACACCGAAGTCAGGTTGGTCTGGATCACAGCCAGCCAGTCCTCGTCCTTCATGCGCATCGCCAGCTGGTCCTGCGTGATGCCGGCATTGTTGACCAGCACGCCGATGCCGCCGTGGGTCTTGACGATCTCGTCGATGAGCGCGTCGCAAGCGGCCGCGTCATTGACGTTGAGCACGGCGCCCTTGCCCTTCAGGCCGTCGGCGCCGAGGTAATCGGTGATGCCGGCCGCGCCGGCTTCGCTGGTGGCGGTGCCGATCACGGTGGCGCCCTGGCGGGCCAGTTCCAGCGCGATGGCGCGGCCGATGCCGCGCGAGGCGCCGGTGACCAGCGCAACCTGGTTGTCGAGAAGTTTGGTCATGCGGATGTCCTCTTGCTTACTTCAGCAGTGCCAGCGTGTCTTGCAGCGAGGCCGGATCGAAGATCGCACCGCCGGTCAGGTTGCCGTCGATGCGCTTGGTCATGCCGGCCAGCACCTTGCCGGGGCCGCATTCGATCACGTGCGTGACGCCTTCGGCGGCCATCTTCTGCACGCACTCGACCCAGCGCACCGGCGCGGCGGCCTGGCGCACCAGGGCGTCCTTGATCGCATCCGGATCATTGACGATGGCGACGTCGACGTTGTTCACCAGCGGGATCGACGGCGCCGAGAAAGCCAGGCCGGCCATGCGCTCGCGCAGGCGGTCCGAAGCGGGCTTGAGCAGCGACGAGTGGAACGGCGCCGACACCGGCAGCGGCAGCGCGCGCTTGGCGCCCTTGCCCTTGGCGATTTCGCAGGCCTTCTCGACCGCGGCCTTGTGCCCGGCAATCACCACCTGCGACGGCGCGTTGAAGTTCACGGCCTCGACCACGCCGGCGGCCGATGCCTCGGCGCAAGCGGCGCGCACGTCGTCATCGGACAGGCCCAGGATCGCGGCCATGGCACCCTCGCCCACCGGCACGGCTTCTTGCATGGCTTGCGCGCGGAAGCGCACCAGCGGTACCGCGTCGGCAAACGGGATCACGCCCGCGGCCACCAGCGCCGAGTACTCGCCCAGGCTGTGGCCGGCAACCAGCGCCGGTGCCGGACCACCGGCATCCAGCCAGGCACGGTAGACCGCCACTGCGGCGGTCAGCATCACCGGCTGCGTGTTGGTGGTCAGGTTCAGCTCTTCGGCGGGGCCTTCGGCGATCAGGCGGCCGAGATCCTGGCCGAGCGCGGCCGAGGCCTCTTCCACGGTGGCGCGCACCACGGCGTTATCGGCGAAGGCATTGAGCATGCCGACCGACTGCGAACCCTGGCCGGGAAATACGAAAGCGAATTTCATCGGATTGGAACCCTAACAAGAAACGGGTGGCCGGCGCCGCGGCATGCCCCGCATGCGCGGCATGCCATGGCGCCGGCCGCGAATCACATGCGCAGCAGCACCGCGCCCCAGGTGAAGCCGCCACCCACGCCTTCCATCAGCACGGTCTGGCCCGCGCGGATGCGGCCGTCGCGCACCGCGACGTCCAGCGCCAGCGGGATCGACGCGGCCGAGGTGTTGCCGTGCTCATGCACGGTGGCGACCATGCGCTCCGCCGGCAGGCCCAGCTTCTTTGCCGTGCCCTGCATGATGCGGATATTGGCCTGGTGCGGAATCAGCCAGTCGATCTGGCCCGGCGTCACGCTGGCAGCCTCCATGGCTTCGCGCGCGACCTTGTCCAGCACGTTCACGGCCAGCTTGAACACAGCCTGGCCGTCCATGTGCAGGAACGGGTTGCCGGTGATGTTGCCGCCGGCGACGTTGCCCGGCACGCACAGGATATCGACATGCCTGCCGTCCGAGTGCATCGCGGTGGACAGGATCCCCGGCTCCTCGGACGCCGACAGCAGCACGGCGCCGGCACCGTCGCCGAACAGCACGCAGGTGGTGCGGTCGTTGAAGTCCAGGATGCGCGAGAACACCTCGGTGCCGATCACCAGCACGTTGCGGTGCGAGCCGCTGCGGATGAACTTGTCGGCGGTGGCCAGCGCGTACACGAAGCCCGAGCACACCGCCTGCAGGTCGAACGCCGGGCAGTGGTTGGTGATGCCCAGCTTTTCCTGCACGATGCAGGCCGTGCTGGGGAACACGAAGTCCGGCGTCGAGGTGGCGACGATGATCAGGTCGATGCTCTGGCGGTCGATGCCGGCGGCTTCGATGGCCTGCTCGGCAGCCTTGACCGCAAGATCGCTGCTGGTCACATCCGGCTCGGCCCAGTGGCGTGCCGAAATGCCGCTGCGCGAGACGATCCAGTCGTCGCTGGTCTCGATGCCCTTTTCGGCAAGCTGCGTGGCCAGGTCATGGTTGGTCACGCGCCGCGGAGGCAGGTAGCTCCCGGTACCGATGATTTTTGCGTACTTGGTCATGTATTGTCGGATCGTATGGCCCGCAGGCACCCTCGACCGGCGCGCGTGGCGCTCAGGCGACGTGGGGGCTGGGATGCGCGCCAGGCACCTCTGTCTCCGGGGCGGGCTGTGCAGCGCCTGCGGCGCTGGATTTATCGGCAAAAGCCCGGGTGATGCGGGCGATCACGCCATTCTTGGCGGCATCATACCCGCGTTTGATGGCCCACTCAAAAGAATGGGCATCGGCCGAGCCGTGGCTCTTGATCACCAGCCCGCGCAACCCAAGCAGCGAGGCGCCGTTGTAGCGCGCCGGGTCGAGCCGCCTGGCCAGGCGCGACAGCACCGGCATGGCGACCGCGGCCAGCAGCTTGGTGAACCACGAGCGGGTGAATTCTTCCTTGATCATACTGCCGATCATCTTGGCCAGGCCCTCGGTGCTCTTGAGCGCCACGTTGCCGACGAAGCCGTCGCAGACCACGATGTCGGTAGTGCCCTTGAAGATGTCGTTGCCTTCCACGTTGCCGTAGAAGTTCAGCTCCGAGGCGCGCAGCAGTTCACCCGCACGCTTGACCACCTCATTGCCCTTGATGACTTCCTCGCCGATGTTCAGCAGGCCCACCGTGGGGTGTTCCTTGTGGTCGACCACGGCCACCATGGCTTCGGCCATGCGCGCGAACTGCAGCAGGTGCTCGGGCTCGCAGTCGGCATTGGCGCCCAGGTCCAGCACGGTGGTGCCCCAGCCTTGCTCGTTCGGGATGGTGGTGGCGATGGCCGGCCGCTCGATGCCTTCGAGCGTCTTGAGCACATAGCGCGACACCGCCATCAGCGCGCCGGTATTGCCGGCGGAGATGCAGGCACCGGCCAGGCCTTCCTTGACCTGCGTGACGGCGACGCGCATCGAGGAATCCCTCTTCTTGCGCAGCGCCACCTCGACCGGGTCATCCATGGTGATGACCTCGGTGGCCTCGACGATGGTCACGCGCGGATGGTCCAGCGCGTGCAGCTTCTTCAGCTGCGTCCGGATGGCGTCGGGCAAGCCGACCAGCACCATCTCGGCGTCGTCGTGGCGGGAAAGAAAACTGATCGCCGCAGGCACCGTCACGGAGACTCCGTGATCGCCGCCCATGCAGTCGATAGCGATTTTGATCGTCATTGTTCCTGGTACGGATAGCGCGGCGGCGCACGCCACGCCCGGCGGGAAATCCGAGCGCCCAACAAAAAAGCGGCAACGATCTTGCCGCTTTTTTGTCTCTGACCTTTTAGTGTCCGACCTACAGGCATGCGCGAGCGAGACGCAACGTCACGCCGAACGAAGCTATCAGTCGTTCTTGGTCTTGATGACCTTGCGGCCACGGTAGTAGCCGTTCGGGCTGACGTGGTGGCGCAGGTGGGTTTCGCCGGTGGTCGGCTCAACTGCCAGCGGCGCTGCCGACAGGTGATCGTGCGAACGGTGCATGCCGCGCTTGGACGGCGACTTCTTGTTCTGTTGAACAGCCATGATGACTCCTTCGAGAATTTTTCAATATTAACACACGCATCCCGCCCAAGGCGTAGCCGGGGCCCGGCCGGATGCTTCAGATTCACCTGCAAGACCTTGCGCACCGCCTGCCGGCGGCATCAATGCTTGGTCTTCAGGCCGGCCAGCGCCGCAAAGGGCGAAGGCCGCTTTTCTTCCTCAGGCTCAGCCTCTGGCTGCGCCTCGCCGTCCGAACCGGTCACGAGGCTTTCGTGCACCGTCGGGCAGACGTCATGCTTGGGGGCCACCGGCAACGCCAGCAGCACTTCATCTTCAATCAGGTCCAGCAGCGAGAAACGCTTCGAGCCGGCGATCACGTCGACTTCGTCGTCGTCCATCGGCGCGGCGTCGGCCGCTTCCTCGCTTTCCACCACCTCGAAACGCGTTGCCGTATCGATCGGCTCGGCATAGGGGGCCAGGCAGCGCTGGCAATCCAGCCAGATCCGGCCCTGCACGGTCACGTCGAGAAACAGCCGCCGCGCCACCGCGGCGCCCGGCTCGGCCGCCTCTTCACGCATGAAGCCAGTGACCGTATAGGCAAACGTCTCATCGGGTGCCGAGGCTGGCGCTTGCGCGGCGGTCTCGGCTAAGATGCGCGGCAAATCCCGCACCGCCACGTCGCCGGCCAGGCTTTCACCCTTCCGGCACAAGGCGAAGAGATCAAGCGCGCGCAGGTCAATCGGCTGGGTCATGTGCGTGCTCCGGTCGCTATACAATGACTGGTTCGCCACATTCCACGCCTGCCGGACTACGGGCCGCGCACATTGGCGGCACTGCGCCCGGATGCGGATGCGGCTAAACGCGCGATTGTACGACGTAAACCGCGTCGAGGTCAAAGGTCTTGCAACGCGGGCCGCACCTTTTACTGTTTCGCTTCCTGTTCCGATTCCATTACTTATGTCCACAGACCCCCGCCCCAGCCTGATCCTTGGCTCCGGCTCGTCCTACCGCCGCGAACTGCTGGAGCGCCTGCGCATCCCGTTCGAGGTGGCCGTGCCCGACATCGACGAAACCCCGCTTGCCGGCGAAGCGCCCGAAGCCACCGCGCTGCGCCTGTCGCAGCGCAAGGCCGAAGCCATTGCCGCGCGCCATCCGGGCGTGCTGGTGATCGGCTCGGACCAGGTGCTGACCCTGGACGGCGAACAGATGGGCAAGCCCGGCACGCACGAGAAAGCCGTGGCGCAGCTGCGCCGCATGCGCGGGCGCACCGCCACCTTCCACTCGGCGCTGTGCCTGCTGGACGCACGCACCGGCACCGTGCAGCTGGCCGACGTGCAGACCCGCGTGACCATGCGCGACCTGACCGATGCTGAAATCGAGACCTACCTGCAGCTGGAGCGCCCCTACGACGTGGCCGGCAGCGCCAAGTCCGAAGGCCTGGGCATCGCGCTGCTGGAACGCGTCGAGTCGGACGACCCGACCGCACTGGTCGGCCTGCCGCTGATCGCACTGACCGGCATGCTGCGCCAGGCCGGCTACCCTCTTCTTTCCGCATGATCCGCACGAGCCCACGATGAGCGGCACTCTCTACCTGATCCCCAACACCCTCGGCAAGCGCGATGAAGCCGACCCGCTGGCCGACGTGATCCCGGCCGGCGTGCAGCAGATCGCGGCCAACCTCGATTACCTCGTCGCCGAGAACGCCAAGACCGCGCGCGCCTTCCTGAAGAAGCTGGGCGAGACCACGCCGCTGGCACGCCCGATCCAGCAGATCGATATCCGCGAGCTGAACGTCAACACGCGCGCCGACGCCCTGGCCGCACTGCTAGCCCCGCTCGAAGCCGGCCGCGACGGCGGCCTGCTGTCCGAGGCCGGCGTGCCGGCGGTGGCCGACCCCGGCGCCGACCTGGTGCGGCTGGCCCATGCGCGCCGCATCCGCGTGCGGCCGCTGGTCGGGCCCAGCTCGATCCTGCTGGCGGTGATGGGCTCGGGCCTGAACGGCCAGAGCTTTGCCTTCAACGGCTATCTGCCGGTCGATGCCGGCGAGCGCGCGCAGCGCCTGCGTGAGCTGGAACAGCGCTCGCGCAAGTCCAGCCAGACCCAGGTGTTCATCGAAACGCCCTACCGCAATGCGGCGCTGCTGGAAGCCATGCGCCAGCACTGCGCCGGCACCACGCTGCTGTCCGTGGCCGTGGACCTGACCCTGCCGGGCGAGACCATCGTCACGCTGCCGCTATCGGACTGGCGTCCCGAGCGGATCGACCTGCACAAGCGCCCGGCGATCTTCTCGCTGCTGGCCATGTAAGAAACGGCAAAGGGGGCGCGAACGCCCCCTTTGCCGTTGCCGCCGCGCCATCCAGGCTCAGTGCATGCCCTGCATGCGGTTGCTCCACAGCATGGTCTTCATCGCCGCCGAGCCCACCGCCGCGCCAAAGCGCTTGGCCACGCGCTCGGCGATGTTCTCCTTGACGGTGTAGTCGACGATGTCCTCGGCCTTGAGCACATCGCGCGCGACATAGTCGGCACTGCCCAGCCCGTCGGCCAGGCCCAGCTCCACGGCGCGCTCGCCCGACCAGAACAGGCCGGAGAACAGTTCCGGATCATCCTTGAGCCGGTCGCCGCGCCCTTCCTTGACCACGTCGATGAACTGCTGGTGGATCTGCTTGAGCATGGCCTCGGCAAAGGCCTTCTGCTTGGGCACCTGCGGCGAGAACGGGTCCAGCATGCCCTTGTTGGCGCCCGAGGTATACAGCCGGCGCTCCACGCCCAGCTTGTCCATCAGCCCGGTAAAGCCAAAACCGTCCATCAGCACGCCGATCGAACCTACGATGCTGGCCTTGTCGACATAGATCTTGTCGGCCGCCGCGGCCACGTAATAGCCGCCCGAGGCACAGATCTCTTCCACCACCACATAGAACGGCTTGGACGGATAAAGCGTGCGCAGCCGCTGGATCTCGTCGTTGATGATGCCCGCCTGCACCGGCGAGCCACCCGGAGAATTGATCTTCAGGATCACGCCGGCGGCATTGCCGTCAGCGAACGCCGCCTGCAACGAGGCATTGATCGATTCCGCGCTGGCCGGGGTGCCGGCGGCGATTTCGCCCTCCAGCGTGACCATGGCCGTATGGCGGCCCGAGGTGCTGATGGCGCCATCGCCCTTGAAGTCGAACAGCGTGACCAGGATCAGCGCCAGCAAAGCCAGTCCGACAAAGCGGAAGAAGATGCGCCAGCGCCGTGCCGCGCGCTGCTCGCGCAGCGATGCGGTCAGCACTTTTTCCAGCAGATCGCGCTCCCAGCCGGCGCCGCCGCCAACCGGGGGCCCCGCCGTGGCTCCAGCCATGCGCGCCTTGCGCTCGCGCGCTTCACGCCTTGCGGCGTCGTCGCCGGCGCGCAATTCGTCTTCCAGCGGGTAGTCGGCGCGCGGTGCGGTGACCAGGCGCTCGGACTCCGCCTGGGGCGCCCCTTCGCCCGGCGCACCGTCGCCGGCTGGCTTGTGCTCGTCCGGCTGACCCGATTCACCCGATGGCGGCTTCTGTTGTTCTGTCATGCAAATCGCTCGTGGAAACGCCTGGAACCCCAGGCCTGGAAATACAACGGCCGGCCTGACTGCCGGCCCTGCCCGTCATTCAGGCACCGCCCATGCGCGCAGCAATCCGGTATGGCGCTTCCGGTAGCCAGTAGACCTGGCCGTCGCGCTCCTCGATGCGCAGCTTGGCCAGCGATGCGCCGCGGCAGGGACCGCCGACGCACTCGCCGCTGTCCGGCGCATAAACCGCGCCATGTGTGGCGCACATCAAGTATAGGCCCGAGGCATCGAAGAACCGGCCTTCCTGCCAGTCCAGTTCCATCGGCACATGGGCGCACTGGTTCAGGTAGCCGTGCGCGGCGCCGTCGAAACGCACCACGAAGGCGCCGATCTCGCGCTGGTCCAGCGCCACCGAGAAGCGCACGCCCAGGCCGCCTTCCTCCAGGTCCTCGGCGGCACACAGCCGCACCGGCGCCTGGCCGGCCGCTGCCTCAGGCATGGGCCAGCAGCCAGTCGGTCAGGTCGGGGATGGAAGTCGCGCAATGCACCGGCGCCATCGCGCGCAGCGAATCTGCGGGATGTGCGCCATAGCACACACCAATCCCCTTGGCGCCGGCATTGGCCGCCATCTGCAGGTCATGGGTGGTGTCGCCGACCATCACCGTGCGCTCCACGTCCTGGCCCAGTTCGCGGGTCAGTTCGTGCAGCATGGCCGGGTGCGGCTTGGAGAAGGTCTCGTCGGCACAGCGCGTGGCGTCGAACAGGCGGGTCAGACCGCTCGCGGCCAGCGCGCGCTGCAGGCCGACGCGGGTCTTGCCGGTGGCCACGCCAAGAAAATAATGTTCGCCGCGCAGGGCCTCCAGCATTTCGCGCACGCCGTCGAACAGCACCAGGTCGGCGTCGCGAGCGAGGAAGTGGTAGCGGTAGCGTTCGGCCAGGCGCGGGTAGTCGGCGGGGTCCAGCGTCGGCACCGCGTAAGACAGCGCATCCTTCAGGCCCAGCCCGATCACGTGGCTGGCGGCGCTGTCATCCGGCACCGGCAGGCCCAGGTCGCGGCTGGCAAGCTGGATGCACTTCGCGATGGTCGGGGTCGAGTCCATCAACGTCCCGTCCCAGTCGAAAACGATCAGGTCAAATTGTTGCCTGGCCATGGAAATCCTTGTGGCGTTTGATGCACTACCCTACTCCGGGGCATGCAGTTCACGCAATTGTTGCAGGAATCCGACGCACTCGTCGGGCAGCGGCGCTTCCACCGCCAGCGGCTCGCCCGTGGCCGGGTGGATAAACACCAGCCGGTGGGCATGCAGGAACATGCGCTTGAGGCCCGGCCTGGCGCCGGAACGCGCCAGTGCCTTGTTCAGCGAGAAGTCACCATATTTTTCGTCGCCGACGATCGGGAAACCCGAGTGGGCCAGGTGGACGCGGATCTGGTGGGTACGGCCGGTCTTCAGCTCGGCCTCCAGCAGGGTGAAGCCCTGGAAGGCCTCGACCCGGTTGAACACGGTGTGCGAGGCCAGCCCGTCGGCCTGCACCCGCACCCGGCGCTCGCCGTCCGGCGTGCTGTACTTATATAGCGGCAGCTTCACGTGCTGGCGCGCGTTCGGGAATTCGCCGGCCACGCAGGCGAAATAGCGCTTGTCCATCGCGCTGCCGCGAATCTGCTCGTGCAGGTGGACCAGCGCCGAGCGCTTCTTGGCCAGCACCAGGATGCCGGAGGTCTCGCGGTCGAGCCGGTGCACCAGCTCCAGGAACTTGGCCTCGGGCCGCGACCGGCGCAATTGCTCGATCACGCCGAAGGCCACGCCCGAGCCGCCGTGCACGGCCACGCCGGCCGGCTTGTTGATCACCAGCAGCTGGGCATCCTCAAACAGCACCGGGAATTCGCCCGCCGGCACATGCTGGGCATTGGCGGATTGCGCGGAATTCGCCACCCGCATTGGCGGAATGCGCACTACATCACCCGACTGCAGGCGATAAGTGGCATCGATCCGCCCCTTATTGACGCGAACTTCCCCCGAACGCAGCACCCGGTAGATATGGCTCTTGGGCACGCCCTTGGCCACCTTCAGCAGGAAGTTGTCAATGCGCTGACCTTCCGAGCCTTCGTCAATCGTGACATACGCCACCTGTGGGCTGGCCGGCGCAGCTTCGGCAGCCTTTTCAATTTGATGGCGTAACTCATTCATTTTCAATATAATTTCCTCGCTGTCCCGGCTTGTGGCCGGCAGCGCAAGACCTGTGTAAGCGATTAATCTTCGAGTTTTCCTGGATTTTTCGCATTCTACACTTGGGGTTGCCGCCAACCCCGCCCGTCTCCCGCAACTTTGCGTTCCGCCAAGCGCCAGACGGGCAAATGGCAGTAAAAAGCAGCACGCACGGTGCCGCCGGCATGCAGGAAGTCGCCCAAAGGAGGCTTCGGCGAGGCAGGCGGTGACGTGGGAACTGAGTGTTCAGGTAAAACAGAATTTAAAGGCGGATGCCACTGCCGGCATCCGCTTCGGTGAGAGAAGTCCTGCCCGCACCGGGAAACGGTGCCGGCCGGCAGGTTAGCCTGCCGCCTGACTGGAAATACCGGCGCCCGGTCGCAGAATTCCAAGAAGTAGTAGGTGCGCCCGCCAGGAGTAGTCAGGCAGCAACGGCAACCATGCCGTGTCCGAAAAATTTGCTCTTTGACGCGTCTAGGCCTTCCGCGGCCGGCCGCGATGCCGCCGGCGCCGGTTGCGCCGGCGTTCAGCATCGCCTCCGGCACGGGAACGCGCCGGATGTCTGCGCAAGAGCAGCCTCCGGTGTTCTCTCCTGCCCCGCGGACGTTACCCCGACGTCATCGCTCTCTTTCACCCGCGCCCAGCCGCTCGCCTATCCCGCGCAGCGGCGCTTTCCGGCAATTCTCGCGCCTCGCTCGCTCCCTCGCGTGCTCCATGGATCGCCGCGGACACCGCCCAGACGGTGCCACCCGCGACACTGGAGTGAGGTATTGCGATGAAACGCATGCTGTTCAACGCGACGCAACAGGAGGAATTGCGCGTCGCCATCGTCGACGGTCAGAAACTGATCGATATCGACATCGAGACTGCCGGGCGCGAACAGCGCAAGGGCAACATCTACAAGGGTGTCATCACCCGCATCGAACCCTCGCTGGAAGCCTGCTTTGTCAACTACGGCGAAGAGCGCCACGGCTTCCTGCCGTTCAAGGAAGTAGCCCGCGCCTTCTTCAAGGAAGGCATCGACGTGCGCAACGCGCGCATCCAGGATGCCCTGCATGAAGGCCAGGAACTGATCGTCCAGGTCGAGAAGGAAGAACGCGGCAACAAGGGCGCGGCCCTGACCACCTTCATCTCGCTGGCCGGCCGCTACCTGGTGCTGATGCCCAACAACCCGCGCGGCGGCGGCGTGTCGCGCCGCATCGAGGGCGAGGACCGCCAGGAACTGCGCGAGACCATGGCGCAGCTGACCGTGCCGGAAGGCATGAGCATCATCGCCCGGACTGCCGGCATCGGCCGCTCGGCCGAGGAACTGCAGTGGGACCTGAACTACCTGCTGCAGCTGTGGAAGGCCATCGACGGCGCCGCCGGCGACAACAAGGCCCCGCTGCTGATCTACCTGGAATCGAGCCTGGTCATCCGCGCCATCCGCGACTACTTCCAGCCGGATATCGGCGAGATCCTGATCGACACCGACGAGATCTACGAACAGGCCCGCGCCTTCATGAGCGTGGTGATGCCTGACAACATGAACCGCGTGAAGAAGTACCGGGACGACGTGCCGCTCTTCTCGCGTTTCCAGATCGAGCACCAGATCGAGTCGGCCTACTCGCGCATGGTGATGCTGCCCTCGGGCGGCGCCATCGTGATCGACCACACCGAGGCGCTGGTCTCCGTGGACGTGAACTCGGCCCGCGCCACCAAGGGCGCCGACATCGAGGAAACCGCGCTGCGCACCAACCTCGAGGCCGCCGACGAGATCGCGCGCCAGCTGCGCCTGCGCGACCTGGGCGGCCTGATCGTGATCGACTTCATCGACATGGAGTCGGGCAAGGCCCAGAAGGACGTGGAAACGCGCCTGAAGGACGCGCTGCGCCACGACCGCGCGCGCGTGCAGATGGGCAAGATCAGCCGCTTCGGCCTGATGGAGCTGTCGCGCCAGCGCCTGCGGCCGTCGCTGTCGGAGGGCTCGCACATCACTTGCCCGCGCTGCAACGGCACCGGCCATATCCGCGATACAGAATCGTCCGCCCTGCAGGTGCTGCGCATCATCCAGGAAGAGGCGATGAAGGAAAACACCGCCGCCATCCACTGCCAGGTGCCGGTGGAAGTGGCCGCCTTCCTGCTGAACGAGAAGCGCCAGGAAATCAACCTGATCGAGCTGCGCTTCAAGGTCAATGTGCTGCTGATCCCCAACAAGCACCTGGAAACGCCGCATTACAAGCTGGAGCGCCTGCGCCACGACGACCCGCGCCTGGAAGAAAGCACCGCCAGCTACCGCATGGCCGAGGCCGCCGCCAAGGAACTGGAAGCCGACACCAGCTACAGCAGCCGCCGCAAGGAAGAAGCCAAGCCGCGCCAGGAAGCCGCGGTCAAGGGCATCACCCCGGAACAACCGGCCCCGGTGTCGGTGCCGCGCCCCGAGCGCGCACCCAAGCCGGAAGCCCCGGTCGCCCCGCCCGTGCCGGCCACCCAGCCGGTGGTCAGCGGCGGTTTTATCGCCTGGCTGAAGGGCCTGTTCGGTGCCCGTCCGGCAACCCCGCCGGTGGTGGAACCGGCCAAGCCGGCGGTTGCCACTGAGGCCCGCAGCGCCGAAGGCCGGCGCGAGCGCGGCCAGCGCGGCGAAGGCCGTGGCCTGCGTGGTGAGCGTGGCGACCGCGCCGAGCGTGGTGAGCGCGCGGAGCGTGGCGAGCGCCAGGGCCGCGGCCAGCGCGGCGACCGTGCCGAGCGCGCGGAACGTGGTGAACGCCAGGGTGCCGAGCGCGGCGAGCAACGCGAGGGCCGTGGCGAACGCCAGGGCCGCCAGCCGCGCCAGCAAGGTGAAGGCCAGGCCACCCCGGCCCTGGCACGCCAGGGCGAGGCGGTGCAAGCCGAGCGCGCCCAGGGCGAGCGCGTCGAGGGCCGTCAGGAAGGCCGCCGCGACCGCAACCAGGAACGCCGCGAGCGCCAGCGTGAACGCCAGCGCGAACGCAGCGAACTGCGCGAAGCCGAAGCCGGTGAAGCACCGCGGCCGGAAGCCGTCGCCGCCGCCCAGGCTCTGGGCGTGCTGCCGCAGGCCGTGACCGAAGAGACGCAAGCCGTCCGCGCCGAGTTGCCGGAAGGTGCCGAAAGCACCGCCGAGACCGCTGAGGGCGAAGAGCGCCGCCGCCGCAACCGCCGTGGCCGCAACCGCTATCGCCGCGAGCGCGACGAGTCGGTGCAAGTTGCCCAGGGCGAAGGCGACGAAGAGGCCGCCGCTGCTGAAGCCGTTGCCCCGGTACGTGCTGAAGCCCCCGTGCCGGCCGAGCCCGCACCGCAAGCTGCCGTGGCCGCTGCGGCCGAGGCCGTCGAAGCGATCCGCATCGCCGTGCCGGAAGATGTGACGCCCGCGCCGGTCGCCGAGGCAGCCCCGGTGACCGCGCCGGTTGCCGAGCCCGCGCCCCAGCAAGCTGCGCCGGTAGCCGTTGCCGTCACGGAAGCCATTGCCGCCGAAGCGATCGTCGAGACCACCGCAAGCGTGGCCGTCGAAGCGGCTCCGGTGGTGGCGGCACCTGCCGCTGCACCGGTCGCCGCCCCTGTCGCCGAAGCCGCACCGGCCGAAGTGTTCGCCCCGGCAGCCCCGGTCGTTGCTGCAGCGCCGGCCACCCCGGCAGCGCTGGAAAACCTGGAATCGATGCTGGCCACCGCCGGCCTTCAATGGGTCCATACCGACAGCGACAAGCTGCGTTCGGCCCAGGAAGCCGCCGCCCGCATCGCGCCCGCCCCGCGCGTGCAGCGCGAGCGCAAGGCGCTGCCGCCACTGCCCCACGGCCCGATGATCCTGGTGGAAACCGGTGGCCGCGAAGTGGAGATGGCATCGCAGCAGTAAGCGTTGCCGCTGCACCGCAGCCAAAGCAAGAAGGGGACGGCCACGCCGTCCCCTTTTTTCATGGGCAGCCGGCCGGATGAATCCCCGCCATCTCCGGGGGATGCGGGTGCCCCGCCCCCGCCTCGGCTAGAATGGCAGCAGAAGGCATCCGGCCCTCGAGCGCCCCTGATTTGGCCACGCCGCCAGGCCGCTCCCCGGACGCCGTGCCCACCCACAGGCCATGACCGAATCCGTCATTCCGATTTTCGACCTGCGCGACCATCGCTACCGCTCGATGACGCCCAGCATTCCCGGCAAGCTGGCTGCCCCCACCGGCCTGGTGGCCGACACCCGCGGCCGGCCGCTGCATGACCTGCGCATCTCGGTGACGGACCGCTGCAACTTCCGCTGCGTCTACTGCATGCCGAAGGAAGTCTTCGACAAGGACTACACCTTCCTGCCGCACTCCGAGCTGCTGAGCTTCGAGGAGATCGAGCGCACCGCGCGCCTGTTCGTCGCCCACGGCGTCGAGAAAATCCGCCTGACCGGCGGCGAGCCGCTGCTGCGCAAGAATATCGAGCACCTGGTGGAGATGCTGGCGAAGATCGAGACGGTCTCGGGCAAGCCGCTGGACCTGACGCTCACCACCAACGCCTCGCTGCTGGCGCGCAAGGCGCGCGCGCTGCGCGACGCGGGACTGACGCGGGTCAGCGTCAGCCTGGACGCGATCGACGACACCACCTTCCGCCGCATGAACGACGTGGACTTCGCCGTCGCCGACGTGCTGCACGGCATCGAGACCGCGCAGGCCGTGGGGCTGGCGCCGATCAAGGTCAACATGGTGGTCAAGCGCGGCACCAATGACCAGGAAATCGTGCCGATGGCGCGCCACTTCCGCAATAGCGGCATCATCCTGCGCTTTATCGAGTTCATGGACGTGGGCGCCAGCAACCACTGGCAGATGGATGAAGTGCTGCCGTCCGCCGAGGTGGTGAAGCGCATCGATGCGGAATTCCCGCTCGAACCGGTGCAGGCCAACTACTCCGGCGAAACCGCCGAGCGCTGGCGCTACCGCGACGGCAGCGGCGAGGTCGGCGTGATCTCCAGCGTCACCCACGCCTTCTGCGGCGACTGCAGCCGCATCCGGCTGTCCACCGAAGGCCGGCTCTACCTGTGCCTGTTCGCCACCGAGGGCTTCGACCTGCGCGCGCTGCTGCGCGGCGGCTACAGCGACCTGGAAATCTCCAATGCGATTGCGCAGGTGTGGCAGGGCCGCACCGACAATTATTCCGAGCAGCGCAGCGACCCGACGGTGCGCGCCAGGCGTGCCGAGCGCAAGATCGAGATGTCCTATATCGGCGGCTGACCCCGCCGCACACAAAATCCATGATTGCACGCGACGACATCACCGGCCTGATCCTCGCAGGCGGCAGGGGCAGCCGCATGGGCGGCACCGACAAGGGCCTGCAGCCGCTGCACGGCACGCCGATGGCCATGCACACGATGATGCGGCTTACCCCCCAGGTGGGCGGGCTGATGATCAATGCCAACCGCAACCTGGCCGCCTATGAGTCGTTCGGCGTACCGGTCTACACCGATACCGTGCCCGACTTCGCCGGTCCGCTGGCGGGGATGCTGGCCGGCCTGGAGCAATGCGCCACGCCGTGGATGGTGACCGCCCCTTGCGATTCGCCGTTCCTGCCGACCGACCTGGTGGCGCGCCTGGCGCAGGCGATCGAGGCCGAAGGCGCGGACCTGGCGATCCCCGTCACGCTGGACGAAGACGGCCGGCGCCAGACCCAACCTGTGTTCTGCCTGATGCCGGTCAGTGCGCTCGACAGCCTGGTGGCTTATCTTTCCGGCGGCGGCCGCAAGATCGAGACCTGGGCCGCCTCGCACCGCCTGGCCGAAGTGCTGTTCGACGACGCCGCGGCCTTTGCCAATATCAACACCCTGGACGAACTGCGCACGCACGAAACGCGCTGAGCCACCATGCCCACCCTGCAATCCGTCATCTCCTGCCTTTCCGACTACGACCCCACCGCCCTGCCGGTGGACCAGGCCAACCGCATCATCGGCGAGGTAGTCGAGCCGGTGCGCGGCGTCGAGCAGTTGCCGATCCGCAGCGCCCTGGACCGCGTGCTGGCCGAGGACATCGTCTCGCCCATCGACGTGCCGGCGCATGACAACTCGGCGATGGACGGCTATGCCTTCCAGGGTGCCGCGCTGGCAGCCGCGCAGACCGCCACGGTCGAGCTGGAAGTCATCGGCAGCGCCTTCGCCGGCGGCGCCCGCGCGCTGGCGCCCACGGCGGCGCAGGCGGTGCGCATCATGACCGGCGCGGTGATGCCGGCCGGCTGCGACACCGTGGTGCCGCAGGAGTTCGTGGAAGCCGTGGACGACGGCGCGCGCATCCGCTTTGCCGCCGACTGCGTGCGCACCGGCGACAACCGGCGCCTGCGCGGCGAAGATCTGGCGCGCGGCCAGGCCGCGCTGCAGGCCGGACGCATCCTCCAGCCGGCCGACCTGGGCCTGCTGGCTTCGCTGGGCGTGGCCGAGGTGCGCGTGCGCCGGCGCCTGCGCGTGGCGTTCTTCTCCACCGGAGACGAGCTGCGCTCGATCGGCGAGCCGCTCGATCCCGGCTGCGTCTACGACTCCAACCGCTACACGCTGTACGGCATGCTGCGCCGGATGAACGTCGACCTGCTCGACATGGGCGTGGTGCGCGACGACCCCGAGGCGCTCGAGGCCGCCTTCCGCACCGCCTGCGAGACCGCCGACGCGGTCATCACCTCCGGCGGCGTCTCGGTCGGCGAGGCCGACTACACCAAGCAGATCATGGCGCGCCTGGGCGATGTCACGTTCTGGAAGATCGCGATGCGCCCGGGCCGGCCGATGGCCTTCGGCCGCATCAATTCCAACGGCCGCGACGCGCTCCTGTTCGGCCTGCCGGGCAACCCGGTGGCGGTGATGGTCACCTTCTACCACTTCGTGCGCGCCGCGCTGCAGCGGCTGATGGGCGCCAGCGTGGCACCGCTGCCGCTGCTGCGCGTGCGCAGCGCGCAAGCCATCCGCAAGAAGCCCGGCCGCACCGAGTACCAGCGCGGCATCCTGGCGCGCGCCGGCGACGGCCAGTGGGAAGTGCGCATCACCGGCCAGCAGGGCTCGGGCGTGCTGCGCTCGATGAGCGAGGCCAACTGCTTTATCGTGCTCGGTCATGAACAGGACTCGGTCAAGGCCGGCGATGCGGTCGAGGTGATGCTGTTCGACGGACTGGTCTAGCCGGACCGGCAGGCGCTACACGCAAGCGCTTGCCACACGCCGGAGCAATGTGTCGTTTTTGTGCCGCACATTTGCGGCCATAGCACAGCCGGCACGGGGCTTTCGCCTGCCCCCGCCGCCGGCGGGCTATGCTTGGCATCGGCCAATCGCTACACTTGGCGCACGATTCAGAACCATTCGAGTATCCCCCGTCATGAATCAGGAGATCGCCTACCTCCACCCCGTCAAGACCGCCCGCGCGCTGGTGCTGGTCTACTTGTGCTTCTCGCTGCCGATCGTGTCGCTGGGCCTGTTTGTCACCTTCGTCCGCTACGGTGACCTGCCCGCCATCACGGTCTTCAGCGCAATCATCCTGAATGCGCTGATCGGCTTTGGCCTGCTGTGGCTGGCCTGCAAGGCCTACAACTGGGTGGCCGCCCGCTTCGGCGGCATTGAAGTCCACGTGCGCGAACTGGCGCCCGAAGACGAGCGCTGAGCAGCGCGCCGGCGCCCAGGCCGGCAGCAATCCGCAAGCCCCCGCGGGGGCTTGCCCTGACCCTTCCCTGCCGCGCGTTCAGCCGCCGTTGTCTTCGGCGGCCTCCGGCGCGTCCGCCGCTGCTGCCGCATTGAGGCCAAGCACCTGCTGCGCGGCCTCGCCCGGCAGCGCTTCCACCGTGCGCAGCTTGCGCGCCATCTGGCGCGTGCGCACTTCGGCCTGCTCGATATTGCGCGCGGCGCGCTCCAGCGTATCGCGGGTCTTGGCCAGCACGTCGCCGAACTTGCCGAACTCGGTCTTGACCGCGCCCAGCACCTCCCACACCTCGCTTGAGCGCTTTTCCAGCGCCAGCGTGCGGAAACCCATCTGCAGGCTGTTCAGCAACGCGGTCAGCGTGGTCGGCCCGGCCACGGTCACACGGTAGTCGCGCTGCATCAGGTCGGTCAGGCCCGGGCGCCGCAGCACCTCGGCGTACAACCCCTCGGTCGGCAGGAACAGGATGGCGAAATCCGTGGTCTGGGGCGGCGACAGGTATTTCTCGGCGATGGTCTGGGCCTCGCGCCGCAGCGCCACTTCCAGTTCGCGGCCAAAAGCGAGCACGCCGTCCGGGTCGCCCCGCTCCTGCGCGTCCACCAGGCGCTCGTACTGTTCCTTGGGAAACTTGGCGTCGACCGGCAGCCAGACCGGCGCATTGTCGCCACCCGCGGCCTTGCCCGGCAGCCGGATCGCGAACTCCACCCGCGCGCCCGAGTTGCGCACGGTCTCGACATTCTTGCCGTACTGCTCCGGCGTCAGCATCTGCTCCAGCAGCATTTCCAGCTGGACTTCGCCCCAGGTGCCGCGCGACTTCACATTGGTCAGCACCTTTTTCAGGTCGCCCACGCCCTGCGCCAGCACCTGCATCTCGCCCAGCCCCCGGTGCACCTGCTCGAGCCGGTCCGACACCAGCCGGAAGGACTCGCCCAGGCGCTGCTCCAGCGTGGCATGCAGCTTCTCGTCGACAGTGCGGCGCATTTCCTCCAGCTTGGCGGCGTTGTTGGCCTCGATGTCCTGCAGCTTCCTCTCCAGCGTGGCGCGCACTTCGGCCAGGCGCCGCTCGTTGGCTTCGGACATCTGCGCCAGCTGCTGCTGCAGCCCGTCGCCGAAGCGGCGCAGCGTGCCGGCCTGCTCGTCGCGCGCCTGCTGGCCCTGCAGCATCAGGTGCTGGCGCACCTGCTCGAGCTGCTGGGTGTTGGTCTCGGTCAGCTTGGCCAGTTGCTGCGCGAAGGTGTCGATCTGGTTGTTCTGCAGCGTGGCGATGCCCGTCAGCTGCGACGACAGCGCCTGCTGGAAGCGCAGCATTTGCTGGGCCGACTCGTCGCGGCTGCCGCGCGCGGCGTCGGCCACGTCGGTGCGCAACACCCGCTCCAGCCGCTCCATGCCGCGCGCGCTTTCCGCGCGCATGTCGGCCAGTTGCCGGCCAAGCTCGGCCCCCGGCGAGGCAGCCTGCTGGCGCAGCAGGACGATGACCAGCAGGACGACCGCGAGCAGCGCCACGGCCAGCGTCAGGAACGGAATCAGGGTCATGCAGCAGGAAACAGGTAGATGGCAGGCTTAGCGGCGCCGCGACATGACGTCGGGGTTGATCACGGTGGGTGGATGGCCGGCCTGCGGGCCCTGGTCGAGCGCGGCGATCAGGTTGTCGGCGGCCAGCATCGCCATCGCACGGCGGGTCTTCTCGGAGGCGCTGGCGATATGCGGCGTGAGCACGACGTTGGGCACCGTCAGCAGGTCCGGATTGACGCTGGGCTCGCCCTCGAACACATCCAGGCCGGCGCCGAAGATGCGCTTGTCGCGCAGCGCCTGCGCCAGCGCGGCATCGTCGACGATGCCGCCGCGCGCCAGGTTCACCAGCGTCGCGGTCGGCTTCATCAGCGCCAGCTCGGCCGCGCCGATGGCGTGGTGGCTCTGCGGGCCATAGGGCAGCACCAGCAGCAGGTGGTCGGACTGGCGCAGCAGGTCTTCCTTGCTGACATAGCGCGCGCTCAGCGCGCGCTCGGTGTCCGCCGGCAGCTGGCTGCGGTTGTGGTACAGCACGCTCATGCCAAACCCGCTCGCGCGGCGCGCCAGCGCCTGGCCGATGCGGCCCATGCCGAGGATGCCGAGCGTGCTGCCGTACAGGTCCATGCCTACCAGCATGTCATAGCTCCAGCGCTGCCACTTGCCGGCGCGCAGGTAGTGCTCGGCCTCGGTCACGCGGCGCGCGGTGGCCATCAGCAGGGCCCAGCCGAAGTCGGCGGTGGTCTCGGTCAGCACGTCCGGCGTATTGGTGGCGACGATGCCGGCGGCCGTCAGCGCCGGCACGTCCAGGTTGTTGTAGCCGACCGCCATGTTGCACACCGCGCGCAGCGCCGGCAGCCCGGCGACCACGTCGCCGTCGATGCGGTCGGCGGCGTTGGCCAGCACGCCGGCCTTGCCCGCCAGGCGCGCCTTCAGTGCGGCGGCATCCAGCACCGCGTCCTGCTGGTTGTCGTCGACATCGAAGTACTGCGCCAGGTGCGCGATGACTTCGGGATAGATGGCGCGGGTGACAAGGACAGACGGCTTCATGGCATCAAACGTGGAAGAAAAGGAAGGTCATGATGACGAACAGCGGCACCAGGAAGGTGCCCGAGTACAGCATGTAGCCGAAGAAGCTCGGCATGCGCACGCCGCGGTTCTCGGCAATGGCCTTGACCATCAGGTTGGGGGCATTGCCGATATAGGTATTGGCGCCCATGAACACGGCCCCGGCCGAGATCGCGGCCAGCGTCGAGGCATCGCGCGTCATCAGCGTGGCCGCGTCGCCACCGGCGGTGTTGAAGAACACCAGGTAGGTCGGCGCGTTGTCCAGGAACGAGGACAGCAGGCCGGTGGCCCAGAAGTACATGCCGTCGACCGGCTGGCCGTTGCTGTCGCTGACCGCGCGGATCACCCCGGAGAAAGCGCCGTCGGTGCCGGCCTTGAGCATGGCAATGACCGGGATGATGGTGAGGAAGATGCCGGCAAAGAGCTTGCCGACTTCCAGGATCGGCTCCCAGTTGAATTCATTGCCGGCACGCGCCGCCTGCGGCGTCACCAGCAGCGACACCACCGCCACCACCACCAGCAGCGCATCGCGCACCGCGGCCTGCAGCGGCACCTCGGTGCCCAGGACGTCGAATGAGATGCCCGGCTGCCACAGCCCGCTCATCAGCACCAGGCCGATCACGGCCAGCAGCAGCACGAAGTTGAACTTGCCCTCGATGGCGATGCCGCCCGAGTCCGGCGTGGGGTCGCTGCGCGGTGGCAGCTCCTCTTCCTTGTTCTGGTAGTAGTGACGGTCGACCAGGTAGAACAGCACCAGCAGCACCACGCAGATAAAGACCGTCTCCGGGAAGATGTTGCGCATGGTCCAGAAGAAGTCCACGCCTTTCAGGAAGCCCAGGAACAGCGGCGGATCGCCCAGCGGCGTCAGCGAGCCACCGGCATTGGCCACCAGGAAGATAAAGAACACCACCACGTGCGCCACGTGGCGGCGGTTGTCATTGGCGCGCAGCAGCGGCCGGATCAGCAGCATGGCCGCGCCGGTGGTGCCCATGAAGCTGGCCAGCAGCGTGCCCAGCGCCAGGATGCCGGTATTGAGCCCGGGCGTGCCGTGCAGGTTGCCGCGCACGCAGATGCCGCCGGCCACGATATACAGCGAGGCGATCAGAACGATGAACGGGATGTACTCGGCCAGCAGCGCGTGCACCGCGCTGGCCGCGGCCGCATGCGTGCCGAACGCTGCCGCGAACGGCAGCAGGAACAGCAGCCCCCAGCCCGCGGCGATCTTGCCGTAGTGGTGGTGCCAGAACCTGGGCGCAACCAGCGGCCACACCGCGATCGACAGCAGGATGCCAGCGAACGGCAGCCCCCACAGCGAGGACAGCGACGCCCCGTCAAGGTCCGCGGCACGGCCGACGGCGGGAAAGGCGGCCAGCACGGCCAGCAGCGGCAACAGCACGGAGGCACGTCGCATCAGGCAGGATCTCCTCGGGAATGCAGCATTCATTGGCGCACCGCCGGCACGAAGCCGCGGCACGCAGGCAAGCCTGCAAGTGTAATTCAAGCACCTCTTGCCCCGGGGCTTCCGGCATGGGTGGTGCATCGCATTCCGTGCGGCAAAAGCCGCGGGTTCAGGCCTCGTCGACCAGGATCACATGCACGCGGTACGGGCCATGGGCGCCGAGCACGATGGTCTGCTCGATATCGCCCGTGCGCGAAGGCCCGCTGATGATATTGGTGGCGCGCGGCAGTTCGCCGCGCTCGCTGCGCACCAGCGCAAAGGCGTCTTCCAGGCCGGCGACGATGCGCGAGCGCGGCACTACCGCCACGTGGGTCTCGGGCAGCAGCGCGGCCGAGGCAAAGGTGGCCGGGCCCGACAGCAGCATCAGCGAGCCGGTCTCGGCAATCGCGCAGAAGCAGCCGGTGATGCCGACCAGGTCGCCATGATCGTGGTCGGCCTCGACCTCGCGCACCGGCGGGCGGCATTCCACCGCCAGCCCCGCGGCCTGCCACGGCAGCGGGCCCAGCGCGTCCCACGCCACGGCACGGTGGACCAGGTTCAGGTTGTCCAGAAAGCGCACGGTGGCGGCGGGCACCTCGTCCATCCTCGCCACGCGGTCGACGGTCGAGGCCATGCGCTGGGCCTGCGCCAGGAAGGCCTCGGCCAGGTCGACGGCCACCGCCGGGCGCGGGCCCTGCGGGTGACGCGCCAGGTAGTCGGCCACGGCCTCGCGCTCGCCCGCGCTCGGCCGGGTCGGCCTGCCCTGGGCAGCACGGATGCGGGCAAAGATGCGGTCGCGGGCGTCGTTGGTTTCCATAAGGCCTGGCTGGAGAAGCGCAAAGCGCGGCGAACGCGCGATGCGCCGATTATAGTGGCGCCCGCCGCATGCAGAGCATGCGAGGGCCGGCGCAAGGTGTTGAATTTTGCTACGCCGCGGGCTGAACCGAGTACACCTGGCGCAGGTAGGACAGGTAGCCGGGATCGTCGCACATGGTCTTTTCCGGCGTGTCCGACAGCTTGGCCACCGGCTGCCCGTTGCAGCGCACCATCTTGATCACGATCTGCAGCGGGGTATAGCCGAGGTCGTTGGTCAGGTTGGTGCCGACGCCAAAGGCGAGCCGGCAGCGGCCATGGAAGCGCTCGTACAGTTCGATCACGCGCGGGATGTCGAGGCTGTCGCTGAAGATCAGCGTCTTGGTGCGCGGGTCGACGCGGTTGGCGGCATAGTGGGCGACCATGCGCTCGCCCCACAGCATCGGGTCGCCGGAATCATGGCGCACGCCATCGAAGAGCTTGCAGAAATACAGGTCGAAGTCGCGCAGGAAGGCATCGAAGCCGTAGGTATCCGACAGCGCGATGCCCAGGTCACCGCGGTACTCGCGCGCCCAGCGCTCCAGTGCGTACACCTGCGAATCGCGCAGCCGCGGGCCCAGCGCCTGGCAGGCCTGCAGGTATTCATGCGCCATCGTGCCCAGCGGCACCATATTGTGCAGACGGGCAAAGTGGACGTTGCTGGTGCCGGCCAGCTGCGGCCCGAGCAGGCGCCGCATGGTCAGCAGCACCTCTTCCTGCCATTCGCGCGAAAAGCGCCGGCGCGTGCCGTAGTCGGCGATCACGCAATCGGCCAGCTCGGGTGTCTTCAGCAAGGCCAGCTTCTGGTCCAGCCGGCGGCGGCCTTCGGCCAGGTCGGGCCTGGGCTGGGTGCGGCGGAAATAGACCTCGTTGACGATCGCCAGGACCGGCACTTCGAACAGGATGGTATGCAGCCACGGGCCGATGATCGAGATCTCGATCTCGCCATTGCCCTGCGGGGACGGCCGCACCGAGACATATTTCTCGTTCAGGTGGAACAGGCCGAGGAAGTCGACGAAATCGCTCTTGATAAAGCGCAGCCCGCGCAGGTAGGCGAGCTCGTCGTCGGTGAAGCGCAACTGGCACAGGTGTGCCACCTCGGCGCGGATCTCATCGATATAGGGCGTCAGGTCGACGCCCGCGTTGCGGCACTTGAAGCGGTATTCCACTTGCGCCTGCGGGAACTGATGCAGCACCACCTGCATCATCGTGAATTTGTACAGGTCGGTGTCGAGCAGGGACGGGATGATCATAGCGGGCCAGACGGCGATGCCGGGTCAGTACATCATGCTAACCGAAGTCTGGCCGCACCCGGCCACTCTTGCCGCTCAACCACCATCGAGGAAGGGCTGTGGCTGCCGCGGCGCCTCCCTGCCCCGGGCCTTGCCCTGCAGGCACCACAACTGGCGGCCGTCGGTAGCGGGGCACGACACCAGCGTGGCGGCGGCGCGCGGCACCCGCTGCGGCAGCGGCTCGGCAAAGGCGCCGTCGCCGGCCATGATGCGCTCGGTGTAGACCTGGGTCCCGGCGCGCTCGAAGCGCAGCACCTGGACCCGGTCGCCCGGCTGCGGCTGCAACTGCGGCCCGCACGGCATCAGGCCGGCCCGGCCGCAATGGGCGATGGCGTCGCCCGCGGGCGAATCGGTCACGCTGAAGTGGTCCCACTCGAACGCGGTCAGCGCCGGCAGCGCGACCGGCGCATCGGTGCGCGCGCGCCACGCCACCAGGCGCGATACCACGCTGTCGGCCATGCCCGGCGACTGGGCCAGGGTCTGGGCGGCAACCGACCCGATCGGCGCCAGAAATGCCGTCAGCAGCACAACAATGGGTGCGAAGATCCGGCGCATCGCGGCATCGTGCCGCAGGCTGGCAAGGCAAGGCTGGCGTGGCATACGGGTCTCCCGGCACGGATGCAAGTGACTGTTGGCGGCCTCATCATGCCCGCTGGCGGGCCGACATGCCAGCAGGCCGCCATGCGTTAAATCAAAAGTACATAAAGAAATAAGAAAACTATCTGATCCGGCTATATAGACCCGCTATTCTTGCCAGAAGCCTCGGCTACAATATCGCTTTCCGAAAGGCCTCGGCCGGCGCTCGCCCAGCCCATGCTGCCATGCGGCACCATGCGGTGGATGCGGCGTCCGCCGGCAAGAAGCGGCCCCACAGTTTCCCATTAAAAGCCGACCTGTTTTCCTGGAACCGAAATGACTCACGTTGTCACCGAATCCTGCATCCGTTGCCGCTACACAGACTGCGTTGACGTGTGTCCGGTCGATTGTTTCCGCGAAGGCCCCAACTTCCTGGCTATCGACCCGGATGAGTGCATCGACTGCGCCGTGTGCGTGGCCGAATGCCCGGTGAACGCCATTTACGCCGAGGAAGACGTGCCGGGCGACCAGCAGCAGTTCATCGACCTGAACGCCGAGCTGGCCCGCAACTGGCCCTCCATCACCAAGACCAAGGCCCCGCTGGCCGAGGCCGAGGAATGGAAGGACGCCACTGACAAGCTGCAGTACCTGCAGCGCTGACAGAACAAGAAAGCCGTCCCCACGCGCTTTCCGCAACACCGGGCACAAGCGGCCCACGCAAACGTATCAGGACGAATATGGACTTGAGCATTCCAAATCCCGTCGCCGACACGACCAAGCAGGTCGACGGCGGCAGCCCTGCAGGCGGCCAGCCGCAGGAGATCGATGCGCTGATCGTCGGTGCCGGCCCGGTGGGCCTGTTCCAGGTCTTTGAACTGGGCCTGCTCGAAATCAAGGCACATGTCATCGATTCCCTGAAGGTGGTCGGCGGCCAGTGCGTGGAGCTCTATCCGGACAAGCCCATCTACGACATCCCGGCGGTGCCCATCTGCACCGGCCAGGAACTGACCGACAACCTGCTCAAGCAGATCGAGCCGTTCGAGCCCACCTTCCACCTGGGTCAGGAAGTCGCCGTCGTGGAGCGCCGCGAGGACGGCCGCTTCTTCGTCGAGACCTCGCTCGGAACCCGCTTCATCACCAAGACCATCTTTATCGCCGCCGGCGTGGGTTCGTTCCAGCCGCGCACGCTGAAGGTCGAGGGCATCGACAAGTTCGACGGCAAGCAGCTGTTCTACCGCGTCAAGGACCCGAGCCGCTTCCATGGCCGCAACCTGGTGATCATCGGCGGCGGTGACTCGGCGCTGGACTGGACGCTGGACCTGGTCGGCAAGGCCGAGTCGGTGGTGATGATCCACCGCCGCGACGGCTTCCGCGCCGCGCCGGCCTCGGTCGCCAAGATGAAGGAACTGTGCGAGCAAATGGAAATGCAGTTCCTGGTCGGCCAGGTCGGCGGCTATGAAGAGAAGGACGGCGTGCTCACCGAGATCAAGGTGACCGGCGCCGACGGCGTGACCCGCCGCCTGCCGGTGGATGACCTGCTGGTGTTCTTCGGCCTGTCGCCCAAGCTCGGCCCGATCGCCGAGTGGGGCCTGGACCTGGAGCGCAAGCAGATCAAGGTGGACACCGAGAAGTTCGAGACCAATATCCCGGGCATCTTCGCGGTGGGCGACATCAATACCTACCCCGGCAAGAAGAAGCTGATCCTGTCGGGCTTCCACGAGGCCGCGCTGGCCGCGTTCGGTGCCGCGCCGTATATCTTCCCCGAGAAGAAAATCCACATGCAGTACACCACCACCTCGCCGAAGCTGCACAAGATCCTCGGCGTGGATTCGCCGGTGTTCGACTGAGCCGGGCGAGTGCCGCAGAAAAAACCGCCGCGAGGCGGTTTTTTTCTGGCACAAACCAAAAACCATAGCTATAATGCGGCCTCGCTGTTCGACACGACGGCACGAAGCCAGCAGAGATGCCCTTCGCACCGTACGGCAGGCAGCAAGCCGGAAGCTTTCAGACACCTTCTGACAAGAACAAAATGTCGAAAAGGTGTTGACGAAGAAAAGAGAAACTGGCTATAATTTCTTTCTCAGCTGTTCCCCGATAGCTCAGTCGGTAGAGCGACGGACTGTTAATCCGCAGGTCCCTGGTTCGAGCCCAGGTCGGGGAGCCAACCGATACGGAAGCCCGGTGCAAACGCACCGGGCTTTTTCGTTTTGGGCTTCGGTTCGCGCAACGCGCTTCGATCTTGTCCGGCCTCGACAGCCGTCACGACAGCCTGCGGGCCGCCGCAACGCCTGCCCTCTCCCACTTATCCCTGCAGCGAACCGCCAGCGGCCTTCAGCGCCACGACAATGGCGTCGGCATTGGCCTCGATCCGATGCAGCGGCCCCGCCACGGACATGCCATAGGTCACGCCCCCGATGGCCACCGGGAAGGCGATCGCGCCGAGATCAGGAAACGACTCGCCAAAGTTCGGATACCAGCCTTGCGCCTGCCATTGCTGCATGGCGGCTTCGAAAACGCGCAGCGAGTCCACCGTGCGCCCCGTGCGCGAGGCAAACGACACGCCGGCCAGCAGTTCGGCGCGGCTGTCCGCCGGCATCGTGCCAAGGATGGCGCGGCCGATCGAGTTCACGTGCGCATCGCGCAGCTCGCCCGGCGCGGCGATATAGCGCACCGGATTGCCGGACTCCCGCACCTCCAGGTACAGCACGCGGCCGTCATCCTGAAGCTTGCCGAAGATCACGGTTTCGCCGGTGGTGTCGCGCAGCGATTCCAGCACCGGCTGCACGCGTTCGAGCAGCGGGTCGTTGCGGGCGATGCGCTGGGCAATGTCGAGCAGCCGGCGCGTCGGGTAGTAGCCCTGGCGGCGGCCGGTCTCGTACAGGTAGCCGAGCGAGGCCAGCGTGCGGATCAGCCCCAGGCAGCTCGACATCGGCGCGCCCAGCAGCCTGGCCAGCTCGGTCAGCGTCAGCGAGCGCCCTTCGCGCGCATAGATCTCCATGATCTCAATCACGCGCAGCGCGGTCTTGACGCTGGCGTGACCCGATTTTTCTGCCGGTTCCTGTTCTGCCATCGTTGGCTTCCTCGACTTCAATATCTGTTGGCCGGGATTGTACGCGGCGGAGTCGGCCGGCAAGGGTGTCAGCCGCCCTCCGCGCCGCCTGGCCCGGGCAACGCCTGCGGCCAGCTGCGGATATTGCCGGGCGTGCGCGAGAAGCGCGTCGGGATGCCCACGCCACGCAGCCGGCCTTCGCTGGGATGGTCGTATTCGAACATCATGCCGGTGGCGCGCAGGTGCGGGTCGTCGGCCAGGCTCTCGAAATGCGGCACTTCGCTGTGCGGGATATCGGCATCACGCAGCAGGTCGAGCCATTCCGCAGTGCTGCGCTGCGCGACGATCTCGGCCAGTGTGGCGTAGAGCGCGTCGATATTGGCGCTGCGCGCGGCCGGGGTGGCATAGCGCCGATCCTGCGCCAGCTCCGCATGGCCTGACACATCGAAAAAACGCAGCCATTGGGCGCTTGTATAGGGCAGCAGCGCAATATGGCCGTCGCGCGTGCGATAGGGCTTGCGGTGCGCCGACATCACGCGCGGATAGCCGGCCTGCCCGAGCGGCGGGATGAAGGTCTGCCCGGCCAATTGCTCGGCGGCCAGGAAGGACACCAGCGTCTCGAACATCGGCACCTCGATGGCCTGGCCCTGGCCGGAACGCTCGCGCTCGTACAGCGCCATCGGGATCGCGTAGGCCACGGTCAGCCCGGCCACCTTGTCGGCCAGGATGGTGTTGACGTACTGCGGGCCTTCGTTCGAGTTCGCACCCTGGAACTGCGCCATGCCGCTGCGCGCCTGGATGATGTCGTCGAAGGCCGGCGCGCCCGCGTAGGGACCCTCTTCCGAATAGCCATAAGCGCCGCAGTAGATCAGCCGCGGATGGTCCGCGCGCAGCGACGCATAGTCCAGCCCAAGCTTGCGCAGCGACTGCGGCCGCACGTTGGAGACAAAGACATCGGCCGTGGCGATCAGGGCTTTCAGCGCGGCGAGGTCATCGGGCTGCTTCACGTCCAGCACCACGAACTGCTTGTTGCGGTTCAGGTTCAGGAAGCTGGCGCCCATGGCCGCGTGCCGCGCCGGCTCGGCGTGGCGGAACACATCGCCGGCGGGCGGCTCGACCTTGATGACTTCGGCCCCCATGTCGCCGAGGATCTGGGTGGCATACGGCCCCATCGCGACCGCGGTCATGTCGATCACGCGGATGCCGGCCAGCGGCCCGGTGGCCGCGCTCGCCTGCGCTTGCTCGTCTGGCATCGTCGCTCCCTCTCAGTACGACTTGGGCAAACCCAGCACGCGCTCGGCGATAAAGCACATGATCAGCTGCGGGCTGACCGGCGCGATGCGCGGGATATAGGACTCGCGCAGCAGCCGCTCGACGCGGTACTCGCGCGAGTAGCCCATGCCGCCCAGCGTCAGGATCGCGGTCTGGCACGCGTTATGGCCGGCCTCGGCGGCGAGGTACTTTGCCGTGTTGGCCTCGGCGCCGCAGGACTGCCCGGCGTCATAGCGCGCGGCGGCCTTGAGCATCATCAGGTTGGCCGACTCCAGCTGCATCCAGGCCTGCGCCAGCGGATGCTGCACGCCCTGGTTCATGCCGATGGGGCGGCCGAACACCACGCGCTCCTTGGCGTACTGCGTGGCAATGGCCAGCGCCGCGCGGCCCAGGCCGATGGCCTCCGCCGCGATCAGGATGCGCTCCGGGTTAAGTCCGTGCAGGATGTACTCAAAGCCCCTGCCCTCTTCGCCGATGCGGTCTTCCTCCGGGATGAACAGGTCGTCGATAAACAGCATGTTGGTATCGACGGCGGCGCGGCCCATCTTGTCGATCTCGCGGATCTCGATCTTGCTGCGGTCGACTTTGGTGTAGAACAGCGACAGCCCTTCGGTCGACTTCTTCACCGACTCAAGCGGCGTGGTGCGCGCCAGCAGCAGCATGCGGTCGGCCACCTGCGCGGTCGAGATCCAGATCTTGCGCCCGCTCACCGAATAGCCGCCCGGCACCTTGCGCGCAAAGGTCTTGAGCTTGGTGGTGTCCAGGCCCGCGTCGGGCTCGGTCACGCCGAAGCAGGCCTTCTCCTGGCCGGCGATCAGCGGCGGCAGGAAGCGGCCCTTCTGTTCGTCGGTGCCGAACACCACCACCGGGTTCAGGCCGAACACATTCATATGCACCGCCGAGGCGCCGGTCATGCCAGCGCCCGACTGCGAGATGGTCTGCATCACCAGCGCCGCTTCCAGGATGCCCAGGCCCGCGCCACCGAAGGCCTCGGGCATCGCCACGCCCAGCCAGCCGCCTTCGCACAGCGTCTTGTAGAACTCGTGCGGATAGGTGCCGGACTTGTCCAGGCGATCCCAGTACTCCATGTCGAACTGCGTGCAGACCTGCTGCACGGCCTCGACGATGGATGCCTGTTCTTCGGAGAGGTCGAAATTCATAGCGTTACCTGCCTGATGTCGTTGTCTTGTTGGTTGTCTGATGGTTGCCCGAAGAGCGCCTATTCCGGCTGGATGCCAGCGTCTTTCACCAGCCGCGACCACTTCTGCAGCTCGGCCACGACAAACTGGCTGAGCTCGGCCGGCGTGCTGCCGAATGGCTCGAAGCCCAGCGCGTGGAACCGCGGCGCATGCTGCTTGCTGGTGGCGATGGCAACCAGTTCACGATTGAGCCGCTGCACCACCGGCGCCGGCACCCCGGCCGGCGCGAACACGCCGTTCCATGAGGTCACGTCGAAACCCTTCAGCTCCGGCACGCTCGCCAGCGGCGGCAGGTCGGGCAGCAGTTCGCTGCGCTGCGCGGTGGTCACCGCCAGCGCGCGCAGCTTGCCGGCGCGCACGTTGGCGATGCCTGCGGCAAAGTCGACGAACATCGCCTGCACCTGGCCACCCATCACATCGGTCATCGCCGGCGGCGTGCTCTTGTATGGCACGTGCAGCATGTTCAGCCCGGCCATCTTCGACAGCGTGGCGCCCGAGACGATGCCGGTGCTGTTGCCGCTGGCATAGCTCAGGCCCGGATGCGCCCTGGCATAGTCGATGAACTCGCGCAGCGTCTTCACCGGCAGCGCCGGGTTGACCACCAGCATGAACGGCAGGTTGCCCATGCGCGAGACCGGCGTGAAATCCTTGACCGGGTCATAGCGCAGCTGCTTCATCAGCGACGGGTTGGCCGAATGCGTGGTGTTGGTGGTCATGAACAGCGTGTAGCCATCGGCCGGGGCCTTGGCCACGAACTCGGCGGCAATGGTGCCGTTGGCGCCGGGCTTGTTGTCCACCACCACCGGCTGCTGCAGCGCCTCGCCCAGGTATTTGGCAGTCAGGCGGGCCACGGCATCGGTGCCGCTGCCGGCAGCGAACGGCACCACCAGGCGCAGCGGCCTGGACGGGAATTCATCGGCCGACAGCGCCGGGGTGGCGGCCAGCGCCGCGGTGCACCCGAGCACCAGGCTGGCAAAGGCATTGCTGAAGGACTTCACGGTAGTTGTCTCCTGTAGTTGTTCAATCCCTTGCCGTGACCAGCCGCGTCTTATGCGGGCCGTATCACGCGCTCGGGGGATTCCTCATATGGCGGGGAATAGATGACCAGAATCTTGGCCGGCTCGTCGCTGACCACGGTGAACACATGCATCTGGTCCGGAGGGAAGAAGCAGCAGTCGCCAGGGCCCAGTTCCTTTCGCTGGCCGCCGACCTCGGCCACGGCGCGGCCTTCCAGCACGTAGCAGACCTGCTCGATGCCGGGATGCGCGTGCGGCAGCGCGCCCTTGCCCTTCTCGATGGTGCCGTGGATCACTTCCAGATGCCGCGATCCGACGGTCTCTGGGCCGATCAGCCGGCGATTGAGGGTGCCGACATGGTTGGCGGGGTGGTAGCCCGCGACCTCGTCGGTCGAGATGAAATAGACGGGTTGGTCCTGCATGCGGTGCTCCTGCCTTAATTCATATTTATGAATAACAGTTTATCCCCTTGAATTTATCCGTCAAACAATTTCGACATCGCTGCGGGTTTACCGGGAGTGCAAGGGGCGAGCGCCAGCCTCACGCGGCGCGTGATCGGCAAGAAAGTGTTGTGGGAGTGACCCGGCGCTCAGCCGGCGAAGCGGTAGCCCGCGCCGATCTCGGTCAGCAGGTAGGCAGGCCGGGCCGGGTCGGCTTCCAGCTTGTGCCGCAGGTGCCCCATGTAGACGCGCAGGTACTGGCTGCTGTCGGCATGCGACGGCCCCCACACCTCGCGCAGCAGTTCGCGGTGGGTCATGACCTTGCCGCGATGCGCCAGCAGCACCGCCAGCAGCCGGAACTCGATCGGCGTCAGGTGCACCGGCTCCCCCGCGCGCGTGACCTGGCGGTTGGCCAGGTCCACGGCGATCTCGCCGAACGCCACCTGCGCCCGCCCCTGCGCGCCGGCACGCACATGGCGGCGCTGCAGCACGCGCAGGCGCGCCACCAGCTCGCCCACGCCGAAGGGCTTGGTCAGGTAGTCGTCGGCGCCGGCGTCGAGCGCGCGGATCTTCTCGGCCTCGCCGGTGCGCGCCGACAGCACCAGCACCGGCACTTCGGTCCAGGTGCGCAGGTCGCCGATCATCGATACGCCGTCGCCATCGGGCAGCCCCAGGTCCAGGATCACCAGGTCCGGCTGGCGCGTGCCGGCCTCGATCAGTCCGCGCTGCAGCGATTCGGCCTCGTGCACGGTGCAGCCCTCGTCCTGCAGCGCCGCGCGCACGAAGCGGCGGATATGGGGCTCGTCTTCCACCAGCAGCACCGTGGGCGAAAACTCGAATGGCATAACGCGTCAGATCCTTGAAAGGTTGTCGGGTTCAGGCCGGCAAGCCGGCCGCTTCCGGTTCCAGCACTGGAGGGTTGCCGCGCGGCAGCGTGACCACGAAGCGCGCGCCGGTGCCTTCGCCCTGCGCCCGAGCATGCACCGGCTCGACGCGGATGCTGCCGCCGTGCGCCTGCACGATGGCCTCGCACACGGCCAGCCCCAGGCCCACCCCGGTGGTGGCAGACTCGCGCTCGCCGCGGGTGAATTTCTCGAACACCTGCCGCGCCATCGCCGCCGGCACGCCGGGGCCGTCGTCCTCGACGACGAGGTGCACGGCGTCGTCGGAGAGCTCGCCGCGCACGCGGATCTCGGTACCCGGCGCGGTGTACTTGGCCGCATTCTCCAGCAGGTTGCACAGCACGCGCTCCATCAGCACGCCATCGCATTCCACCAGCGGCAGTGCCGACAGGTCGGCCACCACCACGCGGTGCCGCGCCAGCGCATCGCGCAGCGACGCCAGCGCCGCGCCGGCCAGTTCTTCGAACGACTGCCATTCCTTGCGCAGCGCCACACTGCGGCTTTGCAGCCGCGCCATGTCGAGCAGGTTGGCCACCATCGCGTGCATGCGGCGCGCCTGGTCGCGCATGGCGCCGACGGTCTCGGCCACCTCCGGCGCCAGCGGCGTCGTGCCGCGCTGCAGGGTCTCGGCCATGCCGATCAGGCTGGTCAGCGGCGTGCGCAGGTCGTGAGACACCGCCGCCAGCAGCGAGCTGCGCAGGCGCTCGGACTCCATCGCCAGCAGCGCCTGCTGCGCCACCTCGACATAGTGCAGCCGCTCGATCGCAATCGCGATCAGCGTGGCAAAGACATCGACCTGGCGCCGCAGCGCGGGCTGAGCAAATGCGCGCCAGGTGCGCGGCTCCACTGCCAGCACGCCGCGCACCTGCATCGGCGCCTTCAGCGGCAGGTACAGCACCGTGCCGGAAGGCAGCGTGTCGGTGCCGGTGCCGGCCGGCTGGCCGTGGTTGAAGACCCATTGCGCCAGCACGTGGTCGACGGCATCGCTCTGTGCCGCGCCGCCGGCCTCGGGAGCCGTGGCCGCGGGCAGCAGCCGGCCGTCCGCGCCGACCAGGAAAAACGCGGCACGCGCATCGAACGCCGCGCGCAGGAAGCGGCTGCCGATACCGACGATCTGCGCGTCGGTCAGCGCCGCCGACAGCTCGCGCGCCAGCTCGTACAGCGTGCGCGCATCGGTCTCGCGCTGCACCGAAACCTTGGCCTGCTCGCGCAGGCCGGCCGTCAGCTGGCCAATCACCAGACCGACTGCCAGCATCACCAGGAAAGTCACCAGGTACTGCACGTCGCTGACCGCAAACGACAGCTGCGGCGGCACGAAGAAGAAATCAAACGCCCCCACCGCCACCAGCGCGGCGAACGCCCCTGCCGCGCGTCCGTGGCGCAGCGCCACGCCGGCCACCGCCAGCAGGAACAGCATGGCGATATTGACCAGGTCGAACCAAGGCCGCGCCAGCGCCGACAGCACGGTGGCGCCGGCGCACCAGGCCACCGCCCACAGCAGGCCCGGCCACTGCGCAGGCGGGGCTTCTGCCTGCGGCGGCTCGGTGCCGGGCAGCAGGGGCGCATCACCGGGGGTGTCCTGCCGGACGCTGTCGTCCGCCACGCGGATCACGTCGATCTCGGGACACGCCGCAGCCAGCGCATCGGCAAAACTGGTGCGCCCGAACAGCCACGCGCGCGCGCCCAGCCATGGCGCCAGCAGCGCGTGCATGCGGCCGGACAATGAAGCCCCGCCATCGGCCCAGCGCGCCGGCGTGCGGCCGATCAAGACCTTGGTCAGATTGTGCCGCCGCACATAGCCGGCCACCGCCGCCACCATGTCGCTGCCGGCCAGCGTTTCGGTACGCGCGCCCAGCGCCTCGGCCAGCCGCATGGCCTGGTCGAGCTGCTCGCGCTGGGCGTCGGGCACGGGTGCCAGGCGCGGCACCGACACCGTCACCACATGGCAGCCGCAATCGAGCTGCCCGGCCAGCCGGCGCGCGCTGCGCACCACCTGCGCAGCATCGCTGCCGTGGCCGACACAGGCCAGCACCGCTTCACGCGTGCGCCAGACCGGCTCGATCGAGGCTTCCTGCCGGTAGGCGCGCACGTCGTCGTCGACGCGGTCGGCAGTGCGGCGCAGCGCCAGCTCGCGCAGCGCAATCAGGTTGCCCTTGCGGAAGAAATGCTGCACGGCATGGCGGGCCTGCTCGGGCACGTACACGCGCCCTTCGCGCAGGCGGCGCAGCAGCTCGTCGGCGGGCAGGTCGACCAGCACCACCTCGCCGGCATCGTCGAAGACCGCGTCGGGCACGGTCTCGCGCACGCGGATGCCGGTGATGCCGGCCACCGCCTGGTTCAGGCTGTCCAGGTGCTGGACGTTGACCGTGGTCCAGACATCGATGCCGGCCGACAGCAGTTCGGCGATGTCCTGCCAGCGCTTGGGGTGGCGGCTGCCGGGCGCGTTGCTGTGCGCCAGCTCATCCACCAGGATCAGCGCAGGCCGGCGTGCCAGGGCCGCATCGAGATCGAATTCCTGCAGCGTGCGGCCGCGGTAGTCGACGCGGCGCAATGGCACGCGCTCGATGCCTTCGGCCAGCGCCTCGGTTTCGGCGCGGCCATGGGTTTCGACCACGCCCACCACCACGTCGCCGCCCTGCTCGCGCTGCGCGCGCGCCGCGGCCAGCATGGCGAAGGTCTTGCCGACGCCGGCCGAAGCGCCGAAATAGATGCGCAGGCACCCGCGCGCGGCGCGTTCGCCGGCGGCCTGCATGCGCTGCAGCAGGTGGTCGGGGTCGGGGCGGGGATCGTCGGGTTGGCGCGGCTCAGGCATGGTGGTCGCGCTTGCCTCGGAGCGGCGGGAGCGCAGCCAGATTGTGCCACGCAGGCGTCGGCGTAAAGTGCGCCAAGGTAGACTAGCGGCGATTTCCGATCGCTACGCCCGCGCGCGCATTGCACTACATTCTTGACAGCGCAGTCGTATACATGCCATAGTTACGGGCGTATAGCATTCATGGAAACCGGTACTGTCAGGCTCCAGTTGTATAGGATCTGGCGCTATCACCCCTGACACTGGTTGCACGGACTGAAACGTCCACATCTTTCAGGTTCGCGGGGGCGCACCAGGGCATTAGCCCGGCGTGCAATACCAGTCGCTCCGGCGACCGCAGTTTCCCCCCGTGTGAACCAGCCGCTCCTTGCGGCAATCCCCTAAAGGACTGAATTGACTAAGATCGTCTTGAAACCCGGTGAGCCCGTTGAAGTTGCAATGCGGCGCTTCCGTCGCGCCATTCTGCAGACTGGCCTGATCGTTGAACTCAAGAGCCGCACCGCTTACGAGAAGCCGACGACCGAGCGCAAGCGCAAGAAGAAGGCCGCCGAAGCACGTCTGCGCAAGCGCCTGCGCATGCAGATGCTGCCGAAGAAGATGTACTGATCCGGTACGCTTCGCCGCCTGGCACCGCCGGGCATAAAAAAACCGCCAGTTCGCTGGCGGTTTTTTTATGCCTCGCGCCCAGGCCGGCCCCCGCTGCGCCTTGCCGCCGCGGCTTTTGCTGCACTGCGCCACCTGAGCATTGCGCCGATGACCGGCATAATGGCGGATATTGCGCCCGTGCGGCGCCACACCGGACCCTGCCTTGACTGCCATCCTAGAGTTGCGCAAGGTGCGCAAGCAATACGGCGACACGGTCGTGGTCGACGACCTCGATCTCCAGGTATTTCGCGGCCAGTGCTTCGGCCTGCTGGGACCCAACGGCGCCGGCAAGACCACCACGCTGCGCCTGCTGCTGGGCCTGACCACGCCCATGGCCGGCACGCTCACGCTGTGCGGCGAGCCCATCCCCGAGCGCGCGCCGCAGGCGCGCATGCGCGTGGGCGTGGTGCCGCAGTTCGACAACCTCGACCCGGATTTCTCGGTGATCGAGAACCTGCGCATCTTCGGGCGCTACTTCGGGCTGTCGTCGGCCGAGATCGAGCGGCGCGTGCCGATGCTGCTGGAATTCGCCCGGCTGGAAAACCGCGCCGATGCGCAGGTGCGCGACCTCTCCGGCGGCATGCGCCGGCGCCTGACGGTGGCACGCGCGCTGATCAACGACCCTGACCTGCTGGTGATGGACGAGCCCACCACCGGCCTGGACCCGCAGGCGCGCCACCTGATCTGGGAGCGCCTGAAGTCGCTGATGGCCAGCGGCAAGACCATCCTGCTGACCACGCACTTCATGGAAGAGGCCGAACGGCTGTGCAACTACCTGTGCGTGATCGACGGCGGCCGCAAGATTGCCGAAGGCAAGCCGCACGAGCTGATCGACAGCCAGATCGGCTGCGACGTGGTCGAGGTCTATGGCGATGAACTGGACACGCTGCGCGGCAGCCTGACGCCGCTGGCGCAACGTACTGAAATGAGCGGCGAGACGCTGTTCTGCTATGTGCGCGAGCCCGCCCCGCTGCTGGCGGCGCTGCACGGCAGGAACGGCGTGCGCTACCTGCACCGCCCGGCCAACCTGGAGGACGTGTTCCTCAAGCTGACCGGCCGCGAGATGCGGGACTGAACCGAGGGACTGACATGAGCGAACAGGATCCCCGCGCGGATACCACCACTGCCCCCGCGGCCGCTGGCGGCCACGCCGCCGCGACGCCGCGCCAGCGCTATCCGCAGCCGCTGCTGCCGCGCAACCTGCGCAACTGGATGATGGTCTGGTACCGCAACTACATGGTGTGGAAGAAGCTGGCCATCCCGTCGATGATCGGCAACCTCGCCGACCCGATGATTTACCTGTTCGGCCTCGGCCTCGGGCTGGGGCTGATGGTGGGCCAGGTCAACGGGGTGTCGTATATCGCCTTCCTGGCCGCCGGCACCACCGCGTCCAGCGTGATGATGTCGGCCAGCTTCGAGTCGATGTATTCGGCGTTCTCGCGCATGCACGTGCAGCGCACCTGGGAGGCGATCATGCATGCCCCGCTGACGCTGGGCGACGTGGTGCTGGGCGAGATCGCCTGGGCGGCCAGCAAGGCGGTGCTGTCCGGGCTGGCCATCATGCTGGTGGCGGGCGCGCTCGGCTATGCGCAGATGCCCGGCGCGCTGCTGGCGCTGCCGGTGATCGTGCTGGCCGGCATTGCCTTTGCCGCGCTGGCGATGACTGTCACCGCGCTGGCGCCCAGCTACGACTTCTTCATGTTCTACCAGACCCTGGTGATGACGCCGATGCTGCTGCTGTCGGGCGTGTTCTTCCCGCTGGAACAGTTGCCCGAGGGCGTGCAGGCAGCCACCAAGGTACTGCCGCTGGCGCATGCGGTGGCGCTGATCCGGCCGCTGATGCTGGGCCGTCCGTCGGAGGATGTCGGCCTGCACCTGGCGGTACTGGGCGCCTATGCAATGGTGGCGCTGGTAGTGTGCCTGATGCTGCTGCGCCGCCGGCTGCTGCGCTAAGACTGCCGCATGCCGGGCCTCAGGCGCTGCCCACGAGCTTGAGCCCGGCAATCCCGCACACGATCAGGCCGATGCAGGCCAGCCGCGCCGCAGGGGCGGGCTCATTGAAGAGTATGATGCCGAGGATCGCGGTGCCGACCGCGCCAATCCCGGTCCAGACAGCATAGCCGGTCCCGACCGGGATATGCCGCAGCGCCAGCGCCAGCAGCCGCACGCTGATGGCCATGCCGATCAGCGTGATAACGCTGGGCACCAGCCGCGTAAAACCTTCGGTGTACTTCAGCCCGATCGCCCACACCACCTCGAACAGCCCTGCCAGGGCCAGCAGTGTCCATGCCATATCGATTTCTCGGATTGCGTCGCAACGTGCGCAACGATAGCGGAGATTCCGCCACCTTGCAGCGCACTGTCCTGGCGCTGGCGGCCGCATGCGCCACGGCGTCACTGGCCGGGTGCATGGTGATGGCCGTGGGTAGTGCCGCGGTGTCGACGGTGGCTACCGTCGGATCGGCCGCCGTCAGCGTGGCGACAACCGCGGTCAGCACCACCTACGACGTCACGGCCGCAGGCGTGAAGGCCGTGGCCGGCAGCGACGAACCCGCGCCGCCCCCGTCGCCACAACCTGCACAGCCGCCACAGCCGGCGCAGTAAGCCCTCAGTCGCCCAGGCCGCGCAGCAGGTCGGCCTTCAGGTCATCGACCGACTCCAGCCCCACCGCCAGCCGGATCAGCCCTTCGCCGACGCCCGCGGCCGCCTTGGCCTCGGGGCTCACGCGCGCGTGCGTGGTGGTGTACGGGTGCGTGATGGTGGTGCGGGTGTCGCCCAGGTTGCCGGTGATCGAGCACAGCCGGGTGTTGTCGATCACGCGCCAGGCATTGGCCCGCTGCTGCTCGGGCGTGGCGCCCTTCAGCTCGAACGACACGATCGCGCCGCCGCCGCTTTGCTGGCGCATGGCGATCTCGTGCTGCGGGTGCGACTTCAGCGCCGGGTGGAACACGCGCGCCACCGCCGGATGCGATTCCAGGAACTGCGCCAGCGCCAGCGCGCTGGCCGAATGGCGTTCCATGCGGATCGCCAGCGTCTCCATGCCCTTGAGCAGCACCCAGGCGTTGAACGCCGACAGCGTCGGGCCCGCGGTGCGAACGAACGGGAACACCTTGCCCATGATGAAGTCGTGCGAGCCCAGCACCGCGCCGCCCAGCACGCGGCCCTGGCCGTCGATATGCTTGGTGGCCGAATGCACCACGATGTCGGCGCCGAACTTCATCGGCTGCTGCAGCGCCGGCGAACAGAAGCAGTTGTCGACCACCAGCAGCGCGCCGGCGTCGTGGGCGATGTCGGCCACGGCGGCGATATCGGCCACTTCGGTCAGCGGGTTCGACGGCGTTTCCAGGAAGAGCAGCTTGGTGTTCGGGCGCACCGCGGCGCGCCATGCGTTCAGGTCGCTCGGGTCGACGAAGGTGGTCTCGACGCCGAACTTCGAGAAGATATTGCCGAACAGCGTCATGGTCGAGCCGAAGATCGCGCGCGAGCTGACCAGGTGGTCGCCCGCCTGCATCGACGACAGCACCACCGACAGGATCGCGCTCATGCCCGAGGCGGTCGCCATGCAGGCCTGCGCCCCTTCCAGCGCGGCCAGGCGCGACTGGAACATCGACACGGTCGGGTTGGTGAAGCGCGAGTAGGTGAAGCCCTCTTCCGAGTTGGCGAAGCGTTCGGCGGCCTCGGCGGCGCTGTTGAAGCAGAAGCTCGAGGTCAGGTAAATGGCTTCGGAGTGCTCCATGAATTCGCTGCGCAGCGTGCCGGCGCGCACGCCGAGGGTGTCGATGCCGAGCGATTCGGGGTTGAGCGGTTCGTTCATGCTGGTGGAGCGCGGTCGTACCCGCGCGAATGCGATGGTTTCGACGAGCCGGCGCCGGCCAGGTGGACCGGCGCGCGGCCATGAAAAAAGCCCGTGCGATCGGGTGGTCGGATCGACGGGCTTGCTGTTCTGCGAATGGCCTTCGGCTTCAGGCTGTGGCGGCCGGCTTCCGGAAATCGCTGCGCCGCGAAGGCACTGCGCATCGGGAATCGTTGCTGACCGCCATCTCTTTAGCTGTTTCGGGCTGGACCCGCGTCCGCAAGCTGACTATCAAATCGACGCCCGGCCATGTTACGGCCGGGCTCCGCATTCGTCAACGCGCGGACAGCGGCGGCACGGCTTACTCGTTGCCGCCGGAGCGCTGCAGGTGCAGTTGCGAGCGCTCGGTGTCGCCATTGGTGCCGTCGCGGTCGGCCTGGCTGCGCGCCGTTTCCAGGCGGTTCAGGTAGGCCTCGTCGATATCGCCGGTGATGTAGCGGCCATCGAAGCACGAAGCATCGAAGTCCTTCAGCGCCGGGTTGATGTCGCGCACGGCCTGCTTCATCGCTTCCACGTCCTGGTACACCAGCTTGTCCGCGCCGATGATCTTCGCAATCTCTTCGTGGGTGCGGTTATGGGCCACCAGCTCGCTGCGGGTCGGCATGTCGATGCCGTACACGTTGGGGTACTTCACCGGCGGCGCGGCCGAGGCGAAGATCACCTTGTTGGCGCCGGCATCGCGCGCCATCTGCACGATCTCGAACGAGGTGGTGCCGCGCACGATCGAGTCATCGACGATCAGCACGTTCTTGCCCTTGAACTCCACGCCCATGGCATTGAGCTTCTGGCGCACCGACTTCTTGCGCACCGCCTGGCCGGGCATGATGAAGGTGCGGCCGACGTAGCGGTTCTTGAAGAAGCCTTCGCGGTAGTTCACGCCCAGGCGGTTGGCCACCTGCATCGCGGCCGGACGGCTGGAATCGGGAATCGGCATGACCACGTCGACATCGCCGGCTGACACTTCCTGGCGGATCTTCTCGGCCAGGTAGTCGCCCATGCGCAGGCGCGCGTCATAGACCGGCACGCCGTCGATGCACGAATCCGGGCGGGCCAGGTAGACGTACTCGAAAATGCACGGCGTCAGCACCGCGTTCTCGGCGCACTGCTTGCTGTAGAGCTTGCCGTCCAGGTCGATGAAGATGGCCTCGCCCGGCGCCACGTCGCGCTCGAGCTTGTAGCCGATGCCTTCCAGCGCCACGGACTCGGATGCCACCATCCATTCCTTGCCGGTGGGGGTCTCGACGCTGCCCAGGCACAGCGGGCGGATGCCGAACGGGTCGCGCACCGCCAGCATGCCGTAGCCGGCGATCTGCGCGGCAATGGCATACGAGCCGCGTACGCGGCGGTGCAGGCCGCTGACCGCCGTGAAGATGGTGTCCGGGTCCAGCGCCATGCCGTTGCTGGCGCGCTGCAGCTCGTCGGCCAGCACGTTCAGCAGCACTTCGGTGTCCGAATGCGTGTTGATGTGGCGGCGGTCGCGGCGGAACATCTCCTCGCGCAGCTGCTCCCAGTTGGTCAGGTTGCCGTTATGCGCCAGGATCACGCCATAGGGCGCGTTCACGTAGAACGGCTGCGCTTCTTCCTCGCTGGATGCCGAGCCAGCGGTCGGATAGCGCACCTGGCCGATACCGGCGGCGCCGGGCAGGCTGCGCATATTGCGGGTGCGGAAGACATCGCGCACCAGGCCGTTGGCCTTGTGCATGTGGAAAGTACTGCCGTTGGCGGTGGCGATGCCGGCAGCATCCTGTCCGCGATGTTGCAACAACAGCAGGCTGTCGTAAATCAATTGGTTGACAGGCGTGGCTGAAACCACACCGACGATACCGCACATTGCCAAGCTCCCAGGAAAGGCTTTGAATCAGGGGGCGCAGCCTGGTCCGGAAATCCCCCGGACCCAAAGGCCTGCGTACTACCGACCGGGCACCATGCCCGGCTTCATGTCTTGACGTACTTCGCCAGCTCCGGCGGCAGCCATGGCTTCACCGATTCCATGGCCTGCATCACATAAGGGCGGCTTACCGCGTCGCGCCAGAACGGTTCTTCCGGCAATTTGGTCAGGCTGGCCAGCGTGACCATCACCATCACCAGCAGCACGCCGCGCAGCAGGCCGAACATCAGTCCCAGCCCGCGGTCGGCGGGCTTGAGCCCGGTGCTCTCCAGCAGCTGCCCGACCACCATGCCGGCCAGCGAGGCGCCCAGCACGGTGCCGATCAGCAGCACCACGAAACCCAGCGCATGGCGCGCCAGCTCGCCGCCAGGCATCGATTCAGGCATCCAGCCCGCGGCCACCGCGCCATAGCGGAACGCCACCCAGAACGCCACCACCCAGCCGATCAGCGAGAGCACCTCGCGCACCAGGCCGCGCAGCACGCCGAGCACGCCCGAGGCCAGCAGGATGAAGACCACGGCATAGTCGAAGAAAGTCGGCTGCATCATTGCTTGCGGCCGGGCACAGGCGCCAGCCGTGCTTGCCCCTTACTGTTCCACGACCTTCGAGGTCAGCCCCACCGCGCGCACACGCTTGTCGGCGGCGTCGGCGGCGTCACGGTCACTGAAGGGGCCGGCACGCAGCAGGATGCGCTCGCCATCGGCCAGCATTTTCTTTTCGACATAGGCCGGGACCTTGCTCGCCTTGAGCTTGGCCAGCCAGCCCTTGGCGCGCTCTTCGGAAGAGAAGGCGCCGATCAGGATCAGGTACTTGCCGCTGCCCGGCTTGGCTTCGGGCTTGGCTTCAGCCCGTTGCGCCGGCTTGTCCGCAGCGGCTGCGGCGGCTGCGGCGGCCGCGGGCTTGGGCGCGCTGACGATTTCCTCGCCGGCGTCGAGCGCCTCGGCATCATTGCGCGCCGCCGGCGTGGGCGGCAGCGGGTCGGCCTTGCGCGGCTCGACGCGGGGCTTCTGCGCCCCCTGCGCGCCCGTGACCCCGTTTGCGACCTTTACCGAGACGTCATCGGACACCGGCCGCGGCTTGGTCTCGAACACGATCGGCAGCACGATCACGGCGGCCACCATCAGCACCACGGCGCCGATCAGGCGGCGGCGCGCGCGCTGCTTCTGCGGGAATTCGGGGTCGAGCGTATCGTCGGCATAGTCATCGGCCAGACGGCGCGACGAGGCGATGCCTGCACCCGTGTCGGTGCGCTGGCGCCGCGCACGCTCGGGTGCCGGGTCGTTGCCCTTGCGGGAAGAAAACAGCGAAAGCAGGCCCATAGATTGGTTCGGTGATACGGCCTTGTGGGGCCGCTCGTTGCGTTTGCCGCTCATTGATCGGCCAAGGCCGCCGGGGTTGCCAGGTCAGCGGGCGCCGGGGCGCCTGCTTCAGTTAGCCTGCGTGGCACGATACGCCATCACGCCGGCGACGGTATAGAACGATCCGAAGACCAGAATTCTATCATTCTCGGTGGCTCGCTCGATGGCATCGCGGAATGCCGCCTCGGGGCTGGAGAAGCAGGCCGCGGTGGCGTCCGGGCCGGGGCGGAATCCGCCCGCCTCCAGCTTGGCGAGCAGGTCCGCGGCCCTGGCGGCGCGCTCGGTCGGCAGGTCGCACAGGCACCAGTGGTCGACCTTGTCGGCCACGTGCTGCAGCACCCCGGCGATGTCCTTGTCCTGCATCGCGCCGAACACCGCGTAGGTGTAGCGGAAGAACCCCATGTTCTCCAGGTTCTGCCCCAGCGTGGCCGCCGCATGCGGATTGTGCGCCACGTCCAGGATCACGGCCGGGCGGCCTGGCAGCACCTGGAAGCGGCCCGGCAGCTCGACAAAAGCCAGGCCGTTGCGCACTTCCTGTGCGCTGACCGGCAGGCGCGGGCGCATGGCCTGCAGCGCGGCCAGCGCCGCCGCCGCGTTGAGCAGCTGGTTGGCGCCGCGCAGCGCCGGGTAGCCCAGGCCGTTAAGCTTGCGCCCGCCGCCGCTCCAGTCCCATTGCTGGCGCTCCTGGCCCTTGGCGGCGTGGAAATGGTAGTCGCGCCCCACCAGCCACAACTCGGCGCCGACGGCCTCGGCGTGCGCCACCAGCGACTTGGGCGGCATCGGGTCGCCACAGATCGCGGGCACGCCCGGGCGGAAGATGCCGGCCTTCTCGAAGCCGATCTCCTCGCGCGTATGGCCCAGGTACTGGGTATGGTCGATATCGACGCTGGTGACGATGGCGCAGTCGGTATCGATCACGTTGACCGCGTCCAGGCGCCCGCCCAGGCCCACTTCCAGGATGATCGCGTCCAGCCCGGCCGCGGCGAAGGCATGGATGATCGCCAGCGTGGTGAACTCGAAGTAGGTCAGGCTGACCGGGTCGGCAAAGCTGTTGCGCGCGCGCTCGACCGCCTCGAAATGCGGCAGCAGTTGCGCATCGGTGGCGATCTCGCCATTGATGCGGGCGCGCTCGTTGAACGAGATCAGGTGCGGCGAGGTATGGCAGCCCACCTTGTAGCCGGCCTCCAGCAGGATGCGCTCGAGCATCGCGCAGGTAGAGCCCTTGCCGTTGGTGCCGCCCACCGTGAACACCACGGCGTCGATGCGCAGCCCGAGGGCCTCCTTCACGCGCGTGATGCGCGCCAGGCCCATGTCGATGCCCACGGGATGGGCGGTTTCGAGATGGGCAAGCCATTCGGGGAGCGTATGGAAGACAGGCATGTGGGGTGCGAGGAAAAGCTGTTGCTACCAGATTTGGCCAGCCAGCGGCAAAGTCAAGGCCGGGCTTGCACCCGGCCCGACATAGCCACCGGGGCGGCCAGGAAAAGCGAAAGGCGCGTCAACCACCCGCGCCCTTGATCTGCCATGCAGACGTTGTTATGCCACCGCGTCGGCCGGCTGCTTCTGCAGCAGCGCCAGCAGCTGCGCCAGTTCCGCGCGCATCTTGCGGCGGTCGACAATCATGTCGATGGCGCCCTTCTGGATCAGGAACTCCGAGCGCTGGAAGCCTTCAGGCAGCTTCTCGCGCACGGTCTGCTCGATCACGCGCGGGCCGGCAAAGCCGATCAGCGCCTTGGGCTCGGCGATCACCACGTCGCCCAGGAAGGCGAAGCTGGCCGACACGCCGCCCATGGTCGGGTCGGTCAGCACGCTGATGAACGGCAGCTTGGCCGCGCTCAGCTGGTTCAGCATCGAGGTGGTCTTGGCCATCTGCAGCAGCGAAAGCAGGCTTTCCTGCATGCGCGCGCCGCCGGTGGCGGTAAAGCAGATGAACGGCACCTTCTGCTCCAGCGCAGCCTGCGCGCCGCGCACGAAGCGCTCACCCACCACCGAGCCCATCGAACCGCCCATGAACTCGAACTCGAAGCAGCTGACCACCACCGGGATGGTGTGGATGGCACCGCCCATCACCACCATGGCATCGGTCTCGCCGGTGTCATCCATGGCGGCCTTGATGCGGTCCGGGTACTTCTTGGAATCCTTGAACTTGAGGGCGTCGACCGGCACGATCTCCTGGCCGATCTCATAGCGGCCTTCGGCGTCCAGCAGCCCGTCCAGGCGCGCCCGCGCGCTGATGCGCATATGGTGGTCGCACTTGGGGCAGACGTGCAGGTTGGCCTCGACGTCGGTCCGGTACAGGGTGGACTCGCACGACGGGCACTTGACCCACAATCCCTCAGGGATGCCCTTGCGGGTGCTGGGGTCGGTCTGTTGAATCTTGGGGGGCAGGAGTTTATCCAACCAGCTCATGAAAGCTCCTTTCGGATGACTGCGGTCCGCCGGCAAGCCCGGTGTCGGGACGCCTGTTGGCAGATGGCAGGGAATCAACCCGCGAATTTACCATGCCGGCCCGGTGACCTCGAAGCGCAACGCGCGATTTGCGCACATTGAAGCACTTAAAAATGATCATCAGGCCGACATTAGATCACTTCAACTATCCAGCGCCTGGCGGATCTCGGCGATAAACGCCTGCAGCGTCGCCACCGCCTGTTCGCGCGGGGTGTCCTCCAGCAGCTGCACCAGGCGGCTGCCGATCACCACGGCATCGGCCACGCTGCCGATCGCGCGCGCGGTCTGCGCGTCGCGGATGCCGAAGCCCACGCCCACCGGCAGGTTGGCATGCTGCTTGATCAGCGGCAGGCGCGCCGCCACGCTGTCCAGGTCGATCGCGGCCGAGCCGGTCACGCCCTTGAGCGACACGTAGTACAGGTAGCCGCTGGCCACGCGCGCCACGGCCTCGATGCGGGCATCGGTCGAAGTCGGCGCCAGCAGGAAGATCGGGTCCATGCCGTTGTCGCGCATCAGCGTGGCGAACGACTCGCACTCCTCGGGCGGATAGTCGACCACCAGCACGCCGTCGACGCCGGCTTCGCGCGCGGCGGCGGCAAAGACCTGCTCGCCCATGCACTCGATCGGATTGGCGTAGCCCATCAGCACCACCGGGGTATCGGCATTGGTCTGGCGGAACTCGCGCACCCACTGCAGCACCTGGGTCAGCGACACGCCCTGCGCCAGCGCGCGCTCGGAGGCGCGCTGGATCACCGGGCCGTCGGCCATCGGGTCGGAGAACGGCACGCCCAGCTCGATCACGTCAGCGCCGCCGGCCACCAGCGCATGCATCAGCGCCACGGTCAGGCCGGGCTCGGGATCGCCGGCGGTGATAAACGGAATCAGGCCCTTCTTCTGCTGCGCGGCCAGCGCCGCGAACGTCTTCTGGATACGGGACATATCAGGGAATCAGGTGAGGCCGCGGCGCCGGCGAGACATCGTCGTTGGCGGCGGCCAGGGTTGGGGTGGCGGCAGGCTCGGCGGCTGCATTCGTGACGGCAAGGGCCGCAGCGGCGGCAGACACGCGATCGCATGCCACCTGCACATACTCCGGGTTGATCTCGAAGCCGGCAAAGCGCCGTCCGTGGCGCAGGCAGGCCACCGCGGTGGTGCCGCTGCCGGCGAACGGATCCAGCACCAGGCCGCCCGGCGGGCAGCTTGACAGCACCATGCGCTCGACGATTTCCAGCGGCTTCTGCGTCGGGTGGTTGGCGCGCTCCGGGTCCTGGCGGTGGATGCGCGAGACGCTCCACAGGTCCTTCGGGTTGTAGCCCACCTCCAGCCACTTCTTGCCTTCGAAACGCGGACGGCTGCGCGCCTTCTTGGTCTCGGGGTCGTAGGGAATGCGGACCGGGTCGAGATCGAAGTAGTAGTCGCGCGCGCGGGCAAAAAAGCCGATGTTGTCGTGCACCGACGAGAACTTGCGCGTGGTGCCGCCCATGCTGGGCACGCGGCGGTCCCAGATGATCTCGTTGATCATGGTCAGGCGCCGCTTGAGCATCACGAACAGCTCGGGCGAATACTGCCAGGTGCAGAACAGGTAGAGCGTTCCCTTGGGCGCGAGCTTGGGCACGACCGCGTTCATCCAGCGCTCGGACCAGTCCAGATACTCCTGGCCCGACAGCAGGTCGGAATCGTTGCCGTAGTCCTTGCCCAGCCCGTAGGGCGGATCGGCGACGATCAGGTCGACCGAGCCGTCCGGCAGGCGGGCAATGCCCTCGAACATGTCTTCCTGGAACAGGCGCAGCTGGGCGGAATCGGGCGCTCCGGACGCATCCGGCGCGCCCGCGCCGCCCACGGCAAGTCCGGTCGGAGGCAGCGCGCGCATCAGAGCTTGAGCCCCGCGCGCTCGGCCACGGTGTGCATGTCCTTGTCGCCACGGCCGGACAGGTTCACCAGCAGCAGCTTGTCCTTGGGCAGCGTCGGCGCCAGCTTGCAGGCATAGGCGATGGCGTGGCTCGATTCCAGCGCCGGGATGATGCCCTCGATGCGGCAGCAGTCGTGGAAGGCCTTGAGCGCTTCTTCATCCGTGATCGGCACGTACTGCGCGCGACCGCTGTCCTTGAGCCACGCATGCTCGGGGCCCACGCCCGGGTAGTCCAGGCCGGCCGACACCGAATGGGTCTCGATGATCTGGCCGTTGGCGTCCTGCAGCAGGTAGGTGCGGTTGCCGTGCAGCACGCCCGGCGTGCCGCCGGTCAGCGAGGCCGCGTGGCGGCCGGTGTCGAGGCCGTCGCCGGCGGCTTCCACGCCGATTAGCTGCACGTCCTGGTGCTCGATATACGGGTAGAAGATGCCCATGGCATTGGAGCCGCCGCCGACGCAGGCGATCACGGCATCCGGCTGGCGGCCCGTCATCTCCGGCATCTGCACCTTGGCTTCCTCGCCGATCACGCACTGGAAGTCGCGCACCATCATCGGGTACGGATGCGGGCCGGCCACGGTGCCGATGATGTAGAAGGTGTTCTCGACATTGGTGACCCAGTCGCGCATGGCTTCATTGAGCGCGTCCTTGAGCGTGCGCGAGCCGCTTTCCACCGGCACCACGGTGGCGCCCAGCAGCTTCATGCGGTAGACGTTGGCGGCCTGGCGCTTGACGTCCTCGGCCCCCATGTAGACCACGCACTCCATGCCGAAGCGCGCGGCGATGGTGGCGGTGGCCACGCCATGCTGCCCTGCCCCGGTCTCGGCGATCACGCGCGGCTTGCCCATGCGCTTGGCCAGCAGCGCCTGGCCGATCACATTGTTGATCTTGTGCGCGCCGGTATGGTTCAGGTCTTCGCGCTTGAAGTAGATCTGCGCGCCCCCGAGCGTCTCGCTCCAGCGCTGCGCGTGGTAGATCGGCGACGGGCGGCCGACAAAGTGCTTCAGTTCGCGGCGGTATTCGGCATCGAACTCCGGATCCTTCTGGTAGTGCGCATAGGCCTCGCGCAGCTCATCGAGCGCGTGGACCAGCGTTTCCGACACGAAGGTGCCGCCATAGGGGCCGAAATGGCCACGGGAATCGGGCAAGTCGTACATGTCTAGACTCTTCGGAACAGCGGCCTTGCCTCATCCGGCAAGGGCGCATGGTTGACTGCGATGCGTGTGCGCGCATGCGGCAGGCCACGGACGGCATGGGGAAAGACGCGGGAGACGGCCCGGCTCATCCTGCCTCGGCACTGCGCACTGCACGCACGAACGCGGCGATGCGGGCGTGGTCCTTCACGCCCTTGGCGGCCTCTACCCCGCTGCTGACGTCCACAGCGTAGGGCCGCACGCGTTCAATCGCGCCAGCGACGTTTTGCGCGTTCAACCCACCACTCAAAACGATGCGAGGAGCGCCGCTTGCGTTCGGGTTGCCGGTAGCTGGTACCGGAGGAGTAGGCGGAAGCCATGCCGGGGGAATCAGGGTCCAGTCGAAGACGTGGCCGCCACCGCCGTAGCCTTCGACGAAGGCATCGAGCAGCAAGGCAGCGGCATCACGGTATTGATCGGCAAATTCTACCAAATCAAGTCCCGGGCGCACACGGGCGGCGCGCATGAAGGGCAGCCGGCAGCGCTGCGCCGCCTGCGTGCAGAACTGCGGGGTCTCGTCGCCGTGCAGTTGCAGCAGAGTCAGCGGCACGCGCTCGGCCACATGGGCGATGTCTTCCAGGTCGGCATTGACGAACAGCCCGGTGATCGCCACGAACGGCCCGGCGGCCTCGGCCAGCGCCGCGGCGCGCGCCACGTCGACGCAGCGCGGGCTGTTCGGGTAGAACACCAGCCCGATGGCATCGGCGCCGGCGTCCACGGCAGCGCGCACGTCGTCCTCGCGCGTCAGGCCGCAGATCTTGATGCGGGTGCGGGCCGGCATGTGCACTGTGCTGCCCGCCGTGCTGCCTTCAGCGGCCTCAGGCTGCGTCATCGAACACTCCATGGAACAGGCTCGCGGACGGATCGGCCGCGGGGATCTGGTAAGGATCAGGATACTTGACGCCGACCAGGTAGAGGCCGTCCGGCATGAAGGTCGGCGCCGCCAGCTTGCGCTCGCGCCCGGCCAGCACCTGCGCCAGCCAGTGCGCGGGGTAGCGTCCGCGCCCCACCGCCACCAGGCAGCCCATCAGGTTGCGCACCATGTGGTGCAGGAAGGCGCTGGCGCGAAAGCGCAGGAACACCCAGTTGCCGTCATCCCTGATGGTGACGTCGTACATGGTCTTGACCGGCGACTTGGCCTGGCATTCGGCGGCGCGGAAGGCAGAGAAATCATGCTCGCCGAGCAGGCATGCGGCGGCCTCGCGCATGGCGTCGACGTCGAGCCGCTGGCCCGGCGGCAGCATCTGGTAGCCGGCGCGGCCGTGCACCAGCGGCACGCGGTGTGGCCCGGTGTAGAGCGCGTAGTAATACATGCGCTCGAACGCCAGGAAACGCGCGTGGAAACCCTGGTCCACCGGCAGCGCCCATTGCAGCGCGATCGACGGCGGCAGGAAGGCGTTGACGCCGCGCACCCAGGAAAATGGCTCGCGCTCGAGCGCGGTGTCCAGGTGGATGACCTGGCCGAGCGCATGCACGCCGGTATCGGTGCGCCCCGCCACGGTGGTCAGCAGGCGCACCCCGGCAAAGCGCTCGATGGCGTTTTCCAGGTGATCCTGCACGGTATTGCGGTGCGGCTGCGACTGCCAGCCGGAAAAGGCGGCGCCGTCGTAGTGCAGGCCAAGAGCGATGCGGTTCATGTCAGGGGATCGGGCAAGGCGGCGGGTACGTCCGGGCGCAGTGGTTCACGCCAGGTCCGCCGAAAAAGCAAATGCGCCGGAAGGGACGCTTCCGGCGCATCGCTTCAGGCTGCGGCAGCGCGTGCCGCGGCCGGACCGTCAATGATAGCTCAGGCCACTTCCTGCAGCAGCGAACGGGCCTCCGCCTGCAGCGGATCCTGCGACTGCTCGACCACTTCCTGCAGCAGTTCGCGCGCCCCTTCCTTGTCGCCGATCTCGATATAGGCACGAGCCAGGTCAAGCTTGATCTGCATGTCCCGCCCGCCGTCCAAGCCGTCGACCGACAGCGTGCTCGGCGAACCCCCGTGCGTGAGGTCGCCGCCGGTTTCAGGCGCCACGCGCGACAGGTCGATCGGCTCGGCCAGCTTGCCGTCGCGCAGCATGGTGGTGGCGGGCAGCGGCATGGTGGCCTCGTCCAGCACATCCTTGCCGCGGGCGTCGGCTTGCGCGGCGCTGCCCAGGTCAAGCGACAGCCCGGACATGTCGAACTCCAGCGGACGGCTGCGGGTCGGCGTGTCGAGGGTGGGCACGTCATCGGCAAGCGGGTCGGCGCCGGTGCGAGGCAGGCCGAGATCCAGCCGTACCGGCTCGCCGGCGTCGTGCGCGTCAGCGCCAAACACCATCGCCGCGGAAGCAGGCGCCACGATCGGCTCGCCGGCCGCCGGGGCCGGGAAGGCATCCAGCGGCAGCGCCAGGTCACCCAGCGACGGCTCCAGCCGCGGGATCGAAGCCGGATTCTGCGACGGGTCCTGGGTGCGCCACTGGTCGGTTGCCGGCGAGGTCGTATCCGGCCCCGCCGCTTCGGGCGTCACCGCCAGGAAGAGCGCGTTGCCCGGTTCGAGCGCGCGCCCCATTTCTGCTGCCTTCAGCCATTCCGCCCCGTGTCCGCCGGTCTGGGCGAACATTTCTTCTGCAATCACGCGGAAACCTTCCACATCCTGTCTGTTGCTGTAAATCTCCAGGAGCTTGAGCCGCACCGGCTGCTGCTCCGGGTTCTTCTCCAGGGCTTCGCGCAGGATTTCCTCCGCCTGCACATCGCGCCCATAGGCGATATAGACCTCGGCCTCGGCGATCGGGTCAACCTCGTTGGCTTCCGGCGTGTTGTTGCCGATGCGGAAGTCCGCGCCAAACACGCTGTGCTGCGAGGTGTCGACGCTCTGCCCCCCGGCCGTGCCGAACAGCGAATTGGCACCGGCCATCACCGTGCTTTCCTGCGACAGGATGCTGTCGCCGAAGCCGGTTGCCTCGCCCGCCTTCTGCTGCTGGCGGCGGCGATAGATCGCATAGACGCCGAGCAGCGCCACCAGCAGGCCACCGCCGGGCAGCAGCATGGGGTTGGCCAGCAGGCCATCGATGAACGACGGTTCGGGCACCGGCTCGGGCTGGGCCGCCACCACCGGCGGGCGCTTGGCCGCGGGGGCCGATGCGGGGGCCGCGTCCTGCGCAGCGCTGGCAGGAACGGCGGCAGCCGGCTGCGAGGCGGGGGCCGCTGCCACGGCTGAGGCTGCTGCAGGCGCCACGGCGTCCGCGGCGCTGACGCCGGCCGCTGCCGGGGCGCTGGCTGCGGTCGCTGCGGTTGCGGCAGCCGTCGCGGCGGCCGCGACCGGGGCCGGGGCCACGGCATCGGCCTTCGGCGGCTGGGCCGCCACCACGGTCGGCGCCGCCGCCGCGGCCTTGGCCGCGGCCTCAGCCTTTTCCTTCTCGGCCAGCACCGCCTGGTTGGCCTGGCTCAGCTTGGCGATCTCGGCGTTCTTCAGCTCGAGCAGCTTCTGCATGTCGCCGACGTTCTTTTCCAGCTGCGCCAGGCGGGCCTGCGCCTCCTTGAGTTCACGCTCGCGCGCGACGCCGGCTTCGGCCTTGGCCGCGGCGTCGGCCTGCGCGCCGCGCGCGGCCTTGCTGAGCTTCAGTTCATCGCGCGGGCCGTCGGTCGGGGCGGCCTGCTCCTGCACCCGGGCGGTCACGTTGCCGGACTGCTGGCGGCCGCTGTCGGGCTCGACCGACTTGGCCGCGGCAGCGCTGGCCAGCCGGCCGCGGTAGGCATCGAAGCCCTGCGTGCGCGCCACCACCTCGCGGCGGGCGGCCTTGGGTGCGACGGCTTGCGCCTGCTGCTGGGTCGGGACCTGCAGCACCGCGCCGCTGCGCAGCCGGTTCATGTTGCCGCCGATAAAGGCGTTGGGATTGTTGCGGTAGAGCGCCACCAGCATCTGGTCCAGCGAGACCGATTCCTGGCCCTGCACGGCTTCGCCGGCGATGGCGTAGAGCGTGTCGCCGCGCTGCACGGTGTAGCCACCGCCGGGTGCCATTTCGGTGCCGCCGCTGGCGGCCGGTGCCGGCGCCCGCTTTGCGCTCTGGCGGGCCGGGCGCGCGGGCGCGGCTGGCTTGACTGCCTCGGCAGCCGCGGCGGGCGCGGCTTCCTGGGCCGGCGCAGGCTGCGGCGCGGCGGCAGGTGCCGGTGCCGCTACGGGCGGCGCATCCGGCGTCGCCGCCTGCACCACCGTCGCCGGCGAGAAGGTCTGGTTCGAAGGCTTGGCCCCGGCGGGGTCAAGCAGGAAGGTATAGGCGCGCGAGACCTTGCCGCTGGCCCAGCTCATGTCGACCAGGATGTCGACAAAGGGCTCGCTGATCGGCTGGTTGGAGCGGACCCGGGCCACATAGCTGCCGTTCGGGCGGCGCTCCACCTCCAGCCGCAGGCTGCTGACGGCCGGCAGGTAGGTCAGCCCGGCCGCGGCATACGCCGCTGGCGACGCCAGCTTGACACTGAGCCCGGCGGCCTCTTCGGCACTGACCCCACTGATGTCGATCTCAGCCTGCAGCGGCTGACCCAGATTCGACTGAACCCGCAATTGCCCGAACCCCGCGGCATATGCGGCCGGCTGCGCAAGCAGCAGGCCCAGTGCCGTGACGGCCAGCGTTGACCAGCGCTGACGGACAGTAGGCGCATCTTTCCGGCGATGTTGGCTCACACTCACCTTATGCTCCGTTATGTTTTAGTAGCGATATGAATCGACAGACCGACCCCAAAACCAGGTCCGGCAGGCTGGCGGGGCGTTCTCGGCGCACCCCTTCTCCAGCCGCGCGCAGACGCCAAACCCTGCCTGGCGCGAAGCGCATGCCGGCGTATTGTGACGCATCACCAGGGAAAATAGGCGTCCGGATACAACAACGCCGCGCACGGGCGCGGCGTTGTCTGCAAAGCGGTCCATTCTGTTGCCTGGCTGCAACGGACGCAACCAGGCAACAGGCGGGAGCACCGGATCAGGACTCGATCAGGATACGCAGCATGCGGCGCAGCGGCTCGGCCGCGCCCCACAGCAGCTGGTCGCCGACCGTGAAGGCAGACAGGTACTCGCCGCCCATCTGCATCTTGCGCAGGCGGCCGACCGGGATGTTCAGCGTGCCGGTCACTGCTGCGGGCGTCAGGTCGGTCATGCTGGCGTCGCGCGTGTTCGGCACCACCTTGGCCCACGGGTTGTGGGCGGCGAGCATGCCTTCGATCTCATCGAGCGGCACATCCTTGCGCAGCTTGATGGTCAGCGCCTGCGAGTGGCAGCGCATGGCGCCGATGCGCACGCACAGGCCGTCGACGGCGATCGGCGTGGCGCCGGTCGCACCCAGGAAGCCTTCACCGCGGCCCAGGATCTTGTTGGTCTCGGCGCCGCCCTTCCATTCTTCCCTGGACTGGCCGTTGCCCAGGTCCTTGTCGATCCAGGGGATCAGGTTGCCGGCCAATGGCACGCCGAACTGCTTGGTTTCCTCGGCGGACAGGCCGTGCTGGGTCGCCAGGATGGTGCGGTCGATTTCCAGGATGGCCGAGGCCGGGTTGTCCAGCAGCGGCTTGACCGACGCGTTCAGCGTGCCGAACTGCGTCAGCAGCTCGCGCATATGCTGCGCACCGCCGCCGGAAGCGGCCTGGTACGTCATCGACGTCATCCACTCGATCAGGTCGGCCTGGAACAGGCCACCGAGGCCCATCAGCATGCAGCTGACCGTGCAGTTGCCACCGATGAAATTCTTGACGCCCTTGGACAGCGCGTCCTTGATCACACCCTGGTTGACCGGATCCAGCACGATGATGGCATCGTCCTTCATGCGCAGCGAGGAGGCCGCGTCGATCCAGTAGCCCTTCCAGCCGGCCGCGCGCAGCTTGGGGAAGACCTCGTTGGTGTAGTCGCCGCCCTGGGCGGTCAGCACCACGTCGCACTTCTTCAGCGCTTCGATGTCATTGGCATCTTTCAGCGTGGTTTCGTTCTTCGCCATGGCGGGCGCCTTGCCGCCGGCATTGGACGTGCTGAAGAAGACGGGCTCGATCTGGTCGAAATCACGCTCTTCCTGCATGCGCTGCATCAGGACGCTGCCGACCATTCCCCGCCAACCGACGAGACCTACAATCATGATTTACCTCGGATGTGATTTTTACTTCCCCGCCATTTTCCTCGCCCGGCGTGGCTGCGCGGGGAAGACGGGCAGGCACGACGAACGGATCTAGGCGATCGCGGTTTTAATAATGGTTTTAATCGTCGTTGCGGTCTGGCCGAGCGAAATCGTGCCGACCGGGCCGCGGGTAGCGGTCAGGGCAGCAACAGCAGTCAGGGTGGACTGGGAAAATCGGGCCATCGGCAGAGTCTACACGATTTTGCGGCGCTGCCGCAGCGTGCAGATAGGGGAAATAACGGGGACAAATCAGACAAAGGGGGCATTACTCGCGCAGTGCCCCCTTCCGGTGTGACTTACAGTGCCGCCAGCACAGCGTCACCCATCTCGCGGGTGCCGACCTGCTTGCAACCCGGCGTCAGGATATCGCCGGTGCGGTAGCCCTGGGCCAGCACCTTCTTGACGGCGTTCTCGATGCGGTCGGCCTGCCCGGCGCGGTTCAGCGAGTAGCGCAGCATCATCGCCGCCGACAGGATCGTCGCCAGCGGGTTGGCCACGCCCTTGCCGGCGATGTCGGGTGCAGAGCCGTGCGACGGTTCGTACAGGCCCTTGTTGTTGGCATCCAGCGACGCCGACGGCAGCATGCCGATCGAGCCGGTCAGCATGGCGGCCTCGTCCGACAGGATGTCGCCGAACATATTGCCGGTGACGATCACGTCGAAGCTCTTGGGCGCCTTGACCAGCTGCATGGCCGCGTTGTCGACGTACATGTGCGACAGCTCGACCTCCGGGTACTCCTTGTGCACCTCGATCACGATGTCCTTCCAGAACTGGAAGGTCTCGAGCACGTTGGCCTTGTCGACGCTGCACAGCTTCTTGCCGCGCTTGGCCGCGGCCTGGAACGCCACATGGGCGATGCGGCGGATCTCCGGCTCGCTGTAGCGCATGGTGTCGAAGCCTTCGCGCGCACCCTTGAACAGGCCGTCCGGCGCTTCGCGCACGCCGCGCGGCTGGCCGAAGTAGATGTCGCCGTTCAGTTCGCGCACGATCAGGATGTCGAGGCCGGCCACCAGCTCGGGCTTCAGGCTCGAAGCGCCGGTCAGCTCCGGATAGCAGATTGCCGGGCGGAAGTTGGCGAACAGCTGCAGGTGCTTGCGCAGGCCCAGGATGGCCTGCTCCGGGCGCAGCGGACGATCCAGGCTGTCGTACTTCCAGTCGCCGACGGCGCCGAACAGGATGGCGTCGGCTTCCTTGGCCAGCTTCAGGGTGTTTTCCGGCAGCGGATGGCCTTCGGCCTCGTAGCCGGCGCCGCCCACCGGGGCGGTTTCCAGTTCGAACTTCTCGTCGAGCGCGTTCAGGACCTTGACGGCCTCTGCAACGATTTCGGGACCGATGCCGTCACCCGGCAGGACTGCGATCTTCATTGTTGTCTTTCCTCGTTGAGTCTTATCCGACCAGGCGGTTGTTCAGCCACGGCATCTTGGCCACGCGCTCGGCCTCATAGGCCTTGATCTTGTCGGCATGGCGTAGCGTCAGGCCGATATCGTCGAAGCCGTTCAGCATGCAGTACTTGCGGAACGGCGCGATGTCGAACTCATACGCCTGGCCGCCCGCCGTCAGCACCACCTGCTTGTCCAGGTCGATGGTCAGCTTGTAGCCGTTGAAGGCGTTGGTTTCGTTGAACAGGTGGTCGACCTGCTGTTCGGTCAGCACCACCGGCAACAGGCCGTTCTTGTAGCAGTTGTTGAAGAAGATATCGGCAAAGCTGGGCGCGATCACGGCGCGGAAGCCGTATTGCGTCAGCGCCCACGGTGCGTGCTCGCGCGAGCTGCCGCAGCCGAAGTTGCGGCGCGCCAGCAGGATCGACGCGCCCTGATAGCGGGGCTGGTTCAGCACGAAGTCCGGGTTCAGCGGACGCTTGCTGTTGTCCATGCCGGGCTCGCCGACGTCCTTGTAGCGCCACTCGTCGAACAGGTTGGGGCCGAAGCCGGTGCGCTTGATCGACTTCAGGAACTGCTTCGGGATGATGGCGTCGGTATCGACGTTCTCGCGGTCGAGCGGGGCTACGAGGCCGCTATGTACGGTGAACTTGTCCATGTTCTCTTTCCTTGCTTCTTCAGCCCAGCTTGCGGATATCGACGAAATGGCCTTCGATGGCTGCGGCCGCTGCCATCGCCGGGCTCACCAGGTGGGTGCGCCCGCCCGCGCCCTGGCGGCCTTCGAAGTTGCGGTTCGAGGTCGACGCGCAACGCTCGCCAGGATCGAGGCGGTCGGCATTCATGGCCAGGCACATCGAGCAGCCCGGCTCGCGCCACTCAAAGCCCGCGGCCTTGAAGATCTTGTCCAGGCCTTCGCGCTCGGCCTGTTCCTTGACCAGGCCCGAGCCCGGCACCACCATCGCCAGCTTCACGTTGCCGGCGACCTTGCGGCCGAGCTTCTGCACCACCCACGCGGCGGCGCGCATGTCTTCGATGCGGCTGTTGGTGCACGAACCGATGAAGACCTTGTCGATATTGATGCTCTCGACCGGCACGTTGGGCTGCAGGCCCATGTATTCGAGCGCGCGCTCCATCGCGTTGCGCTTGTTCGGGTCCTTCTCCTTCTCGGGATCCGGCACGCGGTCTTCGATGCTGATCACCATTTCGGGCGAGGTACCCCAGGTCACCTGCGGACGGACGTCCTCGGCGCGCAGCTCGACCACCTGGTCGAACTTGGCCCCGGCATCCGAATGCAGCGTGCGCCAGTAGGCCACGGCCTGCTCCCACTCCACGCCCTGCGGCGCGTAGGGGCGGCCCTTCACGTATTCGAGCGTGACGTCGTCCACCGCCACCAGGCCGGCGCGCGCGCCCGCCTCGATGGCCATGTTGCAAACCGTCATGCGGCCTTCCATGGTCAGGTCGCGGATAGCCGAGCCGGCGAACTCGATGGTGTAGCCGGTGCCGCCCGCGGTGCCGATCTTGCCGATCACGGCCAGCACGATGTCCTTGGCGGTGCAGCCGCGCGGCAGCTTGCCTTCCACCTTGACCAGCATGTTCCTGGCCTTCTTGCCCAGCAGCGTCTGGGTAGCCAGCACATGCTCAACTTCCGAGGTGCCGATGCCATGCGCGAGCGCGCCAAACGCGCCATGCGTGCTGGTATGCGAGTCCCCGCACACCACCGTCATGCCCGGCAGCGTGGCGCCCTGCTCCGGCCCGATCACGTGCACGATGCCCTGGCGGTGGTCGTTCATCTTGAACTGGGTGATGCCGTAGCTGTCGCAGTTGGCATCCAGCGTATCGACCTGCAGCTTCGACACCGGATCGGCAATGCCGTGGCTGCGGTCGGTGGTCGGCACGTTGTGGTCCGACACGGCCAGGTTGGCGCTGATGCGCCATACCGGACGCTCCGCCAGCTTCAGCCCTTCGAACGCCTGCGGGCTGGTCACTTCATGCAGCAGGTGGCGGTCGATGTAGAGCAGCGTGGTGCCGTCTTCCTCGACGTGGACGGTGTGGTCATCCCAGAGTTTGTCGTAGAGCGTCTTGGCCATGATGCGATGGCGGGCCGGAAGACCGATCCTTTGCAGGAGTGGTCCGCGGTGACCGCGCGGTAGTTTGCAGGGGTTTTATTCGCTTCGGTCGCGGTGGCGAGCGGGTGGCGATAGCGATAATCGCGCCGGAAGCCGCCTGAAGCGAGCGTTATTTCAAGCGTTGCCGCAATGCTTGACTTGGCAATTGATTATGCCACAGGGGGTGTGGCGGTCAGCCCCCTGCCCGGCCCGGGCAGCGGCTGCAATGTAATGTGATTGGCGAAAGGGGGATTTCGCGGATGGCGAAAAGGAAAAGGCCGCGGCCCGCCAGGCGGGGCCGCGGCCTCTTGGGATCAGCCGCCCAGGTAGGCGGCCTTGATCCGGTCGTTTGCCAGCAGGTTGGCGCCGGTATCGGCCAGCACCACCTTGCCGGTTTCGAGCACATAGCCGCGGTCCGCGACCTGCAGTGCCTTGTTGGCGTTCTGCTCGACCAGGAACACAGTGACGCCTTCGTCACGAATGGTGCGGATGATGTCGAAGATCTGCGCGATGATCAGCGGCGCCAGACCGAGCGTGGGCTCGTCCAGCAGCAGCAGGCGCGGCCGGCTCATCAGCGCGCGGCCGATCGCCAGCATCTGCTGCTCGCCGCCCGACATGGTGCCGGCCCGCTGGCTGGCGCGCTGGTTCAGGCGCGGGAACAGCTTGAACACGTGCTCGATGCCCGCCTCGATCTCGTCGCGCCTGGCGAAGAACGCGCCCATCTTCAGGTTCTCCAGCACCGTCAGGCTCGGGAACACGCGCCGGCCCTCGGGCGAGATCGCGAGCCCCAAGCGCATGATCTCGTGCGTGGACCGGTTGGTGATGTCCTGCCCTTCGAACGTCACGCGCCCGCTGGACGCGCGCGGCGTGCCGCACACGGTCATCATCAGCGTCGTCTTGCCGGCGCCGTTGCTGCCGATCAGGGTGACGATCTCCCCCTTGTTGACTTCGATCGATACGCCCGACAGCGCCTCGACGGCGCCGTAGTGGGTATGGACCTGTTCCAGCTTCAGCATCAGTCCTCTCCCAGGTAGGCCTTGATCACGCGCGGGTCGTTGCGCACTTCCTCAGGCGCGGCCGTAACGATCGGCTTGCCGTGCTCCATCACCAGGATGCGGTCGGACACGCCCATCACCAGGCTCATGTCGTGCTCGATCAGCAGCACGGCAATGCCGAACTCGCGCCGCAGCTGGTCGATCAGCTGCTGCAGCTCGATCTTCTCCTGCGGGTTCAGGCCGGCCGCCGGCTCGTCCAGCATCAACAGGCGCGGCTTGGTGATCATGCAGCGCGCGATCTCCAGCCGGCGCTGGTGGCCGTACGACAGCGTGCCCGCCTCGCGGTTGGCCACCGAGGTCAGCCCCATGCGTTCAAGCCAGACCGCGGCGCGCTCCAGCGCCTCGCGCTCGGCGCGGCGGTAGGCCGGCGTGGCGAACAGGCCGCGCAGGATGCCCGCCTGCACCTGGCGGTGCTGCGCCACCAGCAGGTTTTCCACCACCGTCAGCGACTTGAACAGGCGGATGTTCTGGAAGGTCCGCACCAGGCCCTTGCGCGCTACCTGGTGGCTGGGCAGGCCGGCGATGGCGTGGCCGTCCAGTGTGACCTCGCCCGCGGTGGGCTTGTAGAAGCCGCCCACGCAGTTGAACACCGTGGTCTTGCCGGCGCCATTAGGGCCGATGATGGCGAAGACCTCGTCGCTGCGCACATTGAAATCAATACCGTCCACGGCCAGCAAGCCGCCGAAGCGCATCTGCAGGCCGGAGACTTTCAGCAAATCCGCGCTCATTTCGGCAACTCCACGTGGGGACGGCTCGCGGGCAGCAGGCCCTGCGGACGCCACATCATCATCAGCACCATCACCAGGCCGAAGATCAGCATGCGATATTCGGCAAAACCGCGCGCCACCTCGGGCAGCACCGTCAGCAGGATCGCCGCCAGGATCACGCCCAGCTGCGAACCCATGCCGCCCAGCACCACCACGGCGAGGATCAGCGCCGACTCGATGAAGGTGAACGATTCCGGATTGACCAGGCCCTGGCGCGCCGCGAAGAAAGCGCCGCCGATGCCGGCGAACGAAGCTCCCAGCGTGAACGCCGACAGCTTGATGCGGGTCGGGTTCAGGCCCAGCGAGCGGCACGCGATCTCGTCGTCGCGCAGCGCTTCCCAGGCGCGGCCCATCGGCATGCGGATCAGGCGGCTGGTGACGAACAGCGTGAAGCCCACCAGCAGCAGCGCCAGCAGGTACAGGAAGATCACCATGTGCTGGCCGCTGTAGTCCCAGCCCAGCAGGTCATGAAAGGTCTTGGCGCCCTCCACGCTCGCGCTGCGCGCCATCTCGATGCCGAACACGGTCGGCTTCGGGATGCCGGACACGCCATCCGGGCCGCCGGTCAGGCTGGTCAGGTTGTTGGCCAGCAGGCGGATGATCTCGCCGAAGCCAAGTGTCACGATGGCCAGGTAGTCGCCGCGCAAACGCAGCACCGGGAAACCCAGCAGGAAGCCGAAGGTGGCCGACATCGCGGCGGCGATCGGCAGGCATTCCCAGAAGCCCAGCCCGAAATACTGGTTGAGCAGCGCGTAGGTGTAGCCGCCGATGGCGTAGAAGCCGACATAGCCCAGGTCGAGCAGGCCGGCATAGCCCACCACGATATTCAGGCCCAGGCCCAGGATCACGTAGATCAGCGCCAGCGTGGCCACGTCGACCGCGCCGCGCGAGCCGAAGAACGGCCACACCAGCCCGACCGCCAGCAGCATCCATACCGCCACGCGCTGCTGCCGGGCGCCCAGCTGCGGCACCGCCGGCAGGCGCACCGCGCTGCCGGCGCGCGACAGCAGCGGCTTGAACAGCTGGAACAGGAAGACCGCCGCCACGGCCATCCACACCGGCCGCCAGTGCGGCTCCAGCACGACCTTGTAGCCTTCCAGCTTGAGCTGCAGGCCCAGGATGGGAATGGTCAGGATGGCCGTCATCAAGGCGGCCGTGATCGCATTCTTGAGCGATTGTCCCGGTGCGACGCCGCGTGCGGCGGCCTTGCCCGCGGGCATCGCGGAAACGTTGTTGGTCATGTCTCGTCCTCCCTCAGACCTTTTCGACGTCAGGCTTGCCGAGCAGCCCGGTCGGACGGAACAGCAGCACCAGCACCAGCAGGCTGAACGCAACCACGTCCTTGTACTCGGCCGGCATATAGCCCGAGGCGAAGGTCTCCGCCAGGCCCAGCAGCACGCCGCCGAGCATCGCGCCCGGGATGCTGCCGATGCCGCCCAGCACCGCCGCGGTAAAGGCCTTGATGCCGGCGATAAAGCCGATAAAGGGATTGAGCTTGCCGATGGTCAGCCCGATCAGCACGCCGCCCACCGCCGCCAGCATCGCACCCAGCACGAAGGTGAACGAGATCACCTTGTTGGTGTCGATGCCGAGCAGGTTGGCCATGCGCATGTCTTCGGCGCAGGCTCGGCAGGCACGGCCCATGCGCGAACGGCCGATAAACAGCGTCAGCGCGATCATCAGCACCAGCGTCACGCCGACGATCAGCAGGCGCGAGTACGGCACCGTCACGGTGAAGTCACTGCCCATCTGGAACTCGATGGCGCCCGAGATCAGCACCGGCACCGACACGTCGCGTGCGCCCTGCCCGATCTGGACATAGTTCTGCAGGAAGATCGACATGCCGATGGCCGAGATCAGCGGCACCAGCCGCGGTCCGCCGCGCAAGGGCCGGTATGCCACCCGCTCGACCGCATAGCCGTACACCCCGGTGACCAGCACCGAGACCAGCAAGGCGGCGCCCAGCACCAGCGGCAGGGGGTAGCCTGCCTGGGCGCCGATCGCGGTGAGCGTGACCAGGCCGACATAGGCACCGATCATGTAAATCTCGCCGTGCGCGAAATTGATCATGCCGATGATGCCGTAGACCATTGTGTAGCCGATGGCGATCAGCGCATAGATCGCACCCAGCGTCAGGCCGTTGACCAGCTGCTGGGTGAACTGTGGAAGGAATTCATTCATTGGGGAAGCCTCAGGAACTTGAAGCCCGATACCAGAACGCCCCGCCCGGGGTCCGGGCGGGGCGTGTGCGTGGAAAGGCTCCGGCTTAGTTGGCGGCCGTCTTGCTGGCGTCCTTGTGCCAGGTGTAGACCACGAACTTGAAGGACTTCAGGTCGCCCTTGTCGTCGTACTCGACCTTGCCGATCGGGGTGGTGAAGGCGTTCTTGTGCATGTACGCCGCGACCTTGGTCGGGTCGGTGCTCTTGGCGCCGGCAATGGCGTCGCCGATGATCTTGACGGCGGCATAGGCCGGCATCTGGAACGGACCGTTGGCGTCACGCTTCTTGTCGGCAAAGGCCTTCACCAGCGCGGCGTTGGCCGGGTCGGCCGAGAAGTCTGCCGGCAGCGTCACCAGCATGCCTTCCGAGGACGGGCCGGCGATCGCCGTCACGTCCTTGTTGCCCACGCCCTCGGGGCCCATGAACGCGGCCTTCACGCCCTGCTCGCGCGCCTGGCGCAGCAGCAGGCCCATTTCCGGGTGGTAGCCGCCGAAGTAGACGAAGTCCACGCCCTGCGACTTGAGCTTGGTGATGACGGCGGAGTAGTCCGAATCGCCGGCGTTGATGCCTTCGAACACGGCGACCGGGATCTTGGCGGCTTCCAGGTCCTTCTTCACCGAGCTGGCGATGCCCTGGCCGTACGACTGCTTGTCGTGCAGCACCGCGACCTTCTTCGGCTTGACCTTGCCGATGATGTACTGGGCGGCGGCCGGGCCCTGCTGGTCGTCGCGGCCGATGGTGCGGAAGATGTACTTGCGCTTCTTGGTCTCGGTCAGCTGCGGTGCGGTGGCCGACGGCGTGACCATGACGATGCCTTCGTTCTCGTAGATGTCCGAAGCCGGGATGGTCGAGCCCGAGCACACATGGCCGATCACGTACTTGATGTTCTGGCTGACGATCTTGTTGGCAACTGCCACGGCCTGCTTCGGCTCGCAGGCGTCGTCCATCATCACCACTTCGAACTTGTTGCCGCCGGCGCCGCCGTTGGCATTGAGTTGTTCGATCGCGGTCAGCGCACCGGCCTTGACCATGTCGCCATACTGCGCCACCGAGCCGCTCATCGGGCCGGCAATGGCGATCTTCACGGTTTCGGCGTTGGCAGCGGCGCCAAGGGTGGCCAGCACGGCGGCCAGCGAGATGGACGTAAGACGGGACAGCGTCATCAGGAGCTCCTCGATTTATGTTTGGGTCAACCGGGCAGAAACGGTGTGACCTGCGCAATCGAACAACACCCGCGGACTACGAATAAAGACGCCCGAGACGCGGAAGACGGGCCTGCAAGGGAGAGACAGCTTATGCGGGGCCCGGCATGTGTCAGTCCCGCTGAGGTACGGGGACCAAGGTTCGGAAAGACAACGTTTGATGCGTTCTCTATTGCGCAAGCGATTCGCCTGCCCCGCTTGCCGCACCGCATGCCGGAAGGGTGGCCCGGCTGCCGTCGGCAAAGCAGCCCGCATTATAGGGTCAAATTTCCTGCCGCAGGCGAAAATCGCACAACAAATGCGGAACTGAATTGACAGACTGAGACACAATTCTCCGCAAATTGCCGTTCTCACCACTTATCCGGCAATTTCCTGCTCCCTGCCCTGCTGCGACGCACAAGGCACTCCGGCCCAGAAACACAAACGCACCGGCGGGCCGGGGCGTTTGTGATTGCTGCATCGCGCAGCCGGATGACAAGCCAGCGATCAGCGCTTGGCAACGTCCGGCACGTCGCGGGTAGCTGCGCCAACGAACAGCTGACGCGGACGACCGATCTTGTATTCCGGATCGGTAATCATCTCTTCCCACTGCGAGATCCAGCCCGGGGTGCGGGCCAGCGCGAAGATGCAGGTGAACAGCGAGGTCGGGATGCCCAGCGCGCGCTGGACGATGCCCGAGTAGAAGTCCACGTTCGGGTACAGCTTGCGGCTGACGAAGTACTCGTCTTCCAGCGCGATCTTTTCCAGCTCCATGGCCAGCTTGAACAGCGGGTCGTTGTGCAGGCCCAGCTCTTCCAGCACTTCGTGGCAGGTTTCGCGCATCAGCTTGGCGCGCGGATCGTAGTTCTTGTACACGCGGTGGCCAAAGCCCATCAGGCGCACGCCCGAGTTCTTGTCCTTGACCTGCTTGATGAACTCGTTGATGTTGTCGACGCTGCCGATTTCTTCCAGCATCTTCAGCGCGGCTTCGTTGGCGCCGCCGTGGGCCGGGCCCCACAGGCAGGCCACGCCGGCGGCGATGGCTGCGAACGGGTTGGTGCCCGACGAACCGGCCAGGCGCACGGTCGAGGTCGACGCGTTCTGCTCGTGGTCTGCGTGCAGGATGAAGATGCGGTCCAGCGCGCGCTCCAGCACCGGGTTCACGGTGTACGGGGCGCACGGCGTGCCGAACATCATGCGCATGAAGTTGCCCGAGTAGGACAGGTCGTTCTGCGGGTAGATGTACGGCTGGCCGATGTTGTACTTGTACGCCATGGCGACCAGGGTCGGCATCTTGGCGATCAGGCGGATGGCCGAGATCTCGCGCTGGTGCGGATCGTCGATGTCCATCGCGTCGTGGTAGAACGCGCTCATGGCACCGACCATGCCGGTCAGCACGGCCATCGGGTGCGCGTCGCGGCGGAAGCCGCGCATGAAGAACTGCATCTGCTCGTGAACCATGGTGTGGTTCATCACGTGGCCGACGAATTCTTCCTTCTGTTTGGCGTTGGGCAGTTCGCCCTTGAGCAGCAGGTAGCAGGTTTCGAGGTGGTCGCACTTCTGCGCCAGTTGCTCGATCGGGTAGCCGCGGTACAGCAGTTCGCCCTTGTCACCGTCGATATAGGTGATCTTGGAATTGCACGAAGCCGTCGACATGAAACCGGGGTCGTAGGTGAACTTACCGGTCTGTCCGTACAGCTTGCGAATGTCGATTACGTCCGGGCCAACGGTACCCGTGTAGATCGGCAGCTCAACGCTGGGGGAACCATCGGAGAACGATAGCGTGGCTTTCACATCGGACGGCGTCATGTCGGATCCTTCAAATGCTGTGAATAATAATGTTGACCAAAACTCAGACCGTACGCAGCAGGGTGATCACTCGCTGCATCGGGGGCGTGTCGAGCTCACCGTCCAGTTCCTTGCGCGCAAGGAGCAGGTCCATCAACTCGTTGTCGCTGAGTTCGAACAGCTCGCTCAACGAAGCCACGTCCTCGTCGGACAGGCTCTCCTCGTAACGGTTGAAAAAACGTTCGACGATGATGTCGTTCTCCAGCAGACCGCGGCGGGCGCGCCAGCGCAGACGTGCGCGCTTGTGCGGGTCGGCCTGATGGGAGAAGGTGGTGGCAGGACTCTCAGTCATGGCTTCCTACTTTCGGCGCGCCAGCCAGATATAGCCGCTCTGGCTGACGCGCCGCTTACTACTGCAGACAGCCGCAGGCTCAGACCGCGCGGCGGACCATCAGCTCCTTGATCTTGCCGATGGCCTTGGTCGGGTTCAGACCCTTCGGGCACACATCGACGCAGTTCATGATGCTGTGGCAGCGGAACAGGCGGTACGGGTCGTTCAGGTTGTCCAGGCGCTCGTTGGTGGCCTGGTCGCGGCTGTCCGCGATGAAGCGGTAAGCCTGCAGCAGGCCGGCGGGGCCGACGAACTTGTCCGGGTTCCACCAGAACGACGGGCACGACGTCGAGCAGCTGGCGCAGAGAATGCACTCGTACAGGCCATCCAGCTCGTCACGCTCTTCCGGCGACTGCAGGCGCTCTTTCTCGGGCGGCGGCTCGTCGTTGATCAGGAACGGCTTGATCGAGTTGTACTGCTTGAAGAAGTTCGTCATGTCGACGATCAGGTCGCGCACCACCGGCAGGCCGGGCAGCGGACGCAGCACGATGCGGTCCGGCAGCTCGCGCATATTGGTCAGGCAGGCCAGGCCGTTCTTGCCGTTGATGTTCATCGCGTCCGAGCCGCACACGCCTTCGCGGCACGAACGGCGGAACGAGATGGTCTCGTCCAGCTTCTTCAGCTTGACCAGCGCGTCCAGCAGCATGCGCTCGTGACCGTCCAGCTCGACCTCGTAGGTCTGCATGCGCGGTGCCGCATCCTTGTCCGGATCGTAGCGGTAGACTTCGAAAATACGCTTCATTTCTGTGGGTCCTGTTGTCTCTACGATGCGGTGCTCAGAAGGTACGGGCCTTCGGCGGCACGCTTTCCACCGTCAGCGGTTCCATCTTCACCGGCTTGTAGTCGAGGCGGTTGCCTTCGCTGTAGAACAGCGTGTGCTTGAGCCAGTTCTGGTCGTCGCGATTCGGGAAGTCGCTGTGCGCGTGGGCACCGCGCGATTCCTTGCGGGCGGCCGCCGAGATCATGGTGGCCTTGGCCACTTCCACCAGGTTGGCCACTTCGAGGGCTTCCACCAGCGCGGTGTTGAAGACCTTGGACTTGTCCTTCAGGTGGATGTTGTCGGCACGCTGCGACACTTCCAGGATGCGCTCGACGCCTTCGTCCATCAGCTTCTGGGTACGGAACACGCCGGCATGCGACTGCATGTTCTTGCGGATGTCGTTGGCAACGTCCTGCGTGTACTCGCCCGAGGACGACGACTGCAGCTTGGCCAGGCGCGACAGCGCCAGGTCGGCGGCGTCGGCCGGCAGCGGCTTGTGCTCTTTCTGCTTCAGGTTCTGGGCGATGATGTGGTTGCCGGCGGCGCGGCCGAACACCACCAGGTCCAGCAGCGAGTTGGTGCCCAGGCGGTTGGCGCCGTGCACCGACACGCACGAGCATTCGCCGATCGCGTAGAAACCGTTCAGGACTTCGTTCGGGTTGCCGTTCTTAGGCACCACGACCTGGCCGTGATAGTTGGTCGGGATACCGCCCATCTGGTAGTGGATGGTCGGGACCACCGGGATCGGTTCCTTGATCGCGTCGACGTTGGCGAACTTCATGCCGATTTCGCGGATCGACGGCAGGCGCTTCATGATGGTCTCGGCACCGACGTGGGTCAGGTCGAGCAGCACGTAGTCGCCGTTCGGGCCGCAGCCGCGGCCTTCCTTGATTTCCTGGTCCATCGAGCGCGAGACGAAGTCACGCGGCGCCAGGTCCTTCAGCGTCGGGGCATAGCGCTCCATGAAGCGCTCGCCGTCCTTGTTGCGCAGGATACCGCCTTCGCCGCGCACGCCTTCGGTGATCAGCACGCCCGCGCCGGCCACGCCGGTCGGGTGAAACTGCCAGAACTCCATGTCTTCCAGCGGCACGCCTGCGCGCGCTGCCATGCCCAGGCCGTCACCGGTGTTGATGAAGGCGTTGGTGGAAGCTGCATAGATACGGCCGGCACCGCCGGTCGCGAACAGCGTGGTCTTGGCTTCGAGGATGTAGACCTCGCCGGTTTCCATTTCCAGCGCGGTCACGCCCAGCACGTCGCCGTCCTGGTCGCGGATCAGGTCCAGCGCCATCCACTCGACGAAGAAGTGGGTCTTGGCGCGCACGTTGCGCTGGTACAGCGTGTGCAGCAGCGCGTGGCCGGTACGGTCAGCCGCGGCGCAGGCGCGCTGCACCGGCTTTTCACCGTAGTTGGCGGTGTGGCCGCCGAACGGACGCTGGTAGATGGTGCCGTCGGGGTTGCGGTCGAACGGCATGCCGAAGTGTTCGAGCTCGTACACGACCTTCGGGGCTTCACGGCACATGAACTCGATGGCGTCCTGGTCACCCAGCCAGTCCGAGCCCTTGATGGTGTCGTAGAAGTGGTAGTGCCAGTTGTCTTCGCTCATGTTCCCCAGCGAAGCGCCGATGCCGCCCTGTGCCGCCACCGTGTGCGAGCGCGTCGGGAACACCTTGGACAGCACGGCCACGTTCAGGCCGGCTTCCGCGAGCTGGAGGGATGCGCGCATCCCGGCGCCGCCAGCACCGACGATGACCACGTCGAAACGGCGACGCGGCAATCCAGTCTTGACTGCGACCATTTATTACACCCTCCAGAGAATCTGAGCAGCGTAGCCCGCGCAACCGACGAGCCACAGAATCGTAAGAACTTGCAGCACGAGGCGAACCGCCATCGGACGCACATAGTCCATCCAGATGTCGCGCACGCCGATCCAGGCGTGATACAGCAGCGACAGGATGGTCAGGAACGTGATGATCTTCATCCACTGGTTGGAGAAGAGCCCTGCCCACGCTTCATACGAAGCGCCGTTCGACAGCAGGAAGGCAATGGCCAGGACCACGGTGAAGACCACCATGATCACGGCCGTGACGCGCTGCGCCAGCCAGTCTTTCAGGCCGTAGTGCGCACCGACGACAAGACGCTTGGGACCGATATTATTGTTTGCCACCTTGATTCTCCTCAGAACAGGCCGAACAGCTTCAGGCCGAAAATCAGGGTAAGCAGCAGGCTCACAACCAGCACGCCGATGGCAGACTTGGCCGAGGCCGGCTTGGAAACGCCGACGTGCACATCCAGCAGCAGGAAACGGATACCCGCGCAGAAGTGATGCAGATAACCCCAGATCAGGACCAGCAGAACCAGCTTGACGAAGCCACCGGACAGAAGCGCCGAGAACTTTGCGAAGCTCAGTTCCGAAGTTATGCTCTGCTCAAACAGATACAGGACGAAGGGAAGGAGGAGGAACATCAGTGCACCGCTCACGCGATGCAGGATGGATACCTTGCCGGCCCAGGGCAACCGGTAGCGCGCAATCTGCGCGATACCGATATTCCGGTACTCCGGCCTGGCTTGTTTGACGGCTTCAGCCATGCGAGACCCCATTTGCGGTAAACAAAAAACGAAACTGCCACTGCCCTGCATGCAACGGGATGCATTAGGGCAAATCCATGAGATTTTAGCGCCTTTGTTGCGCGCTGCACCAATAATTTTCAGCTATCAGGCACCAACAGGTGCCGCCCGACAATCGCACACCAATCACATCCGGCGGGCAATCCAGCGCAACATTAGCCGCGCCGCGCAACAGCCCGCACCGTCATGACGAAAGCCACAATAATCAACGCCAGCGGGCGCATCATGCCATGCGCCGGCGTCAGCTCAGGTCGTTCTGGTAATAGTGCCGCGTAGTCACGTACAGCCCGCGGCGCACTTCGACGGGGCGGTCGCCATAGGTGTACGACACCCGCTCGACTGACAGCAGCGGCGAGCCTACCGGGACAGACAGCAACTCGGCCGCGGTTTCATCGGCAGGCACGGCGCGGATCTTCTCCGAGGCGCGGATCATGCGCGTACCGAACTCGGCCTCGAACAATGCATACATGGGGCCCTTCCACTCGGTCAGCTTTTCAGCGGTGAGGCCCTTGAAGTTGGCGCCGAGCAGCCAGATTTCATCCAGCACGGTCGACTCGCCCGAGAAATTCAGCACGCGGCGGATCTGCACCACGCTGTCGCCGGTGCGGATGTCGAGCAGCCGGGCAATTTCGGCGGGGGCGCGCAGGCGCTTGCATTCCAGCACGCGGCTGGCGCCATAATGGGGTTCGCCTTCGTCCGGGACGAGGCGCAGGAAGCGGAACTTGACCACGTCTTCATGGTGCGTGGTCACGAAAGTGCCCTTGCCCTGCCGGCGCGCCACCAGGTTCTCGGCGGCGAGTTCATCGATGGCCTTGCGCACCGTGCCCTGGCTGACCTTGTAGCGCGAGGCCAGCTCCATTTCGCTGGGGATCATCTCGCCGGGCTTCCATTCGCCGGATTGCAGGCTGCGCGTGATCAGCGCCTTGATCTGCTGGTAGAGCGGACTGAAGGTGGGCGACGGCACGGACTGCAGACCAGAGGCGGGACCAGAGGCGGGACCAGATTGCGGGGCCGCCTGCGGCACAGGCGCGGGCGGCGAAGAAGGCGGCTGCGCCCCGGCGCCAGGCGTGGCGGCGCCAGATTCCGGCGCGCCGGGTGCGGCTGCGCCAGTCAGGGACGTAGGCAGGGAGGACATAGCGGGATTTCACCACAAAAGGGCAAGATACGTCCAGCCTTACGTTAATTGTCTTATGTCTTATATAAGACATATGAGTTGACATCACGGGAGGCCCGGCCTACACTCGCGCTGGTCCACGCCCGCGATGGCCCCAGGCACGCCAGCAGCAGTCAGGATACCGGAATGTGTCGGCCCGGCAGAATCCCGGCAGCGCTCCGGTCTGGAAATGGCGCCACGCTTCGCAGTAGACTAACGCTTTGTTGCATCACCATGACCCGTTGTGGCTCTCCCTCACCGGTTCCGCCCCGTGGCCCCGCCACCTGGCTCCGGCGGACGGCCGCTCCCCGCTGTGGCGACAACCAGCACCCGGTGACCCGCCGCACCCCTTGTTACGGCAACGGCATGCCACCGACCGGCTTCCCCCCTTCTATCGTTTGGAGATTTACTCATGGCTAAAGCCCCAATGCGCGTCGCAGTGACCGGCGCCGCTGGCCAGATCGGCTACTCCCTGCTGTTCCGCATCGCCAATGGCGACATGCTGGGCAAAGACCAGCCGGTCATCCTCCAACTGCTCGACCTCCCGCAAGCCCAGCAAGCCGTCAAGGGCGTGGTGATGGAACTGGAAGACTGCGCGTTCCCGCTGCTGGCCGGCGTGGTCATCACCGACGACCCCAAGGTTGCCTTCAAGGACGCCGACGTGGCCCTGCTGGTTGGCGCCCGTCCGCGCAGCAAGGGCATGGAGCGCAAGGACCTGCTCGAAGCCAATGCCCAGATCTTCACGGTGCAGGGCAAGGCGCTGGACGAAGTCGCCAGCCGCAACGTCAAGGTGCTGGTGGTCGGCAACCCGGCCAACACCAACGCCTACATCGCCATGAAGTCGGCACCGAACCTGCCGCGCGAGAACTTCACCGCGATGCTGCGCCTGGACCACAACCGTGCCCTGTCGCAAATCGCCGCCAAGACCGGCAAGCCGGTGTCGTCGATCGAGAAGCTGTTCGTGTGGGGCAACCACAGCCCGACCATGTACGCCGACTACCGCTATGCCACCGTCGACGGCAAGAGCGTCAAGGACCTGATCAACGACCCGGTGTGGAACAACGACGTGTTCCTGCCGACCGTCGGCAAGCGCGGCGCCGCCATCATCGAAGCGCGTGGCCTGTCGTCGGCTGCTTCGGCCGCCAACGCTGCCATCGACCACGTGCGCGACTGGGTGCTGGGCACCAACGGCAAGGTCGTCACCATGGGCATCCCGTCGAACGGTGAATACGGCATCCCGGCCGACACCATGTTCGGCTACCCGGTGACCACCGCCAACGGCAAGTACGAGATCGTCAAGGGTCTGGAGATCGACGCCTACAGCCAGGAAAAGATCAATATCACCCTGAACGAACTGGAAGAAGAAAAGGCCGGCGTGCAGCACCTGCTGGGCTGATCCTCCGATCGCTCGAGGAAAGACCGGGGTTCCGCAACGATTCACGAATCAGTGCGGACCCCGGTTTTTTAATATCCAGGGGCTACGATGTCCCCTTGCTCTCCCCCCTCAACCCAAACCGGTCCGAATCAACGTGCATCCTTCCGAGGTCTTGTTCCAGGGCGAAGCCATCCCGGTCCAGTTGCCGGTGTGTGACCACTACGCGGGCAGCGAAAAGCTGATGCGCAAATCGCTTGCCCTGCAACAAGAGCTTGGCCCGGTCTTCGACATCACCTTCGACTGCGAGGACGGCGCCGCCGTCGGCCGTGAGAGCGAGCATGCCGAGCTGTGCGCGCAACTGGTCAACAGCCCGCTCAATGCCCACAATCGCGTCGGCGTGCGCATCCATGACCCGGCCCACCCGAACTGGCGCGAGGACGTCGACGTGCTGGTGCGCGCCGCCGGCGCGCGCCTGGCCTATGTGGTGGTGCCCAAGGTCAGCGACGTGGTCGAGGTTGCGCGCGTGACCGATCATGTCAACCAGGTGGCGCGCAATGCCGGCATCGCCCGGCATATCCCGATCCATGTGCTGGTCGAGACCCACGCCGCGCTGGAACAGGCCTTCGATATTGCCGCGCTGGTGCAGGTGGAATGCCTGAGCTTCGGCCTGATGGACTTTGTCTCGGCCCATCATGGCGCCATCCCGGGCGAAGCCATGCGCTCCCCACAGCAATTCGAACACCCGCTGATCCGCCGCGCCATGCTGGAGATCTCCGCCGCCTGCCACCGCCACGGCAAGGTGCCGTCGCACAACGTCAGCACCGACGTGCAGGCGCCGCAGCGCGCCGGCGACGATGCGCTGCGCGCGCGCAGCGAGTTCGGCTACCTGCGCAAATGGAGCATCCATCCGGGCCAGATCGCGCCGATCGTGGCGGCGTTCCGCCCCGGTGCCGAAGAAATCGGCGCGGCCAGCCAGATCCTGCTGGCCGCGCACGAGAACAGCTGGGCCCCGATCCGCCACGAGGGCCAGCTGCACGACCGCGCCAGCTACCGCTACTACTGGTCGCTGCTGCAGCGCGCGCAGGCCACCGGCACGCCGCTGCCGGCCAATGTGGAGGCATTGTTTTTCGCCTGAAGCCGATACCCGTACCAAAAACAAACAGGGCAGCGCCCAAGGAGACACGGATGTCCGCCTCGAAGTTCGCCGCACCCGACGCTGCACCCGACGCCACGGCCAGCGAGCCGGCCGCGCCCCGGGTCAAGAAATCCGTCGCCCTGTCGGGCGTGACCGCCGGCAATACCGCGCTGTGCACCGTCGGCCGCACCGGCAACGACCTGCACTACCGCGGCTACGATATCCTCGACATCGCCGAGACCTGCGAGTTCGAGGAAATCGCCCACCTGCTGGTGCACGGCAAGCTGCCGACCAAATC
>NZ_JBXAGS010000024.1:0-99675 GCF_058794355.1 Cupriavidus sp. GW823-FHT07B10
GCCGCGGGAGTTCAGACGTGCGATGGCCTTATCAACCTAAGGGTGTGACCGTGTCCGGGGACACGGGGGCAAATCCACTACTGCAAATCGACTTTCTGCTGGAGACATGGGTGACCAATCCACCGCCGACAGCAGATGGGCGTATGCTGCATCTTGGCACCCTCTTGGGTGCGTGTGACGAGTGGATGAAGATTAAGGAGGGGAAAGAATCGAAGAACAGCGCGTTGCGAAGCGTTGCTGTGCAGGACCTTCGCAAGCAGGTGCTCTTACTTATGAATTACGAGCAGTTCCAACGCAAGAAGCAACTCTACGGCCCCCGCATAGGCGTTCCCCTTCAACCTGGCTACTCCGTCGAGCGAATGCTGTTCATTCAAGCTAGGAACCAGTTTCGCGACGCGAGAACGTATGGATTGGACGTGACGATTTCGCCGGTGGGCGGAAGCTTCGCCCATGATGTTCACACAAGGCAGCCATCTCCGTTGGTCCAAGGTCGACCGTTCGATCAGTTCAGGCCAGAGGACTTCACTGCCTACGAGAAGCTGGCTCCCATCTCGAGCCAAAGCATGTATGTCCACTATATGCGCAAGCATGAGCGCCTTGGAACGATGCTTACCGTGTCAAATGGGCGGCTTAGCCGCAACGGTGCCTGGTATTCGACGCCCAAGGGCATCACGATCTATGCCATGGATCTCTACGGAAACCTGTTCGTGCAGAACAGCACCGAAAACGGGCGCCTGGTCGGCAACGTCAGCTCGCAATTCAATCACTCGTCGCTCAATGCTGGCAATAGTGTGATCTGCGCTGGCGAGATTGTGGTCAAAGAAGGCATCCTTCGCGAAATCTCCAACGCCAGTGGGCACTATCGCCCTACCAGAGAAAATCTAATCGAATGCCTGCGCGTACTAGCGGATGATGGCCTGAACATGGACGAAGCAAAAGCGATCGTCCATACGGCTACAGGGGACGAGCACGATTCTGTCGCCGCCCTTTGCGCGCCGGGGCAAGCGGCCGCTTCGACCCCGCCGCCTGGCAGGCCGCGAGCGAACCGCCACGCGCCGCCGCCTCGATTTGAGCCTGCCGCCGAGCCGAGTCGCGGATGGACGAGGGGCACGAAGCCTCAGACCCCGCCGCCTCAATCAGAACCCGTCGCCGAGCCGAGCCGCGGATGGAACAACGGTAAGCCATTGTAAGGTTGAGCCTACAAATGGCTTAGAGCTACCTAAGCCCCTGGACAGCCGCTTGCGAGCGGTCACAGCCGGAGGTGTAGTGCATGGGTCACCCCGCCCGGCTCATCATCGAGCATGGCTTTGGCGCCACCAGCGTGGAGGCCATTGCCGCCGCCGGCATTTCCAAGAAGACCTACTACACCCGCTTTGCCGGCAACGCAGAAGTCTTCAAGGCGGCCATGCAGTGCTACGCGGCGCAGAATCTGCTATCTGGCCTATCTGGGCGGAGTTACTTTCGCCAGCCCATGGGCTAGGCGACTGGGAAAGATTGGCGTCGCCGCTGGGTCGCGGTGGCGAGCCTCTCCCAGGCTCCATTTATGAAGCGGGGTCAGCAAGCGGGAATCTCCCCAGGACCTGCAACCACCCCAGATCGCCCAGCTTCGCAGCGCGCACTTTCATTGCACCATCCGGATTCACGTGAGTCCCCATCGACAGGCATTGCAGCATGTTCACGCAGGCCAACGGTTAATCGCAAGCTGCCCCGATACCGCCCGGTAGCTCATATCATCCAGGCGCTTGCACACGTCGCGCCACCGATCATCATCCAGTGCACAGTAATCGAGCAAGAAGCGAATCGAGTTAATCTCGTTAAGTAGGATCAGAAGCGAGATTGCATGGCGGAAGGCCAGAGATCCATGCAATGCCGGCATGTAGGCACTGACGAACGCGCGCCACAAAAAGGCCGCATCGCATCTGCCGTCAATCTCAAGCCACCATCCAATGGCGGCCAGATCGAACCATTGCAGCCCGCATCCGCAATCGTCGAAGTCCAATAACGTGATCCGGGGGCCATCGATCCGCATGTTCCCCACACGATAGTCGCCGTGGCAAAAGCCGAACGGCATCTCAGCAGCCGACCAGCCCGCCGCCACCAAGCGCTCACAACGCTCCCGAACCGCAACCGACGGCACTTCCAGCGAAGGTGAATTTTTCTGCTAGACGGTTCAGCGTCCGACCAGCTTCACGAATATCTGCGATTTGCCTGCGAGGCGCGTAATCCTTTAGCGACGGCTGGTCATGAAGGCGTTTCAGCGCCTGCGCTGCCACGCCAAGATCATCCCTCGTCATTTCCAACGGACGCCCGTCTGCCCCATAGAACAACGCTGCATGACGCATCGCGCCATCCGACAGGGCAACACGAAAGCTACGCGCTCCTTCTAGCGTTGGATGTGCGACCGATACTGCCAGCACCTCATCCTGCTCGATCCGCTCAAGCAACCGCAACTCGGCGTCAACATCGTCTTCGCCCCGGCCATGGGTTCTGTACTGGCGAAGATAGTACGTCCGATCGCCAGAGTCGCAGAGGGAGAAGGTGCGGTTCACCCCCCGTACGACTTCACGCACATTGATCACGTCTATGCCATAGGCGGCCACGATGGCCTGGCACACGAGCGCGACGTCGTTGGAGGAAGCGGCTTCGCTGTCCGATGTCATAGCTTATGCGGTCAGTCGCATGAATCGTTCAATGGAGCCGGGCGAATATATGGACGCAATTTCAACGGCCACTTTAGGATTTGCCTGATTGATTCCATACCGCACGGCTAGTTCCATGTCTTGGTGGGCGACCTGCCATGCTCATGGAACACGGAAAATGGCCTCAATCAGAAACGATAACCTTCATCTTGAGAGATCGAAAGACCTCTGCCCTGCGCCGATCTTGGCTTACGTTCGTTCCGACGCTGAGGGCGCGCCATGGTGACCCGAACCTATCTGGTCAGAGGCGACAAGGCCGACAACGGCGCTGTCATCGTTGGCGGCAGCAGTTCCTACTTCTGGCACAGCAAGCCAGTTGCCCGCGAGGGCGATGCCGTCTACTGCCCTGTATGCAAGCGCCCGGGCGTGATTGTCTGTGTCGGTCCGCGCATCCCCTCTAGAGATAGAGGCAAGGAAGTGGCCCTCAGCGGAGACATCTGTGCATGCGGTTGCCGACCAGCGCCTGTCTTTCATGCCTCGCGTCCGTTCACGATGACTATCACCGCGGACCACATTGCGAAGCTGCGTGTCGCTATGCCCAGCGGCTTTGCTGCGACCACGCAAGCGTTGCACTCAGGCGAGCCCGCCAGCTACGACCAGCGCATCCAGTTGCTTGATGAAGGCAGCGGACGGCCCTTGGCAAACTGGCGGTATCGCCTGATCGGCGATACCGGAACGCATGAAGGCCACACCGACAGCAACGGCTTCACCACACCTGTGTTCGCGGACCGTGCGGCGACGGTCAGGCTTGAGGTCTTTGGGGAGGGTGCGTAACCATGCAACCGCTCAAGACTGTCAACGTCCGGCTGACGCCGGTTTCGGATAGGGAACCAGTCAAGGTGTACCTGTTGCGGCCGCGGGGTACATTGTATTGGGGTGGTGCTGGGCTGGATGGCCAATACGTCCAACCTCAGCTGGCAGCCTTCCGTCGAGCCGGCATTTCCCAGTGCTTTGCCGGGCTGACCAACTCTGCAACGCACGCGTTGCCGCAAGACTACGCCTTGGGTGGCATGCTGCTGGATGCCATCCGGTCTGGCATGGTGATCCGAAACCGCGACGATGGCGAATGGACAATCACCAGCGGCATGGCTGCGGAGGCACCTCAGTTCAACCTGATCGGCTACAGCTATGGGTCATTGCTGGCCGCTCAGACCGCGTGGTCATACGCCAGGCAAGGGCATATCATCGACCATCTGGTTCTGGTAGGGTCGCCAATCGCCGAAGCGTTTCTCACGGACCTGCGCGGCCATCGGAACATCCGGAAGGTTATCGTGATTGACCTGGTGCAGTATGGGGATCCGATCCATGCAGGCATTCCGTGGCTGGAGTTGGTGGCTGGTGCCCCATTGCTCAGCAGGCAGATGCTTGCAGGAAAAGGCGAAGGACATTTCTATTATGCTCATGTCGTTTCGGACAGTCCGCGACGTTGGGCGGCACTGGCGGAACGTCTTGTTGCCGAAGGGCTTAGGTAGATGAAACGCAAAGCAAGTAAGGTAGTTCGCCTAGTGGATCTATGTGCCATGGCCATGACCTTGCTGGGTATAACGTTCGCGGTGATTGCCGCTCGGACGCCCGTTACGCTCGCACAGGTCACAACCGGCCCATTGGCTGCGATTGCTGGCATCACAGTCTTCTGCGCAGCTGTATTGGCGCTCTGCGGTCTGCTGCTTTTGCTGTTTGTCTTACTGCGCCGGCCGGGCGAACGGTTGCGGGCATCTCTCTCCTACGCCCTTGGTGTCTGCCTATTTGTAGCGGTGTTTCTCGCGACTGATCGATGGGTTACTCGTCAGCTTCCTGAGCGGCATAGCGCCGCACAAATTGATGCGCCGCGGATGCATTCCAACACCCTTGTCATCGCGTCGCAAAAATGTCGAGCACATCGCGGGCCACATTGGCCCTTCTGAGTAAGTTGGTAGCAGGGCTCTGGCTCGAGTCCTGCAAAGAAGCGTTGCGCAGAGCGAGCTGATCAGGCTTGTCGTGAAAGCGAACGGCTGAGAGCAAGATGTTCCTCCAATGCGGCAAACGCTCAGGATTCTGGAGCCGGCAATATCAGCCACCTTGGCGGAGCAGTCCGCGATCTCCTGGGACGGGATGAAAGGGTCCCCTTTCTCCCATCGGCCTGCCGTGCCAGTCAGTATCGCCCGCCCCTATCACGCACCCGCAAGCGTCCTGGGCATCCCCGCCCCCGAGTACGCACTCAGGTTGTGCTGATAAGTCGTCTCCCCCTTGAGCGCCGCGATCTGCTGATCGAACGCCGCCAGCGTGGCGGCGATCTTGCGTTGCCGGACCTCGGGGTCGCTCCGCTCAAGCAGGCGCTGGTAGCGGTTCGAATTGGCGAAGACCGGCATCAGCCCGCTCCACCAGTTGCGTTGCACGCCCAGCTTGTCGGCAAAGTCGTCGCCGTGGAACAGCCGGCAGAAAGCGTGCATCAGACCCACCGCCGCGTCTGCGGGCATCCCCAGGGCAGGCCCCAGGCGTTGGGCGGCCGCATCCAGCATCTTGGCCGTCAGCGTCGCGGCGGCCTGATCGGGCTCGCCGGCGGCGGCATCGATCAGCGCCAGCATTTCCGCGCCGGACGCCTGGTCGGTCACCCGGCGGTAGTAGCGGTCTTCAATCCCCAGCAAGTGGGCCACCAGTTGCCACACGTGGTAGAGGTCGCGAAACTCGTCGGCATCAAATTCAATGCCAATCTTCTCCAGCGCGTTGAAGGGCACGTAGGTGAAATCCAGCCATGTGCGCAACATATCGAGCTGGCTGATGGGCATGCCGCGTTGCGCGGTGTCCCATCCGCGCGCCAGCAAGCCGACCCGCACGCGGGCGTGCAGAATGCGAACCTGCAAGGTATGTATATAGCCTTGCGCGCCGGCCGCCAGGCCGCCCGGGCGCAGCGTCTGCTGCTGCCAGACGGCCGTTTCCAGCAGGCGCCGCGGAGATTGCGCATTCAGGTTGCCGGTGGCCACCAGTACGCTGGCAATGGCCGGAGAACTATAGGTATGCGCCAGCGACCCCGGGCCAAGCGAGATGCTCGTCCACAGCGCGCCAATGCTCAGATAGGCTTCGGCCCCGCGCCGTATGCGTTCGGGATCCACCCACGGCGGAATCGACTCGGCCTGCCGGAGCAAGGCGTCGATGGCCTCGGGCGGGCCCGACAGGCTTGCGCGCCCTTCCCGCAGACCCGCTTGCAAGATCGCCGGATGGCCGGCCTGTCCGCTGTTCAGCGCGGCGATGGCCACATCGGCCAGCGGATCGGCGCTGGCGGCCATTTCCATCACCAGCGCCGTGGCTTCGGCGCCGAAACGCGCCGCAAGCGCGGCCTGGTCAATTGCACGGCCCGGCAACGCGGGGGACAGCCTGCCATCATGCGACATTCGGGTCTCCTGGATCAGCGGGAGAGCTGCATGCAGCCCTCTTATAATTCTTGGCCAAATGGACGGGTCGTTCTATAAAGAAAACGACAAAGGAAACGACATCGTTTCCTTTATAGGACGCCCGATGCCGATGCGCAAGTCCATGCTTTCCCTATGCGCAGATGCGGGCCCGCATCTGCCGTGGCACTCCCCCAATCAGGCCGACAGCGGAGAACAGTATTGCAATGCGCAAGGGCAGAGAAACCGCAATGACGGCAGCGCCATCCAGACAACCATCCGTGCGGCCATCCGGACGCCCCTCGCTGGAACGGGCCGGGCAGCTTGCCGACACCATCATGGATCACGCCACCCGGCTCTTTATCGAGCATGGCTTTGGCGCCACCAGCGTGGAGGCCATTGCCGCCGCCGCCGGCATTTCCAAGAAGACCTACTACACCCGCTTTGCCGGCAAGGCAGAAGTCTTCGAGGCGGCCGTGCTGCGCTACGTGGCGCAGAACCTGCGAACCGGACAGCCGGCGCAAGCCGACAGCGAGCCGCTGGAGGAACGCCTGGTCCGCATGGCCTGCGAGCTGCTCGAATGGATCCTGCGACCCGAGGTCCTGGGCCTGTATCGCGTGACGATTGCCGAAGCACCACGGTTTCCGCAACTGGCCCGAACCGTGGTCGACTTTGCCATCCTCGGCGCGGCACGCTCATTCGAGCCGGTATTCCGCACATGGGCTGCCGGCAATCCGAGCGATGACGAGATCGCCTTCGTGGCCTCGCAGTTCCTGCAGAGCGTGGCGGCCGAGCCGTTCCACCGGGCGGTTCAGGGATTGGATGCAGCGGGGTTGGATGCGCCGCGGCGGGAGAAGGTGCGGCGTGCTGTTCGGTTGTTTTTGCGGGGGTTTTCGCAGCGGGGTGAGGGCTGACCGACCGCGTCGGCAATCCTGTGTGGTGAACTTAGACTCGTCTCATTCTCCGACATGCGCGTGACGCGTAGGCTTGCCCATGGTGCTGAACACACCTCTGGTAACGGCCTCACCGCGCCCGTCAGCCTGCGGTTCTTCTATCCATAGATTTGCAGAGGCCGGGTAGCGCGCATCGATACAAGACCCGCGAGGGAAAGGATGCGGGCCGATTTGCCAGCGGTGTTCAAGTACCCGGCCGCCCTCTGAACAGGGGCGAAATGACAACCTCTTGGGAGGATTCGTTATGGCAAAGCGATCGAAGATTGAACACACGCGCACCATCAAGACTGGGCGCACTTACTTTCCCGTCATACCAGGTACTAGCAATGGCTTTACCGGCCTGCGGGCGATACCGTGGATTCGCCTCCGGGGTGTTTGGTTGGAAAAGGCGGGTTTCAGCGCGGGGCAAGCGCTGAAGGTTAAGGTACAGCGAAAGAAGGTAGTTATCTGGGTGATGGGGTAGCAAGAAAAGACGGTGAGAACGAGCGGTCGGCTCCGACCGCTCACAATGCAATCCCTTCAGCATTCCGATACTGCACATTATGATGCCCCGCCAAACCAGACCCAGCCCTCAGAACTCTAGAGAGCAAAACCAGGCGCAGTCGCGTAGGGCCTCAAAAAGAGCGATCTTCCAAGAGTTGCACTGATGTTGGCGCTCGGCGCGCAGCCTTCTGTCCAGTGTGTCCTGAATCTCATGCGGCTGCATCGGCGGCGATATGAAGTAGTGAATGAGTGCACTAAGTTCACTTGCCGCCTCTACGCCGAAACGCGAAGCAATCTTGTAATCGCGAAAGTGATTTGCAGCTCGTAGCGCCAGCAACTGGTTCCAGTGGAGGGGAGCTTGTACGAAGTATCTAACGCTGATGGGGACGGTTCGCAGCACCTCAGCAAAGATCCATTGTTCCTGCATCAATGGTCCAACATCGTAATATGGATGAAAACTCTGCGCATCATTAGCGGCGCGAGCCATCTTTCCCGTATTGCAGTCCCGACAGGACGGAACCAGATTCTCTGGAAGAACTGAAAAAAAAGGAAACGCTGACTTCGGCAAGAAGTGATCGATGGTGTAGACATGACCGAATCCACACGTCGGGCATCTTCCACCCGGAGCGGCGGAGCGCAAGTTATCGTAGATCTCGCGAGCGGATTTGTTTCGGGGAAGCATCTGGTGGTCATACAGGTTCTTCAACTCCCCTTTAGTTACCTGTCCTATGACCAATTCCGTATCGCGCTGATCAGATCGAGGCACTTCATGCAATTGTCCTTGATTAGCCAGGTTGTCGTAATAAGTGGCGACGTTGATCATATCGGGCGCGACTGCATTTAGCCGTGCCTTGAGCCCTACGTCGGCCGTGTCGTTAGCACATGCGTCAAATGCGGCATTTGGTGCGTACGTCGGTTTCTGTATCGCACGCATACTAATGCCCCCGCGAGGCGTAGAGCGAGCGTAGGATCGCTTGGCCTTCAAGGCCTATTTGATTTCCATAGTTAGCCAGAATCTGCTCGAAGCCCCCCCCGCTTTCGACCGCCTTAGCTAGCATGTCATGAAACCCCGATTTGCTAACTTCGAGGCCGAAGATCTCCCGAGTCAATGAGCCAACATTTTCACCAAACGTCTCAATTTCCGGCCGCTCGGCGCAAGTTGCGCTCCGGTATCGCCTTATCTTCCAGACACAACGCCTTGGCACCTCCTGCAATAGCACGGGAGAATGAGTCGCGATTAACGCTACCGCATTTCGAGTCGTCAGGAGTTCAGAAAGTGCTCTTGTGAAGGCTGATAGTAGCGGTGGATGCAGATGGCTTTCCGGCTCGTCTAAGAGCACGAGACTCTTCTCTTCGACAGTCTCGACGAGTTTCGTAATGGTCAACAACACAATCTTATGACCGGAGCTCATAAGGCGGAATACGCCTTCGGCGTGCTGAACTACGGCATTCGGCGCGAGGCTCTCGTCGACAAGTGACGAAAGGTTCATCTCCGAAAAATTCTCATCGAACTCTAGCGCGCTGATTGCCTTCCGCCATTGATGCCGCTTCGTCTCCATGCTTAAGCAAACCTGAAGACTTCCCAAGAATTCATTGGAAAGCTCGGTTAGTGGCTTCAGCACGAAATCATTAGGGGGTGCGGCACCAGTTCGCTTCTTTAAACCAATGTAAAAATAACTGATACCTTTAGTCCTATCTGGCTGATCAGGAGGCGGATTAAACGGATCGAATGCACTAAATGCGACCGACGTAACGCTGCTGAAGTACCCGAGTGGCATGACCGTTCGTGGCCCATACGCGTTTTCAGCAATCTCGAAACTACCAACGTCATGGGGAGGACGGCGCTCAACAATTGCTCCCACGATTGAGTTGAGCAGGGTGGTCTTCCCAACCCCATTTCGACCAATGATCACATGTATGTTCGTCGGCGGCAGGGAACCCGGCACCACCTCAAAATTTAAACGCATCGGCCCCGCACTGTCACCAAACTGGGCAGTGTAGTAGAAGCGATACTCAGTCAAAACCGCTCCACCACCGAGAATGCGACGGAACTGCCCGTCAATAGCGGAACGGCTAACGCTCCGGAGAAGTGATGTTAAAAATACATCTTGGTCTTTCGCCTTATCCTCGCGAATGGGGTCGAAGACAACGTCGCGCACGCGCTTAAGGTATTCTTCCCGCAGTGTGGTGGGAAGGAGCATCAATCGCTGATAGTACTCTGGCTCTTGTCCTAATGAGAAATAATGGTCAGGGAGTTCAGGGAAGGTCGGGGGAAGGCTGTCACGAGTGCGACCATGCCGCTGGCCAAAATAACCAATCTTCACGCTCCCCAAGTTGTGAGCCTTCCCGCTCTCATCATATATGCATACGGTGAAGAGCGTTTTAAAAGAGTAGTCATCCCAGTTATCTGGTAGCAACATGGCCGTACTCGCGTACCCAGCATCGTTGGCCGATATCTGGTTGACTTCGAATTGCAATGACATGCCAACCCCCGATAAATGTTAAATTCTATCTAGCAGCCGCCTTCCGATTTTCCGATCTCCTTGGAAAAAGACGGCAAATTGGGGACGGATCTATTTCTGATCTCTGATCTAGATCTTGGAATAGATCTGTCCCCTTTCTCGTAATATGCGGAGTTTCCCCGAATATGGCTCAGCTCACCATCCACCGAAGCTCGACGCCCTGCGCAGTGAGACTATCGTTGGCTGCGGCCATGACGGCACGCACGTTCTCAGCCAACCCGTTCGCTAAAAGTCCTGGCTGCACAGCATGCACAGATAGGGAAATGGCAATGGGATCATGCCTACGCACCAGATCCAGGATGGCATCGCGGTTGCTGATCAGACAGGGGGAATGGCCGCGATTCCGCCGGGGCAGCGTGCGACGTTCGATATGCCGAAGCAGTTCGTCCTTCCGTTGGAATCTGGCGGACTTCACTGCCTGCCCGGCCAACTCGTATACGTCGTCGACGCGCTCGCCGGATACCGGCCCGCCGGCGCCTTTGCAGTGATAAAGCGAAATAGCGAGACGATTGCTAGGTAGTGCTTTGCCTACGATGAAGTCGGCAGCCTCGCCTGACCGATGGTCAAAGATTATGAAGTCAGCCCCCAAGGTACCGGTGAGATGGTCTTGCAGGAATCGCTGTACGGTCATGCGATTGGGGTTGGTTGTGTCAAACTCGACGTGGGTCTCGCAACCTGTCCAGTCGTGGACGAGCAAGCTTTCCGGACGGATTGCTGTGCGCGCCAATCTGCGCTGCAGCGTGCCATGTGTGAAGGTGTCCAGTTCCTTCGTAAAGAAGACGAGGCCGTGCTCGTCAAGCCATTCGTCGATGGATACGTCGCCTTCTGAGGTGGCGACACGTAAGCGCGGGCTCTCTTCCAACAGCTCATAATACGGACTGCGATGCAGGCGGTATCGCACGCGTTGTGAACGGCTATCGTCGCCGATACGAAAGGTCAATACAGTGCCGTCCCCATTGACGGCGACATCCGTCATTTGCAGGTCAAGCAGACACGTAACGATCCGGTCTGCATCATCGCCAATAGTGACCTGTGGATTGTCGCGGTAGGCGACCTTCGGCCAATCCGTCATGCACGTCGACGCGGGAATGCGTTCGAGCGCCTCCCCGAAGGGCAGCAGATCTAGCCCCGAACGGCCAATATTAATCTGGTTTGCTGTCATACGCCCATGAAGCGCCGTCATCCAGTCCAAGATGTCCGGTATCGACAGCTTGCCGTTTGACCAGATGCGGCCGCCCGCGCTTGCGCCGATCACCTCGGCTTCGCCGTTGACTTGGCCCCGTCCCATAAAGTGGCCTTGTGAAAAGCTTGCTGCGTCGGTGTCACGCACCCCGCGGTCAGCATTGCTGCCTGCAACGATGCGGTAGGACTCGGTGGTGGCGGTCGGGGACGTGCTGCGGATGCCAATGCTGTAAAACTCTTGATCCGTCATGCCGTTGAGCACCTTACGAATTTGGCTGAACGCAAGCGGGGAAGCGTTGCCCCCGAAAAAGAATTCCACCAACTCGACGTAATACCGGGCCGAACGCTCAGTGGCGGTAATGAATACGAGCTGCGAGGCTGGAAAGTAGCGAACAAGGAAGCACGCATGAGCGGCGTCGACGAGGTGCTCGTCCCTGTACCAGACGGGTGATCTGACTGACTTTGCGAGCAGCAGGTATGTCAAATGATCATCGCTCAGCCAGGCGTTGGTGACCTGCAGCGATTTGAGCGTTTCGGGCGCCTTGGAGAAATCGGGAGCTTGACCCGCACGGTAGACGGCTATGTGCTGCGACAAACGAAATGCGCCGGGGTTGACTGCTTCGTAGTCGGCGTGCGGGTGCCCGGCCTGCGCGAATGACTGCAGCGTCTCGCGTTGTTGAAGGGACAACTGTTGCCGCGCCTCAACTACGTCGGCCAGCAGGACATCCCAGTCGACGCCATCGCGATAAAGCTCCGAGCTCTCGGCGTCAACGTCCCGAGGCACTGCAAGGAATGTAGCGGTGCCGGTTTGCTCGTCATTGGTACGCGCAAAGCGCCCAATGAACTGTAGGGTCGGCACGAGCGACTTGTGTGCACTGTGTAACACTGCAATCTTGAACTTGGGGAAATCATAGCCCTCCCCAAACATATCCACGCAAACGACGCCGTCCAGTTCCCCTGCCGCCAATCTGCGCTCGATTTCTTCGATCTGCTGCTTGGACCTGCGACTGGAAACTGCCTCCACGCGGAGCCCGGCGTCGACATACTGCTGTGCCAAGTGTTCCGCGCCCGAGATTCGCGCCGTACGCGCTAGCAGACGGTGTTGGAGTCCGGCTGCCGCGTCCCGGCGAAACACTTCAACTGCTCTGGCGACGAGCGCCTCGTCCCTGGTCTCGGGCAGCGCGTCTTCGTCAACGATCACGGGACTGAAAGTTACCTTCCCGAAGGCATTCTCTGAGACGGCCTGACGCAGGGCGTAGTAGAAGATCAGGCGCCCAGGTAGCTGCCGACGGTCTCGACGAAAGGGTGTGGCTGACAACAATACATGGCGGGCGTTTGGAGTCGCCCGAATAAAGGCGGCCCAAGTTTTCGCTGGCGAGTGATGCCCTTCGTCTAAAAGCACTAGGTCGAACATGTCCACTGGCGGGGGGGCGACGCCATCTAGTTCTGGACTAGCCGAATAGGGAGTGCAGATGACGACGTCGCTATTCTCGAGGGCCTGCCATTGCTGCGACGACGTCATGCGCTCCTCAACCATCGCAACACGAGGCCCCGGGAGCTCAGTCTCCGCCGGCAGCGCGGTGAGTCGCCGCAGGGTGTCGAGGGTGCGAAAGGCGCGCGCGGTCTGCGCCCGCAGCGTATTGGTCGGTGTAACGACCAGCACCCGACGCGCTTGAGCAAGAAAACAGGCGGCAGTCAGGACGGCCGTTTTCCCGTAACCCGTCGGCAGCGAAATCAGCGCCGGATCATGGCGCTCAATGAAGTGAGCCGCTAACGCGTACAGTGCCCCGACTTGCCCCCTACGCAACCCAGTGTTCGGTGCGTGGCCTTCACGCAGGGTCAAACATCTGGCGTTTTCGGCAAAGTATGCCACCCTGAGCCTCCCTAAAAATTCTGCGTTTGTTTTTTTGAATTCTTATGCCGAGTTTTTTCTCTACGCAACCCATCTGAAGACCGGTCTAGCTCTGAGTTCCGGGCCCCGCTTCTTGATCTGCGGCGAAAGAGGGACAGATCTATTTCTGCTGAATCTTGAAATAGCTCTGTCCCCTTTTTTCCGCCCCTGGCCGGCGGGCAGTGCCATGGATTCGATTGAAAGGCGTGTGGTTGGAAACCGCCGGATTCACGATTGGGAAATTGGTGGAAGTTGTGGTGCAGAATGGACGAATAGTTGTCCTAGCGAAATAGCGGGCTCGCAGCGACGAAGCTTGCCGATCTCGAATCGAGCATCGTGCATGTGCGCGTGATCGAGACTCCACGGAACGGCGACCCCAATTTCGTCCGCGAAACGCGTAGCGATTGGGGTCGCGTGACAACTCTGAATACTACTCGCCTGCCACCGCTGCTATCGTTGGCGCTTGGATGGTCTGCTTCCGCCAACTATCCACAGCAACGCCCAGCCCACCTACGTTCGCATCCGTTCCCCAACGCTCCCAGAAATCTACCGTCCCGCTATTGGGCCGCTGACCGGGCTCTTGAATTCGGATTCGGGTTGGAAGCAAACTTGCATCGCCTACGACCAAAGCTTCGCCGGTGTCTAGAATTGGCAGCAGATCTCCAAATCCCCCCAAACTATCCGGCAGCAGACGCCGAACGACATTTTGGTCATCGCCGTTTGTGAGACGCATTGCTACCAGGTTGTTGCACTGGCTAAGGACGGTTCGATTTACTTCAGACGGTCGCTGGCTGATCACCACCAATCCCACGCCGTACTTGCGGCCCTCTTTCGCAATGCGCTCAAAGATCTCCACTGAAATCTCACCGGCGCCACCAGATTGGTGACGTTCGGGGATATATAGGTGGGCCTCATCACAGAAGAGAGCGATAGGGTGCCGGACGTCAACGTTGGTCCATTGCTGCACCGAGAATGCAAGCTTTGCAACCAAACTCACAATGAGCGGCAGAATATCAGAAGGCACCTCCGAGAAATCGATGATTTTCACACCCCCGACACCATTGCCTTGATCTTTTGTACCGGCCAAAAGTGCGACAATGAGCCGATCGAGCCAACCGTAGTCCAGCGTCTCATCAGTCCCTTGAAACAGGAAGCCAAGTCGGCGATCTGTCCGTTTGTTCTCCAAGCGCTGGATTAGGCGACTGAGCTTCCCGTAGAACTCCCCTTGCTTTTCGCCTTTAGCACCCGGCACCATCTCCGTATTCAGACCGTTCAGTGCTCCTAGGACGGCATCAAGGGAAAAAGGAATGGGACTATCAATGGTGAAATTAGCCAGGACATCTTCGTGCCCCCCTGCAGTCAAATATGCCTCCTTGGCCTCCACAACCGAACGCGACATAACCATTGCCTGATTGGGAGCATTCTGATCGCTTCGGTCGACGAACATCGATGTCATCGCCTCGTAGCCCAGTAACCAATATGGTAGATAGATGACCCCATCGTCCAATGCAGCACCGTTCCCCAAGTCGGCGGGCCCGGCTATGCGGAAGTGACGAATACCCACACCATTCAAAGGGGAATATTCCCCATGAATATCAAAAACAATGGCGTTTGCATTCGGCAGCGTTGATACCTGCTCAAGGATTCGAGCCGTGGTCCACGACTTGCCTGAGCCAGTGCTACCGACAACAACAGCATGCCGCTGGAAAAATTTGTTCCCGTTTAAAAACGCCTCCGCCTTGTCATCAAGCGTGTAGTGACCAAGAGAAAGTTTTTGTGCCTCTGATGCGATATTGGCTATAACCTTCATGAAGTCGGTCAGCCTGTCACCCTCCAACGCAAAGCAATAAGCATCAATCTCCGGAACCGTTTCAAGGGTTCTCAGGAACACGTTATCCTTTTCCCCCAGCTTGTCGACAAGCGTGCCGATCAGCGCAATACGCACTACGTTGACTTCGGCGAGCTGCTCTTCTTCGCCATCATCTTCGTTCCCAGGCTGCGACGCCGCGGCACTGCGAATGATCCGCTGGATGATTCCTATGAGGTGTTGCCCTGCACGGCTGCTCTGGAGGACGGCTAGTCGATTGACCTGCAGCTTACGGAGTCTATCGATATCATCCACCGCAACTGATACTGTAGCAGTGTCCACTGCGCGCACACGCCCCAATGCCTCCGCGTCGCCATACTTCAGAATTCCCATCCCATCCTCACATGATTAAATCAAGAAACTCCCCGAGCTGCCAGAAGCTGGCACCCGGCAACACCATTCCCTGAGGAAATTCGTTTGAGAATGCCATTGTTCCCTCGCTGCACTCCTCAAGAGCTAAGTATCGACGGCATCGTCCGCTGTTGATATACCGCCGCGCTGTGGCGCTGATCTCTTTCGTTATTAGGATAAGAGGTATACCTTCAGCCTCACAGCGCTGAACAAGCAGCGGTTGAAGATGTTCGTCGTTAAATCCATATCCGACGCAAAGAAATGATGCAGCATCCCGGATAGCCGCATCCGCACTCTGAATGATGGTCCGAAACGGCTCGCCATGAGTACGGCGGTACTTATCGATGCCCGGCGTCACGATTAGAGGTTCAAGACCCGGCGGTATCCGGTTCATCGGAGGCAGTGACACAACGGCGCCCCGGTCGTCAGAGAACCATCCGAAAGAACCGTGGACCTTCCATACATTCACCGCTCGTACCGGACGCCCTCCGATGTAGATCTTTGGAGGACTATGCTGTGCGCGATGGCCAATGAGGCCGTGCGTGAAGCCCGTGTATGCGCAAAATTGAGCGCCCTCTGCTGCGTATTCCGCAACACGATCATAGTTTGGCGTTACGACCTGCACCGTCTGCGTCGTACTGGCTAGCAAGTGCTGGAACAACCTGCTGAGCGGAAGAATCGATCGATTCTTAATCACTTCATGAAATACATCGATGTCGTGCTCGTTCAGAAATTGCCAGGTCACACGAACAACGTGTGAGGTCACTCGCTCAGTTAACGTGACCTCAGTAAGCGCGGACTCTAAGTCCGTATGAGGAATCCGATCACAAAAGGTCGCCCATCCGTGGCGATCTTTTTCATCCCATTGAGCAGGAATATCCGAGTTTCTCAAATGAGTGGCGAGTGGCCCCATACCAGGTATTCCGTACGGGACGGAAGCACCGCTACCCAAGACTATAAGAGGTACCCTTGCGGCACACTCTTGAGAAAAAGCCCGCACATGCTTTATCGCGTCCATTGATACTCTTCTTCGACGGAGTTTTTACGCTAATAGATTAGCGGCTTCAATTGCCAGGTTATTTCATCCCTCACGGGGATCTCATAGATAGATCAAAATTAATATCAAAGCCTTATCGAGCCACGCTCGTAAGTCGCACGCCAAGGCTTTGCGCATTACCAAAAAAATGGGAGCAATCTGCTCCCATTTTCATCAAACAACAACATTCAATCCCAGCTCAACGCCCCACCCGTCTGATACTCAATAACCCGCGTCTCAAAGAAGTTGCGTTCCTTCTTCAGATCGATCATCTCAGACATCCAAGGGAACGGATTCTCCTCATTCGCGAACAACTGATCCAACCCAATCTGCTGGCACCGCCGATTGCAAATGAACCGCAGATACCCCTTAAACATCGGCGCATTCAACCCCAGCACCCCACGCGGCATCGTGTCCTCCGCGTAGCGATACTCCAGATCCACCGCCTTCTTGAACAACTCCGTAATTTCAGCCTTAAACTCCGCCGTCCAAAGATGCGGATTCTCCAGCTTGATCTGATTAATCAAATCAATCCCAAAATTGCAGTGCAACGACTCATCCCGCAGGATGTACTGATACTGCTCCGCCGCCCCAGTCATCTTGTTCTGCCGCCCCATTGCCAGGATCTGCGTAAAGCCCACATAGAAGAACAGCCCTTCCATGATGCAGGCGAACACGATCAGGCTCTTCAGCAGCTTCTGGTCGTTTTCCGGCGTGCCGGTCTTGAACGACGGGTCGGTCAGGGTGTCGATGAACGGGATCAGGAACTCGTCCTTGTCGCGGATCGACTGCACTTCGTGGTACGCGTTGAAGATCTCGGCTTCGTTCAGGCCCAGCGACTCGACGATGTACTGGTAGGCGTGGGTGTGGATGGCCTCTTCAAAGGCCTGGCGCAGCAGGTACTGGCGGCATTCCGGCGCGGTGATCTGGCGGTAGGTGCCCAGCACGATGTTGTTGGCGGCCAGCGAGTCGGCGGTGACGAAGAAGCCCAGGTTGCGCTTGATGATGCGGCGCTCGTCCTCGGTCAGGCCGTTGGGATCTTTCCACAGGGCGATGTCGCGGGACATGTTGATTTCCTGCGGCATCCAGTGGTTGGCGCAGCCGGCCAGGTACTTTTCCCACGCCCACTTGTACTTGAACGGGACGAGCTGGTTGACGTCAGTCGAGCCGTTGATGACGCGCTTGTCGGCGGCGTTGACGCGGCGGTTGCTTTGCGCGGCGGCGGCGTTGGGGTTGTTGCCCAGGATGCCGGCTTGCGTGGCGCTCGGCGGCAGGACGCCTTGCTGGTCAGCGGTGGCAGCCGATGCAGCGGGTTGCAGGGCAGGCTGCGGTGCGGCCTGCGGGGTGGCTTGAACGTCGTCGTCCCAGCTCAGCATGATGTGGTTCTCCGTGATTCGGTTTGGGGGCGGCGGTGGTTGGTCAGGTTTGACGCTTCACTTCGTTGTTGCGCCGGCCCTCACCCCCGCCCCTCTCCCGCAAGCGGGAGAGGGGAGCAAACAAGGGGTGGTTCTTGCTCTCTAGTCTTTCCTTGCCTTATTGGCAGGCTTCGCACTCTTCGAAGCCGGGGTCGCCCGGGCGCATCGTGCAGACCGCGCCTTCGGCTTCCGGCATGGCCGGGGCCGAGGCGGCCGCTGCGTCCAGGGCGGAGCCGCTGTCGCTGCCCGACGACACCGCGTTCAGCGAGCCGCGCGACACGGTGGACTTTTCCACGTGGGTGGCGGCCATCGTGCGCAGGTAGTACGTGGTCTTCAGGCCGCGCACCCATGCCAGCTTGTAGGTGTCGTCCAGCTTCTTGCCCGACGCGCCGGCCATGTAGATGTTCAGCGACTGGGCCTGGTCGATCCACTTCTGGCGGCGGCTGGCGGCTTCCACCAGCCAGGTCGGCTCGACTTCGAACGCGGTGGCGTAGATGTCGCGCAGGTCTTGCGGGATGCGGTCGATGCGCGACAGCGAGCCGTCGAAGTACTTCAGGTCGGCAACCATCACTTCGTCCCACAGGCCGCGTTCCTTCAGGTCGCGCACCAGGTAGTCGTTGACCACGGTGAACTCGCCCGACAGGTTGGACTTGACGTACAGGTTCTGGAACGTGGGCTCGATGCAGGCGGACACGCCGATGATGTTCGAGATCGTGGCGGTCGGCGCGATCGCGATGCAGTTCGAGTTGCGCATGCCGTGCTGCTTGATGCGGGCGCGCAGGCTGTCCCAGTCCATCGTGCTCGACAGGTCCACGTCCAGGTAGCCGCCGCGCTCTTCGGCCAGCAGCTTGAGCGAGTCCTGCGGTAGGATGCCGCGGTCCCACAGCGAGCCGGCATAGGTCTCGTAGCGGCCACGCTCTTCGGCCAGCTCCGTGGAGGCCTGGTAGGCGTAGTAGCACACGGCTTCCATCGAGGTGTCGGCGAACTTCACTGCGGCATCGCTGGAATACGGCGTGCGCAGCACGTGCAGGCAGTCCTGGAAGCCCATGATGCCCATGCCGACCGGACGGTGGCGCAGGTTGGAATTGCGCGCCTTGTCCACGGCGTAGTAGTTGATGTCGATCACGTTGTCGAGCATGCGCATGGCGGTGCGCACGGTCTTCTGCAGCTTGGCGTGATCCAGCGCGTAGGTGCCGTCGGCCTGCTTCGCCATGTGGGCGACCAGGTTGACCGAGCCCAGGTTGCAGACGGCGATCTCGCTCTCATTGGTGTTGAGCGTGATTTCCGTGCACAGGTTGGAGCTGTGGACGACGCCGACGTGCTGCTGCGGGCTGCGGATGTTGCAAGGATCCTTGAAGGTGATCCACGGGTGGCCGGTCTCGAACAGCATGCCCAGCATCTTGCGCCACAGTTGCAGCGCCGGCAGCTTCTTGAACAGCTTCAGTTCGCCGCTGGCGGCCTTGGCTTCATAGCCCAGGTAGGCCTTCTCGAATTCCTTGCCGACCTTGTCGTGCAGGTCCGGGCAGGTGGCGGGCGAGAACAGGGTCCACTCACCGCCTTCCATCACGCGCTTCATGAACAGGTCCGGGATCCAGTTGGCCGTGTTCATGTCGTGGGTGCGGCGGCGGTCGTCGCCGGTGTTCTTGCGCAGTTCCAGGAACTCTTCGATGTCCAGGTGCCACGTTTCCAGGTAGGCGCAGACGGCGCCCTTGCGCTTGCCGCCCTGGTTCACGGCCACGGCGGTGTCGTTCACCACCTTCAGGAACGGGACCACGCCCTGGCTCTTGCCGTTGGTGCCCTTGATGTGCGAGCCGAGCGCGCGCACGTTGGTCCAGTCATTGCCCAGGCCGCCGGCGAACTTGGACAGCAGCGCGTTTTCCTTCAGCGCTTCGTAGATGCCTTCCAGGTCGTCCGACACCGTGGTCAGGTAGCACGACGACAGCTGCGAGCGGCGGGTGCCGGAGTTGAACAGCGTCGGCGTGGACGACATGAAGTCGAACGACGACAGCAGCTGGTAGAACTCGATGGCGCGCGCTTCGCGGTCCTTCTCGTTCAGCGCCAGGCCCATGGCCACGCGCATGAAGAAGGCCTGCGGCATTTCGATGCGGGTTTCATCGATATGCAGGAAGTAGCGGTCGTACAGGGTCTGCAGGCCCAGGTAGTTGAACTGGAAGTCGCGGCCGGCGTCCAGCGCGGCGCCCAGGCGGGCCAGGTCGAAGGTGGCCAGCTTTTCATCGAGCAGCTCGGCTTCGATGCCGCGGGCGATGAACTTGGGAAAGTACTCGGCGTAGCGGCTGGACATCTCGCCCTGGGTCACTTCGGCACCCAGGATTTCCTTGCGGATCGTGTGCAGCAGGATACGGGCGGTAACCTGGCTGTAGTTCGGGTCCTTTTCAATCAGGGTACGCGCGGCCAGGATGGCGGAGTCGTACACCTGCGTCATCGGCACGCCTTCGTACAGGTTCTTCAGGGTTTCCTTCAGGATCGGCTCGGCGCTCACTGCGTTGCCAAGGCCGCTGCAGGCGTTGTCGATCAGGTCATGCAGCGCGGCGATGTCCAGCACGTGCGTGACGCCGCCATCGGTCACGTTGACCGAGATGCCGCCTTCCTGCACGCGGGCCACGGCCTGGGCGTTGGCCTGGGCGCGCTCGTCCTTGCGCTTCTCGCGGTACAGCACGTAGGCGCGGGCCACTTCATGCTCGCCCGAGCGCATCAGCGCCAGTTCCACGTGGTCCTGCACGTCTTCGATATGGATGGCGCCGCCGTTGGGGCGGCTGCGCACCAGTGCGCGCACGACGTTGTCAGTCAGTTGCTCGACGATCTCGCGCACACGCGCGGACGCGGCGCCCTGCCCGCCGTTCACGGCGAGGAAGGCCTTGGTCATGGCAACGGCGATCTTGGACGGCTCGAAAGCCACCACGGCGCCGTTGCGTCGAATGATCTTGTGATCCGGGTAGTTCGTATTGGCGGCGTTGGCGGGGGTCTGCTGCGCGGTCGGTGCAATACCGGCGGCGGCGCCACCCGTGGTGATTTCGTTCTGGGCCGTTTGCATGAGAACTCCTTTTTTTACCCTGGAAATAAGAGACAAAAGAGTCCCTGGCGAAATGCGGCGAAAAGAACGTCCCTCCCGGCGTGAGGTCGGGGGCGGATAGACTGCCTTTACGTGAACATTTCGCCAGGGACTCTTGTGATTCGCTGGCCTTAGCGGGCGGTTTCGAGACGATGCACGAACTTCGTGATCCCTGACTCACCCTTGGGGCCGGCTCCCCGGTTTGACTACTAGATATAGTGTGTGATGCGTGAAACTGGGCTAAGTATAGTGAAACGAATCCGAATGACCAGTCTTGACAAGCGCTATTTCGGGGGCGGTTGCGCCGATGCGGCAGCGCCACATGCCCGCAAGCCTAATACTCGCAAGGGTTTTCGCCAGACCGTTCGCAACTGCACATTTCACAAAAATTTTTTTGATTGTTGCGAGGTTGCGATAGCCCCACCCCGAGGCAGGGCATGTGCGCCGGAACGGGGCGCACGGGGATGGGGAATGACGTTAAGAATTCGTCACCTGGCCAGCCGCGCCAGGGCACTGGTAGGGCAACATGCCGGGCGCCACGCCGGCCTGCCTGGCAAAGCGTGCCCAGTCGAAATGCGGGCCGGGATCGGTCTTGCGCCCCGGGGCGATGTCGCTGTGCCCAGCAATCGCGCGCACCGGGTAGACGGCCAGCAGCGCCGGCACCAGCGCGGCCACGGTGTCGTACTGGGCCAGGGTGAACGGCAGGTCGTCGCAGCCCTCGATCTCGATGCCGATGGAGAAATCGTTGCAGCGGGCGCGGCCGAAGAAGTCGGACTGTCCGGCGTGCCAGGCCCGCTGCGTGCACGGGACAAACTGCACCAGTTCCCCCTCGCGCGTGACCAGGAAGTGCGCGGACACCTGCACCTGGTGGATGGTGGCAAAGTACGGGTGCTTGTTGGGATCGAGCCGGTTCTGGAAGAAGGCCTCGATGTCGCCGCTGCCGAACTGGCCGGGCGGCAGGCTGATGTTGTGCAGCACCACCAGGTCCACCGGCATGCCGGCCGGGCGCTCGTCAAAGTTTGGTGACGGCACGCGGCGCGCGGCGGGGACCCAGCCGTCGGCCTCTGGCAGATAGCGGTGCTCGGGCTTGCTCATGACGTGCCCTCGCCTTCCACGGTGCTGCGTTCGGCGGCGTCCATGGCCTCGCGGATGCCCAGTTGCTGGATACGGTAGCGCAGCTGGCGCAGGTTCAGGCCCAGCAGCGGCGCGGCCGCGGTGCGGTTGAAGTTGGTCTGCGCCAGCGCCTGCAGGATCAGCTCGCGCTCCACGGCTTCCAGCCTGGCTTGCAGGTCGATCGGGAAGACGATGCCGCGGCAGGCGCGTTCGGCGGGATCGCCGGCGGGCTCGGGTTCGGGCGCGCTGGCCGGGGCGGGCACCACGGGCGGCGGCTCTGCCGGGGCCGGCGCGGGAGCGGCGGCCGGCGGCACCGGCGCCCACATGCCTGCGGCGCCCCAGGGGGCGGAATAGTTGGTGGGCGCCATCGCCGGCGCGGGGGCATGCATCAGCCCGGCGCGCTCGGCGCCGGCGTCCAGCGGGCCCAGGTCGGCCAGCTCGATCTCTTCGCTCTCGGCAAAGGCGTAGGCGCGCTCCAGCAGGTTCTCCAGCTCGCGCACGTTGCCGGGGAACGGATAGGCCACCAGCCGTTGCAGCGCCGCCGGCGACAGCCGCTTGGGGCGCGGGTCGCCGTAGCGCACCGCCAGGTGGTCCAGGATGGCGCGCGCCAGCACCGGGATGTCTTCACCGCGCTCGCGCAGCGTGGGCATGCGCAGCGCCAGCACGTTCAGGCGGTAGTACAAGTCCTGCCGGAACTGCCCGGCCGACACCATCGCCGCCAGGTCCTTGTGGCTGGCGCACATCACGCGCACGTCGACGGCGTCTTCGCGGCTGGCGCCGATCTTGCGCACGCGGCGCTCCTGCAGCGCGCGCAGCAGCTTGACCTGCATCGGCAGCGGCAGGTCGGCCACCTCGTCGAGCAGCAGCGTGCCGCCGTTGGCGGCCTGGAAGAAGCCGCCGCGCTCCCCGTCGGCACCGGTGAAGGCGCCTTTGACATGGCCGAAGAACTCGGACTCCATCAGGTTCTCGGGGATGGCGCCGCAGTTGACGGCGATAAACGGATGCGCGGCCCGGCCGCTGGTCGCGTGGATGGCGCGCGCGGCGCGCTCCTTGCCGCTGCCGGATTCGCCGCTGATCACCACCGGCGCCATGCTGCGCGCCAGCCGCGACAGCGAACGGCGCACCTCCAGCATGGCGGCGGAATGGCCGGGCAGCAGGGCGGCGGCGCGGTCGGCGGCCTGCTCGGCCGCGGCGGCTTCGGCATCGGTGCTGTCGCGTTGCTGGCGGCCCAGCGCGTTCAGCACCAGGCTGCGCAGCTGCTCCAGCGATACCGGCTTGGCGATGTAGTCGAAGGCGCCGGCCTTGAGTGCTTCCACGGCGTTGTCGGCGCTGCCGTAGGCGGTGATGACCGCCACCGGGATGCGTTCCGGCGCGGCCGACAGCTGGCGCACGATCTCGATGCCCAGGCCGTCGCCCAGGCGCATGTCGGTCAGCACCAGGCTGTAGCGGCGCTGCGCCAGCTTCTCGCGCGCCTCGGCGAGCGAGCCGGCCAGCACCACGTCATGGCCCATGCGGCGGATCGAGATGTCCAGCAGCTCGCGCAGGTCGGCCTCGTCGTCGATGACCAGGATGGGATCGGGCGCTCGGGACATTCGGGGTGGCATGGGGTGGTGGCTGGGTTGGGACAGGTCAGGCGGCGGCCGCATCGGCACTCTCGATGCGCAGCGTCAGCACGAAAGCCTTGGCCGGCAGTGTATCGCGCGCGGCGGCGGCCAGCATGCCAGTGCGCTCCAACAGCGCCGGCAAGGCGATGGCGCCGTAGCGCACCTGGGCGTCATTGGCGCCGCACAGCTCGCGCGCCATGAACAGGCCCAGCCCGGTGCCCTGGGCGTTGCTGGTGAAGAACGGTTCGAACAGGCTGCGCTGGTGCTCGCGCGCGACTTCGGCGCCGTCGTTCCAGACGATCAGCTCGGCATGGTGCTGGTCCAGCGCATGCGCCAGCAGCCGGATCGATCCCGGCAGCCGGCTGCAGTAGCGCCAGGCGTTGTCCAGCAGGTTGCCCAGCACCTGCTGCAGCTGCGAGGCGTCGAACACCACCGGCTGGGCCACGTCCACGGTCAGCCGGATGGCATTGGCGTTGATGTCGGCCCGGCCCGCCGGGCGGGTCTCGCCGGCGCGCGGGCGGCGCGAGCGCATTTCGGCGCGCCAGCGCTCGACGATCTCGGGCAGCGCCTGCGCCAGGTGCACGGTGCTGCGGCCGGTGCGCGGGCGGCGCGACATCTGCAGCACGTCTGACACCACCTGGTCCAGCCGGCGCACGTTGTCGTTGATGATGCGCAGCAGGCGGGCGTCGATATCGACATCGGCGCCGCCATGGTCCTGCGCGGCGGGATCGCGCCGGCCGGAATCGCCCAGCAGCTCGCTGGCCTGGCTGATTGCCGCCAGCGGGTTGCGGATCTGGTGCGCGATGCTGGCCACCAGCCGGCCCATGGCGGCCAGCTTTTCCTGCTGCACCTGCTCGGCGATGCGTTCCCAGCTTTCGATATGGACCAGCACGGTGTCGCGCATCTCGTTGCGCAACAGGGCCTCATCCTCCTGCGACCAGGCCATGGCCTCGTTCTGGGCGATGGCCAGGCGCAGGCGGCCGGCGGCTTCGGGCGACAGTTCGCTCCAGGCGGCGGTATCCAGCGTGGCCGGCACGGTGCGGCCATGCGCCATGGTCGAGCGCAATCCTGCCAGCCCCGGCAGCACAAAGCGCAGCCGCAGCCGGGTGTGCTGCATGGTGCCGTCGGCCAGCGCGGTGCCGGACGCCATCGGCAGCAGCTGCAGGATGCGCGGCACGTCGTCCTTGCTGTGCAGCCAGTCGCGCAGCATCTCCATCAGCGGCTGCAGGCGCGGGATGCGGCGCAGGTCGAACAGCACTGCTTCTCCGCCCTGACCTGCCGCACCACCCAGCCGGCGCGAGTAGATGCGCTCATGCGGCTGCACGCCCAGCAGCACCACCGCCGCGGGGTTGGCGGCCACCACCGCGCCGTTGGCGCGCACCAGCATCACGCCGTCCTGCATGTCGTTGACCATGAGCCGGTTGACCAGCTGCTGCAGGCGCAGCTCCTGCTCGCGCGCCAGCGCCAGGCGCTCCTGCGCGATCTGGCGGTTGGCCAGCATATACATCAGCAGCGCCGCGATCATGAACACCAGGCCGAACAGGCCCGAGCCCAGCAGCCCGGCATCGGCCTGGTGCAGCAGGATGGTGTGCATGAAGGGCCCGCTCATCACCACCAGCGCGGAGATCGACGCGGCAAACAGCGCGAACAGCAGGCTGGTCAGTGCGCCGGCTTCCAGCGCGGGCAGCAGGAAGATCATGGCCAGGCCCTCGGCCTGCCCGCCCCGCCCCAGCACGCTGAAGACCAGCGCCAGCAGGGCCAGGTCGGCCAGCACCTGCACCCGCACGCGCAGATGGAAGTGCCGGCGCCACAGCGTGCCGGCCAGCATCGCCACGGCAATGCCAAGATAGGGCACGGCGATGGTCATGGCCGCCGCGTGCTCGATGCCGCCCAGGCCCCCGAGGTCGAACGGCACGGGCGGGATCGCATTCGTGATGGCGGTGACGGAGGCCGGCTCGCCGCGCCGCATCAGCGCAAAACCGACCAGCAGCAGGCCCACGGCCACGCGGGTCCAGCAGAAATAGCGCAGCAGGCGCCAGTGAAAGTCAGGCGGCTCGGGCTGGCGCCACAGCTGGGCCAGGCCGCGCCAGGCGTTCAGCCGCTGCCAGCCCGACGACGCCGGCTCTGTCATGCGCGGGGGCCGCTGCTGCTGTCGCTGCCCTCGGCCCGGCTTTCGTCAGGCAGGTGGCTGCGGCGGCAGTAGTGCAGGCCGCGCCAGGCAATGGCCTCGCCCTGCGGCAGGTGCACGCCGCACTGGGCGCACTGGACCATGGGTTCGGCGGTGGCGTCGGCCGGGCCGGCGGCGGCAGTGCGCTCGCTGGCCTCGCGGGCCTGGCGTGCGCGGTGTTCAGCCAGCCGCGCCTCGGCGCGGGCGCGCAGCCACCAGATGACGCCCAGCACCACGGCCAGCAGGATCAGGATACGTGCCATGGGGAATCAGAGGCGATGCAGGACGACTTCAATCACGAAACGGCTGCCGACATAGGCCAGCAGCAGGATGCCGAACGAGGCGATGACCCAGCGCAGCGCCACCTTGCCGCGCCAGCCGCGGAAGATGCGCCCGGCCAGGATGCCGCCGAACATGGCCCACGAGATCAGCGCGAACACCGTCTTGTGGTCCAGCCGGAAGGCGCGGCCGAACAGGTCTTCAGAGAACAGCAGGCCCGAGCCGATGGTCAGCGTCAGCAGCACAAAGCCGGCGCCAATCAGCCGGAACAGCAGCTTCTCCAGCGTCAGCAGCGGCGGCAGCAGGTCCAGCCAGCGGCCCAGCCATTCGCTGGGTTGCTGCTCCGGCGGCCGCGCCGGCGCGTGCCGGAAGCCATGCAGGCGCCGTTCGGCCAGCAGCATCAGGAAGGCGTGGAACGCCGCCAGCGTGAACAGCCCGTAGGCCACGTTGGCGATGATGAAATGCAGCTTGAACAGCGGCCGCGCCGCGTAGCCCAGGATCTGCGAGCCGGGGAAGGCCAGCGGCATCAGGCTGGCCACCAGCGCCACCGGGATCACGATCAGGCCCAGCCCCGCCAGCGAGAAGAAGAAGCTTTCGATCCAGTAGATGCCCACGCCCAGCCACAGCATGGCCGACAGTGCGAAGGCAAAGCCGAACATCATGCGCTCGGCCGGGAAGATGGTTTCATGCAGCAGCATGCCGTGGCTGGCCAGCGCCGCCAGCATCAGCACGTGCCACCAGGCCGGGCGCCCTTCGCCGTGCGCGCCGCCCGCCGGGGGGATGGGGCCGCCGCCGGCCACCAGCACGGCCGAGGTCGCCCCCCCTGCCGGGCCGGCAGCGGTGGCAAGGCGTGGGTGGCGCGTGGCCCAGCCGTGAAAGGCCAGGCCGCAATAGAGAAGTGCCGTCAGGGCATACAGTACAATGACCATTTACGCAGTTTACCTTAGTGCCCACGGACGGTGGCGGCCCGCTTGAACCGGTGTAGCAGGTGTTCCAGGCCCGCCCCGTGTGCAAGACTGCCTCCGATTTCAGCCCCGAGCCCTGCTCCGACTTCTCCCCCGATTCCTGCCATGCTGGACAATCTCACTCAACGCCTGGCGCGTGTGGTCAAGACCATGCGCGGCGAGGCGCGCCTGACCGAGGCCAACACCGCCGAGATGCTGCGCGAAGTGCGCCTTGCCATGCTCGAAGCCGACGTGGCGCTGCCGGTCGTGCGCGAATTCGTTGCCCGCGTGAAGGAAAAGGCCATGGGCGAGGAGGTTGTCAGCAGCCTCACCCCGGGCCAGGCCCTGGTCGGCGTGGTCCAGCGCGAGCTGACCGCCGTGATCGGCGGCGCCGACGCGGCCAGCGGCAACAACAAGGAAGCCGAGCTGAACCTGGCCGTGCAGCCGCCCGCCATCATCCTGATGGCGGGCCTGCAGGGCGCCGGCAAGACCACCACCGTGGGCAAGCTGGCCAAGTGGCTCAAGGAAAACAAAAAGAAGAAGGTGCTGACGGTCTCGTGCGACGTCTACCGCCCCGCCGCTATCGCCCAGCTCAAGACGGTTTCCGAGCAGGTCGGCGCTGACTTCTTCCCGTCGCAGCCGGACCAGAAGCCGGCGGACATCGCCCGCGCGGCGGTGGACTGGGCGCGCAAGCACTACCACGACGTGCTGATCGTCGACACGGCCGGCCGGCTGGGTATCGACGAGCTGATGATGCAGGAAATCGCCGCCCTGCACGCCGAGCTGAAGCCCGCCGAAACCCTGTTCGTGGTCGACGCCATGCTGGGCCAGGACGCGGTCAACACCGCCAAGGCCTTCAACGACACCCTGCCGCTGACAGGCGTGGTGCTGACCAAGCTGGACGGCGACGCGCGCGGCGGCGCGGCGCTGTCGGTGCGCCATATCACCGGCCGCCCGATCAAGTTTGTCGGCGTCGGCGAAAAGCTGGACGGCCTGGAGCCCTTCTACCCCGACCGCATGGCCCAGCGCATCCTGGGCATGGGCGACATCCTCGCGCTGGTCGAGGAAGCCCAGCGCGGCGTGGACATGGAAGCGGCCGAGAAGCTGGCCAAGAAGATCAAGAAGACCGGTGACTTCGACCTGGAAGACTTCAAGGCCCAGATCGGCCAGATGAAGAAGATGGGCGGCCTGGGCAGCCTGGTCGACAAGCTGCCGGCGCAGTTCGCCCAGCAGGCGCAGGGCGCCAACATGGACCAGGCCGAGAAGCAGGTGGCCCGCATGGAAGGCATCATCAACAGCATGACGCCCACCGAGCGCGCCAAGCCCGAGCTGATCAAGGCCAGCCGCAAGCGCCGCATTGCCGCGGGCGCCGGCGTGCCGGTGCAGGAAGTGAACCGCCTGCTCAACCAGTTCGACCAGATGCAGTCCATGATGAAAAAGCTCAAGGGCGGCGGCATGATGAAGATGATGCGCCAGATGGGCGCGATGAAGGGCGGCATGAAGGGCCTCTTCAACCGCTAGAATCCGTCCGTCGCACCCCGACTTGCCTCCCCCCGCAAAAGAACAGGAAAGACATCATGATGAGTGCCGTACAGGCCCGCGAGCTGTGGGCCAACTCCGAGGAAATCGTCTCCGCCGCGGAAGTCCAGGCGTCGCTGGACCGCATGGCCGCGGAAATCACCGCCAAGATGGGCGATGCCTTCCCGCTGGTGCTGTCGGTGATGGGCGGCGCGGTGGTCTTCACCGGCATGCTGCTGCCCAAGCTGGCCTTCCCGCTGGAGTTCGACTACATCCACCTCTCGCGCTACAACAACAAGACCGTGGGCGGCGAGATGCAGTGGCGCGTGGCCCCGCGCGAGTCGGTCAAGGACCGCGTGGTGCTGGTGCTGGACGACATCCTGGATGAAGGCGAGACCATGGCCGCGATCCGCGAGCGCATCATGGACATGGGCGCCAAGGAATTCCACGCCGCGGTGCTGTGCGAGAAGACGCTGACCAAGATCAAGCCCATGCATCCGGACTTCTGCGGCTTTGCCGTGCCGGACCGCTATGTGTTTGGGTGCGGCATGGATGCCAAGGGCTACTGGCGCAACCTGGACTCGATCCGCGCGCTGGTTTGATCAGTTAATACAGGCACCCGCCCGGGTGCCTGCCCCGGCGCCATCCTCAGGCGCCCAGGATCGGCCACAGCGAGGCCAGCAGCAGCACGGCCATGCCGATATTGAAGGCGCGCAGCACCCGCGGACGCGCCAGCCAGCGCCGCAGCGCAGAGCCGCACAGTGCCCACATCGCCACGCTGGGCAGGTTCACCACCCCGAAGATCCCCGCCAGCAGCAGCACGTTGAGCCACAGGTTGCCGTGCAGCACATAGGTGCTGCACGCACCCACCGCCATCACCCACGCCTTGGGATTGACCCACTGGAACGCCGCCGCCGCCCAGAAGCCCATCGGCCGCTTGACCTGCTGGTCCTGCACGCCGCCGGCGGTGGCCAGCTTCCACGCCAGCCATATCAAGTAGACCGTCGCCACCACGCGCAGCACCTGCCAGGTCCACGGGAAGGCGTGGAACATCGATCCCAGCCCCAGCCCGACCAGCCCCACCATCAGCGCAAAGCCAATGCTGACGCCGAGCAGGTGCGGCACCGTGCGCACGAAGCCGAAGTTCACGCCCGAGGCGAGCAGCATCGTGTTGTTGGGACCGGGGGTGATCGACGACACCAGCGCAAAGCCGGCAAACGCGGCAAAAACACCGGTTCCGGCGGCGAGTTGGGACACTTCCATGACTGACTCCAGGACGTTCAGGGAAATCAGTCTACGGTCAGTTAGCGGTACAGTACCGGTACAATTTTTGGAATTAATGCCGATACGGCGCCGGGCACTGGATCAGTACCGCGCAGTGCGCTCCTGCGAAACACAATCAGGCGTCGCTGCGGTACGGCCGTTCGCGCAGCCATTTGGTGGCGATCCACTTCTCGCCGGATGCCACCGGCAGGCCCGCGTGCAGGGTGCGTTCGTCCAGCGTGCCGTCGGGCAGCAGGTAGCTGAAGTACACCGCGTTGCCCTTGACCGGCGCCACCTCCAGCCCCACGCGCGGGAACGCGGTGGCGCCGCCCGCCTCGGGCGTGTTCAGGTAGATCACCAGGGTGGCGATGCGCTGCCCGCCGACGGACAGCTGGCGCGCCTCGCCGGGGCGCTGCGGGTTGAAGTAGTCGAAGTGCGGCTGGTACTCGCCGCCGGGCTTGTAGTTGAGGATCTGCAGGCCTTCGCCGTGCTCGGCGGGCACGCCGGTGACGGCGGCGATGCGCGCCTCGATGCGCGCGATCAGGGCGTGCTCGGCCACCTGGAACATCGCGCCCATGCTGGTGCGGGCGTCGATCAGGTTCTCGTCGCCGGTATCGGGGTTGACCACCGGCGAGCGCGCCAGGCGGCCGCGCGACAGCGCCACCAGGGCATCGCACTCGTCGTCGGTCAGCAGTTGCTGGAACAGCTGGACCTGCGGCGACGCGAGCCGGAACAGGATCGGCACCTGGCGGTCGCCGCCATCGGCCGCGTAGAGCGCGGGGGGGCCGGCGGTGGCGGCAGGGCGGGCCGGCGCGGCGCCATCGGCGCCTTGTGCGAAGGCCGCGGCCACGGCCCGGCGCGCAAAGGCGTCGTCATAGCCCGAGCGCAGCATCGACAACACCAGCGCATCGGCGGCAAAGCCCTGGGCGATATGCCGGGCCAGCCATTGTTCAAGTTCGGGCGAGGATTCGGTGTAGCCGGTCTTGCCGCCGGCAACGGATGCTTCGCGGATCATGACGGATTGGCGGTGACGCGCTGCGACGAGAACGGGTTGCGGGCAGGCGGCTCGGACACCGGTGCGCGCGGGCGCGACGGCGCGATCTCGGGCTCGCCGGCCACGGTGACCGTGGCTTCGGAATACTGCCAGCGCTTCCACGCCGCCAGCACCGCGTTCGGATATTCGGGGCGGCCGCGGCTGCCGTTGTAGCGGCCCAGCGCCAGGTACAGGTCGCCCTGCTCGCGGTCCAGGTAGTAGCGCAGGATGGTGCAGCCGTAACGCAGGTTGCTCTGCAGGTGAAACAGCTTGCGCGGGTCGCTGTCGCCGATGGCGCGCACCCAGAACGGCATCACCTGCATCAGCCCGCGCGCACCGGCCGAGCTGATCGCGTACTTGCGGAAGTTGCTCTCGACCTGGACCAGGCCCAGCACCAGCGCGGGCTCCAGCCCGGCGCGCTTGGCCTCGTAGTAGGCCACCTCGATCAGTTCCACGCGCACCTGCGGCTCGGGGATGCGCGAGGCCAGGCGGGCGGACATCTCGCCCAGCCATTTCAGGTAGGCCAGGCGCTCGCCGCCGGACGCAAATACCGGCCGCGTGGGCCGGTCATCGGCGATGGCGGCGGCCAGCGCGCCGCGCACGGAATCGGCGAGGTCTTCTTCCTTCTGCGCGCCGGCGTGGGCTGCCATGGCCGCGACGGCCAGCAGCAGCCCGCCCGCGCAGCGGCGGGCGGCACCGGTCATGCCGCGGGCGGCGCGCATGGGGCTCAGTTCGCCAGCTGGCTGCGCACGTGGCCGACCACGTCGGCCACGCTGACGGCGGTGGCCTGCGCGTCGCGCCGGCCCTGGTACTCGACCTTGCCTTCCTTCAGGCCGCGGTCGCCCACCACCACGCGGTGCGGCACCCCGATCAGCTCCCAGTCGGCAAACATCACGCCCGGGCGCTCGCCGCGGTCGTCCAGGATGACGTCCACGCCGGCGGCCAGCAGCTCGGCATGGATGCGGTCGGCCTCGGCCTTGACGGCTTCGGAGCGGTCGTAGCCCACCGGGCAGATCACCACCGCGAACGGCGCGATCGCGGCCGGCCAGATGATGCCGCGCTCATCGAAGTTCTGCTCGATCGCCGCGCCCAGGATACGGGTGACGCCGATGCCGTAGCAGCCCATCTGCATCGGCTGGGTCTTGCCGTTCTCGTCCAGGAAGGTGGCGTTCATCGATTCCGAGTAACGCGTGCCCAGCATGAACACGTGGCCCACCTCGATGCCGCGGCAGATTTCCAGCGTGCCCTGGCCGTCCGGCGAGGCGTCGCCGGCGACCACGTTGCGCAGGTCGGCCACGACCGGCTCGGGCAGGTCGCGGCCCCAGTTGACGCCGGTGTAGTGGTAGTCGCGGTAGTTGGCGCCGCAGACGAAATCGCTCATGTTGGCGACGGTGCGGTCGGCCACCACCTTGACCGGCTTCTTCGCGCCGATCGGGCCCAGGTAGCCCGGCGGCGAGCCGAAGGCATCGACGATCTCGTTCTCGGTGGCGAAGCGGAAGTCGGCCAGGCCCGGCACCTTGGACGCCTTGACCTCGTTCAGCTCATGGTCGCCGCGGATCAGCAGCAGCCAGATCTCGGCGCCGGCCTCGGTGTCCTTGGCCAGCACGATCGACTTGACGGTGCGCTGCAGCGGGATGCCCAGGAACTCGGCCACGTGCTCGCACTTGGCCTTTTCCGGGGTGGCGGTCTTGACCAGGTCTTCGGCCGGCGCGGCGCGGCTGGCCAGCAGGGGCAGCGCCTCGGCGGCCTCCATGTTGGCGGCGTAGTCCGAGGTCGGGCAGTAGACGATGGCGTCTTCGCCGGTGTCGGCGATCACATGGAACTCATGCGAGCCCGAGCCGCCGATGGCGCCGTTGTCGGCCGCCACGGCGCGGAATTCCAGGCCAAAGCGGCGGAAGATGCGCACGTAGGCGTCGTACATGTTCTCGTACGACTTGCGCAGGCCGTCCGTGTCGCGGTCGAAGGAATAGGCATCCTTCATGGTGAACTCGCGCCCGCGCATGATGCCGAAGCGCGGCCGGCGCTCGTCGCGGAACTTGGTCTGGATCTGGTAGAAATTGACCGGCAGCTGCTTGTAGCTGCGGATTTCCGAGCGGGCGATGTCGGTCACTACCTCTTCCGAGGTCGGCTGGACCGCGAAGTCGCGCTCATGGCGGTCCTTCAGGCGCAGCAGCTCGGGGCCCATCTTGTCCCAGCGGCCGGTTTCCTGCCACAGCTCGGCCGGCTGGATCACCGGCATGGACAGCTCCACCGCGCCGGCCCGGTTCATTTCCTCGCGCACGATGTTCTCCACCTTGCGGATCACGCGCAGCCCGATCGGCATGTAGTTGTAGATGCCGGCGCCCAGCTTCTTGATCATGCCGGCGCGCATCATCAGCTTGTGCGAAACGATTTCCGCGTCGGCGGGCGCTTCCTTGAGGGTGGAAATGAAGAATTGCGAGGCTTTCATCCGTAATTTCTCTCTGGGCCGCCGGGCTCGGGAAAACCCGTCCCGGCAAAATCCGGGGGCCGGCGGCACTGAATTGTGGGCACGCGCCTGAAACTGCCCTTCCGCTCGGGGAAAACCAGCATCCCCCGGTCCGGGCCCGGCTGCGCGCTTCCTTTATAATCAGCGTAATTCTAAAGGATTCGAGGTGCAGTCATGCTCGATCGTGAAGGCTTTCGCCCGAACGTCGGCATCATCCTCCTCAACGCACGAAACGAGGTTTTCTGGGGCAAGCGAATCGGCGAACACTCCTGGCAGTTCCCGCAAGGTGGCATCAAGTACGGCGAAACGCCTGAACAGGCCATGTACCGCGAACTGCATGAGGAAATCGGCCTGCTTCCGGAGCACGTCAGGATCGTCGGTCGCACGCGCGACTGGCTGCGTTACGAGGTGCCGGACAAGTTCATCCGCCGCGAGATCCGCGGCCACTACAAGGGCCAGAAACAAATCTGGTTCCTGCTGCGCATGGCCGGCAGGGACTGTGATATCCATCTGCGTGCCACCGAGCACCCTGAATTCGACGCCTGGCGTTGGAGTCATTACTGGGTGCCGCTGGAGGCGGTGATCGAGTTCAAGCGCGATGTCTACCAGCTGGCGCTGACGGAGTTGTCACGCTTCCTGAACCGGCACGCGCGTGTGCCGCTGAGTCCCTATGGCACACACGGCACGCACGGCCCCCACGGCATGCATGGCCGGCATGGCGGGCCGCGCAGCCAGGCGCTCAGCCGCGCCCAGCAGGCGCAGCAGGCCGACGCCGACTGCAATGCCGAGGCCGCGCACGCGACCGAGCACGATTCACCGGCAACGCCGGTTTCCACCTCACGGAGCACTGATGACTAGTTTCACCGGCCTGGGCCGCCGCCGCGGCCTGACCGCTGCCGGCATGCTGATTGCCGCGGCCAGCCTTGCGCTGGCCGGCTGCAAGACCACCGGCAAGGAGATGGCGGAGGAAGAAAGCACCTGGCTCAACCCGTTCGCGCCCAAGACCTTTGATGAGGCCAAGGCGATGCTGCCGGCACCGCCTCAGGACGCCAACCTGATCCCGTTCTCGGTGTCGGGCACCGGCTCGCTGTCATTCGCGGTGGACGGCAAGTCGGTCTCGGTCGGCAAGGACAACGTGGTGCGCTACACGGTCGTCACCACCAGCCAGAGCGGCGCGCGCAACGTGACCTTCGAAGGCCTGCGCTGCGATGCGTTCGAGCGCAAGCTCTACGCCACGCTGCCCAAGGGCGCCACCGAGTGGGTGCCCAACAGTAGCGACTACGGCGAGACCTGGCACCGCATGGAGACTGGCGTGCGCAATGCCTATGCCGCCACGCTGGCGATCGATTTCTTCTGCGAGGGCCGTACCGTGGCCGGCACCGCCGACGCCATGGTGCGCGACCTGCAATCGCGAGCGCCGCGCAAGCGCTGAAGCACGCAGCGTCGACATAAAAAAAACGGCGGGACTGCCTGGCAGCCCCGCCGTTTTTGTTTGCGCCCGGCCTGTACGCCCGTCAGACCAGCACCAGGTTGTCGCGATGGATCAGTTCGGGCTCGTTCAGGTGCCCCAGCACGGACTCGATCTCGGATGAGGGCTTGCGCGCGATCAGCCGCGCCTCGGCGCTGGAATAGTTGGTGATGCCGCGCGCCACCTCCTTGCCCTGCGCGTCGACGCACGCGATCACCTCGCCGCGGGCGAACTCGCCCTGCACTTCCGTCACGCCGATCGGCAACAGCGACTTGCCGCCGCTGGTGAGCTTCTCGACCGCGCCGTTGTCGATCACGACCCGGCCGCGCAGCTGCAGGTGGTCGGCCATCCATTGCTTGCGCGCCGTGAGCCGCCCGGTCGGCGCCAGCAGCTGGGTGCCGATGGCCTCGCCCGCGGCCAGGCGCTCCAGCACGTTGGCCTCGCGCCCGGAGGCGATGGTGGTATGGGCGCCGGACTTGGCTGCGCGCTTGGCCGCCAGGATCTTGGTCAGCATGCCGCCGCGCCCGATCGACGTGCCGGCGCCGCCGGCCATGGCTTCCAGCTCGGGGGTGCCGGCCAGGGCCTCGTCCACGAACTGCGCGGCCGGGTCCTTGCGCGGGTCGGCGGTGTACAGGCCGCGCTGGTCGGTCAGGATCACCAGCGCGTCGCCTTCGATCAGGTTGGTCACCAGCGCGCCCAGCGTGTCGTTGTCGCCGAACTTGATTTCGTCGGTGACCACGGTGTCGTTCTCGTTGATGATCGGCACCACGCCCAGGGACAGCAGCGTGAGCAGGGTCGAGCGGGCGTTGAGGTAGCGTTCGCGGTCGGCCAGGTCGGCGTGGGTCAGCAGCACCTGCGCGGTGCGGATGCCGTAGCGGCCGAACTGGCTTTCATAGACCTGCGCCAGGCCCATCTGGCCGACGGCGGCGGCGGCCTGCAGCTCATGGATTTCCTTCGGGCGGCGCACCCAGCCCAGGCGCTGCATGCCTTCGGCGATGGCGCCGGAGCTGACCAGCACCACTTCCTTGCCGGCCACGCGCAGCTTGGCGATCTGGGCCGCCCAGCGGGCGATGGCGTCGTGGTCCAGCCCCTTGCCGTCGTTGGTGACCAGGCTGGAGCCGACTTTGACGACGATGCGCTTTGCCTGCGCGATGACCGATTGCATGACGGGAATCCTGTCTCCCGGGCAGCCGGCGGCGGGCGCCGCGCCCGAATTGTCCGTGGGTATTCTTCTGTGGTGGGGCGCCAGCGGCGGCCCCGGCTTATGCCTCGCCCTGCCCCTGGTCGACGTTGTGCAGGCGCTCGTCCAGCCGGATGTCCGGCTCGGCCAGCGCCGCGGCTTCTTCGGCCTTGATCGCCTGCAGGTGGTCCTTGATCGCGTAGATCAGCTCGCGGCAGCCTTCGCCGGTCAGCGCCGAAATCTGGAACACCGGCCCCTTCCACTTGTAGCGCTTGATGAAATCCTTCACGCGGGCCGCGCGCTCGCCCTCGGGAACCACGTCGAGCTTGTTCAGCACCAGCCAGCGCGGCTTGTCGTACAGGGTTTCGTCGTACTTCTTCAGCTCGTTGACGATGGCCTTGGCCTCGGCCACCGGGTCGACTGCCTCGTCGAACGGCGCCAGGTCGACAATATGCAGCAGCAGGCCGGTGCGCTGCAGGTGGCGCAGGAACTGGTGACCCAGGCCCGCGCCCTCGGCGGCGCCTTCGATCAGGCCGGGAATGTCGGCGACCACGAACGATTGCTCATGGTCCACGCGCACCACGCCCAGGTTCGGGTGCAGCGTGGTGAACGGATAGTCCGCCACCTTCGGGCGCGCGTTGGAGATATGCGAGATAAAGGTCGACTTGCCGGCGTTGGGCATGCCCAGCAGGCCGACGTCGGCCAGCACCTTGAGCTCGAGCTTGAGCATGCGGCGCTCGCCCGGCTTGCCGTCCACCTGCTGGCGCGGCGCGCGGTTGGTACTGGACTTGAAATGCAGGTTGCCCCAGCCGCCCATACCGCCTTCGGCCAGGCACACGCGCTGGCCGTGCTCGGTCAGGTCGGCGATGACCTCGCCGGTGTCCATGTCGGTGATCAGCGTGCCCACCGGCATGCGCAGCGTGATGTCCTCACCGGCGGCGCCGTAGCAGTCGGAGCCGCGGCCGTTCTCGCCGTTGCGGGCCACGTGCTTCCTGGCATAGCGGAAGTCGATCAGCGTATTGATATTGCGGTCCGCCACGGCGAACACGCTGCCGCCGCGGCCGCCATCGCCACCATCCGGGCCGCCGAAGGGCACAAACTTCTCGCGCCGGAACGAGGCGCTGCCATTGCCGCCGTTGCCGGCGATGGCTTCGATTCGGGCTTCGTCTATGAACTTCATGATGATGGGTTTCCGTGATGGATCGGCGGATCAGCGGCTGGAAGCCTCCGACCGGGCTGGCGAACTGACATTGTCGCCAGAAAAGAAAAGGCCCCGCAAGCGTTGCGGGGCCTTCATCCTGCAAAGGCTGTTATCAGGCCGCCGGAACGACGCTGACTTGCTGCTTCTTGGCAGGGCCCTTGACGGCGAACTGCACGTGGCCGTCCACCAGGGCAAACAGCGTGTGGTCCTTGCCCACGCCGACGTTGTCGCCGGCATGCACGCGGGTACCGCGTTGGCGGATGATGATGCCGCCGGCGTTGATGGCCTGGCCACCAAACACCTTCACGCCCAGACGCTTCGATTCGGAATCACGGCCGTTCCGCGTGGAACCGCCGCCTTTTTTCTGTGCCATGTCTTACTCCTGTCGCTTTACCTGGTTACGCTCGATCGATCAGGCAACGATCGCTTCGATGCGCAGTTCGGTGTAATTCTGACGATGGCCCTGACGCTTCTGGTAGTGCTTGCGACGGCGCATCTTGAAGATCTTCACTTTGTCGTGACGACCTTGGGAGATAACGGTAGCCTTGACGGAAGCCCCGCTAACCAGCGGCGTACCAAACTTGATTTGGTCGCCGGCGCCCACTGCGAGCACCTGGTCGAGCGTGATTTCTGCGCCAATGTCTGCCGGTATCTGTTCTACTTTCAGTTTTTCGCCAGCAGCAACCTTGTATTGCTTGCCGCCGGTTTTTACGACCGCGTACATTGTCGAACCTCTCGGATGTGAATAAAACGCCGTATGCCGGCACTGGCGCACCCTGCGCGGCCGGTCAATTGCACGGCCTGGCGCCTGGGCGGGCTCAATGCGGCCCGGTTATCTCCCGCCGGTCAGAACCCGCAAAGCGAGCGCAGCTACCGGAGGAAACCGGGAATTATAAATGAGATCCGGGAAAAGGGCAAAGAAAACAGGCACATAGCCTGTGTGCGGCGGCATCGCCACAATGCAACCGCGCCCTGGCTCAGGTCAGGTCGGCGAGCAGGAATCCCGCCAGTGCCGCAAACGCCACCCAAAGGGCGGTGCGGCGCAGGTGGCGACGAGGCACGGGCTTGTTCATGGCTGCATTATAGTTGCGCGCCTTGCGAACACCCTGAGCGCATACCCTGAGCGCGAATCTTTAGAAGCGCGCCATACGTAGAACGCCACGCGCATCGCATATAATCGTCCGGTTTTGCGTAACGGTGATCATCTTGTCCCAGCCTTCCGCCACTGCCTTGCTTGCCCCGGTCGCTGCAGACATGCGCGCGGTCGATGCTGTTATCCGCCAGCGGCTGTCTTCTGAAGTCCCCCTGATCGAGCAGATCGGCGAATACATCATCGGTGCCGGCGGCAAGCGCCTGCGCCCGGTGATCCTGCTGCTGACAGCGCGCGCGATGGGCTACGACGGCAACCGCCACCATGAGCTGGCCGCCGTGGTGGAGTTCATCCACACCGCCACCCTGCTGCACGACGACGTGGTCGACGAGTCCGAGCTGCGGCGCGGGCGCGATACCGCCAATGCCGTGTTCGGCAACGCCGCCAGCGTGCTGGTGGGCGACTTCCTCTATTCGCGCGCGTTCCAGATGATGGTCGATGCCGGCAGCATGCGCATCATGGAGATCCTGTCCAACGCGACCAACGTGATCGCCGAGGGCGAGGTCCTGCAGCTGCTGAACATGCACGACCCCGACGTCACCGTCGAGCGCTACCTGCAGGTGATCCGCTACAAGACCGCCAAGCTGTTCGAGGCCGCCGCGCAACTCGGCGCCGTGCTGGCCGGCGCCGACGCCCGGATGGAAGAAGCCGCGGCAGAGTATGGCCGCCGCATCGGCACCGCCTTCCAGCTGATCGACGACATGCTGGACTACACCGCCAGCGCCGAGCAGATGGGCAAGAACGCCGGCGACGACCTGCGCGAAGGCAAGCCCACCCTGCCCCTGCTGCACCTGCTGGAACACGGCACGCCCGAACAGCGCCAGTTGGCGCGCGACGCCATCGTGCGAGGCGGCACCGAGCATTTCGATGCCGTGTTTGCCGCGATCCACGCCAGTGGCGCGCTGGACGTCACCTTCGAAGCCGCGCGGCGCGAGGCTGAAGCCGCCGAACAGGCGGCACGGCAGTTCCCGCCGTCGGAACTGAAGGAAACCCTGATCCAGCTCTGCGCGTTCTCATTGCAACGGCAGTCCTGACGCAACCGCGGGGAAGGCAGCGGAAGCGGGCAGAACGGCGATTTTCCTCGCCCTCTTCCATTCCCCAAAAAACGCTGCTAAACTTACGTTCTTTGCTGCAGACGGTCAGACGTTTGCCAGCAAACCAAATCGGGGTGTAGCTTAGCCTGGTAGAGCGCTACGTTCGGGACGTAGAGGCCGGAGGTTCGAATCCTCTCACCCCGACCAGATTTAAAAGGCCGAATCAACGTCAGTTGGTTCGGCCTTTTGTCTTTCTGCCCCCCTCCCCGATCCTCCGGCAACTCATCCCTTGATCGCCTTGCGCTGACGCTTGAATGCCTTCAGGTCGGCCGCGGAAAACAGCTGGCTACGACCCACTACCGCATGGGGCGCGAGCTTGCCGTCGCGCACCAGCCGCCGGAAGGTGGCAATTGAAACTTCGAGGTATTCGGCCGCCTCCGCGGCGGTGAAATCTGCTTCCGCGAGGTGGCCAAAGACTTCCTCGTGCGAGAAGTCCTCGTCCTTGAAAGCCTGCTCGCCCACCAGCGTGAAAAACTTGATGCGCTCCTGCGCGGGCATCTTGCTGACGGCCTTCATCAGGTCTTCTGCGGTCATGATGGTCATCCCTTTCTCTCTTCATCCTCGATCGCCAGGTGCAGCGGCTTGTGCGCCTTCTTGATGAACTGCATGAAGGGCTTCCTGCAAATTGGCGTCACGCAGTGTTATGCACGCACTTTTGATTCTATATCGGATCAAAAATGGCGTGGCGTCTCCCGTTGGGAAAAGGCCAAGGCAAACATGGGCGGGGACAGGGATTCCTCTCAAAAGGGCACCTGTCCCGCGCGCAAGGAAGCTGCCTGAAACGCCGCTTCTTCCCCGCGCAAGTAGGGTTGCGCCCGTGTCGCGCAAACGCCAACACCGCGCCCGCGCCGGCTTTACAAAAAGTGACCCCGGCGGCAAACTGCCCCGATCCGGGGACGTGGGTCCGTCCGCCCCCGCCTGCGTGGCATCCGCCACCGCCTAACCGCACCGCACAGCGCACCTGCCATGACACTCGGTCTTGCCCTGGCCCAGAGCCGGCGTATCGCGCCCGCCCTGCTTGCTCAGCTGGAGCAGGCCGCGCGTGAAAAGCAGTCGCAGCTGATCGACGAGATCGTCGGCAGCGGCACCATGAGCGCGCACGACCTGGCGCTGTTTGCCGCGGACAAATACCAGCTGCCGCTGCTGGACCTGGCCCAGTACAACCTGAACAAGGTGCCGCCGGCACTGGCCGGCAACCGTGAATTCCACGCGCACCGGCTGCTGCCGCTGGGCCGGCGCGAGAACCGGCTGGTGCTGGCGATGTCCGACCCGTCCAACCAGGCCGGGCTGGATGCGATCAAGGAAAAGTACAAGCTGCCGGTCGAAGCGGTGGTGGTCGAGCACGACAAGCTGATGAAGCACGTGCGCTCCGCCGGCGAGGCCCTGGGCACGCTGAAGAACATCTCGCCGGTGCAGGCCGAGCGCAAGATGATCGAATACGATCCGGTGGCCGCGGCCGGCAACCAGCGCAACCGCACCACCGCCGACAATATCGACGACGCCCCGGTGGTGCGCTTCCTGCAGAAGCTGCTGACCGAGGCCTTCCATCGCGGCGCGTCCGACCTGCACTTCGAGCCGTTCGAGACTTTCTACCGCGTCCGCTTCCGCGTGGACGGGGTGCTGCAGGAGGTCGCGCGCCCACCGCTGGATATCCGCGACAAGATCGCCACCCGCATCAAGGTGCTGTCGCGCCTGGATATTTCTGAAAAGCGCGTGCCGCAGGACGGCCGCATGAAGCTGCTGATTGCCCTGCCCAAGGACAAGGACGCCAAGGAGACGGTCGAGCGGGCAGTGGATTTCCGCGTGTCGACGCTGCCGACGCTGTTCGGCGAGAAGATCGTGATGCGGATCCTGGAATCTTCGTCCGACAAACTCGACATCGACCAGCTCGGCTATGAGCCCGAGCAGAAGGCGCTGCTGCTGGACGTGATCAAGCGCCCCTATGGCATGGTGCTGGTGACCGGCCCCACCGGCAGCGGCAAGACGGTGTCGCTGTACACCTTCCTGAACCTGCTGAACCAGGGCGACATCAATATCTCCACCGCGGAAGACCCGGCCGAAATCCAGCTGCCCGGCATCAACCAGGTCAACGTCAACGACAAGGCGGGCCTGACCTTTGCCGCGGCCCTGCGTTCGTTCCTGCGGCAGGATCCGGACATCATCATGGTCGGCGAAATCCGCGACCTGGAAACCGCCGACATCTCGATCAAGGCCGCGCAGACCGGCCACCTGGTGTTGTCGACGCTGCACACCAACGATGCGCCGACCACGCTGACGCGGTTGATGAACATGGGCGTGGCGGCCTTCAATATTGCCTCGAGCGTACTGATGATCACCGCGCAGCGGCTGGCGCGGCGGCTGTGCACCTGCAAGCGCGAGGGCGAGATCCCGCGCGAGGCGCTGCTGGAGGCGGGCTTCCGCGAACAAGACCTGGACGGCAGCTGGCAGGCCTACCACCCGGTCGGCTGCGAGCGCTGCAACGGCACCGGCTACAAGGGCCGCTGCGGCATCTACCAGGTCATGCCGATCACCGAGGCCATGCAGGAGATCATCCTGACGCATGGAACGGCATTGCAGATCGCCGAGCAGGCGCGCAAGGACGGCGTGCTATCGTTGCGCGAAGCGGGGCTGCTGAAGGTGAGGCAGGGCGTCACGTCACTCGAAGAAGTGCTGGCGACTACGAATACTTAGGGAAGCAGGACAAACGTAAATACAAGACGCAGAACAAGCGTCATTTACATCGGGGGTCAATATCATGGCGACGCGTGCACCAGCGGCGGGCGCCCGGACGGCGGCACCGTCACGGGCGAAATCAGGGAAGGGGCGCAAGGCACCCACCCAGTACATCTTTGAGTGGGAAGGCAAGGACCGCAAGGGCAAGACCTTCACCGGCGAGCTGCGCGCCGAGAACCAGGCCGAGGTCACCGCCACGCTGCGCAAGCAGGGCCTGACCATCGTCAAGCTGAAGAAGCGCAAGGCCGCGCGCGGGCGCAAGATCACCGAGAAGGACATCGCCTACTTCACCCGGCAGCTGTCGACCATGCTCAAGGCCGGCATTCCGCTGCTGCAATCGATCGACATCATCGCGCGTGGTCACGTGAACCCCAACTTCACCCAGCTGCTGTCCGACATCCGCTTCGACATCGAGGCCGGCAGCAGCATGGCCGCGGCATTCCGGCGCCATCCGAAGTACTTCGATACGCTGTACTGCAACCTGATCGATGCCGGCGAACAGGGCGGTATCCTGGATTCGCTGCTGGAGCGCCTGTCGCTCTACATGGAAAAGACCATCGCGCTGAAAGGCCAGATCAAGTCGGCGATGATCTACCCGATCGCGGTGCTGACGGTGGCCTTTGCCGTGACCGTGATCCTGATGCTGTTCGTGATCCCGGCGTTCAAGGGCGTGTTCTCCAGCTTCGGCGCCAACCTGCCGGCGCCGACGCTGCTGGTGATCGCCATCTCGGACTTCTTTGTCCAGTACTGGTACCTGGTGATCGGGGCGCCGGTGGCCGGCATCTCCTTCTACCTGCGCGCGCTGAAGAAATCGGAGAAGGTGCAGCGCGCCACCGACCGCGCGCTGCTGAAGCTGCCGATCTTCGGCAGCCTGTTCCGCAAGGCCGTGATCGCGCGCTGGACCCGCACGCTGGCCACCATGTTCGCCGCCGGCACGCCGCTGGTGGAGTCAATGGAGTCCGTGGCCGGCGCGGCCGGCAACTGGGTCTACTACGACGCCACGCGCGAGATCGAGCAATCGGTGCGCATCGGCACCAGCCTGACCAACGCGATGCAGGCCACCCATGTGTTCGACAACATGGTGCTGCAGATGACGCAGATCGGTGAGGAGTCCGGCGCGCTGGACAACATGCTGCTGAAGGTGGCGGAGTTCTACGAGCGCGAGGTCGACGATGCCGTGGCCGCGATCTCCAGCCTGATCGAGCCGCTGATCATCGTGGTGCTGGGTGTGCTGATCGGCGGCATGGTGGTGGCGATGTACCTGCCGATCTTCAAGCTGGGACAGGTGGTGTAATCGATGTTGTCTTCGTGGTCTGCTTCCCCCTACCCTTCGTCGGCCTCCACCGGCGGCGCGCCGCTGGTGGAGGCACTGGCGGCGTTGCCGCCCGCCTTCCTGGTGGCGGCCGCCGCGCTGCTCGGGCTGGTGGTCGGCAGCTTCCTCAATGTGGTCATCCACCGGATGCCGCGCATGATGGAGCGCGACGAGGCCAACTATATCGCCGAGCTGCGCGGCGACCCGCTGCCCTACCCCGGCCGCTACAACCTGATGGTGCCGCGCTCGGCCTGCCCGCATTGCGGCCACGCGATTGCGCCGTGGGAGAACGTGCCGGTGCTGAGCTACCTGTTCCTGCGCGGGCGCTGCTCGGCGTGCCAGGCGCCGATCAGTGTGCGCTATCCGCTGGTCGAGCTGGCCTGTGGCGTGCTGAGCGCGCTGGCGGCGTGGCGCTTCGGCCCCGGCGGACAGGCCCTGGCCGCGCTGGTGCTGGTGTGGGCGCTGCTGGCGCTGACCATGATCGATGCCGATACGCAACTGCTGCCGGACCAGATCACCCTGCCGCTGTTGTGGCTGGGCCTGCTGCTGAACCTGGACGGCGTGTTCGTGGCGCTGCCCGACGCCGTGATCGGCGCGGCTGCCGGCTACCTGGTGCTGTGGACGGCCTACTGGCTGTTCCGGCTGGTGCGCGGCAAGGAAGGCATGGGCTTTGGCGACTTCAAGCTGATGGCGGCGCTGGGCGCCTGGCTCGGCTGGCAGGCGCTGCCGGCGCTGGTGCTGCTGTCGTCGGTGGTCGGCGTGCTGTTCGGGCTGGCCAATATCGCGCTGCGCCGGCAGGAACGCGACACGCCCTTCCCGTTCGGGCCCTTCATCGCGCTCGCCGGCGTGGTGGTGCTGCTGTTCGGCCCCGGCGTGCTGCCGCTGTTTGCATGGCCATGACGGTGTCCGACGATCTCCGCTGAAGCTGGTATCGTTGCGGCAACATCGTCAACAGAGCTTCACATGCTGGAAATCGGACTGACCGGCGGCATCGGCAGCGGCAAGACCCGCGTGGCCGACATGTTTGCCGCGCGCGGTGCCGCGATCATCGACACCGACCTGCTCGCGCACGAGATCACCGCCCCGGGCGGGCGCGCCATCCCGGCGCTGGTCGAGGCCTTCGGCCCGGCCTGCCTGCGTCCCGACGGCGCCATGGACCGCGACGCGATGCGCGCACTGGTGTTTGCCGACCCCGCAGCCAAGGCGCGGCTTGAAGCGATCACCCACCCGCTGATCCGTGCACTGACCACCGAGCGCGCCCACGCGATCCGCGATGCCGGCGACCATCCCTACCTGATCTACGTGGTGCCGCTGCTGGTGGAATCGGGCTCATGGCGCGAGCGCGTGGGCCGCGTGCTGGTGGTGGACTGCACCGAGGCCACCCAGGTAGCGCGCGTGATGTCGCGCAACGGCTTCAGCCGCGAGCAGGTGCAGGCCATCATGGCCAGACAGGCCACCCGCGCCGAGCGCCTGGCATGTGCCGACGACGTCATCGACAACGACGGTCCGGTGGAGGCGCTGGTGGACCAGGTCGACCGGCTCGACCGCTACTATCGTGAACTGTCGGCGGCGGCCAGGGTCCATCCATAACGCGCAACCCGGCGCGCCAGCGCATGGCATCATGCACGCGACATTGTCCTCGGCCCGTGTCTCGCATAGAATGCGCTGGAATATGCGGGGAAATCACCGCATACTGGCGGCAACCGCCCGCCATATATCGCCCCTTCCGGCATTTCCCGGGCCTCATTCTGCACCGGGCCGCTCCTGAAAGCGCCCGACGCCCTGCACGGACATTGCACTTGATTCTGTACGAATACCCTTTCAACGAACGCATCAGGACACTCCTGCGCCTGGAGGACCTGTTCGATCGGCTGGAATACTTTCTCGGCCAGGATCATGCCCACCAGCACCATGTCGCGCTGACCACGCTGTTCGAGATCATCGACGTCGCCGGCCGCGCCGACCTCAAGACCGACCTGATCAAGGAACTGGAACGCCAGCGCCAGGCACTGGCGCCGCTGCGCGCCAGCCCGCAGATCGACCAGGAGGCGCTGGACGCCGTCATCGGCGAGATCGAGCAAGGCATCGCCATGCTCAACCAGACCGTGGGCAAGGCCGGCCAGCTGCTGGCCGACAACGAGTGGCTGACCAGCATCCGCAGCCGCGCGATCATCCCCGGCGGCACCTGCGAGTTCGACCTGCCGGCCTACTATGCCTGGCAGCACCGCCCCGCCGAAGACCGCCGCGCCGATATCCTGAAGTGGGTACGTCCGCTGCTGTCGCTGCGCATGGGCACCACCATCGTGCTGCGCCTGCTGCGCGAAGCCGGCCAGAGCGGCAAGGTGATCGCCACCGGCGGCAGCTACCAGCAAATGCTGTCCGGACGCAGCTACCAGCTGATGCAGGTCTACCTGGATGACTCGCTGCTGGCCTTCATCCCCGAGATGAGCGCCAACAAGTACATGCTGTGGGTGCGCTTCACGCAGCAGGACGGCGACCTGCGCCCACGCTCGGTCGATGCGGATATCCCGTTCCTGCTGAAACTCTGCAATTTCTGAAGCCTGCGCTGAACGCTATGCCTGCTGTCGTCAAATGCCCCACCTGCGGCACCGAGGTGGCCTGGGTGCCCGACAACAAATTCCGCCCCTTCTGTTCCGAGCGCTGCAAGCAGATCGATCTCGGCGCCTGGGCGTCCGAGAAATACGTGATCGGCGGCAAGCCGGGCGAGACCTCCGCCGACCAGACTGAAGACGAGGACGACTGAAGCGCCCTCGCCTTCAGCGTCCCTCGCGGTTCAGTGCGCCGCCGCCAGCACGCGGCGGTGGAAGCCCACGCATACCAGCGCGAACACCGCCAGGCCCAGCCACTGCGCGGTCGCTTCAAACCCGGGCCCGGCCAGCGCCAGTGGCGCATCCCTGCCCGACAGGCCGATTACCGCGGCCAGCATCACGCCGACCAGGCTTTCCCCCACGATCAGGCCCGAGGCCAGCAGCGTGCCGCGCCGCTCGGCATGTTCCAGCGCCAGCTTGACGTCGTCGCCGCGCGCGCTGGCGCGGCGGCGCTCGCTGCGCAGCAGGAGCCACGACAGCACCGCGCCCACCACCAGCGCCGAGCTGATGGTCGGCGGCAGGTAGATGCCGATGCCCACCGCCAGCACCGGCAGCCGCGCCGCGCCGCGGCGGCGGCGCAGCACCTCGTCGATGGCGATCAGCACCACGCCCAGCCCGATGCCGATCAGGATCATGGTCCAGTTGAGCTGGCGGGTGAAGATGCCGGTGGCGATCGCGGTCATCAGCGTCGCCTGCGGCGCGGCCAGCGCCTGGTTGGGGTCCATGTCCGCACGCGGCAGCGCGCCGGCGAAGCCATAGGCGCTGTAGAGCAGGTCCAGCACCGGCGGAATCACCGCCGCGCCTACCGCGCAGCCGATCAGCAGCGCCACCTGCTGGCGCCACGGCGTGGCACCGACCAGCCAGCCGGTCTTCAGGTCCTGCAGGTTGTCGTTGGCGATCGAGGCGACCGCCACCACCGCCGAGGTGGTGAAGATCGCCAGCGCAATCGCGAAGTTTCTGCCCTCGGGCGTGGCCAGCAGCCCGTCGGCCTTGCCCGCCAGCAGGATCAGCAGCGACACCAGGATCACCGCGATGATGCCGATGCCCGAGATCGGGCTGGCCGACGAGCCCACCAGCCCGGCCATGTAGCCACACGCCGCCGCCACCAGGAAGCCGAAGATAAAGGCGAACACCACCGCGTAGATCACCAGGCGCCAGCGTGCGCCGCCATCGAGCGGCGCCGGCGCGAGGAACCAGGCGAATACCGTCACCAGCACCGCCAGCAGCCCCAGCATCACCAGCCCGATCCATCTGGCCGGCATGTCCTGCTGCGTGCGCGGCATCTTGCCCTGCCCCGCCGGCCCGCCCTGCAGCGCGCCGAACGAGGCGCGGATGCCGTACAGCATCGGCCCGGCCAGCGACAGCAGCGTCCAGATCGCGGCAATGCCGATGGTGCCGGCACCGATGAAGCGCGCCTGCTGGCTCCACACCATGGCGCCGAAGGCCGACAGCGTGGCGCCGTCCGGGCGCGGCGTGATGGCCGTCAGCCACGGCACCGCGACGCCCCAGGTCAGCACCAGCCCGAGCAGCATGGCCAGCCCGCCGACGATTCCGACCAGGTAGCCCGCGCCCACCAGCGCCAGCGAGAACCCCATCGACAGCCGCACCACCGAGGCCCCGGCCGACAGCCAGAAGTTGGCGCCCTCGGCCAGCAGGCGCAGCCCGCCGGCGGCAAAGCTGAACAGCCCCGCCACCAGGCCGCCGGCCATCAGGTCGACCAGGCCGGTCGCCTGGGGCTTCTGCCCCGGCGCGGCCTGGTCTGGCGCGGCGCTGCCCACGCGCAGGATTTCCGCCGCGGCCACGCCCTCCGGGTAGGGCAGCTCGCTCTGCACCACCATCGCGTGGCGCAGCGGGATGCTGAACAGCACGCCCAGCATGCCGCCGGCCGCGCAGATCGCCAGCGTCTGCCAGAACGGGAAGCCCTGCCAGTGGCCCAGCATGACCAGGCCCGGCAGGATAAAGATGATCGACGACAGGGTGCCCGCGGCCGAGGCCTGCGTCTGCACCATGTTGTTTTCCAGGATGTTGGCGCCGGGGAAGAGCCGCAGCACGGCCATCGAGATCACGGCCGCCGGGATCGCCGACGAGAAGGTCAGGCCGACCTTCAGGCCCAGGTAGATGTTGGAGGCGGTGAACACGACCGTGATCAGCGCACCGAGGATGATGCCGCGCAGGGTCAGTTCAGGCAGGGAAACGTCGTCGGCGATACGATCGACACGTAGCATGCAGGTTCCTTTCCTGTGGATCAGGGCCTGGTCAGGCCCTGGCGGCGCGCAAGCGGGCGCCGCGGCCGCTTGCCCGACAGCGGGAAGGCAGGGTCAGCCGTTGCCCGATTCCTCGGCCAGCCACTCCACCACGGGAATGGTGGCCGGCAGCAGCGGCCCCACCGTCACCGGCGTGCGCTGCCACGAGAAGGCCTGGCCTTCGCGGCCGACGGGGTCGCCCCGCCAGTCGGTGACCTTGCAGAAATACAGCCGCACATAGGCGTGCGGATAGTCATGTTCCAGAATGTGCCAACGCTCGCATTGCGTTACATCAAGGCCCAGCTCTTCATGGAGTTCTCTGGCCAGTGCTGCCTCCACCGACTCACCGGGCTCCAGCTTGCCGCCGGGGAATTCCCAATAGCCCTCGTAGGGCTTGCCGGCCGGGCGCTGCGCCAGCAGGAAGCGTCCGTCGGGCTGCACCAGCACGCCGACCGCCACCTCAGTCACCTTGCGCGGCGGGTTGGCGCCGGTCTGCGCGGGGTTCTGCGTGGCCGCGCTCATGCCTTGGCGTCTCCGGCGACATCGGCAATATAGGGCTTGCCATGCTTGCCGCCCCAATCGCGCGCAAACTGCCAGGCCACGCGGCCCGAGCGCGAGCCGCGCTCCAGCGCCCACACCAGCGCGTCACCGCGCGCCGCGGCGATGTCCTCGTCGGTACAGCCAAAGTGCCTGAGCCAGTGGCCGACAATGGCCAGATATTCGTCCTGCTTGGGCGGGTAGAACGACAGCCACAGCCCGAAGCGCTCGGACAGCGAGATCTTCTCTTCCACCACTTCGCCGGGATGGATCTCGCCATCGTCGGTGTGGCGGTAGGTCTCGTTGTCCTTCATGTACTCCGGCAGCAGGTGCCGGCGGTTGGAGGTGGCGTAGATCAGCACGTTGTCCGACTGCGCCGCCACCGAGCCGTCCAGCGCCGACTTGAGCGACTTGTAGCCCGACTCGCCCTCTTCGAACGACAGGTCGTCGCAGAAGATCACGAAGCGCTCGGGGCGCTGCGCAACCAGCTCGACGATATCGCCGAGGTCGCCCAGGTCATCCTTGTCCACCTCAACCAGCCGCAGCCCGTCCCTGACGAAGGCATTGAGGCAGGCCTTGATCAGCGACGACTTGCCGGTGCCGCGCGCGCCGGTCAGCAGCACATTGTTGGCCGGCAGCTTGCTCACGAACTGGCGCGTGTTGGCGACGATGGCATCCTTCTGGCGCTCGATGTTCTTCAGGTCGTCCAGGTGGATCGGCGGCAGCTGGCGCACCGGCTGCAGGTAGCCGATATTGCCGAACAGGCTCTGCCGCTTGCGCCAGCGGAACGCCACGGCCTCCTGCCAGTCGGCGTCGCTCAGTTGCGGCGGCAGCCATTGTTCGAGTCGGGCAAGGAAGTTGTCGAGGCGGGCGGCGAGGTCAGACATGGCAGGGGCGCGCTAGGGGCGCGGTATCGGCTGGCAGGGGAATCGATGCCCTTCCCGCATGCACGGGAAGGACGGAAAGCTCAGGAGCGGTAGTCGGCGTTGATCGACACGTAATCGTGCGACAGGTCGCAGGTCCAGACCGTCGCTTCGGCCTTGCCGCGGCCGAGCGCGATGCGCACGGTGATCTCGGCCTGCTTCATCACGCGCTGGCCGTCTTCCTCGCGGTAGTCGGGGTTGCGGCCGCCGTCGCGGGCCACCCAGACATCGTCCAGCCACAGGTTGACGCGGCCGACGTCGAGGTCATCGACGCCGGCGTAGCCGACCGCGGCCAGGATGCGGCCCAGGTTGGGGTCCGACGCATAGAACGCGGTCTTGACCAGCGGCGAATGCGCCACCGCATAGGCGATCTGGCGGCACTCGGCCACGTCCTTGCCGCCTTCGACGCGGATGGTCATCAGCTTGGTGGCGCCTTCGCCGTCGCGCACGATCATCTGCGCCAGTTCCTGCGCCAGCGCGGTCACCGCGTCGCGCAGCGCCTCGAAGGCCGGGCCTTCGGCGCGCTCGACCACGGCGCCGGACTTGCCCGTGGCGATCAGCACGAACGAGTCGTTGGTCGAGGTATCGCCGTCGATGGTGATGCTGTTGAACGAATGGTCGGCGGCGTAGGAGACCAGCGCCTGCAGCACCGGCTGGGCCACGGCGGCGTCCATGGCGATAAAGCCGAGCATGGTCGCCATGTTCGGGCGGATCATGCCGGCGCCCTTGCTGATGCCCGACAGCGTCACGGTCTTGCCGTCGATCTGCACCGTGCGCGACGCGGCCTTGGGCTGCGTGTCGGTGGTCATGATGGCTTCGGCGGCGGCCAGCCAGTTGTCCGGCTTCGCGTTGGCGATGGCGGCGGGCAGGCCGGCCACCAGGCGGTCGACCGGCAGCGGCTCCAGGATCACGCCGGTCGAGAACGGCAGCACCTGCTCGGCGGCGATGCCCAGTTGCGCTGCCAGCGCGTCGCAGCTGGCGCGGGCACTGGCCAGGCCCGGTTCGCCGGTGCCGGCGTTGGCATTGCCGGTGTTGACCACCAGCGCGCGGATGCCCTTGCCAGCGGCCAGGTGCTCGCGGCAGACCTGCACCGGCGCCGCGCAGAAGCGGTTGCTGGTGAAGACGCCGGCCACGGTGCTGCCTTCGGCCACGCGCACCACCAGCACGTCCTTGCGGTTGGCCTTGCGGATGCCCGCCTCGGCCCAGCCCAGCTCCACGCCGGCGACGGATTTCAGGTTCTCTGCCTGGGGCAGCGGAAGATTGACGGGCATGTGGACTCCTCGTTCCTGCTTGCGTTATCTGCTTGCGGCTTCTGCTCGCAACTTGCTTGTCATCAGACGAACATGCCCGCGGAGGGCGGGCATGTCGTTTCCTTGCGCGTCACTCCCCAGACAGCGGGAACGACGTCATGCCGGGTACCCGGCCGGGCTCAGTTCAGCTGAGCCTGCCGTGGCACTGCTTGAACTTCTTGCCCGAGCCGCACGGGCACGGATCGTTGCGGCCGACCTTGGGCATGCCCGCCAGCGCCAGCTCGGCGGCGGCCATGGCCGCACCGGTGCGCGGCGACGGCGCTTCCTCGACCGGCTCGCGCCCTTCGGCGAACTCGTCGTGCTTGTACTGGATGTTCTCCAGGTGCGACAGGCCTTCCTCGATCTCTTCCGAAGCCTGCTCCAGCTCTTCCGGCGACTGGATCTGCACGTTGAAGGTCACGCGCGTGACTTCGTTCTTGATCAGGTCCAGCAGGCGCGCGAACAGCTCGAACGACTCGCGCTTGTATTCCTGCTTGGGATCCTTCTGCGCATAGCCGCGCAGGTGGATGCCCTGGCGCAGGTGGTCCAGCGCGGCCAGGTGCTCGCGCCAGTGCGTGTCGATGCTCTGCAGCATGACCGAGCGCTCGAAGCCGGCGAACGACTCGCGGCCGACCATCGCGACCTTGCCATCGTAGCGCTCCGCGGCCGCCTTCATGATCAGGTTGAGCAGCTCTTCGTCCTCGATGCTCTGCGCGCCCTCGATGGTCTGCGCCAGCGGCACTTCCAGGCCCCAGTCCTCGCGCAGGCGCGTTTCCAGGCCGGAGATGTTCCACTGCTCTTCCATGGTGTCGGCCGGCACGTGGTCGCGGAACAGCTCAACCAGCACGCTCTCGCGCAGGTTGGTCACCATGTCGCCGACATCCTGGGCTTCCAGCACGTCGTTGCGCAGCTTGTAGATTTCCTTGCGCTGGTCGTTGGCGACGTCGTCGTACTGCAGCAGCTGCTTGCGGATGTCGAAGTTGCGGCCTTCGACCTTGCGCTGCGCCGATTCGATCGAGCGCGTGACGATGCCGGCTTCGATCGGCTCGCCCTCGGGCATCTTCAGGCGTTCCATGATGGCGCGCACGCGGTCGCCGGCGAAGATGCGCAGCAGCTGGTCGTCCAGCGACAGGTAGAAGCGCGACGAACCCGGGTCGCCCTGGCGGCCGGCACGGCCGCGCAGCTGGTTGTCGATACGGCGCGACTCATGGCGCTCGGTGCCGACGATATGCAGGCCGCCGGCGGCCTTGACCTGCTCGTGCAGCGAATGCCACTCATCCTCGAGCTGCTTGATGCGTGCGGCCTTCTCGGCGTCGGACAGGTTCGGGTCCGCCTCGATAAAGCCGGATTGCTTCTCCACATTGCCGCCCAGCACGATGTCGGTACCGCGGCCGGCCATGTTGGTGGCAATGGTGATCATCTTGGGGCGGCCGGCCTGGGCCACGATCTCGGCTTCGCGCGCGTGCTGCTTGGCGTTGAGCACCTGGTGCGGCAGTTGCTCGCGATCGAGCAGGCCCGACAGGTATTCCGAGGTCTCGATCGAGGTGGTGCCCACCAGCACCGGCTGGCCACGCTCGTAGCAGTCGCGGATATCGCGCACCACGGCGTCGTAGCGCTCCTTGCCGGTCTTGTAGATCTGGTCCTGCTGGTCCTTGCGCTGGGCCGGGCGGTTGGTCGGGATCACCACCACTTCCAGGCCGTAGATCTCCTGGAACTCATACGCTTCGGTGTCAGCCGTGCCGGTCATGCCGGCCAGCTTGTTGTACATGCGGAAGTAGTTCTGGAAGGTGATCGTCGCCAGCGTCTGGTTCTCTTGCTGGACGGTGACGCCTTCCTTGGCCTCAACGGCCTGGTGCAGGCCGTCGGACCAGCGGCGGCCGGTCATCAGGCGGCCGGTGAACTCGTCGACGATCACGACTTCGTCGTTCTGCACCACGTAGTGCTGGTCGCGATGGAACAGGCTGTGCGCGCGCAGGGCGGCGTACAGGTGGTGCATCAGCGTGATGTTCTGCGGCGCGTAGAGCGACTCGCCCTCGCCGATCAGGCCTTGCTGCGACAGGATCTCTTCGGCCTTCTCGTGGCCGGCTTCGGTCAGGTAGACCTGGTGGCCCTTCTCGTCGACGTAGTAGTCGCCCGGCTTCTCGACGCCGGTGCCGTCGGCCTTCTCTTCACCGATCTGGCGCTCGAGCAGCTTGGGGATGCCGTTCATGCGCTGGTACAGGTCGGTCTGGTTCTCGGCCTGGCCGGAGATGATCAGCGGGGTGCGGGCCTCGTCGATCAGGATCGAGTCCACTTCATCGACGATGGCGTAGTTGAGCGGGCGCTGCACGCGTTGCGACGGGTCGTAGACCATGTTGTCGCGCAGGTAGTCGAAGCCGAACTCGTTGTTGGTGCCGTAGGTGATGTCCGAGTTGTACGCCGCCTGCTTGGCGTCGTGCGGCATCTGCGACAGGTTCACGCCCACCGACAGGCCCAGGAAGTTGTACAGCCGGCCCATCCACTCGGCATCGCGCTGCGCCAGGTAGTCGTTGACGGTCACCACGTGCACGCCCTGGCCGGTGATGGCATTCAGGTACACGGCCAGCGTCGCGGTCAGCGTCTTGCCTTCGCCGGTGCGCATTTCGGCGATCTTGTTGTCGTTCAGCACCATGCCGCCGATCAGCTGCACGTCGAAGTGGCGCATCTTCATGACACGCTTGCTGGCCTCGCGGCAGACGGCGAAGGCCTCGGGCAGCAGCGCCTCGAGCGATTCGCCGCCGGCGTGGCGCTGCCGGAAGGTCTCCGTCATGCCGCGCAGTTCGTCGTCCGAGAGCTGCTCGAACTTCGGCTCCAGCGCATTGATCTGCGCCACCGTGCGGCGGTATTGTTTGATCAGCCGCTCATTGCGGCTGCCGAAGACTTTCTTGAGAAGGCCGGTGATCATCGATTGCTTTCACCTGCGCGGAACCGGGCGGCACCCCAGGGATGCGGGCTGCTCCGGCGGCCGGGCGAGGAATGGATAGATTGGCGCAAAACGCCGAGTTTATCATGTGCCGGGGTCACGGCCGGAACGCGCCTGGCCCCGTCCCGCAAGGGCAGGCAAGCCTGCCGGATGTCGGCCACGCGTGTGGTCCGCAGATTGCCCGCGTGATTGCCCGTGCGCCCATTGGCCACAGTTTGGGGCGGCCGCCGCAGCTTCAATCCACAGTCGGGCAAGGCGGCCAGCGCGCCCCTTGCTAGAATGCATGCATGCGCCGCTTCACCCATCACGCCCTGCAGACCCCCGCCGCCAAGCCGCTCAACGACTGGCTGGCCAAGGCCGGCCCGGTTTCGACGCTGATGCAGACCGCGCGCCAGCTGTCGGTGCTCGAGGCCGAGGTGCTGGCACTGCTGCCCGCCGGCATGCGCGACGGCCTGGCCGTGGCCGGGGTCAAGCGTGACGCCACCGACCCGAACGCCCAGGTGCTGCTGTTGCTGGCCGCGCACGGCGCCGCCGCTGCCCGCGTGCGCCAGGTAGTGCCGACGCTGCTGGCACGGCTGCAGCAGCGCGGCTCGCATATCACCGCGATCCGGGTGCGGGTGCAGCCGGAGGTGTCGCGCCACGCGGACTGGGAAGTGGAGCCCGTGCAACGCCAGCGCACCGGTGGCCGCATGACGCCCACGGGACTCGCCAATCTGGACCAGCTGGCGCGCAGCCTGCCGGATTCGCCGCTGCGCGACGCGCTCAATACGCTGCTCGCCCATCACCGCTAGCCCGTTGCCGAACACGAAAAAGCCGACCCTCGGGTCGGCTTTTTTCTGCGCCAGTTCGCCAGGATCAGGCAAACGCCGGCTGCGCCTGCGGCAGGAACGCGACCGGGGCTTCCTCGACGCGGTCGAAGGTGACCAGTTCGTAGGCTTCCTGGTCGGCCAGCAGCGCGCGCAGCAGCTGGTTGTTCAGGCCGTGGCCCGACTTGTTCGCCACATAGGCGCCGATCAGCGGGTGGCCCACCACATACAGGTCGCCGATCGCATCCAGGATCTTGTGGCGCACGAACTCGTCGCCGTAGCGCAGCTCTTCATTGTTGAGCATGCGGTGCTCGTCCAGCACGATCGCGTTGTCCAGGCTGCCGCCGCGCGCCAGGCCCATCTCGCGCAGGGCTTCCACCTCGTGCGCAAAGCCGAAGGTGCGGGCGCGGGCAATCTCGCGCACGTAGCTGGTGTCGGCAAAGTCGATCGAGAAAGTCTGGCCGGTCTTGTCGACCGCCGGGTGGCGGAAGTCGATGGTGAACGACAGCTTGAAGCCGAAGAACGGCTCCAGCCGCGCCAGCTTGTCGCCCTCGCGCACTTCCACCGCTTTCTTGACGCGGATAAAGGTCTTCAGCGCGTTCTGCTCTTCAATGCCGGCCGACTGCAGCAGGAACACGAAGGACGCGGCGCTGCCGTCCATGATCGGGATTTCCTCGGCGTCGACATCGACATAGAGGTTGTCGATGCCCAGGCCCGCACAGGCCGACATCAGGTGCTCGACGGTCGAAACGCGCGCGCCATCCTTCTGCAGCACCGATGCCAGGCGCGTGTCGCCGATGGCCGACGCGGCCACGGGAATCTCGACGGCCTCGGGCAGGTCGACGCGGGTAAAGACGATGCCGGTGTCCGCCGGCGCGGGACGCAGGGTCAACGTGACCTTGCGTCCCGAGTGCAGGCCGATGCCAACGGTCTTTACCAGGGATTTGATGGTGCGCTGTTTGAGCATGACAGCCTCAACTATTATAAAAATCTATCGAGCAGCTTTTCTGATTAAGGGATTTTACCACCACCTCAGGGGCGCTGCAGCCGGGTTTTGTTTCCGGCTGTTAACATCCCCTTAACAAGTTGCGTATTATCCACGTTTACCCGGATGACTGTGTCAGCCACGCAACGCCGCCAGCACTGCTTCGGCGCTGCTGACGCGGAATTCGCCCGGTGCCTCGACGTCGAGCCGGGTGACGACGCCGTCGTCGATCACCATCGCGTAGCGCTTGGAGCGCACGCCCATGCCGCGCGCGCCCAGGTCCTGGTCCAGGCCCAGCGCGCGGGTCCACTCGGCGCTGCCGTCGGCCATCATGCGCACCGTGCCGCCAGTCTGCTGTTCACGGCCCCAGGCGCCCATCACGAAGGCGTCGTTGACCGACACGCACCAGACCTCGTCGACGCCGGCCTCGCGCAGCGCCGCGGCGTGCTGCACAAAGCCCGGCACATGCTTGGCCGAGCAGGTCGGCGTAAAAGCGCCGGGCAGGCCGAACACCACGATCTTGCGGCCGCGGACCAGGTCCGCCACCTTGAAGGCATTGGGGCCGAGCGCACAGCCGTTGCCTTCGGTCTCGAAGAATTCCTGCAGCGTGGCGTCGGGGACGCGGGAACCGACAGTGATCATGAGTCGTGGTCCTTCTGGGTTTTCTGAAGAATAGTCCGGATGCCGGGGCGCAGACGCCCGCACTCAGTCAGACGGGCAATCTCAAGATCATAGGCGCCTTGCCCGCATCGCCAAAGCCGGGTCACATCCGGTGACATCCGGCGCGGATCCGATACACCTTGCTACAAAGACGTCCGCGCGGCGCACCTCTTGGGTGCGCCGCGCGGACGCTGATACATCCCGACCGGGAAGGCGGGAAACCAGTCCGGGGAGGCGGCCAGCGGCACGCCAGTCCCGGCGGGATGCGGGTGAAGCTCAGTCCGGCGCAGGCGCGGCGCCGCCAGCAGCCCGGCGGTTCACGTCAGTCCATGCAAGGCACGCGCGGATGGGGAGCGCACGTGCATCGCGACAAGGCGACGCGTTCCGTCAGGCGGCCGGTGGAGGCACCGATGCCGCGCCAGGCAGGGCTCAGTCTGCCTGCTTGCGCAGGAAGGCCGGGATGTCGTACGTATCCACACCCTTTTCCTGCAGCGCCGCCACGTGAGCCGACGCCGACTCACGCGAGCTGCGCCACACTGCCGGCGTATCCAGGTTGCTGTAGTCCGGCGAGCTGTGCGTGGCCGCGGCGGCGGTCATGTTGGCCATCATCTGCACCGGCATGTTGTCCGTGCCGGTCTTGAGCAGGGTCATCGGCTGTTGCTTCTTGGCCGAGCGGCCCAGGCCCGTGGCCACCACCGTCACGCGCAGCGCATCGCTCATCGAGTCATCGTACACCGTACCGAAGATCACGGTCGCATCTTCCGCCGCGTAGCTGCGGATGGTGTTCATGACTTCCTTGGTTTCCGACAGCTTCAGCGAACGGCTGGCGGTGATGTTGACCAGCACGCCGCGCGCGCCGGACAGGTCAACGCCTTCCAGCAGCGGGCTGGCAACGGCCTGCTCGGCTGCCAGGCGGGCGCGGTCCACGCCCGACACGGTGGCCGTCCCCATCATGGCCTTGCCCTGCTCGCCCATCACCGTCTTCACGTCTTCGAAGTCGACGTTCACCAGGCCGTCAACGTTGATGATCTCGGCAATGCCGGCCACCGCGTTGTGCAGCACGTCGTCGGCGCACTGGAAGCACTTGTCCATCTCGGCGTCGTCGCCCATCACTTCGAACAGCTTCTCGTTGAGTACCACGATCAGCGAGTCGACGCTTGATTCCAGCTCGCTGGAACCGTGTTCGGCCACCTTGGCGCGGCGCGCGCCTTCGAAGTCGAACGGCTTGCTGACCACGCCCACGGTCAGGATGCCCATCTCCTTGGCCACTTGCGCGACGATCGGCGCGGCGCCCGTGCCGGTGCCGCCGCCCATGCCGGCAGTGATGAAGACCATGTGCGCGCCGCGCAGGGAGTCGGCGATCTGATCACGGGCCGATTCGGCGCAGTTGCGGCCGACTTCCGGCTTGGCGCCAGCGCCCAGGCCCGTATTGCCAAGTTGCAGCACGCGCGAAGCGCTCGAACGCTTGAGCGCCTGGGCATCGGTGTTCATGCAGATGAATTCGACGCCTTGCACGCCGCGGCTGATCATGTGCTGCACGGCGTTACCGCCCGCACCGCCCACGCCGACCACCTTGATGATGGTGCCGTCCTGCACTTCCGTTTCGATCATGTCAAAGTCCATCACTGCCTCCGAGAAAAATCAGTCCCCAGACGATGCAGCCTCCCCGCCGCAACCCCTGGTTTCTGAACAAGAAACCAATAAAAAGAAAACCAGAAAACTTCCACTCGGCACACAGGCCTGTCCGGTAGACCGCCCTGCCTGCGCGCCGTTGCATCGTCAGCGCGTCAATTTCCGCATTGATCAGAAATTGCCGACAAACCATTCCTTCATGCGGGTCCACACCTGCTTGACCGACCCGCTCTGCACCGCCACCTTGCGTCCGCGCATGCGTTGCACACGGCCTTCCAGCAGCAGGCCCATCACGGTCGCGTAGCGCGGGCTCTTCACCACCTCGTGCAGGTTGCCGCGGTACTCCGGCACACCCACGCGCACGGGCTTGAGGAAGATGTCCTCGCCCAGCTCGACCATGCCCGGCATCATCGCGGTACCACCGGTGATGACCACGCCGGACGACAACAGTTCTTCATAGCCCGACTCGCGCACCACCTGGTGCACCAGCGAGTACAGCTCTTCGATGCGCGGCTCGATCACCGCGGCCAGCGCCTGGCGGCTGAGCGTGCGCGTGCCACGGTCGCCCACGCCCGGCACTTCGATCATGTCGTCCGGGTCGGCGATCGCCTGCTTGGCGATGCCGTACTGGATCTTGATGTCCTCGGCATCTGGCGTCGGCGTGCGCAGCGCCATCGCGATGTCGTTGGTGATCTGGTCGCCGGCGATAGGGATCACGGCCGTATGGCGGATCGCGCCTTCGCTGAAGATGGCGATGTCGGTGGTGCCGCCGCCGATGTCGACCAGCACCACGCCCAGTTCCTTCTCGTCCTCGGTCAGCACCGCCAGGCTCGAAGCCAGCGGCTGCAGGATCAGGTCGTGCACTTCCAGGCCGCAGCGGCGCACGCACTTGACGATGTTCTGCGCGGCGCTGACCGCGCCGGTGACGATATGCACCTTCACTTCCAGGCGGATGCCGCTCATGCCGATGGGCTCGCGCACGTCCTCCTGGCCGTCGATGATGAATTCCTGCGTCAGGATGTGCAGGATCTGCTGGTCGGTCGGGATATTGACCGCCTTGGCGGTCTCGATCACGCGCGCCACATCGGTCTGCGTGACCTCCTTGTCCTTGATCGCCACCATGCCGCTGGAGTTGAAGCTGCGGATGTGGCTGCCGGCAATGCCGGTGAAGACCTCCGAAATCTTGCAGTCGGCCATCAGCTCGGCCTCTTCCAGCGCCTTCTGGATCGACTGCACGGTGGCCTCGATATTGACCACGACCCCTTTCTTCAGACCCTTGGACTCTGACTGGCCCATCCCGATCACCTCGTAGCTGCCGTCGGGGCGCAGTTCTGCGACCACCGCCGCCACCTTCGAGGTGCCGATATCGAGACCGACCAACAGGTCCTTGTATTCCTTGCTCATCGGGTTTTCTCCGCGTTCTTGCTCTTCAGTCGCGTCGGATTGTTGTTGGAAGTACCTGAAACCGCTGCTGCCGCCGGCGCCGGCTTGGCCGCCTTCGCTGCTTTCGCCGCCTTCTCCGCCCTGACCGCCGCTGCGATCTGCGCCTCGGTCAGGAAGCGGGCATTGGCGGCGCGGATGGCAAAGCCGTTGGGATAACGCAAGTCGGCATACTCGATCTGGCTGCCCCATTGCTGGGTGACCTGCGGCCAGGCCGCGACGAAGCGCCGGACCCGCTGGTCCATCGCCACGCGATCCTCATCGTTCTGCTCGCGGCCCAGTTCGACCTCCATGCCGTTGGACAGCTTCGCGCGCCACGCATAGCGGCCAGACAGGGCCACCGCCAGCGGCTCGGCCTTGAGCGGCTTGAACCACTGGCGCATGACCTCGAGCTTCTCGATCACATCGCCCTCGCTGTCCGGCGGCCCGTCCAGCGCCAGCAGCTGTGCGTCTTCTTCCGCCTCGGCGGTGTTGGCGACAAAGACCTCGCCATAGGTATTGATCAGGCGCCCGCTGTCGGGCGTGCCCCAGGTGCCCAGCGCCTCGTGTTCCTCGACCTCGACCGCCAGGCCGTTGGGCCATTCGCGCCGCACGCTGGCGCGCCGCACCCAGGGCACCGACTCGAATGCCTGCCGGGCCGCGTTCAGGTCCAGCGTGAAGAAATTGCCGGTCAGCTTGCCCAGCGCGCTGGCACGCACGCTGGGCGCGTTCACGTGGCGCAGGGCGCCGCCGTCCAGCGGGCCGATCTCCACATGGGTGATGGCGAACACCGGCCGCTGCGCCAGCCACAGCAGGCCTGCCGCGAGCGCCATCAGCACCACCAGCGCGTACAGCGCGGAGGCGATCAGGTTGAGCAGGCGTGCGTTATGCCACATGGTCCGGTACGGTCCTGTTCGGTTGCGTTATTCGGGTTTCCAATGCTCGTTGGGATGCAGGTCCAGCGTGGCCGCGGCCACCACCTGCATCACGAAGTCCTCGTAGCTGATGCCAACCGCGCGCGCCGCCATCGGCACCAGCGAATGGCCGGTCATGCCGGGCGAGGTATTCATCTCGAGCAGGAAAGGCTTGCCGTCGGCGCGCAGCATCAGGTCGGCACGCGCCCAGCCGCGGCAGCCCAGCACGCGGTAGGACTGCACCGCCAGCGCCCGGACCTCGCGTTCGACTTCGGGATCCAGGCCCGACGGGCACAAGTACTGGGTATCGTCAGTAAAGTACTTATTTTGATAGTCGTAGTTGGCTTCGGGCGCAACAATGCGGATCACCGGCAGCGCTTCGGCGCTGTCGCCCTCGCCCACGATCGGGCAGGTCAGTTCGGCGCCGTCGATAAAGGTCTCGGCAATGACGTCGTTGTCCAGCGCCGCGGCCTTCTCGAACGCCGCGCGCATCTGGTCGGCGGCAGTGACCTTGGTCAGGCCGATCGACGAGCCCTCGCGCGCCGGCTTGACGATCAGCGGCAGGCCCAGGTCGGCCGCCACGGCATCAAAATCAGTGTCCGCATGCAGCATGGCAAAGCGCGGCGTGGCCAGGCCATAGGTCATCCACAAGCGCTTGGTGGCCTGCTTGTCCATGGCCATGGCTGATGCCAGCACGCCGCTGCCGGTGTACGGCACGCCCAGCTGCTCGAGCAGGCCCTGGATGGTGCCATCCTCGCCATAGCGGCCATGCAGTGCGATAAAGACGCGGTCAAAGCCGGCAGCGGCCAGCTCGGCCACGCTCTGCAGGCCCGGGTCGAAGCCGTGCGCGTCCACGCCGCGCGACTGCAGCGCGGCCAGCACGCCGTTGCCAGACATCAGCGAGATCTCGCGTTCGGCCGAGCGTCCGCCCAGCAGCACGCCGACCTTGCCCAGCGACTTGGGATCGATATTGGGATGGGCGACGAAGCTCATGCCTGGCCTCCCTGCGTTGATTGCGTCGATTGCTGGTGCGACACCAGCTGCCCCGGCACGGCCCCGATCGAGCCCGCGCCCATCGTCACGACCACATCGCCCGGCCGGACGGCATCCAGGATGGCCTGCGGCATTTCTTCCATCTGCTCCACGAAAACAGGTTCGACCTTGCCGGCCACGCGCAGCGCGCGGGTCAGCGCACGGCCGTCGGCGGCCACGATCGGGGCTTCGCCGGCGGCGTAGACCTCGGACAGCAGCAGCGCATCGACGGTGCCCAGCACTTTGACGAAGTCCTCAAAGCAATCCCGCGTACGGGTAAAGCGGTGCGGCTGGAACGCCAGCACCAGGCGGCGCCCCGGGAACGCGCCGCGCGCGGCGGCCAGCGTGGCCGCCATCTCGACCGGGTGGTGGCCGTAGTCGTCCACCAGGGTGAAGGTGCCGGCGCCGTCGGGCGTGGCCACCTCGCCGTAGCGCTGGAAGCGCCGGCCCACGCCATGGAACTCGCGCAGTGCCTTGACGATGGCGGCATCGGGCACCTCCAGCTCGGTGGCAATGGCGATCGCCGCGAGCGCGTTCTGCACGTTGTGCAGGCCGGGCAGGTTCAGCACGATCTCGAGCGGCGGCTCGGTATGGCCGTTGAGCTGGCGCTGCACGGTGAAGTGCATCTGGCCGTCGACCGCGCGCGCGTCCACGGCGCGGATCTGGGCATCCTCGGCAAAGCCGTAGCGCACCACCGGCTTGGACACGAACGGCAGGATCTCGCGCACGTTGGGGTCGTCGACGCACAGCACCGCGATGCCGTAGAACGGCAGCCGCTGGGTGAATTCGATGAACGCCTGCTTGAGCCGGGCAAAGTCATGCCCGTAGGTGTCCATGTGGTCGGCATCGATATTGGTGATGACCTCGATGACCGGGAACAGGTTCAGGAACGATGCGTCCGACTCGTCGGCCTCGGCCACGATGAAGTCGCCCGTGCCCAGGCGCGCGTTGGCGCCGGCCGAGTTCAGGCGGCCGCCGATCACGAAGGTCGGGTCCAGCCCGCCTTCGGCCAGCACCGACGCCACCAGGCTGGTGGTGGTGGTCTTGCCGTGCGTGCCGGCGATGGCCACGCCCTGCTTCAGGCGCATCAGTTCGGCCAGCATCACTGCGCGCGGCACCACCGGGATGCGCTTGCTGCGGGCGGCCAGCACTTCGGGGTTGTCGCCGCTGACGGCGGTCGACACCACCACCGCGTTGGCGCCGGTCACGTTGGCCGCGTCATGCCCGTGCATGACCGTGGCGCCGAGCGATGCCAGGCGCCGCGTGGCGGCATTGTTGCCCACGTCCGAGCCCGAGACCTTGTATCCCAGGTTCAGCAGGACCTCGGCGATGCCGCTCATGCCGGCGCCGCCGATGCCCACGAAGTGGATGTTCTTGACGATATGCTTCATTCGATTGCTGCTTATATAGGCTTCAGTCCCTGGCCAGCTGACTGCAGATCTCGGCGACGCGCCGGGTTGCCTCAGGTTTGGCCAGTCCGCGCGCCAGGCGCGCCATGTCTTTCAGCTGCGGCCGGGTCAGGCTGGCGATGGTTTGCGCCAGCCCCTCGGCCGTCAGGTCTTTCTGCTGCACCAGCAGGGCCGCGCCCTGCTTCGACAAAAATTCCGCGTTGGTGGTCTGGTGGTCGTCCACCGCATGCGGGAACGGCACGAACATCGCCGCCACACCCGCGGCAGCCACTTCCGACACCGTCATCGCGCCAGCGCGGCAGATCACCAGGTCCGCATCGGCGTAAGCGCGCGCCATGTCGTCGATGAACGGCAGGGTCTGCGCGGGCACCTGCGCGGCCGCGTAGTTGGCGCGCAGCGTGTCGATCTGCTTCGCGCCCGCCTGATGCGTGACCACCGGGCGCTCGCCCCCGGGCAGCAGCGCGATGGCCTTGGGCACCACCTCGTTCAACGCCGCGGCGCCCAGGCTGCCGCCCACCACCAGGATCCGCAGCGGGCCGCTGCGCTGGTCATAGCGCGCTTCGGGCGCGTCCAGGTGCGCCAGTTCCTCGCGTACCGGGTTGCCGGTCCATTCGCCGCCGGGCAGCGTGTCCGGGAACGCGCACAGCACGCGGTCGGCCACCTTGGCCAGCACCTTGTTGGCCAGTCCGGCAATCGAGTTCTGCTCGTGCAGCACCAGCGGGCGCCCCAGCAGCGACGCCATCATGCCGGCCGGGAAGGTGATATAGCCGCCCATGCCCAGCACCACGCTCGGGCGCACCCGGCGCAGCGCGGCTATGCTCTGCCAGAACGCACGCAGCAGGTTCAGCGGCAGCAGGAACTTGGTCACCAGGCCTTTGCCGCGCAGCCCGCCGAACTGGATGAACTCCATCGGGATGTCGTGCTTGGGCACCAGCGTGGCTTCCATGCCGGTGCGGTTGCCCAGCCAGACCACTTTCCAGCCCTGCTCGCGCAGCGCGTGCGCGACCGCCAGCCCCGGGAACACATGCCCCCCGGTGCCGCCGGCCATCACGAGCAAGGTGCGCGGTCCGGTCATACCTTCCCTCCGCGCATCAATACTCGATTTTCATAATCAATGCGCAGCAGGATCGCCAGCGCCACGCAGTTCATCAAGATCCCCGAGCCGCCATAGCTCACCAGCGGCAGCGTCAGCCCCTTGGTCGGCAGCAGGCCCAGATTCACGCCCATATTGATAAAGGTCTGCCAGCCGATCCACACGCCGATGCCCTTGGCCACCAGGCCGGCAAAGGTGCGGTCCAGCTGCAGCGCGGTGCGGCCGATATTGAAGGCGCGCCGCACCAGCCAGTAGAACAGCACGATCACCACCAGCACGCCGACAAAGCCGAATTCCTCGCCGATCACCGCGAGGATGAAGTCGGTATGGGCCTCGGGCAGGTAGTGCAGCTTCTCGATGCTGCCGCCCAGCCCCACCCCGGTCCACTCGCCGCGGCCGAAAGCGATCAGCGAGTGCGTGAGCTGGTAGGCCTTGCCCAGCGCGTTGCTCTCTTCCCACGGGTTCAGGTAGGCGAAGATCCGCTCGCGCCGCCAGGGCGAAGCCGTGATCAGCAGCGCGAACGCGCCGATTGCCACGCCCACCAGCCCGGCAAACAGCTTGCCGTTGATGCCGCCCAGGAACAGGATGCCCATCGCCACCGCGGCGATTACCAGGAACGCGCCCATGTCGGGCTCGAGCAGCAGCAGCATGCCCACCACCACCACCGCCACGCCCATCGGCAAAAAGCCCTTGGACACGGTCTGCATCCACTCCTGCTTGCGCACGGTGTAGTTGGCCGCGTACAGCACCACCGCCAGCTTCATCAGCTCGGACGGCTGGAAGTTCATCACGCCCAGCGGAATCCAGCGCCGCGCGCCGTTCACGCCCTTCCCGACGAACGGCACCAGCACGATCACCAGCAGGATCAGCGCGAAGATAAAGAGCTTGGGCGCGTAGCGGTCCCACACCTTGACCGGGACCTGGAACGACGCCAGCCCGACCGACAGCCCGATCCCCAGCGCGAACGCATGGCGCATCAGGAAGTGGCTCTCGCGATAGTTGGCGTAGCGCGGCGAGTCCGGCAGCGCGATCGAGGCCGAATAGACCATCACCAGGCCGAGCGCGAGCAGCACGATCGACACCCACAGCATGGGCTGGTCGTACTCCATCATGCGCGAGCGGGTCGGCTTGACGCCCGACACGGCGTCGCGCAGGCCACCCCAGGCATTGCCGATGGTGGCGCCGATAAAGCCGCTGCGCTTGACCTGTGCTTCGCTCATGGCAGGATCCCCCGGGACAGCGCCAGTTCTTCCACCGCGCCGCGGAACACCTCGGCGCGATGCACGTAGTTGCGGAACATGTCGAGGCTGGCGCATGCCGGCGACAGCAGCACCACATCGCCGCTCTCGGCCAGTCCGGCAGCCTTGGTCACGGCCTCTTCCAGCGTGCCGGCGTCGACCAGGCTGGCACCGCTGCCCTGCAATGCATCGCGCAGTTCACCCGCGGCACGGCCGACCAGCACCACCGCGCGCGCGTACTGCGCCACCGGCGCGGCCAGCGGCGAGAAATCCTGGCCCTTGCCTTCGCCGCCGGCGATCAGCACCACGCGCTTGTCCAGCCCAGACAGCGCGGCCACGGTTGCGCCCACGTTGGTGCCCTTGCTGTCGTCGAAATACTCGACATCGTCGATGGTCGCAACCCACTCCACGCGGTGCGGCTCGCCGCGGTATTCGCGCAGGCCGTGCAGCAGTGCGTTCATCGGCAGGTCGATGGCGCGGCACAGCGCCAGCGCGGCCATCGCGTTGGTGGCGTTGTGCATGCCGCGGATATGCAGCGCGTCGGCCGGCATCAGGCGCTTGTGGCGCACCGGCACGGCTTCCCGGGCCACCTCGGCGGCCTTGCGGCGGCGCGGCTTGCCCTCCCCTTCCGCGTCCGGATCGGGTTCGGCCAGCACCAGCCAGGGCATGCCGCCCTCGCGCAGGATGCCGAAGCTGCCCGGCGTTTCCGGCAGGTCGGTGCCAAAGGTCAGCGGCGTGCTCCCGGGCCGCGCCATATCCATGGTCAGGCGGTCGTTGCGGTTGAGCACCTGCACGCACTCGCTGCCGGCCGGCCCGAAGATGCGCGCCTTGGACGCGGCATAGGCTTCCATCGAGCCATGCCAGTCCAGGTGGTCCTGGGTGACGTTGAGCACAGTCGCCGCGGCGGGCGCCAGCGTGTGCGTGGTTTCCAGCTGGAAGCTGGACAGCTCAAGCACCCACACCTCCGGCAGCGATGCCGAGGCGATGCAGGCCGACAGCTTGTCCAGCGCCGACGGGCTGATATTGCCCGCCACCGCCACGCTCTTGCCGGCGCGCTCCACCAGCCGGCCGGTCAGCGCGGTGGTGGTGGTCTTGCCGTTGGTGCCGGTGATCGCCAGGATCTTCGGCGCGTAGCCGGACTCGGCTTCCAGGTGGCGCAGCGCGCGCACGAACAGCTCGATCTCGCCCCACACGGGGATGCCGCGCGCCTGCGCCGCGGCCAGCAGCGCGCCAGTGGCGGCTTCCAGCGGCGACAGGCCCGGACTGATCGCCACCAGGCCGATGCCGTCGAGCAGGCTGTCGGCGAACGGGCCGCCGACGAATTCGGCCGAAGTCAGCTCGGCCTGCAGGAAGACAAGGTTGGCGGGCGCCTCGCGCGTGTCAGCCACGCGCACCGCGCAGCCGTTCAGGCCACACCAGCGCGCCATGGCCAGGCCCGACTCACCAAGGCCCAGTACCAGCACATGAGGTTTTTGCAGCTCGCCAAACACTTCGATTTCCTGCCTTTGTTTTCCTGTATCTATATAGAAAGCGCCGTCAGTCCCTGACCCGCGCAACCATTAACGCAACTTCAGCGTCGACAACCCGATCAGCACCAGCAGCATGGTGATGATCCAGAAGCGCACCGTGACCTGGGTTTCCTTCCAACCGCCCAGCTCGAAATGGTGGTGCAGCGGCGCCATCCGGAACAGCCGCCTGCCTTCGCCATAGCGGCGCTTGGTGATCTTGAACCACGTCACCTGCGCCATCACCGACAGTGTTTCCACCACGAAGATGCCGCCCATCACGAACAGCACGATCTCCTGGCGCACGATCACCGCCACCGTGCCGAGCGCGCCGCCCAGCGCCAGCGCGCCGACGTCGCCCATGAACACCTGCGCCGGGTGCGCATTGAACCAGAGGAAGGCCAGCCCCGCGCCGGCCAATGCCGAGCAGAAGATCAGCAGTTCGCCCGCGCCCGGGATATGCGGGAACAGCAGGTACTTGCTGTAGACCGAGTTGCCCATTACGTACGCAAACACGCCCAGCCCGCCGCCAACCAGCACCACCGGCATGATCACCAGGCCGTCCAGGCCGTCGGTCAGGTTGACGGCGTTGCTCGAGCCCACGATCACCAGGTAGGTCAGCACGATGAAGCCGGCCACGCCCAGCGGGTAGCTGATCTCCTTGAAGAAGGGCACGATCAGGTTGGACTTGTACGGCATGTCCAACGACAGCCCGCCCTCGACCCAGTTCAGGAACAGCTCCCACACCCGCACGTTGCTGCTTTCCGATACCGAAAACGCCAGGTAGACCGCGGCCACCAGGCCGATCAGCGTCTGCCAGAAAAATTTCTCGCGGCTCGACATGCCGCGCGGGTCGCGATACACCACCTTGCGGTAGTCGTCGACCCAGCCGATCGCGCCGTAGCCGAAGGTGACCAGCATCACCACCCAGATAAAACGGTTGCCCCAGTCGCACCACAGCAGCGTCGACACCGCGATCGAGACCAGCACCAGCACGCCGCCCATGGTCGGCGTGCCGGCCTTGACCAAGTGGGTCTGCGGGCCGATGGTGCGCACCGCCTGGCCGACCTTCAGCTCGGTCAGCTTGCGGATCACCCACGGACCGAACGCCAGCCCGATCAGAAGCGCGGTGAGGTTGGCCATCACCGCGCGGAAAGTCAGATAGTTGACGACCCGGAGGAAGCTGTAGTCGTTTTGCAGCCACTGGGCCAGAGCCAATAACATCGTGTTGTCTTATTTAATGTGCGGAAGTGTCTGCGACCAGCGCCGCGACCATCCGTTCCATGCGCATGAAGCGCGATCCCTTCACCAGCACGGCGCCCACTTGCGCCACCATGCCCCTGCTGTCTTCCTCCAGCGCCTTTGCCAGGGCTTCCGCGGTGCCGAAATGCCGGCCACCCGCGCCGAATGCCTGCACCGCATGCACGGCCAGTTCACCGGTCGCCCACAGCGTGCCAATGCCGCGTGCCTTGGCGTAGGCACCGATTTCTTGGTGGAATGCGGGGCCCTGGTCGCCCACTTCGCCCATGTCGCCCAGCACCAGCACACGCGGCGCGGCAAAGCCGGCCAGCACGTCGATGGCGGCGCGCATGGAGTCGGGGTTGGCGTTGTATGTGTCGTCGATGACTACCGTCCCACCCGGCGTGTACTTGACCTGCAGCCGGCCCTTGACCGCCTGGAACCCGGCCAGGCCCCGCTGGATCGCCGGCACGTGCACCCCCGCGGCCAGCGCGCAGGCGATGGCCGCCAGCGCGTTGCGCACGTTGTGCTCACCCAGCAGCGCCAGGCGCACGTCGAAGGCATGGCCAGGCGCGCGTACCTGCATCACCTGTGCGCCGTCGACCAGCGTCACGGTGGCGTGCACATCGGCGCGCTGCGAGGTGCCGAACGACAGCGCACGGCGCGCGCCCGCGGCATTGCGCCACACCGGCGCGTAGGCGCCGCCGCTTTCCGCGTCGAGCGGGTACACCGCCACGCCGTTGGCAGGCAGCGCCGCAATCGCGGCAGCGTGCTCGTGGGCGACGGCTTCCACGCTGACCATGAACTCCTGGTGCTCGCGCTGCGCGTTGGTGATCACCGCCACGGTGGGCTGGGCGATGCCGGCCAGGTAGACCGTCTCGCCCGGATGGTTCATGCCGAGCTCCAGCACCGCCAGCTTGTGCGTGGCGCGCAGGCGCAGCACCGTCAGCGGCAGGCCGATATCGTTGTTCAGGTTGCCGCCGGTGGCCAGGCGCTGCTCCTCGCCTACCGCCGCGGCGAAGATGGCCGCGATCATTTCCTTGACCGTGGTCTTGCCGTTGCTGCCGGTCACCGCCACCGCCGGCAGCGTGAACTGGCGGCGCCAGCCGGCGCCGAGCTCGCCCAGCGCAATGCGCGTGTCCGGCGCGACGATGGCCGGCACGCCGGCATCGACCTCGCGGCTGACCAGCACGGCGGCAGCGCCGCGCGCCACCACGTCGGCGATAAAGTCATGCGCGTCGAAGCGCTCGCCCTTGAGAGCGACGAACAGGTCGCCGGGCTCGACGCTGCGGCTGTCGCTATGCACGCGCGAAAACTCCACGGCGCCGTCGCCGCAAACGCGCGCGCCGGCGATCCAGCCGGCGGCTTGCTGCAAGTTGGTCATTGGGGTCTGGCTCATGCCGATACTCCACGGGTGGCAAGCGCCAGTCGTACATGTTCGCGATCGGAGAACGGGCGCTTGCGCCCCTGGATCTCCTGGGTGGCCTCATGGCCCTTGCCCGCCACCAGCACCACGTCGGCCGGTGCCGCGTGCCTGACGGCATAGAGGATGGCGGCGGCGCGGTCTTCGATCTGGCGCGCGCGCGCGCGCACGGCCATGCCGTCGGCAATGGCGTCCAGGATGTCCTGCGGGTCTTCGCTGCGCGGGTTGTCGCTGGTCAGGATGACCTCGTCGGCCTCGCGCTCGGCCACCGCGCCCATCAGCGGGCGCTTGATCGGGTCGCGGTCGCCACCGCAGCCGAACACGCACCACAGGCGGCCGTTGCGCGCCTGCGCCACCGGGCGCAGCGCGGCCAGCGTCTGCGCCAGCGCGTCCGGGGTATGGGCGTAGTCGACCACGGCCAGCGGCGCATCCGGGCCGCCGGCGGCACCGAACAACTCCATGCGCCCTTCGACCGGCGTCAGCGCGCGCAGCGCGGCGATGGCCGCGTCCCACGCCACGCCGTTGGCCAGCGCCGCACCCAGCACCGCCAGCAGGTTGCTGACGTTGAAGACGCCGATCATCGGTGTGGCCATCTCGGCGCTGCCGAAGCTGCCGTCGATATGGAAGGCGGTGCCGGTGGGCGTGGCGCGCACGTTGGTGGCGCGCAGCCACTCGCCGCGCGGGCGGCGCACCGTGGCCGCGCCGGGGCCGTCGATGCCGTATTCGATCACGTGCGGCGCGCCAATGGCGGCGGCGTCCGCCGCCAGCAGGCGCTGGCCCATGGCGTCGTCGCGGTTGACCACCGCGGTGCGCAGGCCGTCCCAGCGGAACAGGCTCTCCTTGGCGGCCTCGTACTCGGCCATCGAGCCGTGGTAGTCGAGGTGGTCCTGGGTCAGGTTGGTCAGCACCGCCACAGAGAAATGCGTGCCGGCCACGCGCTCCTGCTCCAGGCCGTGCGAGGACACCTCCATCGCCACCGCGCGCGCGCCGGCGTCGTGCAGGGACGCCAGGCTGGCCTGCAGCTGCACCGCGTCAGGCGTGGTGAAGCCGGTAGCCTGCAGCGCGCCCGGGAAGCCAGTGCCCAGCGTGCCGATGGTCGCGCAGGGCGTGCCGGCGGCCTGTAGCACCCGTGCCAGCCACTGGCTGCACGAGGTCTTGCCGTTGGTGCCGGTGATGCCGGTCACGGCCAGGCCGCGCACCGGGTTGCCATGCCAGCCGGCGGCGATCGGGCCGGCCAGCTGGTGCAGGCGGCTCACCGCGAGATGCGGCACGACGTCGCTGAAGGGCCAGTCGAAGCCGTCGGCCTCATAGACGATGGCCCCCGCGCCGGCGGCAATCGCCTGGGCGATATAGAGCCGGCCGTCGGTGGCCAGGCGCGCGTTGCCGAGCACGTAGGCGAAGAACACATCGCCACGCGCCAGGCGCCGGGTATCTCCGGTCAGCTGCGCGGCGGCGGCCACGTTGGTACGCAGCCAGGCCAGCGCATTGCTGGCCTGCGCGGTGACCTCGAGCGGGAGCAGTGGCTTGGCCGTCATTGGGTCGAACTCCACGGTTCGCTCTCCTGCACCTTGTCGCTGACCACCAGCTGGCGGATCGGCGAGTCGGGCTGCACATTCAGTGCGCGCAGCGTGCCGCCGGTGATGGCCGCGAACGCCGGGCCGGCCACCAGGCCGCCGTAGTGGCTGCCCGCGGTGGGTTCGTCCACGCTGACGGCCACGATGATGCGCGGATTCGACATCGGCGCCAGGCCGATGAACGAGGCGCGGTACTTGCTGCGGTTGTAGCCGCGGCCTTCATGCTTGTAGGCGGTGCCGGTCTTGCCGCCGACGCGGTAGCCCATCACCTGCGCCTCGGGCGCGGTGCCGCCGGGCGCGGTCACGGTTTCCATCATGGCGCGCACGTCGCGGGCCACCTGGGGCGACAGGATACGCTCGCCGGTGGCGGGGCCGCTGGTGCGGAACATCGACACCGGGATCAGCTCGCCGTCATGCGCGAAGATGGTGTAGGCATGCGCCATCTGGAACAGCGACACCGACAGGCCGTAGCCGTATGACATGGTGGCCTGCTCGATCGGGCGCCAGCTCTTGAACGGGCGCACGCGGCCGGCCACGGCGCCGGGGAAGCCGATCTTGGGCGCCTGGCCCAGCCCGATGCTGGTGTACATGTCCCACATCTCCTGCGGCTTCATCATCATCGCGATCTTGGTCGTGCCGATGTTGCTCGACTTCTGGATCACGCCGCTCACCGTCAGCGCCCCGTAGTTGTGGGTATCGCTGATGGTGGCGCCTTCGAAGTTGTACTTGCCGGTAGTGGTGATCACCGTGGACGGCGTCACGCGCTTGAGCTGCAGCGCCAGGCCGACCGTGATCGGCTTCATCATCGAGCCGGGCTCGAAGGTGTCGGTCAGCACACGGTTGCGCAGCTGCTCGCCGGACAGCCGGGTACGGTCGTTGGGGTTGTAGGTGGGCCAGTTGGCCAGCGCCAGCACTTCGCCGGTCTGGGCGTCGAGCACCACCGCGCTGGCGGCCTTGGCCTTGTGCTTTTCGACCACGGCCTTGAGCTCGTTGTAGGCCAGGTACTGGATCTTGGCGTCGATCGACAGCTGGATGTCCTCGCCGTCGCGCGGGGTCTTCAGCACGCCGACGTCCTCGACCACGCGGCCCAGGCGGTCCTTGATCACCTGGCGCGCGCCGGCCCGGCCGGCCAGGCCGGGCTCGCGCGCCAGCTCCACGCCTTCCTGGCCGCGGTCTTCCACGTTGGTGAAGCCGACGATGTGGGCCATCGCCTCGCCTTCCGGGTAGAAGCGCTTGTATTCGCGGGTCTGGTGGATGCCCTCGATCTTCAGCGCGGCGATCTTGTCGGCGACGTCAGGCAGCACCTGGCGCTTCAGGTAGACGAAGCCCTTGTCCTCGGACAGCTTCTTGCCAAGGTCTTTCTCGGACATGCCGAGCAACTTCGCCAGCTGGCGGATCTTGGCGGCCTCGACCTGGTTGGGCACGTCCTCGGGCACCGCCCAGACGGCCTTGACCGGCAGGCTGGTGGCCAGCACCAGGCCGTTGCGGTCCAGGATCTTGCCGCGCGTGGCCGGCAGCTCCAGCGTGCGCTGGAAGCGCTTCTTGCCCTCGGCCTCGTAGAACTGGTTGCCGGGGCCCTGGATCCAGGCCGCGCGCAGGGCCAGCGCGCCGAAGGCGGCGAACATCAGGAACACCACCAGCTTGGAGCGCCACATCGGCAGGCGCAGGCCCAGCACCGGGCTGGCCGAGAACTGCCCGCTGCGCGGGCGCGAGGCGGTGCCGTTGCGGTCACGGCGGGGCGGGTTGGGACGGGCCATGCTCATCGGCGCGCCTCCTCGGCACTGGCCGACGCCGCCTCGGCAGGCGGCGGCAGCACGATGCCGGACAGATACTGGGTCTTGCCGGGGTTGACCGGCGCCATCTTCAGCTGCGCGCGCGCCGCGTCGGCAATGCGCGCGCTCTTGCCCAGCGCGCTCTGCTGGTACTGCAGGCGCGACCAGTCGATATCGAGCTGCTTCTCTTCAGCCTGGGCCCGCTCCAGCGCGACGAACAGCGTGCGCGCCTGGTGCTGCGCGCTCACCAGCGACAGCGCGCACAGGATCAGCGCGGCCAGCAGGAAGAAGGTCAGGCGGTTCATGCGCGTGCGCCTCCGCCGGCAGTGGTCGCGGCAGGGGCCAGCTTCTCGGCCACGCGCATCACGGCCGAGCGCGCGCGCGGGTTGGCGGCCACCTCTTCAGGGCCCGGCTTGTAGCGGCCGAGCAGGCGCAGCGTCGGTTGCGGCAGGTCGGCCGCGCGCAGCGGCGCGCGCCGCAGCGCCGGGTCGGCATCCTGCTGGGGACGGGCGTGCGCCGCCATGAACCGCTTGACGATGCGGTCCTCCAGCGAGTGGAAGCTGATCACCACCAGGCGCCCTCCGACCTGCAGCAGTTCATACGCCGCCTTCAGCCCTCTTTCGAGGTCCTCAAGCTCTTGATTGACGTGAATCCGTAGAGCCTGAAAGGTGCGGGTCGCAGGGTCCTGACCCTTCTCGCGTGTCTTGACGGCTTTCGCCACGAGCGCGGCAAGGTCGGCAGTAGTGGCGATGGGTCCGCCATCGCCGGGTTCGCTCCGGCGAGCAACAATCGCCTTTGCAATCTGTACAGCAAACCGTTCTTCCCCATAGTCTCGTATCACCCTGGCAATGTCCTGCTCATCCGCCTGCGCCAGCCACTGCGCGGCAGTGATGCCGCGCGTGGTGTCCATGCGCATGTCCAGCGGGCCCTCGAAACGAAAGGAAAACCCCCTCGCCGCCTCGTCGATCTGGGGCGAGCTGATCCCCAGGTCGAGCAGCACGCCGGCGACGTGGCCGCGCCCCGACAGGCGCTCGGCCATGGCCGCAAAGCTCGCGTGCTCAATGGAGAAGCGGGCATCCTTGATGGTGCCCGCTTCTGCGATTGCTGCTGGGTCCTTGTCGAACGCAACCAGGGCCCCGTCTGGCCCCAGCCGGGCCAGCACCGCCCGGCTGTGCCCTCCCCTGCCGAAGGTGCCGTCGACGTAGACCCCGTCGGGCCGCCAGACCAAGGCTTCGACGGCCTCGTCCAGCAGCACGGTGCGATGGCGCAGGGCGGGGGTTGCCGGCGTTCCGGTTGGACTCATGACCTCGTCAGAAAGAGAAATTCTTCAATGCTTCGGGCATGCCCTGCGCCATCGCCTGCTGTTCCTTGGCGGCGTAGGTCGCGGCATCCCACACTTCGAAATGGCTGCCCATGCCGAGCAGCATGACTTCTTTGTCGAGCATGGCGGCACTGCGCAGCTCCGGGGCGATCAGCACCCGGCCCGCGCCGTCCATTTCCACGTCGGCGGCGTTGCCCAGGAAGATGCGCTTCCACCAGTGCGCATCCATCGGCAGCGCTGCAATGCGCGTGCGGAAGGTTTCCCACTCGGGCCGGGGAAACAGCAACAGGCAGCCATCCGGGTGCTTGGTCAGCGTCACCCGGCCCTCGGCCTGCTGTTGCAGCGCCTCGCGGTGCCGGGACGGAATGGACATCCGTCCCTTGGCATCCAGCGAGAGTGCCGATGCTCCCTGAAACAAGCTTGCTCCCGGTCCATGCCGGCCGGTTGTCGGCCAGCATGCGCGTGAATCCCTTCTGTTCCGACTATGGCGACATCATCCCACGGTCGGGGCCCAATTTCACACAAAAATACACTTCCTCACACTATTTCCCACTTTAGAGGAAGCGATATGGCGGGTCAAGGCTGGTTGCAGGGCAGCAAACGAGTTTTTTTGAATAAGAACAATGACTTAGCGCGCACACCTCACGCACCGAAAAAGTGAATCCTTAATGAAATGAAGATCTTAGGGAGGAAAGCCGAGAAACCACCTGAGAACCACTTGCGGAGGAACTGCCGGCGGCACGGGAAAGACCTGCCCGTCGCGCGAAGGAAGGATACAACAATTGCCCGCCAGCCCCGCCGGAATCAGGGCCGGCGGGGGGCAGGCAGGGCCGGCTCAGATCCGGTAGGCGGCGGTGGTCATCACGCGCGAGGCGCCGCGCATCAGCGCCCGCACCGGGGCAGGTAACGGGATCCCGCCGGCATCGCGCGCGGCGTTGCCGTGGCGGATCTCGTCGTCGCGCATCTGCTCGAGGATGGCACGCGAGCGGCCGTCGGCCTCGGGCAGGCGGTCCAGGTGCCCGCCCAGGTGGTGCTCGACCTGGCGCTCGGTCTCGGCGACGAAGCCCAGGCTGACGCGGTCGCCGGCGCGGCCGGCCATCCAGCCGATGGCGAAGGCGCCGGCGTACCACAGCGGGTTGAGCAGGCTCGGGCGCGAGCCCAGCTCGCGCAGGCGCTCGGCGCACCAGGCCAGGTGGTCTTCCTCTTCGCGCGCGGCGGCATCCATCTGCGCGCGCACCGCGCCGTCGCGCGCGGTGAGCTTCTGGGCCTGGTACAGGGCCTGCGCGCAGACCTCGCCGACATGGTTGATGCGCATCAGCCCGGCCACGTGGCGGCGTTCATCGGCGCTCATCTGTTCGGTGTCCGGCGCCAGCCGGTCAGCCGGGTTGGCGCGCGCGGTGCGCGTGGCGCCGGCAATGGCGCGCAATGCCACGTCGAATTCTTTGATCAGGGTGTCCATGTCGCAGAGGCAGTTGGTCTTCGTTCCCGGCAGTCCCTGCGATCGTGGGGTGCGCAGCTGCGGCTGCGGTACGCACAGGGGGCCATCGGGATTACCCGCATTGTAGCTTGCCTCTAATCGGCGCCAACCCGCATCCCGCCTTGCATTGATGCGCCCGGCTACTCAGAAACCCTGAGTTGTTAAAAGAAGACAAGGGGGATTGGCCTGAGTAGTGAATTAAGGGTTGTTTGTTACAGTACTTCGCAACTTCCCAGGAAGTTTGACGCACGGGGGATGGAGACCAACAGGAGGTTCTCCCGGGCCGTCACCAATAATTCTTACAGTGGAGATCAACGAGCATGAAGAAATCGCTTCTGGCGCTGGCAGCGCTTGGCGCATTTGCTGGGGCGGCGCAGGCCCAATCGAGCGTCACGCTCTACGGTGTGGTGGATGCCAACATCGAGTACGTGAGCAATATGTCGAGCGTCACGCCGTCGGCGGCCAACGGATTTGCGACCGGCCCGTCGGAGAACCTCTTCCGCATGTCGTCCGGCGGCCTGTCCGGTTCGCGTTGGGGCCTGCGTGGCGTGGAAGACCTGGGCAGCGGCCTGAAGGCACTGTTCGTGATGGAAAGCGGTTTCGGCCTGGACGACGGGCGCTCGCAGCAAGGCGGCCGCCTGTTCGGTCGTCAGGCTTATGTCGGCCTGGAAAGCGCCCAGGTGGGCCGCGTGACCTTCGGTCGCCAGTACACCTCGCTGTTTGACATGATGGCCAATTTTTCGCCGACCGGCTATGCCACCCAGTACGAGCCGGTGGTCGCTCAACTGGGCCTGAACTTCCGTTCGGACAACACCGCCAAGTACACCGGCAAGTTCGGCCCGGTGACCGCGGTCGCGCACTGGTCGTTCGGTAACGGCGTTGCCGGCGGTGGCGAAGTCGCCGGCCAGTTCCGCCGCGACACCGGCTACGGTGCCGGCGTGTCGTGGTCAGCCGGCCCGTTCGGCATCAGCGGCGCCTATGACCAGTACAACCCGACCCTGAACGCCGCCGGCGGCACCGGCGAATTCAAGAAAGCCGCGGTCGCTGCCAGCTATGCCTTCGGTCCGGCCAAGCTGATGGCTGGCTATCGCTGGGGCATGAGCAAGCATGTGAACGACAATACGATCCTGAAGGACAACTACTACTGGGTCGGTGCCAACTACCAGGTCACGCCGGCACTGGGCCTGACGCTCGCGTACTACTACGACGACGTCAAGAACTTCAACCCGGCCGCCGCCACCGTCAACACCACCAACAACATCAAGAACCCCTGGCAGATTTCGTTCGTGGCCGACTACAACCTGTCCAAGCGCACCGACGTGTACCTGACCACGGCCTTCTCGAAGAACGCCGGCCTGAACTTCGACACCTCGGCGATCAGCTTCGCCAATGGTTACTTCCTGGGTACCGGCGAAGACAAGATGATTGGCGCCGCCATCGGCATCCGCCACAAGTTCTGATCGCCAGTCGCAAGGCTGAGCTTGAAAGGCACCTTCGGGTGCCTTTTTTCATTGGCGCGGCGCTGCAGCCCCATAGGGCATCACCTCATCGGCGCCACTGCGGGCGCCGACTAGAATGCACTGACCATAGCCCCCCAGGTACCGAGAGCGGGCCACACCAGGAGACCACCCATGCAACCCACTCGCCGGCGCGTCGTTGCGCTGCTGCTGTCCGCCAGCCTTGCCGCGCTCGCCAGCCAGTCGGCGCTGGCCGCAGACCCGTACCCGGCCAAGCCGATCCGGCTGGTGGTGCCCTTTGCCGCCGGCGGCACCACCGACATCCTGGCCCGCGCCGTGGCCGCAGAGCTGGCCAGGCTGCCGGGCTGGAACGTGGTGGTCGACAACAAACCCGGTGCCGGCGGCAATATCGGCGCGGACATCGTCGCCAAGGCCGCTCCGGACGGCTACACGCTGCTGATGGGCACCGTGGGCACCCATGGCATCAACCAGTCGCTGTACGGCAAGCTGCCGTTCGATCCGATCAAGGACTTCGCCCCGATCACCGAGGTGGCGGCCGTGCCCAACGTGCTGGTGCTGAACCCGGTGTTTGCGCAGCAGAACAAGATCGACAGCGTCAAGGACCTGATCACTTACGCGCGCGCCAATCCCGGCAAGATCAACATGGCCTCCAGTGGCAACGGCACCTCGATCCACCTGGCCGGGGAGTTGTTCAAGACGCAGACCCGGACCTTCATGGTCCACTTCCCGTACAAGGGCAGCGGGCCGGCGCTGACGGACCTGGCCGGGGGCACCATGCAGGTGATGTTCGACAACCTGCCGTCGTCGATGGCGCTGATCAAGAGCGGCAAGCTCAAGGCGCTGGCGGTGACCAGCGCCAGGCCCTCGCCGGCGCTGCCGGGCGTGCCAACCATTGCCCAGGCTGCGGGCCTGCCTCAGTATGAAGCCAGCTCCTGGTTCGGCATGCTGGCGCCGGCCGGCACGCCGCCGGACGTCATCCACCGCATCCAGCAGGAAGTGGCCAAGGCGCTGAACGCCCCGGCCGTGCGCGAACGCCTGCAGGCGCAGGGCGCCGAGCCTGTCGGCAACACGCCGGAGCAGTTCGCCGCGTTCATCCGCGCCGAGACCGCCAAGTGGGCCAAGGTGGTCAAGGATTCCGGCGCCAAGGTGGATTGACGCCGATTTGATCGCCGGCAGGGCGGCGGCGCGTATCGCGCATATACTTGAGGCATCAAATGTCGGCTGCCCGCCCCGTGGGCGGCCCCTGGCGGCCGCGGCCGCACACCTGCGCACCGATGCACTGAAGATGCCAAACCCATCCCCTGCCGCCGGCGCCGACAGCGCGCCGGTCGACCTTGAAACCCGTGCCGACCAGACCGAGCACGAAGCCCTGCGGCTGTGGTTGCGGCTGTTGACCTGCACCACCCTGATCGAGGGCGATATCCGTTCGCGGCTGCGCCAGGATTTTGCCTGCACGCTGCCGCGCTTCGACCTGATGGCACAGCTCGACCGCCATCCGGAAGGCCTGAAGATGGGCGAGCTGTCGCGCCGCATGATGGTGACCGGCGGCAACGTCACCGGCATCACCGACCAGCTGCAGCAGGAAGGCCTGGTCTCACGCGAGGCCCTGCCCACTGACCGCCGTGCCTACCTGATCCGCCTGACCCCGGCCGGGCGCGCCGCGTTCTCGCGCATGGCGCGCGCGCATGAGGACTGGATCGGGCAACTGTTCTCGGGCCTGGCCGAGACCGACCGGCGCGCCCTGTTCCGACTGCTTGGCCGGCTCAAGACCGGCCTGATCTCGCCATGAAGACCCGGCCCTATCTTGTCCTGTGCGGCCTGCTGCCGGTGCTGGCTGCCTGCAGCAGCACGCCGCAGCCGCCGCAGGTCACGCCGGTGAACGCCACCATCAAGCTTGGCCGCGTCACCGAGAAGACGTTCCTGACCCGCCTGGACGTGGCCCAGGTGCCCCCGTACTACGGCGGCGGCACCAGCGTCGGCGTGGGTGCCGCGGGTGGCGGCGGGGGTGGCGGCGTGGGCGTGGGCTTTGCCTTCGACCTGAGCCGGCTGTTCAACAAGCCCGCGCCGGTGCAGCAGGTGGACCTGTTCCAGTACAAGGTGCGAACCATGGACGGCACGATCGTGTCGGCCAACGCGCCGGCGGCGCCGGGGCTGGAGCCAGGCGCGTGCGTGCGGGTGATCTACCCCGACGGCAGCCAGGAAGCCCGCCTGGCGCCATCGAACGAGTGCTGAGCCGCCGCGGCGCAGCCTGAAAGCACAACGGCCTCCACTCGGGAGGCCGTTGTCGTTGGCAGCGGCTGCCGCTCAGGCGGCCTTGCGGCTGTCGCGCAGTTCGCGGCGCAGGATCTTGCCGACGTTGGTCTTGGGCAGTTCGGTGCGGAACTCGACGTACTTGGGCCGCTTGTAGCCGGTCAGGCGCTCCTTGCAGAACTCGATCACATCGGCCTCGGTCAGCCCCGGATCCTTCTTCACCACGAACAGCTTGACGACCTCGCCCGAGTGCGTGTCGGGCACGCCCACGGCCGCCACTTCCAGCACGCCCGGGCACTCGGCCACCACGCCTTCGACCTCGTTCGGATACACGTTGAAGCCCGACACCAGGATCATGTCCTTCTTGCGGTCGACGATCTTGGTGTAGCCACGCTCGTCCATCACGCCGATGTCGCCGGTCTTGAAGAAGCCGTCCGGGGTCATGACCTTGGCGGTCTCGTCCGGGCGGTTCCAGTAGCCGGCCATCACCTGCGGGCCGCGGATGCAGATTTCGCCCGGCTGGCCGAGCGGCACGTCCTTGCCGTCATCGTCGCGGATCACCACTTCGGTCGACGGCAGCGGCATGCCGATGGTGCCGGAGAATGCGTCGGTGTCGGTCGGGTTGCAGGTGGCCGAGGGCGAAGTCTCGGACAGGCCGTAGCCTTCGATGATCGGGCAGCCGGTCTTGGCCAGCCACTGCTTGGCCACCGCCTCCTGCACCGCCATGCCGCCGCCGTTGGCCACGCGCAGGCCGGAGAAATCGACCTTGCTGATTTCCGGATTGTTGATCAGTGCGTTGTACAGCGTGTTGACGGCCGGGAACATGTTGAACTTGTACTTCTGCAGTTCCTTGATGAAGCCCGGGATGTCGCGCGGATTCGGGATCAGCACGCTGGTGCCGCCGCTGCGCATGCCCAGCAGGCAGCAGACCGTCAGCGCGAAGATGTGGTACAGCGGCAGCGCGGTGATGGTGATGGGCTGGTCGATGTGTGCGCCCTTGTTCAGCGCCGGCTGCATCCACGCCTCGGACTGCAGCACGTTGGCCACCACGTTACGGTGCAGCAGCACCGCACCCTTGGAGATGCCGGTAGTGCCGCCCGTGTACTGCAGGAAGGCGATGTCATCCGGCCCCGTGGTGGCCGGCTGCAGCGTCAGCTTGCGGCCTTCGGCCAGCACGCTGTTGAAGCGCACGCAGGTGGGCAGCTCCCATGCCGGCACCATCTTCTTGACGTTGCGCACCACGAAATTGACGATCGCTCCCTTCAGCCCGCCCAGCATGTCACCCATGCTGGCCACCACCACGTGCTTGACCGGGGTCTTGGCCAGCACCTGCTGCAGCGTGGAGGCAAAGTTCTCCAGGATCACGATGGCCTCGGCGCCGCTGTCCTTGAGCTGGTGCTCGAGCTCGCGCGGGGTGTAGAGCGGGTTGACGTTGACCACCACGAAGCCCGCGCGCAGCACCGCCGCCAGCACCACCGGGTACTGCAGCACGTTCGGCATCATGATCGCCACGCGTGCGCCGGGACGCAGCCCGCGCGACTGCAGCCAGGCGGCAAAGTGCGTCGAGAGCTGGTCCAGTTCGCCGTAGGTGATGGCCTTGTCCATGCAGATGAAGGCCTTGCGGTCGGCATAGGTGCGGAAAGATGCCTCGAGCAGCGCGGCAAGCGAGCGGAACTGGCTGGCATCGATCTCGGCGGGAACGCCGGCCGGGTAGTGTTTCAGCCAAATTCTTTCCATAGCACCGTCTCCTGATTTCTGAATGGTCGTTCGATTTTGCCGAGATGCTAAACGTGCTCCCCGGTTAAAACAACAACTTAGACGAAGTCCTCGGGGCCACCGGACAGGCCTTGGTGCCCCTGACGGGCATTATGCGCCACCGATCGGGCGCAAGTAGGGGGATAACCCCTAGTGAGGCAAATCCGCACTCAGCCGCCGCTGGGCAGCGCCAGTTTCATCATGCTGGCGGCAAGCTCCTGCGCCAGCGTCTCCGGGTCCATGCGGCCGGGTTCATGCCAGGTGTAGAGGAACCCCACCACGCTGCCGATCGCATGGGCCGTCACGCGTGCGTCGCCGAAGGCGAACACGCCATCGCGCTTGCCCTCTTCCAGCAGCGCATAGAGGTCGCGATAGAAGTCTCGCGCCATGCTGTCGAGCCACGCCACGGTGTCGGGGCGCAGGTACTGGTTGTCGCGAAAGCTCAGCGTGGCCGGCACATGGCAGGCGACGCAGCGCCGCGCCATCTCGAGCAGGCAGGCCTGCAGGCGCTCGCGCACCGGCAGCGCGGGGTCCGCGGTCTCGCGGATCACGGGCAGGCAGGTCTGGGCCGACTCGCGGCACAGGATGTCGAAGATCTCGTACTTGTCAGTAAAGTAGTAGTAGACCGCCGGCTTGGTCACGCCCAGCGCGCGGCACAGGTCGTTCATGGTCATGCCGGGATAGCCCTTGCTGTAGAAGAGCTGCGCGGCGGTATCGAGAATCTGGCGGCGGCGGGCCTCCTGGCGCTCGGCGATATGCGGGCGGGCCGGCTGCGGCTCTGGCGGTGTGCTCAACGGCGGGTTCAGCGGTGCGGATCTGGGTGCAATCGACATGATGCAATTCTCGCATGGCGGGCTCGCTACGCCAGTCCGGTCGAGCCCTTGCTTGACGCCACGGCCTGCGGCGCCAAAGGGGAAAGGAAAAACGGCCAATTGACGCCAATACCCGATCACCCCAGAATCTTACCCAACGGTAAATAAATGTACCAACGAGTACATACCCGCACTGCGCCCACAACACACGCCATCAACGCTCCCGCCCATGACGAACCACAAGCTCCTGATCGCCAATCGCGGCGAAATCGCCATCCGGATCGCGCGGGCCGCCGCGGCCATGGGCATCCCCAGCGTGGCGCTGTACAGCGAAGACGACTGCGACGCGCTGCACGTGCGCAAGGCCGACGCGGCCGTGGCGCTGCCCGGCACTGGTCCGCGCGCCTACCTAGACATTGCCGCCGTGGTGGACGCTGCGCGGCGGGCGGGCTGCGGCATGGTGCACCCTGGCTACGGCTTCCTGTCCGAGAACGCCGACTTTGCGCAGGCCTGCCTGGACGCCGGGCTGGTCTTCGCCGGCCCTGCGCCCGACGTGCTGCGCCTGTTCGGCGACAAGGCCCGCGCCCGCGCGCTGGCGCGCGAGCATGGCGTGCCGGTCGTGCCCGGCACCGCCGGCCCGACCTCGCCGGAGCAGGCGCGGGCCTTCTTCGCCAGCCTCGACGGGCAAGCGGGCATGATGATCAAGGCGCTCGCCGGCGGCGGCGGGCGCGGCATGCGCGCCGTGCATCGCGCTGCCGGGATCGACGAGGCCTACGCACGCTGCGTCTCGGAAGCTACCGCGGCGTTTGGCAATGGTGCGGTCTACGTGGAGCGCATCGTCGCCGCGCCGCGCCATATCGAGATCCAGGTGGTCGCCGACGCCGAGGGCCGCGTGCTGACGCTGGGCGAGCGCGAATGCAGCCTGCAGCGCCGCCACCAGAAGCTGGTGGAGATCGCCCCCAGCCCGTCATTGGATGACGCACTGCGCGCAAGGCTGGCCGATGCCGCCGCCACACTGGCGCGCGCCGCCGCCTATCGCGGCATCGGCACGTTCGAATTCCTGGTGGAAGACAGCGGCAATGGCGGCCCATCGTTCTGGTTCATGGAGGCCAACCCGCGCCTGCAGGTCGAGCACACGGTGACCGAGATGGTGACCGGCGTCGACCTCGTGCAAACCCAGCTGGCCATCGCCGCCGGCGCGCGCCTGGCCGACCTGGGCCTGGAGCAGGCACCCGCGCCGCGCGGCATCGCGGTGCAGTTGCGCATCAATGCCGAGCACCTCGACGCGCAGGGCCAGCTGCGCCCGGCCAGCGGCACGCTGACGGCGTTCGAGCCGCCCAACGGGCCAGGCGTGCGCGTGGACAGCGCGGGCTTTGCCGGCATGACGGCGAATCCGCGCTTTGATTCGCTGCTGGCCAAGCTGATCGTGCACGAACCCGGCGGCAACTTTGCGCGTGCGCTCGCGATCGCCTACCGCGCGCTGTGCGAGTTCCGCATCGAAGGCATCGACACCAACCGCCGCTTGCTGCAGGATCTGCTGCAGCTGGACGACATACGCCGCAATGCCGTGCACACGCAGTACCTGGACCAGGCGCTGGCCGCGCTTGCCGCCGCCGACGCCGACCACCCGGTGCTGCACGCGCCGCCCGGCCTGGCCGACAGCGCCCCGGCCGATGAGCACAATGCGCTGGCCGATGTCCCTGACGACGCCATTGCCGTGCCGGCGCCCATGGACGGCGCGCTCGCCGCCATCCACGTGCGCGAAGGCGATACGGTCAGGCGCGGCCAGCCGCTGGCCATCATCGAAGCGATGAAGATGGAGCATCCGCTGGAGGCGCCCGCCGCCGGCACCGTGCTGCGCGTGCTGGCCGTCGCGGGTGCCACGCTGCGCGCCGGCGCCGCGGTGATCGTGCTGGCGCCCGGCGGCGATGCCGGCCATGCCGCCGAGACCGCCGCGGCGGCCGACCTCGACCATGTGCGCGCGGACCTGCGCGAGACGCTGGAGCGCCACGCCCTCGGCCACGACGCCGCACGCGCCCAGGCCGTCGCCAGGCGCCACGCCCAGGGCGGCCGAACGGCGCGCGAGAACATCGCCCGGCTGTGCGACGACGGCTCCTTCATCGAGTACGGCGCGCTCGCCATCGCCGCGCAACGGCAGCGCCGCAGTGTCGAAGACCTGGTCAGCGCCACGCCCGCCGACGGCATCGTCACCGGTATCGGGTCCGTCAACGCGTCGCGCTTTCCCGGTGCCGATACGCGCTGCATGGTGCTGGCCTACGACTACACCGTGCTGGCCGGCACGCAGGGCTTCTACGGCCACAAGAAGCTGGACCGCATGCTGGCGCTGGCGCGCCAGTGGCAGGTGCCGGTGGTGCTGTTTGCCGAGGGCGGCGGCGGGCGGCCCGGCGATACCGACATGCCGGTGGTGGCCGGGCTGGACTGCACCTCGTTCATCCAGTTCGCGCGGCTGTCGGGCCAGGTGCCGCTGGTGGGCATCGTGTCGGGCCGCTGCTTTGCCGGCAACGCCGCGCTGCTGGGCTGCGCCGACGTCATCATCGCCACGCGCAGCGCCACCATCGGCATGGGCGGGCCGGCCATGATCGAAGGCGGCGGGCTGGGCGTGTTCGCGCCCGAGGAAGTGGGCCCGGTCAGCGTGCAGGGGCCCAACGGCGTGATCGACGTGCTGGTCGATGACGAAGCGGCCGCGGTCGATGCCGCGCAACGCTACCTGTCCTACTTCCAGGGCGACGTGCATGACTGGCAGGCGGAAGACCCGCGCCACCTGCGCCACGCCATCCCCGAGAACCGCCTACGCAGCTACGACATGCGCGCGGTGATCGCCGCCATGGCGGACAGCGGCTCGGTGCTGGAGCTGCGCGCGGCGTTCGGCACCGGCATCATCACCGCGCTGATCCGCATCGAAGGCCGCGCCTTCGGCTGCATCGCCAACAACCCGCGCCACCTCGGGGGCGCCATCGACAGCGCCGCCGCCGACAAGGCCGCGCGCTTCATGCAGCTGTGCGACGCGCACGGGCTGCCGATGGTGTCGCTGTGCGACACCCCGGGCTTCATGGTCGGGCCGCAGGCCGAGAAGACCGCCACGGTGCGGCACGTGTCGCGCCTCTTTGTCACCGCTGGCGCGCTGCGCGTGCCGTTCTTCACGGTGGTGCTGCGCAAGGGCTACGGACTGGGCGCGCAGGCCATGGCCGGCGGCAGCTTTGCCGCGCCCTTCTTCACCGCGGCCTGGCCCAGCGGCGAGTTCGGCGCGATGGGCATCGAGGGCTCGATCCGGCTGGGCTTCCGCAAGGAACTGGAGGCCGTGGCCGACCCCGACGAGCGCGCGGCGCTGTTCGCGCGCATGGTCGACGGAGCCTACCAGCGCGGCCGCGCGCTCAACATGGCCAGCCACCTGGAGATCGACGCGGTGATCGACCCTGCCGACACGCGGCGCTGGCTGCTGCGCGGGCTGGCCTCGGTGCCGCCGGGGAGCCTCGGCCGCCAGGCCAACGCACCGAGACGGTTCATCGATACCTGGTAAGCGACGCGGCAGCTTAGTTGGCCGCGGTCTTTCCGCCCGCGGTCAGCGTGCCGGCGCGCGTGGCCGGCGGCGCCAGCCGCTGCAGCGCGGCCTCGCGCTCGGCGGCGGGCAGCGCGCCGATACGGGCAGCCTCGTCATAGAAGCGCTGCCAGTCGCCGTTGCACTGCGCCAGCAACGCGGTGAAGGCCGGCACCCACTGCTGGTAAGTGGCCACCGCGGCCAGGTGGGCGTTGGTCAGCGGCTGGTCGAACCAGCGGTCATAACCGCTGAATCCGCCCCACTCCGTGCGCAGCCGCGCGTACTGGGCGCGCAGGTCGGCAAAGATCTTTGCCTTGCTCTCGCGCTTGGCGCCGTCATCGAGCGGGGTCTGGTACAGCGCCACCAGCCGGTCGCGCGTGCCCAGCAACAGCGCGCGGAACTGCTGGCGCCGGGCATCGTACTGCCGATAGCTGGCGCGCGCGTCCTCCGACGCATCCTCGGCCAGCCAGCGCTCCACGCCCGCGGCTTCCACCGCGGTGGCAAAGGACTCGTTGAAGGCGGTGTCGTTGCGCACGTACACCACCTGGTGCGCGAGCTCGTGGAAGATCAGCCGCGCCAGTTCGCCCTCGGGCAGGTAGACGAAGGTATTGAGCAGCGGGTCGTCGAAATAGCCCAGCGTCGAATAGGCGGGGATGCCGGCAACGTAGGTCTCGAGCCCGTCGCGGCGCAGGCCCCGCGCATACTGCTCGGCATCGGACTGGGCGTAGTAGCCGCGGTAGCTGATGCAGCCGACGATGGGGAAGCACCACTTGCGCAGGTCCATCGACAGCTCGGGCGTGGCGAACACGCTCCACACCACATAGGGCCGGTGCAGGTTGGCGTAGCGGCGGTAGCTGCCGTTCTCGGGCAGCTTCAGTTCGCGCGAGGCGAAGTCACGCATGCGGCCGGCCAGCGCCAGCCGCTGCGCCAGGCGCCCATCGTTGGCGTCGCGCGCGTTGGCGATGGCGTCGGTCAGCGGCTGTGCCTGGGCCATCACGCCCAGATGGCCGCCGATCGACTGCGCGTAGTAGCCGACGGCCTCGCACCCGGTCGTCACCAGGACCACCGCGGTGAGGCCGGTCGCCGCCAGGAGTGCCGCCCAGCGCCAGCGGCCACGCTGCGGCGTCATGCCGGCAGGACTGCCCCTTCCGTGCAGGCCTCGACCTGCACCAGGCAGTCATAGAACACCGGCGCGCGGCCCAGGTCGGTCAGGCGCTGGCTGGTCAGCTCGTTGGCGTTCTTGCCGTCCGAGGCCAGCTTCTTCCACCAGATCGACAGGCCCACCACCAGCCCGCGCCGGGCGCGGTCGGTGACGCGGGCGCGCGCCACCATGCTGCCGCGGTCGTTGAAGACGCGCACCATGGCGCCGTGCACGATGCCGCGCTCAGCGGCGTCGGCCGGGTGGATGTCCAGGTGCGGCTCGCCCTCGGTGGCGCGCAGGCTGTCGACGTTGACGAAGGAGCTGTTGAGGAAGTTGCGCGCCGGCGGCGAGATCATCGCCAGCGGATAGCGCGCCGCCAGTTCGGGCGCGGTCAGCGGCGCCTCGTACTGCGGCACGTAGTCAGGCAGCGGGTCGAGGCCGTCGCGCGCCATCGGCTCAGAATAGAACTGGCACTTGCCCGATGCGGTCGGGAAGCCACCCTCGGCGAACGGCGCCGCCGGCAGCGCCAGCTTCTGCCAGCCCTGCTCCTTCAATGATTCCCAGCTGATGCCGGCCGCGCGCGCATCGCCCGGAATGATGGCCTGCGCGGCGATGGCCTCGTCGCTGTCGGCAAAGCACGCCTGGGTGAAGCCCAGGCGCTGGGCCAGCCGGCGGAAGATCTCAGTATTGGGCAGGGCCTCGCCCATCGGCGCGATGGCGGCGTTGTTGGCCAGGAAATAGGTGTGGCCGTAGGCCTTGTGCACGTCGGTGTGCTCAAGCTGCGTGGTCGCCGGCAGCAGGATGTCGGCATAGTCGGCGGTGTCGGTGCGGAAGTGCTCCAGCACCACCGTGAACAGGTCCTCGCGCGCGAAGCCCGCGGCGACCTTGCCGGATTCCGGCGCCACCGCGACCGGGTTGCTGTTGTACACCACCACGGCCTCGATGCGCGGCGCGCCGGGCGCGGGCTCGGCCAGCAGCGCGTCGCCGATGGTGCTCATGTTGACGATGCGCGGCAGCGTCTGCGGCCAGCCAGGCAGCAGGTCGGGGCGCTGCAGCGCGGCTTCGTTGATCGGGAAGAAGCCCGAGGTCGACAGCTGCAGCCCGCCCGCGGGCTGGCGCCAGGCGCCCACCAGCGACGGCAGGCACGCCACCGCGCGCACCGCCTGGCCGCCGCCGTGCACACGCTGCATGCCGTAGTTCAGGCGGATTGCCACCGGCTGGCGCTCGCGCACCGCCAGCTGGCCGTAGAGGCCGGCCAGCCATTCGATGTCCTCGGCCGGGATGCCGCAGATCTCGGCCGCGCGTGCCGGGGTGTAGGCCTGCGCGCGCTCGCGCAGCGCCTCGAAGCCGACGGTGTGGCGTTCGATGTAGTCGTGGTCGAGCAGGTCGTCGCGGATCAGCACATGGATCAGCGCCAGCGCCAGCGCGCCGTCGGTGCCGGGCATCGGCGCGATATGGCGGTGGCACTTCTCGGCGCTCAGCGAGCGGTACGGGTCGATTGCCACCAGCGTGGCGCCGCGCCGCTTGGCTTCCTGCGCGCGGGTCCAGAAATGCAGGTTGGAGGCAATCGGGTTGCCGCCCCAGATGATCACCAGCCTGGCATCGACCACGTGCTCCATGTCCATGCCCACGCTGGCGCCATAGGTGTAGCGCAGCGCGGTGGCGCCGGCGCTGGCGCAGATGGTGCGGTCCAGCCGCGACGCGCCCAGCTTGTTGAAGAAGCGCGCGGCCATGCTCTCGCCCTGCACCAGCCCCATGGTGCCGGCGTAGCTGTACGGCACGATCGCCTGCGGATCGCGCGCCGCGATCGCCTGCAGGCGGGTGGCGATGGTGTCGAGCGCCTCGTCCCAGGAGATCGGCGCGAACTTGCCTTCGCCCTTCCTGCCGATGCGCTTCATCGGTGTCAGCAGCCGGTCCGGGTGGTAGGTGCGCTCGGTGTAGCGCGACACCTTGGTGCACAGCACGCCCTGCGTGCCGGGATGGTCGGGATCGCCCGCTACCTTGACGGCACGGCCGTCCTCGACGGTGACGAGCAAGGCACAAGTGTCGGGGCAGTCATGCGGGCAGGCGGCGCGGACGATGCGGGAAGCCATGGGGTCTCCGGGCGGGGTGTGTTGTTTTTTCGTTCGGTCGTACGGAACTGGAGATGCCGGCGCAGGCGCGCTGGTAGCGGCGCCCGAGCCGCGCCGGCGGGCGGCGCTTTCCCGGCCGTGCGGGGGGATGGCGGGGAGTATCTCGATCCGATTGTATTCGATTATGATGTGCCGGCGCGCTGCCGGCACAGACCGGTACGCGCACCATGCCGCACGACGTGAGCAATTCGCCGGCGAGAGACCGGCCGACGCGGCAAACGGGTAACCGAACCACATTTCGCGGGGGGTTTATGTCGTTCCGATCCGGGGTCAATGGCCGGCTTGCCGGCCTGCTGGTGGCGTGCGCCATCGGCACGGGTGGCGCATCCTGCGCTGCCTTCGCAGCCAACACGGCGGGCACCCCCGCCACATCCGAAAACGGCGTCACCGCCGACACCATCCTGCTGGGCCAGTCCGCCGCGCTGACCGGCCCGACCGCCGTGCTCGGCAAGCAGATGAACTCGGGCGCACGGCTGTATTTCGACCATATCAACCAGCAGGGCGGCATCCACGGCCGCAAGATCCGGCTGGAGGCGCTGGACGACTACTACGAGCCCGAGCCCGCCGCCAGGAACACCAGGAAGCTGATCGAGGAAGACCGCGTCTTCGCCCTCTTCGGCTATGTCGGCACGCCCACCAGCCAGGCCGCGCTGCCGCTGGCAATCCAGGCCCGGGTGCCGTTCTTCGGCCCGTACACCGGGGCGCAGTCGCTGCGCGAGCCGCGCAGCCGCTACGTCTTCCATGTGCGCGCCGGCTACAACGAGGAAACCGCGGCCATCCTGCGCCAGATCCAGACCACCGGGCTCAAGCGCGTGGCCGTGGTCTACAACGAGGACGCCTACGGCAAGGCCGGGCTGGATGGCCTGGAGCGCGCGCTCAAGGCCGCGCCCGACAGCGGCGTACAGATCGTCGCGCGCGAGCCCGTGGTCCGCAACACCACGGAAATCGGCGACGCCATCCAGGGTTCGATAAAGGCCAGGCCCGACGCCGTGGTGATGATCAGCGCCTACCGCACCGCCGGCGCCTTCGTGAAGGAAGCGCTGCGCCGCGGCTACAACGGCCAGTTCTACAACGTCTCCTTCGTCGGCACGCAGGCGCTGGCCAACGAGGTCGGCGCGCAGGGCAGCGGCGTGATCATCTCGCAGGTGATGCCGCACCCGGGCAACGCCACGCTGCCGATCGTGCGGGAGTACCTGCGCCTGCTGCAGGCCGCCGGCAAGCCCAGCGAATTCGACTACGCCAGCATCGAAGGCTTTATCTCCGCCAAGACGTTCACCGAGGGCCTGCGCCGCGCGGGCAAGGACCTGACGCGCGAGAAGCTGGTGACCGCGCTGGAGTCAATGCGCAGCTATGACCTCGGCGGGTTTATCATCAACTTCACGCCGGAGAACCACGTGGGTTCGAAGTTTGTGGAGATGACGATCATCAATTCGAAGGGGCAGGTGATCCGCTGAGATTCAAGGTTTTCTCCTCCCTCGCGCAGGGAGGAGAAAACCAGGCCCTACTCCATGTCGTTCAGGTGACACGCCGAGAACCGCATCGGCGCAATCTCCTTCAGCAGCGGCTGCTCTTCCCGGCAACGCGGCATCGCATGCGGGCAGCGCGGGTGGAAGTGGCAGCCCGGCGGCGGGTTCAGCGGCGACGGGATCTCGCCGCGGATCGCCACATAGGTCTTGCGGGCCACCTCCAGCTTGGGCGCCTCGGCCAGCAGGGCCTGGGTATAGGGATGGTTGGGCGCGGCGAACACGTCTTCGGTCGGCGCGGATTCCACCACCCGCCCCAGGTACATGATCACCACGCGGTCGCTGATGTGCTTGACCACGCCCAGGTCATGGCTGATGAACAGGTAGGTCAGGTTCAGGTCTTCACGCAGGCGCATGAACAGGTTCAGCACCTGGGCCTGGATCGACACGTCCAGCGCCGCCACCGACTCGTCGCACACCAGGAACTCGGGCTTGACCGCCAGCGCCCGGGCAATGCCGATGCGCGCGCGCTGCCCGCCGGAGAACTGGTGCGGAAAGCGCCGCAGCACGGTCGGGTCCATGCCCACGCGCACCAGCATGTCTTCCACATAGCCCTTCTGCGCGCCGCGCTCGACCATGCCGTGCACCACCGGCGCCTCGCCCACGATATCCAGCACGCGCAGCCGCGGATTGAGCGAGGCGTACGGGTCCTGGAAGATCATCTGGATCGCCAGTTGCTTCTCGCGGCGCTTGTCGGGTGGCAGGTGGTCCAGGTTGATGCCGCGCCACAGGCGCTCGCCCTCGGTCAGCGAGTGCAGGCCCACGGCCATGCGCCCGAGCGTGGACTTGCCGCAGCCGGACTCGCCGACCAGGCCCACCACTTCGCCGGCGCGGATGCTCAGGTCGACACGGTCGACCGCGTGCACCACCTCGTCATGCGCATGGGCGCCGAACAGGTTGGCGATGCGCGCGGCGGTGTCGAGCGACTTGACGAAGCGCTTGGACACGCCGCGCAGCTCCAGGATCGGCGCGCTCGGCGTGCCCCCCTCTTCCGCTGCAGGATTCGTCATCGGTCGGGATTGCAGTTCAGTTGCGCTCATGCTGCCTCCTGGTTGGCCAGCACCGGATGGAAGCAGCGCAGGCGGCGGCCGTCGGCGGCGGTCTCCAGCGGCGGCTCGGTCTTGCAGGCAGCGGTGGCGTAGGGACAGCGTTCGCGGAACGCGCAGCCGCCCGGCAGGTTCAGCAGCGACGGCGTCATGCCCGGGATCTGCCGCAGCGGCGTGCCGCGCGGATTGCGCGACGGCGCCGAGCTGATCAGCCCGTGGGTGTAGGGGTGCTCGGGGTGCTCCAGCACCTGGCGCACGTCGCCGGCCTCGACGATCTTGCCGGCGTACATCACGCACACGGTATCGGCCAGTCCCGCCACCACCGACAGGTCGTGCGTGATCCAGATCAACGCCGTGCCCGATTCGCGGCACAGGGTCTGCATCTCGTACAGGATCTGGCCCTGGATGGTGACGTCCAGCGCGGTGGTGGGCTCGTCGGCAATGATCAGGTCGGGCTTGTTCAGCAGCGCGATCGCGATCGCCACGCGCTGGCGCATGCCGCCCGAGAACTGGTGCGGATAGGCCTGCAGGCGCTCGTCCGGCGACGGGATGCCGACCCGCGCCAGCGCATTGCGCGCGCGTTCGCGCGCCACCGCCTTGCCTACCTTCTCATGGGCCAGCACCGCCTCGATCATCTGCGTGTCGATGCGCAGGACCGGGTTCAGCGTCATCATCGGGTCCTGGAAGATCATCGCGATGCGGTTGCCGCGCACGTCGCGCTGCTGCGCCGGCGTGAGCGCGCGCAGGTCGCGGGTGATGCCGTCGCGGCTGGTCAGCGCGATGCGGCCGTCGACGATCTTCCCGGGCGGATCGATCAGGCCCATGATCGAATACCCGGTCATGGACTTGCCCGAGCCGGACTCGCCCACCAGCCCCATGATCTCGCCGCGGCCCACGGTGAAGGACACGTCGTCGACGGCCTTGGCGATGCCGCCGCGCGTGTGGAATTGCGTCTTCAGGTGTTCAACCACCAATGTCGGTTGTGCCATGTACCGCTCCTGGTTATTGCGTCTGCAGGCGCGGGTTGAGGACGTCGCGCAACTGGTCGGCCACCAGGTTCATCGCCACGATGGTGACCACCAGCGCAATGCCCGGGAAGAAGCTGATCCAGTACTTGCCCGACAGCATGTACTGCTGGCCGTTGGAGATCAGCGAGCCCAGCGAGGGCTCCGTGACCGGCACGCCCAGCCCGAGGAAGGACAGCGTCGCTTCCAGCGTGATCGCCGAGGCCACCTGCAGCGCCGCGATCACGATCAGCGGCGGCAGGCAGTTGGGCAGCAGGTGGCGGAACATGATGCGCATCGGCGGCAGGCCCAGGCAGGTGGCGGCCTCGATATATTCCTTGCGGCGCTCCACCAGTGCGGCGCTGCGCGTGGTGCGGGCGTAGTAGGCCCACTGTACCGCCACCAGCGCGATCACGATATTGCCCAGGCCCGGGCGCAGGAAGGCTAGCAGGATCAGCGCCAGCAGGATCGGCGGGAACGACAGCTGCAGGTCGGCCACGCGCATGATGAAGGCCTCGGTGCGACCGCCCAGGAAGCCGGCCAGCAGGCCGAGCGTGGCGCCCAGCAGCAGCGCGATCACGGTGCTGACCACGCCCACGCCGATGCTGATGCGCAGGCCGTACATCACCGCCGACAGGATGTCGCGGCCCTGCTCGTCCGAACCCAGCAGGAAGGTCATGCCGGTGCCGGCCTGCTCGCCCGGCGCCAGGCGCGCGTCGAGCACGTCCAGCGTGGCCAGGTCATAGGGGTTCTGCGGCGCCAGCCACGGCGCGAAGATGGCGATCAGGATGATGACGACCAGCGTGGCCAGTCCGGCCACAGCAATCTTGCTGGAGAAGAACTCCGCGGCAAAGCGCCGCCACGGCGATTGTTCGCGCGCCGCGGCGAGCGGCGGGGTCTTGTCCTCTTGTTCTACAGATACGGCACTCATGGCTCAGCCCTTGTTGTCGGCAATGCGCACGCGCGGATCGAGCATGCTGTAGATGATGTCCACCACCAGGTTGATCAGGATGAACAGCGTCACGATCACCATCAGGTAGGCGACGATCACCGGCCGGTCCAGCAGCTGGATCGAGTCGATGATGAGCTTGCCCATGCCGGGCCAGGCGAAGATGGTCTCGGTCACGATCGCAAATGCGATGATCGAGCCGAACTGCAGCGCGATCACCGTGACGATCGGGATCAGGATGTTCTTCAGCACATGCACGCCGACAATGCGCGTGTTCGACAGGCCCTTGGCGCGCGCGAACTTGACGTAGTCCTGCATCATCGCCTCCTGCGTGCCGGCGCGCGTGAGCCGGATCACCATGGCGATATTCAGGAGCGACAGCGTCACCGCCGGCAGGACCAGGTGGCGGATGCCGTCGGCAGTCAGGAAGCTGAGCGGGATGCCGAGCACGCGCACGGTCTCGCCGCGCCCGTTGGAGGGCAGCCAGCCGAGCTGCACCGCGAACACCATGATCAGCATCAGCCCGACCCAGAAGGTGGGCAGCGAGAAGCCCAGGATCGACACCGCCATGATCGACTTGCCGGCAATGCCCTTGGGCCGCAGCCCGGCCCACAGGCCCAGCGGAATGCCCAGCACGATCGCCAGCAGGATCGCGCAAATGGCCAGCTCCATGGTGGCGGGCATGCGCTCGAAGATCAGCTTGAGTGCCGGCGTGCCGTGCGCGAACGAGGTGCCCAGGTTGCCTTGCAGCGCATTCTGCAGGAACACCCAGTACTGCTCCCACAGCGGCTTGTCCAGGCCCAGCGCCGCGATGGTGCGCTTGATGTCCTCCTGGTCGGCCTGCGGGTTGATCAGGATGTCGACGGGATTGCCGATGGCAAAGACGCCGAGGAAAACCAGCAGCGACATGACGAAGAGCACAACCACGCTCTGCATCAGGCGCCGGATGATAAAGACCAGCATGTTCGAACCACTTTCCTTTCGCGCGCGAATGCACGCCACGCCCGGGCCGCGCCGTGGCGCTTCCCGGGTGTGGCGCGGCAGCCATGCGCGGCACCGCAAACTCGGCCAGCAGACCATCCGCGGGCCGAGGCTCCTGTCTGGGTTGACCGGAGCTTACTGGGGCTTGAAGTTATGCGCGTAGGTGCGCTCGTCGGTACGCGGCACGTAGACGATGCCCTTTTGTGTGGCCCAGGTGGTCACCTGCTGGTGGATCGGGACGATACCGCCATCGTTGATCGCGATTGCGGTGGCCTCCTGCAGCAGCTTGGAGCGCTCGTTGTCATCCACGGTGGACAGCGCCTTCTCCAGCACCACGTCCATCTTGGGGTTGCAGTACTCGCCCCAGTTGGTGGTGCCGAAGCCCTTCTTGCTGTCCTCGCACGCCAGCAGCGCGCGCAGCGGCGAGCTGACCTCACCGGTCTGCGCGCCCCAGCCCAGCAGCCCGAACGACCACTCGTGCTTGATGCCCTTGGACGAGTATGTCGCCATCGGCATGCCTTCGACCTTGGTGGCGATGCCGATGCGGGTCAGGTTCTGCGCAATCGTCTGCGCGATCTTCTCGTCGTTGACGTAGCGGTTGTTGGGCGTATGCAGCGTCACGCCGAAGCCGTTCGGGAAGCCGGCGTCGGCCAGCAGCTTCTTGGCGGCCTCGGGGTCGTACTTGACCGTCTTCAGGTTGGGGTTATAGCCGAACAGCGTCGGCGGCACCAGGTTGTTGGTCGGCTCGGACAGGCCTTCCATCAGGCGGTCCTTGATGCCCTGCCGGTTGATCGCCATGCTGATGGCATTGCGCACGCGCGCGTCCTTCAGCGGGTTCTTGTCCAGCGGTGCGCCTTCCTTGGTGGTGACGTAGGGCGACTTGTCGCGCTTGGCATCGAAATACAGGTAGATCACGCGGTGCGAGATCTTGGAGAAGAACGACAGCTTGGGATCCTGGCGCACCTTGGGCAGGTCAGGCGTGGGCACGTTCTCGATGGCCTGCACGTCGCCCGACAGCAGCGCCGCCAGGCGCGTCGCCGGATTGGGGATGAAGCGCAGGGTAACCTTGTCCCAGGCCGGCTTGGCGCCCCAGTAGTCGTTATTGCGCACCAGCTCGACCCGGTCGTCGCGGGCATAGCTGACGAACTTGAACGGCCCGGTGCCGACCATGCCCTTGCCCTGCGCGAAGTCATCCGAGCTCAGCCCCTGCGTCGCCTTCTTCTGCACGATGAAGATCGACGTGAGGTCGTTCAGCATCAGCGGATAAGGCTGGTTGGTGGTCAGCTGGATGGTGTGCTTGTCGATGATCTTCTTGTTGACGATCGCCTTGGTGTAGACATCGAACTTGCCCGGGCTGTTCTGGATGGTGGCCGGACGGTCCAGCGACCAGATTACGTCTTCGGCGGTCAGTTCGGAGCCGTCGTGGAACTTCACGCCCTTGCGGATCTTGAATTCCCAGGTGAGGTTGTTGACCAGCTTCCACGACTCGGCCAGGCCCGGGATGATGCGGCTGTCCGGATCCATCTTGGTCAGCGAGTCGAAGATATGCTCGGAGACGTTGATGTTGGAGAACAGGTTGTAGAAGTGCGGATCCATCGAGGTTGGCGGCGAACTCATGGCCAGTTTGAGGTCCGCGGCCTGGGCGGTGCCGGCGAGCGCCAGGCCAAGGGCCCCGGCTACCGCCACCACACCAATTGCCTTCTTGAAAGTGCGAAGGGACATCGCGCAATTCTCCCTGTAGGAAGTGAAGCAGACGTTTTAGGATCGGCAATGCGCCGCGCCGCGGGTCACGCGGCGGCGCTGCGTTTTGGTGCGGTTTGGGGTGCGGTTGCGCATCACAAAGCGACGAAATTGCCGGCCGGGCACTTCAAGCATGAACTGTTCCAGCAGTGCGCATGTCGCGGCAATGCGGGGAAACCCACCCGCGCTGGCATATTGCACTGCGCCAACCTGGCAAGCGCGCAGGAAATCGCCGCATTTTGGCGCTTTGCGGAGAGGCATCGTATGATCGGGGTATCCAACGCTAACGCCCCTAACGTCCAGGGCAGCCAGGCATCATGAAGCTCATCCCCGAAATCCTGCAGGCACAAGCCGAAATCCGCGCGATCCGGCGCGACATCCACGCCCACCCGGAACTCTGCTTCGAAGAACAGCGCACTGCCGACGTGGTCGCGCAGAACCTGGAATCGTGGGGCATCGAAGTGCATCGCGGCCTGGGCACCACCGGCCTGGTGGGCGTGATCCGCAACGGCAACAGCCCGCGCACCATCGGCCTGCGCGCCGACATGGACGCGCTGCCGCTGCAGGAAGCGAACACCTTTGATCACCGCTCGCAGCACACCGGCAAGATGCACGCCTGCGGCCACGACGGCCACACCGCCATGCTGCTCGGCGCGGCGCGCTACCTGGCGCAGCACAAGCCCTTCGACGGCACCGTGCACCTGGTCTTCCAGCCAGCCGAGGAAGGCGGCGGCGGCGCCCGCGAAATGATCAAGGACGGGCTGTTCGAGCGCTTTCCGTGCGACGCGGTGTTCGGCGTGCACAACTGGCCGGGCATGCCGGTCGGAGCGTTCGGCACGCGCGCGGGCCCGCTGATGGCATCGAGCAACGAATTCCGCATTGTGGTGCGCGGCAAGGGTGCGCATGCGGCCATGCCCAACAACGGCAACGACCCGGTCTTCACCGCTGCGCAGATCGTGTCGGCGCTGCAGGGCATCATCACGCGCAACAAGCGCCCGATCGATACCGCGGTGATCTCGGTCACGCAGTTCCACGCAGGCGACGCCACCAATATCGTGCCGGACCAGGCCTGGATCGGCGGCACGGTGCGCACGTTCACGGTGCCGGTGCTGGACCTGATCGAACGGCGCATGGAAGAAGTGGCGCGCGCGGTGGCGGCGGCATTCGACTGCACCATCGAATACGAATTCCACCGCAACTATCCGCCGACCATCAACAGCGAGGCCGAGACCGGCTTTGCGGCCGCGGTCGCCGCGGAACTGGTCGGTGCGGACAACGTCGACAGCAATGTCGAGCCCACCATGGGCGCCGAGGATTTCTCGTTCATGCTGCAGCACAAGCCGGGCTGCTACCTGTTCCTGGGCAACGGCGACGGCGGCCATCGCGACGCCGGCCATGGCATCGGGCCCTGCATGCTGCACAACCCGAGCTACGATTTCAACGACGAACTGCTGCCGGTGGGCTCGACGTTCTTCGTGCGGCTGGTGGAAAAGTGGCTGGCGCCTGCGTGACGTTACGCACCTGAGCACAGCACAACGATAAAAAAACTGGGGAGCATCCGCGATGGGCCGCCTGGCGCTGGATCGCGAGACAGCGCGCAGCTTCGCGCGCGTGGCGCTGGACAATATCCTGCGCCGCTATCCGTACAAGCTGGACCACATGATGGCCAGCGCCGGTGACCTGGCCGAACCGTCGGCCAGGCATCCGGTCTTTTGCGGCAGCTACGACTGGCACTCCAGCGTGCACATGCACTGGTTGCTGGTGCGGCTGCTGGCGCTGTCGCCGGACCAGGAGGAGGCGCCCCGCATCCGCGCAACGCTGGACGCCCAGCTGCGTCCAGAGCACATTGCGGTCGAACTGGCCTACTTCCAGCAGCCCCTTTCGCGCACCTTCGAACGCCCCTATGGCTGGGGCTGGATGCTGAAACTGCAGGCGGAGTTGCTGGCGCTGGCGCGGCAGGACGCCCAGGCAGCCACCTGGGCCGAGGCATGCGCGCCGCTGGCATCGCACCTGTCACGGCAACTGGCGGATTTCCTGGATGCAGCGGTATTCCCGGTGCGCACCGGCACCCATTACAACAGCGCCTTCGCCCTGGTCATGGCCATGGCCTATGCGCGCACACACCAGGACTTCACCTTGCGGCGCGCCATCGTGCGGCGCGCCCACCGCTGGTTCGGACATGATCAGAAATACCCGGCGCGATATGAGCCCGGCGGCGATGAATTCCTGTCCGGCGGGCTGACCGAAGCCGTGCTGATGCACGCCGTGATGGACGGCTGCGCGTTTTCAGAATGGTGGGAGTTGTTCGTGCCGGGGCAGGCGGAACTGGCTAATTGGCTGACGCCGGTCGAAGTGACCAATCGCAGCGACCCCAAGACCTCGCACCTGGACGGGCTCAACCTTTCGCGCGCCTGGTGCTGGCGCATGCTGGAGCCCGCCCTGCCCGAGCCGCTGCGGCCGCTGGCCATCCGGGCATGGTCCGATCATCTCGAGGCATCGCTGCCGCAGGCGGTCGAGGGCGAGTATGTGTCCACGCACTGGCTGGCCTCGTTCGCGGTGCTCGCGCTGGCCGAGCCTATCGGCGGCTGAAGGCGCCGCCGGGGCGCTTCAGTCCAGCGCGATGTCGCCGTACCAGGACTCGGCCTTGCTCTTGGTGTTGTCGGTATCGGTCATGATGCCCACGGCGATGACCGGGCCGGGGTCGGTCCCGAAGGCCTTGCGGTAGTCGGCGCGCAGGTCGCGCTCATGGCAACGCCACTCATTGGCGTGCTTCATGCCGCTATCCACCACGATCATGCGTACCCGGTCGGTGTGCGGGTTCTTCACCAATGAGCCTTCCGCGCGCCGTCCGCCCCAGATGTACATCAGCGTGGCGTAGGGCATTTCGCGGCCGGTGGTCAGCCGCGCCATCTCGTACATCAGCTGGTCTTTCAAGGGCAGCGCACCCTTGTCGCCATCGAAGGCGACGAACAGGCGCAACGGCGAATCCTCGCGCGGGCCGTGGCTGTTGTCGGCGTTGCGGATAATGCCGCTGGTCTTCCAGGTCCAGCGCAGCATGCCGGCATCGCGATCGCGCAGCGGGACATACAGGCCGGAGGCCGAACTCTCGGCCTTCGCATGGACGACCACGCGCTGGTCGACCTCTGCCATCGAATAACGGGTGGGCGTCTTGTTGCGGTTGATGGTCCAAGGCTGCCAGCCGACCGGCAACTGGTCGCGATGCGGTGACACCGAGAACAACGGCAGCGTGACCAGGGTCGGCGGCGGCGCGGCATCGGCGACTTCGCCGTCATCACCCGCCTCGGCTTCCGCCGCACTGGTGTTGGCGGCAGCCAGCGGGTCGGGCGACGATATGGCAGTCACCGCCGGATCCGTCTGCGCTGCCTCGTACGCGGCCATGCGCCTGGCGAATGCCTGGCAATCGATCGCGGAAGTGCCGGCCACAGCGGCCGTGTCACCCGGAGGAACCGCGGAAACAGGGGGAGTAGATGCGCATCCTGCCAGCAGCAGCGCGCCGGCGGCGCCAGTCAAAACCAGCCGAAACACCTTGGCCGTCATGTAACCCCTCGGAACCCGAATCCGGACCTGCTCTGTTGGCAAGGGTCCGGCTATTGCTCACTACTTGCTGCAAACACGCGTTGCAACCGCCTTCGTGCCGCATGTGGGCACTTGGGTGTCGACCATAGCAGAAGGCGGACAGTCCCGGAATGCTCGGCGACCCGCGATGCGGCATGAAAACAACGAGGACATGCGTGCCTGCGCCGACCCCCGGGCGTTTGTGCCGCGCCAAAGCAAAAACCCCCAGCCTTTTGGGGCTGGGGGTTCTGCAAAATAAGAGCCTGGCGATGACCTACTTTCACACGGGAATCCGCACTATCATCGGCGCGGAGCTGTTTCACGGACCTGT